>LJCV01000292.1 GCA_001298575.1 Actinobacteria bacterium OK074
GGGGTGACTGAGTGTGGGGGTGGGGTGGGTCGCTGGGGGGGGGAGGCGGTGTCGCCTCCCGCCGGCCCGACTCGGCAGGGTGTAGAGGTGCTCTCGGGCGCCCAATGGGGCGGGGGGCGAGGGGTGTTGGCGGGTGCGGGGGTGTTTGTGGTTGCTCGCGCCGTTCCTCGCGCCCCTTTGGGGCGGCGTGTGGGGACCGGGGTAATTCGGTTGACCGGGGTGTGGGGCAGCGTTGCATTGTGTCGGGGCGGTGGCAGGCTTGGTGGCGGTATTTTTTAGGGGGCAGCGGCAGTTATGGAGATTCGTTCCACGACCGATGAGGACCGTGACGTCTTTGTTGGCACGATGCATGCCGCGTTCGGGCTTTTTCCGGAGACTCCGGTCGACGGTGGCGGGCTCTGGTGGTCGGCGTTCGAGATGGACCGCTGCCTGCTTGCCCTGGCGGCGGACGGGCGGCCTGTCGGTACCGCCGGTGCGTACTCCTTCGAGCTGACCCTGCCCGGGGAGATCCTCGTCCCGACCTCCGGGGTGACCGCCGTCGGCGTGCTGCCCTCGCACCGGCGCCGGGGCGTGCTCAGCGCGATGATGCGGCACCAGCTCGCCGAGTTGCGGGCCCGCGGGGAGTTCCTCTCCGTGCTGCTGGCCTCCGAGGCCACGATCTACGGCAGGTTCGGCTACGGACCGGCGACCTACACACAGCAGCTGACGGTGCAGCGCCACCGGGCCGCCCTCACCCCGCCCCGGGCGCACGGAACGGCCGACGCGGCGGCGACCGGCTCGGACGGCGGCTCGGACGGTGGCTCGGACAGCGACGCGGACGGCGGCTCGGTCGAGGTGCTGCGGCGTGCCGAGTGCGGCGAGATCCTGGAAGAGGTCTACGACCGGTACCGCCGCGCCCAGCCCGGCGCGCTGTCCCGGCCGCACCGCTGGTGGGCCCTGCGCGCGGGACAGCCCCCGATCTCTCCGGCGCCGCGCTACGTCGCCGTCCACCGGGACGCCGACGGCGTGCCGGACGGATACGCCAGCTACTCGATCGCCGACGCCGCCATGACGGTCGACGAGACCATCGCCACCGACGACGCCGTCTTCACGGCCCTGGCCCGGTTCGCGGTCGGCCACGACCTGGTCTCCCGGGTCGTGTTCAAGCACCTCCCGCTCCGGCACCCACTGCGCTGGCAGCTCGCGGACTTCCGCGCCGCCGAGGTGGGCGGCGATACGGACTGGCTCTGGGTCCGGCTGCTGGACGTCCCGCGTGCGCTGACCGCGCGCGGCTGGTTCACCGACGGCGAGCTGGTCCTCGACGTCGTAGACCCGTTCCTCGGCGAGCACGGCCGCCACCTGCTGACCGTCCGGGACGGCAAGGCCGACTGCGTCCCGACGGACCGGGAGCCCGACCTCTCCCTGGACGTGCGCGACCTCGGCTCGCTCTACCTCGGCGGCACCGCCCCCAGCACACTCGTGCGCGCCGGACACGTCCGGGCCCACCACCCGGACGCGGCCACCCTCGCCGACGCCCTCTTCCGCACCGACCGCTCTCCGCACTGCCTGCACTGGTTCTGACCGCGCCCTCGCCGTGGCTGGTGCGCGATTCGAGGGGGCTCGTGTGGGCCGTAACGGTCGTGTGCTGGTGACGGGCGTCGGTGCGATGACACCGCTGGGGGCCGATGCGCCGTCGTCGTGGTCGGGGCTGCTGGACGGCAAGTCGGGGGTGCGTTTCCTGGAGGAGGAGTGGGCCGCGGACCTGCCCGTGCGGGCCGGTCACGGTCACGCCGGGCGCAGCCACACCGTCCCCAGCGGGGGCAGCGTGAGGCGGATGCTGGCGGGGTGGCCGTGCCAGGGCTGGGGATCGGGCTTCAGGGGGTCCGGGTTCAGGACGCCGCTGCCGCCGTAGCGCGCCGCGTCCGTGTTCAGGACCTCGTGCCAGGCCGGGACGTCCTCCGGTACCCCTATGCGGTAGTCGTGCCGCACCACCGGTGAGAAGTGGGACACCGCCAGGAGCGGCACCCCCTCCGCGTCGTGGCGCAGGAACGCGAAGACGTTGTCCTGCGCCGCGTCCCCGGCCACCCAGGTGAAGCCGTCGGGGGTGGTGTCGCGTTGCCAGAGGGCGGGGGTGTGGCGGTAGGTGGTGTTGAGGTCGCGGACCAGGTCGCGGACGCCCCGGTGGTCCGGCTCCGCGCCGTAGCCGGGGTCCAGGAGCCACCAGTCGGGGCCGTGGGTTTCGGACCATTCGGCGCCCTGGGCGAACTCCTGGCCCATGAAGAGGAGTTGTTTGCCGGGGTGGGCCCACATGAAGGCGAGGTAGGCGCGGAGGTTGGCGCGCTGCTGCCACCAGTCGCCGGGCATTTTGCTCACCAGCGAGCGTTTGCCGTGGACGACTTCGTCGTGGGAGAGGGGCAGGACGTAGTTCTCGCTGTAGGCGTACACCATGGAGAAGGTCATCTCGTGGTGGTGGTAGGCGCGGTGGACCGGGTCGTGCTGGAGGTAGTCGAGGGTGTCGTGCATCCAGCCCATGTTCCACTTCAGGCCGAAGCCCAGCCCGCCGAAGCCGCCGGGGCCGTGGTGGTGGGTCGCGCGGGTGACGCCGTCCCAGGCGGTGGACTCCTCCGCGATCGTCACCACGCCCGGCACCTTGCGGTAGACGGTGGCGTTCATCTCCTGGAGGAAGGCGACCGCGTCCAGGTTCTCGCGTCCGCCGTGTTCGTTGGGGGTCCACTGGCCGGGTTCGCGGGAGTAGTCGAGGTAGAGCATGGAGGCGACCGCGTCCACGCGCAGGCCGTCGATGTGGAACTCCTCCAGCCAGTACAGGGCGTTGGCGACGAGGAAGTTGCGCACCTCGCGGCGGCCGTAGTCGAACTCCAGGGTGCCCCAGTCGGGGTGGGCGGCCCGTTGCGGGTCCTCGTGCTCGTACAGCGGTCGTCCGTCGAACTCGGCCAACGCCCAGTCGTCGCGCGGGAAATGGGCCGGGACCCAGTCGACGATCACGCCGATCCCGGCGCGGTGCAGGGCGTCGACGAGGTACTTGAAGTCGTCGGGGGTGCCCAGGCGTGCGGTGGGTGCGTAGAAGCCGGTGACCTGGTAGCCCCAGGAGCCGCCGAAGGGGTGCTCGGCTATGGGGAGCAGTTCTACGTGGGTGAAGCCCAAGTCGGTGATGTAGGCGGGGAGTTGGTCGGCGAGTTGACGGTAGGTCAATCCTGGGCGCCAGGAGGCCAGGTGGACCTCGTAGACGGAGAACGGGGCCTCGTGGACGGGGCGTTCGCCGCGGCTCGTCATCCATTCGTCGTCGTGCCACGTGTATGTCGACTGCGTCACGATGGAGGCGGTGTCGGGGGGTACTTGGGTGTGGCGGGCCATGGGGTCGGCGCGTTGGGTGTGGGTGCCGTCGGGGCGGGTGATGTCGAACTTGTACAGCTCGCCTTCGCCGATGTGGGGGATGAAGAGTTCCCAGATGCCGCTGGAGCCCAGGGAGCGCATCGGATACGCGGTGGGGTCCCAGTAGTTGAAGGTTCCGGTGATGCGGACGCCGCGGGCGTTGGGGGCCCAGACGGTGAAGCGGGTGCCGGGTACGCCCTGGTGGGTCATGGGCCGGGCGCCCAGTGCCTTCCAGAGTTCTTCGTGGCGGCCTTCGCCGATGAGGTGGAGGTCCAGTTCGCCGAGGGCTGGGAGGAAGTGGTAGGCGTCCTCGGTGTCCTGGACGGTGCCGTCGTACTTCACGAGCAGGCGGTAGGTGGCGGGGACGGTGTTGAGGGGGAGGAGGCCGGAGAAGAAGCCGTCGCCGTCGTGGTGGAGTTCGGCGTGGAGGGTGTCGCAGACGACGGTCACGGAGTGGGCGTAGGGGCGCAGGGCGCGGAAGGCGACGCCGCCGGGTACGGGGTGGGCGCCCAGGACGGCGTGCGGTGCGTGGTGCGTGCCTGCCAGCAGACGGGCACGGTCGTCGGCGTCGACGGACACCTGCGGGGGTCGGCTCACGGCGTGGGTCTCCTCGATCCGGTCGGCGGGCGCTGGGCGAGGCGGGTGACCGCCGCCATCGGCACGGACAGCCAGTCGGGGCGGTGCCGGGCCTCGTACAGGACCTCGTAGACGGCCCGGTCCGTCTCGTACGCGCGCAGCGACTCGGCGTCCTGCCGGGGGTCCCAGCCCGCCTCGGCCGCATAGCCCGCGCAGTACGCGTCACGGCAGCGCTGGGACCACTCGGGGCGCCAGGGGCGGGCGGTGCGGGCCGCGTAGTCGAAGGAGCGCAGCATGCCGGCGACGTCGCGGATCGGGGACTGGGCGCGGCGGCGTTCGGGCAGGGGGCGGGCGGGCTCGCCCTCGAAGTCGATGAGGTGCCACTCCCGTCCCGCGCACAGCGCCTGCCCGAGGTGCAGATCGCCGTGGACGCGCTGGGCGGGACAGGCCGGGTCGAGCCGGGCGAACGCCTCGAAGGCGGACCTCAACGCGGGGGCGTACGGCAGGAGTTGGGGTACGGCCCGGGTCGCGGCCTCCAGCCGCTCGGTCATCCCGGCGGCGAGCAGCGCGTTGTGCCGCCGGTCCTGGGCGGCGAGCGGGAAGGCCGCGGCGAGGGCCAGGTGCACTTCGGCGGTGGCGCGGCCCAGTTCGTACGCCTCGCCGGTGAAGTCCGCGCCGGACGTACTGGATGCGCTGGATGTACCGAACCCACCGGACGTGCCGGACGTCCCGGACGTGCCGTCCCCGTCGGCCTTCAGCGACCGCAGCGCCCTGGTCCAGCCGTCCGCGGCGCCGCGCAGGTACGGCTGGAGTACTGCCAGGGTCGCGTCCCAGGGCTGTGCGGTGCGGATCCAGGCCACGGGCGGCGGGACCCGGGTGCAGCCCTGCCGGGCGAGGGCACCGGGTACTTCGAGGTCCGGGTTGACACCGGGCTGGACCCGTCGGAAGACCTTGAGTATGTACGTGTCGCCGTACACCAGCGAGGAGTTGGACTGCTCGGCGTCGAGGACACGCGGGGCGAGACCGGCGGGCAGCGGCGTCCGGGGGTCGCGCTCGAAGGTCAGGGCGCCCGCGCTGCCGGGGGTGCGCAGTCGTTCCAGGAGCAGGGCGGCCGAGCGGGGTTCCTGGAGGGCGTCGTAGACGAGCATCCCGGCGAGCGGGCCCTCGCCGGGGCGGCCGATCGCGGCGCGCGCGAGCCGACTGCCCGGGGCGGGCACGGACTCCCGTATGCCGAGCAGGAGTTGGTAGCAGTCGTGGGCGGGAGTGCCGTCGGCGGCGGAGTCCGCGTGTTCGGCGCGCACGATCAAGTGCAGGCAGTCCGGGTGGAGTTCGGTCGCGGAGAGGAGCACGAGGTCCGTGACCGGGCGGCCCTTGCCGGCGAACCAGCGCTGTCGGGGCAGCCACACGTGCAGCAGCCCGGCGAGCGAGGCCATCAACGCTCCCCCATCGGCGCGACGGCGACGGGGTGTTGAGGTCCGGGGCGATGTGGTCCGGGGCGTTGCGGTCTTCGGCATGGGCGGCGTCCTTTCCGGAGCCCACGAACACGTCAGGTGCCCACGAACAGGTTCACCTTGGTGTCCGGGGAGACGTCCTTGCGGAGGCGGAACCAGTAGAAGCCGTGTCCGGCGAGGGTGAGGAGGTAGGGCAGTTCGCCGATGGCGGGGAAGCGGACTCCGCCGATCAGCTCGACGGGGTGGCGTGAGTGGTAGGCCCGGAGGTCGAGTTCGGTGGGCTGGGCGAAGCGGGAGAAGTTGTGCACGCACAGGACGAGGTCGTCGCCGTACTCGCGCAGGAAGGCCAGTACGGCCGGGTTGGAGGAGGGGAGTTCGGTGTAGGAGCCCAGGCCGAAGGCGGGGTTCTGTTTGCGGATCTCGATCATCCGGCGGGTCCAGTGCAGCAGGGACGCCGGGGAGGACATCGACGCCTCGACGTTGGCGACCTGGTAGCCGTAGACGGGGTCCATGATCGTGGGGAGGTAGAGGCGGGCGGGGTCGCAGGAGGAGAAGCCGGCGTTGCGGTCGGGGGTCCACTGCATGGGGGTGCGCACCGCGTCGCGGTCGCCGAGCCAGATGTTGTCGCCCATGCCGATCTCGTCGCCGTAGTAGAGGATCGGCGAGCCGGGCAGGGAGAGGAGGAGGGCGGTGAAGAGTTCGATCTGGTTGCGGTCGTTGTCCAGCAGGGGGGCCAGGCGCCGTCGGATGCCGATGTTGGCGCGCATGCGGGGGTCCTTGGCGTATTCGGCCCACATGTAGTCGCGTTCCTCGTCGGTGACCATTTCCAGGGTCAGTTCGTCGTGGTTGCGCAGGAAGATGCCCCACTGGCAGCCCGAGGGGATCGACGGCGTCTTCGCGAGGATTTCGGAGACGGGGTAGCGGGATTCGCGGCGGACGGCCATGAAGATGCGGGGCATGACGGGGAAGTGGAAGGCCATGTGGCATTCGTCGCCGCCGGAGGCGTAGTGGCCGAAGTAGTCGACCACGTCCTCGGGCCACTGGTTGGCCTCGGCGAGCAGGACGGTGTCGGGGTAGTGGGCGTCGATCTCCTTGCGCACCCGTTGCAGGAAGTGGTGGGTGGCGGGGAGGTTTTCGCAGTTGGTGCCCTCGCGCTGGTAGAGGTAGGGCACGGCGTCGAGGCGGAAGCCGTCGATGCCGAGGTCGAGCCAGAACCGCAGCGCGGAGACGATCTCCTCCTGCACGGCCGGGTTGTCGTAGTTGAGGTCCGGCTGGTGGGAGAAGAAGCGATGCCAGTAGTACTGCTTGCGGACCGGGTCGAAGGTCCAGTTGGAGGCTTCGGTGTCGACGAAGATGATGCGGGCGTCGGGGTACTGCTTGTCGTCGTCCGCCCACACGTAGTAGTCCCCGTAGGGGCCCTCGGGGTGGGTGCGGGATTCCTGGAACCAGGGGTGCTGGTCGCTGGTGTGGTTCATGACGAAGTCGATGATCACGCGCATGCCCCGCTGGTGGGCGGCGTCGACGAACTCGACGAAGTCGGCGAGGTCGCCGAACTCGGGCAGGACGGCGGTGTAGTCGGAGACGTCGTAGCCGCCGTCACGCAGGGGGGACTGGAAGAAGGGGGGCAGCCAGAGGCAGTCGATGCCCAGCCACTGGAGGTAGTCGAGTTTGGCGGTGAGTCCTTTGAGGTCGCCGACGCCGTCGCCGTTGCTGTCCTGGAAGGAGCGGACCAGGACTTCGTAGAAGACGGCGCGTTTGAACCACTGGGGGTCGCGGTCGGCCTGCGGGGTGTCCTCGAAGGTGTCCGGGACGGGCTCGTTGACGATCATGATGTGGGTGACCCTCCGATCTGCGGTGCGGACGGCCGCAGGACCCGCAGCACATGCGCCGGGGTGTCGCCCGGCGCCAGGCGCACATAGTTGGTCCGGCCCCAGTGGAAGGTCTCACCGGTGAGCTCGTCCCGCACCGGCACCACCTCGTGCCACCCAAGACCCAGACATGGCATGTCCAACGACACCGTCGCCTCCTGGGTGTGGTGCGGATCCAGGTTCACCACCACGACCACGGTGTCCGTTCCCTTCCGCTTCGAATACACGATCACCGCGTCCTGGTCCGCGTGATGGAAATGCAGATCACGCAACTGCCGCAACGCCGGGCTGCTGTTCCGGATCGCGTTCAGCCGGGTGATCAGGGGCGCGATACTACGGCCCTCCCGTTCCGCCGAGGGCCAGTCCCGCGGACGCAGTTGGTATTTCTCCGAGTCCAGGTATTCTTCGCTGCCCTCCTTCAGCGGGGTGTTCTCGCACAGCTCGTAGCCGGAGTAGATCCCCCAGGCCGGGGAGAGGGTCGCGGCCAGTACCGCACGCAGCGCGAACGCGGGCCGGCCGCCCTCCTGGAGGAACTCGTGCAGGATGTCCGGGGTGTTGGCGAAGAAGTTCGGCCGCATGCACGCCGCCGCCTCACCCGACAACTCACCCAGATACTCCGTCAGTTCACTTTTCGTGTTCCGCCACGTGAAATACGTGTACGACTGCTGGAACCCCACCGCACCGAGCGTGCGCATCATCGCCGGACGCGTGAACGCCTCCGCCAGAAAGATCACATCCGGATCCCGGCGGTTGATCTCGCCGATCACCCGCTCCCAGAACACCACCGGTTTCGTGTGCGGGTTGTCGACCCGGAAGATGCGGACGCCGTGGCCCATCCAGAAACGCAGAATCCGGACCGTTTCCGCGACGATTCCGTCCATGTCCGTATCGAACGCGACCGGGTAGATGTCCTGGTATTTCTTCGGCGGGTTCTCCGCGTACGCGATCGACCCGTCCACCCGGTGACGGAACCACTCCGGATGCTCCACCACCCAGGGGTGGTCGGGCGAGCACTGCAACGCGAAGTCCAGCGCCACCTCCAGCCCCAGATCCGCAGCGGTCCGCACGAACGCGGCGAAGTCCTCCACCGTCCCCAGCGCCGGGTGCACGGCGTCGTGGCCGCCCGCCGCGGAACCGATCGCCCACGGCACACCCACATCCCCCGCACCGGCCGAGAGCGTGTTGTTGGGACCCTTGCGAAACGTCCGGCCGATGGGATGGACCGGAGGCAGGTAGACGACGTCGAAACCCATCGCCGCGATGGCCGGAAGCCGCCCGGCCGCCGTCCGGAACGTGCCATGAACAGCCGGTACGACCCCGGGCCGCCCGTTCTCCGAGCGCGGGAAGAACTCGTACCACGACCCGAACAACGCCCGCTCCCGCTCCACCAGCAACGGCAACTCCTCGGAGACCGTGACCAGTTCACGCAGGGGGAACCGGGTGAGGACGGCATCGACCTCGGGGGTCAGGGCGGCGGCGAGGCGGGAGGCGGCCGGGCGGGCGGTGTCGCGCAGGGCGTCCACGGCGGTGAGGATCGTGTCGCGGCGGCCCTTCTTCTTCGGTACGCCGGCGGCGGCCCGCTCGTACAGGCGCGCCCCCTCCTCCAGCACCAACTCGGTGTCGATCCCGGCCGGAACCTTGATCTCCGCATGGTGCCGCCAGGTGGCGACGGGATCGCCCCACGCCTCCACCCGGTAGCTCCACCTGCCGGTGGAAGTCGCGGCGACCCGCGCGCCCCAGCGGTCGGTGCCGGGGGCCAGCTCCCGCATCGGGGTCCAGGGGCCCGGCCGCCCCTCCGGATCAAGGAGTACGACGTTGGCGGCGACCGCGTCATGACCCTCGCGGAACACGGTGGCGCTGACCTCGAACTCCTCGCCGACCACTGCCTTGGCGGGGCGGAGCCCCCCGTGGACGACGGGCCGCACGTCCAGGACCGGGATGCGCCCAAGGGTGGGGGCGACGGCCGGGGCGGGTGGGGTGGCGGTCGGTTTCGTGGGCGGCGCCGCGCTCACGGGGGTGGTTTTTTCCGTGCTCGTACGGGGACTGCTGTGGTTGTTGCCCGGAGGGGGTGTCTCCGGTGTCGCGGGGCCGGCCTCGGGCCTCCGTGTGCGGGGGGTCTCGGGGTCGGTGGTCGGGGGTGCCGACGGGTGGTGCGTTGCGGGCATGACCGCTCCTGTCCGCGTCAACGTGGGTGGGCGGATGACGGGTGTGGGGAGGTGTGACCTGCGAGCTGTACGGCGGTGAACCGAGGTGTACCGGAGGAGCCTTCCCACACCGTTCGGGTGGCCAATCCGGCACCCTGCTAACTACTTTGTGGCCGACTACCCGGATCTGCTCGGGTCAAGGTTTTCTGGCAACGGGGGCGCGCGGGCGCGCGCCGACGACCGGTCCCGCCCGCAAAGGGGTGAGACCGGCCACGTTACGCGCGTCGGGTTACGGATTGTCGACCTGGAGGAGCCGCTTGGGAGAGCCTTGGCCCGCGTCCGTCACCGCTCCGGCCGCCGCCTGCTGTTCGAGCGCCGTCCCGACCCGGGCCGGGGTGGCCGTGGGGTGGTCCGCCAGATACAGCGCCGCCGCGCCCGTGGCGTGCGGGGCCGCCATCGACGTACCGGAGACCGTGGCCTTCGCGGTGTCGCTCGTGTTCCAGTCCGAGGTGATCGCCGTGCCGGGTGCGAACAGGTCCAGGGCGGGGCCGTAGTTGGAGTACGCGGCGCGGGCGTCCTTGCGGTCGGTGGCGCCGACCGTGATCGCCTGGCGGACCCGGGCGGGGGAGTAATCCCCGGCCGGGGCCCCGTCGTTGCCCGCGGCCACGGTGTAAGTGACACCGGAGGCGATGGAGTTGCGGACGGCCGCGTCCAACTGGGGGTTGGCGTAACCGTCCAGGCTCAGGTTGGCCACCGCGGGCTTGTGCGCGTGGGCGGTGACCCAGTCGATGCCCGCGATGACGTCCGCGGTCGTGCCGGAGCCGTCGTCGTCGAGGACGCGCACCGCGACCAGCTTTGCCTCCTTCGCGACGCCGTACGTGGTGCCCGCGATCGTCCCGGCGACGTGGGTGCCGTGGCCGTTGCCGTCCTGGGCCCTGGCGTCGCCGTCGACGAAGTCCCAGCCGTAGGAGGCCCGGCCGCCGAAGTCCTTGTGGGTGATCCGGATGCCGGTGTCGACGACGTAGACGGTCACCCCGGCGCCCGCGGACTCGGGCCAGGTGTACCCCCGGTCGAGCGGCAGCGCCCGTTGGTCGATGCGGTCCAGCCCCCAGGACGGCGGGTTCTGCTGGAAGTGGCTGTCGGCGACCTCGGTGTCCTGGGCGACCGAGGCGACCCGGGAGTCGGCCGCGAGCCGTCGCGCCTGTGCCGAACTCGCCTCTATGGCATAGCCGTTGAGGACGCGGCCGTAGGCGTGGCTGATTCTCGCCCCGTACTGTGCGGCGAGGTTCTTCCCGGCGGTGGACACCGCTCTGGTTCCGTCCTTGAGCGTCACGATGTAACTCCCGCTGACGGTTCCGGGAGTTCCGGCGCCGAGTACCCGCCCCTCGGGGGCGGCCTGCGCGGCCGGTGCCGTGAAGGAGAGCGCCGCGGTCGCACACACCGCGGTCAGCGCCCCCGCCCGGCGCCGGCGCGCGCGTCGCGTCCGTGCCATGAGCTGCTGTTCCCTTCGGTTCCCCACCCCAACACGGCGTACGGCGGCCGGAGTCGGCCCCGCGTCCGGGGCCGACGGCACCGCTGCCGGCCGCACACCAGGAGCAGCCTCTCGCCCTGCGGGGAATCGCCACAAGGGTGCCTGGGTGGGCGGAATCGGCCATATCGCATAGGGGAGTTGTTGTGACGGTTGCGGTGACTTCCCGGTGGGGGCCGGGCTGAGTGGGGCGCGCCGGCGGACGGGGGCCGGGAGAGTGCCGAGGCCCCGTGGTGGCGGGCACCCCCGCCCGCTACCGTCGAGGGCGACGCTCTTCTCACGACAACTCACCGCAACCATCAATTGAGCAACCACGACGGCGATCAGCCGACTCCGCGAGAGCGGCGCCGGTTCAGGCGCAAAGAGGTGCGTGTTGTGAAGGCCATCCGCAGGTTCACCGTCCGTCCTGTCCTCCCCGAATCCCTCCGCCCCCTCAGCGACTTGGCCCGCAATCTGCGCTGGTCGTGGCATGCGGAGACCCGTGAACTGTTCCAGTCCGTGGACCCCGAGCGGTGGACCGCGGCGGGCGGCGACCCCGTGCGGTTCCTGGGCAGCCTCCCGCCCGCGCGCCTCGCGCAGCTCGCCGAGGACCGCCGGTTCCTGCGCCGCCTGGACACGGCCGCCGCCGACCTCAACGACTACACGACCGGCGCCCGTTGGTACCAGACGCACGAACGGTCCGGCGAACTCCCGTCCGCCATCGCCTACTTCTCGCCCGAGTTCGGCATCACGGCCGCGCTGCCGCAGTACTCCGGCGGCCTCGGCATCCTTGCCGGGGACCACCTGAAGTCCGCCAGCGACCTGGGAGTTCCGCTCATCGGGGTCGGACTCCTGTACCGCCACGGCTACTTCCGCCAGTCGCTGTCCCGCGACGGCTGGCAGCAGGAGCACTACCCGCTGCTCGACCCGAACGAGCTGCCGGTCACCCCGCTGCACGAACCCGACGGCACCCCCGCCCGGGTCTCCCTCGGCCTGCCCGGCGGACGGCGCCTCCAGGCCCGTATCTGGCTGGCCCAGGTCGGCCGCGTCCCGCTGCTGATGCTCGACTCGGACGTCGAGGAGAACGACCTCGGCGAACGCGGCGTCACCGACCGGCTCTACGGCGGCGGCAGCGAACACCGGCTGCTCCAGGAGATGTTGCTGGGCATCGGCGGGGTACGGGCGGTGCGCACCTACTGCCGTCTCACCGGCCACCCCGAGCCGGAGGTGTTCCACACCAACGAGGGCCACGCGGGCTTCCTCGGCCTGGAGCGGATCGCCGAACTGTGCGCGCTGGGGCTGGACTTCGACTCCGGGCTGGAGGCGGTCCGCGCGGGCACCGTCTTCACCACGCACACGCCCGTCCCCGCGGGCATCGACCGTTTCGACCGCGAACTGGTCGCCCAACACTTCGGCCCCGGAGCCGAGTTGCCCCACATCGACGTCGAACACATCCTCCGGCTCGGCATGGAGACCTATCCGGGCGGCGAACCCAACCTCTTCAACATGGCCGTGATGGGCCTGCGCCTCGGTCAACGCGCCAACGGGGTCTCGCTGTTGCACGGCAACGTCAGCCGGCAGATGTTCTCCGGCCTGTGGCCCGGCTTCGACGCCGACGAGGTGCCCATCACCTCCGTCACCAACGGCGTGCACGCCCCCACCTGGGTGGCGCCCGAGGTCTTCCGCCTCGGCGCCAAGCAGATCGGCGCCGAACGCACCGAGGACGCCATGGCGATGGGTGGCCCGGAACGCTGGGACGCCATCGCCGACATCGCCGACCAGGAGATCTGGGAGCTACGGCGGGTCCTGCGCGAGCAGTTGGTGACCGAGGTACGGCAACGGCTGCACGCCTCCTGGCGGCAGCGCGGCGCGGGCACCGCCGAACTCGGCTGGATCGACGGCGTGTTGGACCCGGACGTGCTCACCATCGGCTTCGCGCGCCGGGTGCCGTCGTACAAGCGGCTGACGCTGATGCTGCGCGACCGGGACCGGCTGATGGACCTGCTGCTGCACCCCGAACGGCCCGTGCAGATCGTCGTCGCGGGCAAGGCGCACCCGGCGGACGACGGCGGCAAGCGGCTGATCCAGGAACTGGTCCGCTTCGCCGACGACCCGCGCGTGCGCCACCGGATCGTCTTCCTCCCGGACTACGGCATGCGGATGGCGCTGAAGCTCTACCCCGGCTGCGACGTGTGGCTCAACAACCCGCTGCGCCCGCTGGAGGCGTGCGGCACCAGCGGCATGAAGGCGGCCCTCAACGGCTGCCTCAACCTCTCGGTCCTGGACGGCTGGTGGGACGAATGGTTCCAGCCCGACTTCGGCTGGGCGATCCCCACCGCGGACGGCACGGCCACCGACGAGGACCGCCGCGACGAGCTGGAGGCGGCGGCCCTCTACGACCTGCTGGAGAACCGCGTCACGCCCCGCTTCTACGAGCGCGGCCAGGGCGGACTGCCCGACCGCTGGATCGAGATGGTCCGCCAGACCCTCACCCACCTCGGCCCCAAGGTGCTCGCGGGCCGCATGGTGCGCGAGTACGTCGAACGTCTCTACGCCCCCGCGGCCCACGCCCACCGCACGCTGACCCCGGACACGGCACGGGAGTTGGCGTCCTGGAAGTCCCGCGTCCGGGCCGCCTGGCCGCGGGTGACCGTCGACCACGTGGAGGCGTCCGTGGCCACCACCACGGCCGAGCTGGGCACCACCCTGACCCTGCGCGTCCGCGTCGGCCTCGACGGCCTCACCCCGGACGACGTCGAGGTCCAGGCGGTCGCGGGCCGCGTCGACGGGGAGGACCGCATCACGGACGCCACCACGGTCCCCCTGAAACCCACGGGCACCCCCGACGCCGACGCCGGCTGGCACTACGAGGGGCCCCTCCCGCTGGACCGCACCGGCCCCTACGGCTACACGGTCCGCATCCTCCCCGCCCACCGACTCCTGTCCTCCGGCGCGGAGTTGGGGCTGGTCGCGGTGCCGTCGTCGGAGGGGGTGGTGGAGGGGGCCGGGGTGCTCATGCGGTGACACCGCTGCGGTGCCCCCCTGCTCTCCCCGCGCCCGTCGGCGATCTTTGCCTGTGCTTGGCGGGCGCCATACCTCCCGAAGACCCGCTCTGGCTACGGTCGTTCGCGTGAGCGATCTGAAAGCGGACACGCAGCGCATCCGGGAGTGCTCGCGTGCGCTGCAACGCATTTACGACGCCTTCACCAGCCGCGCGAACCCGGCCGAGGACTACACCGCGGCGGAACTCGGAAACCAGCAAGTCGTCGACGCCTTCCAGGAGTTCGCCGACAACTGGAAAATCCACCGCCAGGACCTCGCCGAACGGATCAGAACACTCGGCACCATCACCTGGGAAGCCGCGAAGAGTTACGACGAGATCGACACGAAGCTCGCGGACGCGCTGCGCGGCCAGGACGCGAAGGCGAAGAACGGCGGCGGGGGCCCGAGATGAGACGGCCTCCCGCCGCGGAATGGGCCGTGCTCGGCGAGGACGGCGACCCCGTGCCCGGCGACCCGGACGCCGTCGCCCTCCTCGGTCAGTCGCTGCGCGAGGTCGCCGACGACATCCGGCGCGAGGCCGGTGACGTGGAAGCGCTCTCGGCCGTCGAGTCCTGGAAGTCCAAGGCGGCCGACGCCTTCCGCGACACCGCGAAGGACACCCTCAAGCCGCTGCGACTGGCCTACCACCGCTACGACAAGGCCGCCACCGCCATGGGCACGCGGGTCCGGCCGGACACCACCGCCGACTGGGCCTCCGCCCTCGAACACGCCCAACAGTTGGCCGACAAGGCGCTCAAGGCGGGCCAACTCGCCCACAGCGACCACGAGTCGGCCCTCGCGGCCATCGCCCGGCTCCCGCACGACACCCCTGACGACGACCCCGGACTCGTACGCCTGAAAAAGAAGCGCGACGACGCGGCCGACGACCTGGACGCCGCGAAGTCCGCGCTGCGGCACGCGAAGGACGTGGGCGACGCCGCGGCGACGACGGCCGCCGGTGTCATCCGCCGCGCCATCACCCACGACGGCATGCACGACTCCACCTGGGACAAGGTGGAGCACGCCGTCGGCGATGCCGTCGATGGGGCGGGGGAGGTCCTGGAGGAGGTCGGCGAGACGGTCGTCTCGGACCTCGCCTCCGTCGGCAGGGCGATGGCCGACGACCTCGGCTCCACGCTCTCCGTCCTCGGCGGGATCGGGCTGGTGGTCACCGGGGCGGGGGAGGAGATCGGGGGCGGGCTGCTGGACGCCACGGGGTTGGGGGCGGCGATCGGCGTGCCCATCAACGTCGCCGCTGCTGCGCAGATCGGCGTCGGGTTGACGATGGCGGGGGCCGGCGCGGCCAACATCATGCAGGACGCGGCCGGGGCGGACCGGGTGAACATGACGTCGGACGGGGATGGGGGCGGGGGTGGGGGTGGGGACTGGGATACGGCGGACGAGTATCCGGGGACGAAGCCTTCGGGGGAGCCCAATCCGAATGCCAAGCCTCGGGGGAATCCGGAGAAGATCAGCAAGAACGACGACCCGACGACGATTCGTGCGAAAGGGCGGGAGGTGCACTCCGCCGAGACCTTGGCCAAGCAAGGGTACGATGTTGAGCAGAAGCCGGGTATTCAGGCAAATGACAGGGACCCGGACTTTCGCATCGAAGGCGAGATCTTCGACAACTACGCCCCGACCTCCAACAAACCTCGCGCCATTTGGTCGGGCGTCGAAGAGAAAGTGGTGGAAAAAAAGCAGACCGAGCGGGTGGTGCTGAACCTCGGTGACAGCGACGTGGATGTCGGGGCGCTACGGGCCCAGTTCCACAATTGGCCCATGGACGGTTTGAAAGAGGTCATGGTCATCGACCGTGAAGGCAACGTAGTCCACCTCTTCCCCTAGGCTCCGAAGGAACAATCGGTATGGCAATCGAATACGACCTTGAATTCGCGACGAAATTGTCATCGGCCGAGGTCGCTACCCGGCTGGTCGAAATCGGCAAGGATACCGGTGTGCTCGACGCATCGGTCACGCCCGAACAGCTTACGGGACTCCGGGTGAACTCCCGGTTGGATACATGGATGGGCGTGATTCAGAAACGGGAGCTGCACTCGTGGCACCCCATCGTCACTGATCTCGGTTTCACTCCGACTGTTTCCGTGGGATTCCGTATGGCCAAGGGCGTCGAAGTGAGCGACCAGCAGGACGACATGCTCCGGCTGGTGCTGCCCCTCCTGGAGCAGGTCGACGGCGATGCCGTGCTGCACTACCAGTTCGAACAGATCTGGCTGCTCCGCAAAAACGGCGACCTGACCCTGAGCGAGGACGACGACCTCTGGCGCCCCCACCGCCTCCCCCTGGTCACCCAGCCCTACCGCCGCGAAACCCACCGCTTCGAAGACTGAACGCTCAGTCCTCCTCCTCACCCCCGCTGAGCCTGCGCAGCACCTTCCCGCAGCGCCGCGCATAAGCATGCTGCAACCCCCGCGTCGCCGGCCCCGCCGCCCGCGCGTACCACTTCGCCGCGCGGCTGAACGCGGTGACCGTCAGCCACACCGTCCCGTCGCCCGTGCGGTTGACCTCGAACGCCTCCTCGCCGCACTCGGGGTGGCCCGGGAGCGTGCCGTACGCCCAGGCGGTGCGGCGGTGTTCCTCGGCCGTCCAGACCACCCGGCAGGGGGCCTTGATCATGCCGCCGAGGGTGACCGTGACGGAGACGCCCTCGGCCGCGCGGTCCGCGGACGCCTCGATGCCCACGCCCATGGCCCGGTGCATCTCCCAGGTCATGAGCGCCTCGGAGGCGCGGCGGAACACCTCCTCGCCCTCGCCGATGCGGGTGCGGACCTGGAGGGGGTGGAAGCCGGGCGGGCACGGGGCGGTACCGGAACGGGTGGCGCCGACGTCCTCGTACGTGAAGGAAGTCACAGGCGTGTTGGACATGACAGCAAGCGTAGGCGGCACCCGGGGCTGCCTTCCGCCCGGGTGCCGCCGATCGTCAACTACCGTGCGGTCAGCTGACGTTGACCGCCGTCCAGGCCGCCTTCACCGCCGCGTACTCGGTGCTGCTGGAGCCGTACAGGTCCGCCGCCGCCGACAGGGTGCCGGTGCGGGCGCCCGCGTACTTGGTGGTGGACGTGAAGTACTCGGTCAGCGCCTTGTACCAGATCTGGAGGGCCTTGTCCCGGCCGATGCCGGTGAGCGTGGAGCTGTTGTACGTCGGGGAGTTGTAGGCCACCCCGTTGATGGTCTTCGAACCGCTGCCCTCCGACAGGAGGTAGAAGAAGTGGTTCGCGACGCCCGACGAGTAGTGCACGTCCAGGTTGCCGACGCTGGAGGACCAGTAGTTGGCGGAGCCGCCGTCCTTGCTGGGCTGGTCCATGTAGCGCAGCGGGGTGCCGTCGCCGTTGATGTCGATCTTCTCGCCGATGAGGTAGTCGCCGACGTCCTTGGAGTTCGCCGCGTAGAACTCCACGCCCGTGCCGAAGATGTCCGAGGTGGCCTCGTTCAGACCGCCGGACTCGCCGCTGTAGTTGAGGCCCGCGGTGTTGGCGGTGACGCCGTGGCTCATCTCGTGGCCGGCCACGTCCAGCGAGGTCAGCGGGTGGGTGTTGCCGTCGCCGTCGCCGTAGGTCATGCAGAAGCAGTCGTCGTCCCAGAACGCGTTGACGTACGAACTGCCGTAGTGGACGCGGGAGTAGGCGCCGACGCCGTCGTCCTTGATGCCGCTGCGGCCGAAGGTGTCCTTGTAGAAGTCCCAGGTCTCCTGGGCGCCGTAGGCGGCGTCCGCGGCGGCGGTCACGTCGGTGGTGGAGCTGGAAGCGGCGCCGGTGCCCCACGAGTTGGTGGTGTTGGTGAACAGCGTGCCGGTGCCGGAGCTGGTGGTGTGCTTCAGGTTGTACGTCTTGTGGCTGCCGCGCGAGGCGTCGGTCAGCGAGTACGTCGAGCCCGACAGCGTGGTGGTGAGGCTGACGTCGCCCGAGTACAGCGTCTTGCCGGTGCCGGTCGCGTTCTCGATGCCCTGGTACTCGTAGAGCTTCTTGCCGGTGGCCGCGTCCGTGATGACGTGCAGCTCGTTCGGGGTGCCGTCGTCCTGGAGGCCGCCGACGACGGTCTCGATGGCGAGGACGGGCGTGCCGTCGGCGGCCCAGATGACCTTGCGGGTCTTGTCGGCGGCGGTCTTGTCCGAACCCGCGGCCTTGGCGGCGGTCAGCGCCTGCTTCTCGGCCTTGGCGGTGGTGATCTGCGGCTTGAGCGAGGCCACCTTGATGGTCGCCTTCGTCGCCTTGGAGACGCTCTTGGTCTCGCCGGCCTGCGTCGCGACGACCAGGTCGCCGCCGAGGACCGGCAGGCCCGCGTAGGTGCGCTCGTAGCGGGTGTGCACCGTGCCGTCGGCGTCCTTGACGACGTCCTTGACGACCAGCGCCTCCTTGGTGCCGAGACCTATGTTCTGCGCCGTCTCGGCGACGTCGGCCTGCGCCTTCTGGATCAGGGAGACGCGGGTGGCGGCGGACAGCGCGGCGGGGGCGCCGGCCGGGCGTGCGGCGGCCGTCAGGTCCGCCGGGGTCTGGGCGGCGGCCGAACCGGCGGTCATGCCGGTGGTGAGCAGGGCTCCGGCCGCGCCGCCGGTGGCGATGGCCAGAGTGGTGCGCTTGTGACGCGCGTAGAAGGGAGACACTAGAGCTCCTTTGTGGGGGCGGCCGTACGGCGTGGGGTGGCCGTACGGGCGTTGTGGAGTTGCTGTGCGGGTGAGCCGTGCGGTGGAAGATTGACATCAAGGGCGCGTACATGTCAGCTGATCAAAGCGATGTTGGCCGAAAATCGTCGAACCGGTGACGAGCGGGTTGCGGCCCGCGCGGACGGCTTTGGTTCGGCGGCAACAAAGTGCAGGTCAGGGAAGGGTAAAGGCGGTGTGAGTGGCGGGAGTTGGGGTGGAGGGCCGCGTTCCGCCGTGTATGCGGGCCCACTTGGGGGTCTGTGGGGATTTACTTCCGGCCGCGCGCGGGACTTGGGCCGGACGGGGGTGCCGTTCGCCGGGAAGTCTGCGTCGTCGGCGGGCCCGGCGGGGGTGATTCGGTGCGATGGCCGAAAAGAGACGTGCCAGGGATTTCGTAGACGATCCCTTGACCCGCGCTTGGCCAGGTCGGACGGGGTCGGCCGGTGATCTCGGCGGCCGGGTGTGAGCGGAAATTTGCCGTGGCGTCATGCCCCCGGAACCCACCGGCAATAGATCCGGCACGATCCTGCCAGCCATATGACCGGCGGTCGGCCGGACCGCCGCTCCCACGAGGGGAGTTGACGGTCCCTGTGATCCCGTACCCCAGTTGGCTGAACGCCGGCGACAACGCCTGGCAGCTCATGGCGGCCACCCTGGTCGGCCTGATGAGCATCCCCGGCATCGCGATCCTCTATGGCGGTCTCGTACAGCGCAAGTGGGTCGTGAACACCATGTTCATGGCCTTCACCGGCTTCTCGCTGGTCCTGGTGGGCTGGGTCCTGTGGGAGTTCAAGATGGGGTTCGGCGAACCCCTCACTCCGCACTGGCCCGGCATCCTCAGCGCGTTCGTCGGCAGGCCCGGCACGGTCGTCGGGTCGGCGAGCGAACAGCAGCAGGCGTACATCCCGCTCGTCAACGGCAACGACCTGATGCCGAGCTTCCGCTTCCCCCAGTCCACCCTCGCCTACTTCCACTTCGCGTTCGCGGCGATCACCCCGCTGCTCTTCCTGGGCAGCGTGATCGGCCGCATGAACATCCGCGCGTGGCTGCTGTTCGTCCCGCTGTGGTCCACCCTCGTCTACACGGTCAACGCCTTCCTGCTGTGGGGCGGCGGCTGGTGGGCGGCCAAGGGCGCGCTGGACTACTCAGGCGGCTACGTCATCCACCTCGCCGCGGGCACCTCGGGCTTCGTGGCCGCGGCCGTCATCGGCCCGCGCCTCGCCCTTGACCGCGCCCACGGCGTGCCCAACAACCTCCCGATGGTCGCCGTCGGCGCGGGCATCCTCTGGCTCGGCTGGAACGGCTTCAACGGCGGCGACATGTACTTCGGCGGCCACAACGCCGCCGCCGCCGTCCTCAACACCAATCTCTGTACGGCGGTTGCGCTGCTGACGTGGGTGGTGTGGGACCTGTTCATCGGGCCCCAGCGCAAACCGACGTTCCTCGGCGCGATCAACGGCATGATCGTCGGGCTGGTGGCGATCACCCCGGCGGCCGGCTTCGTCACCGGGATCGGCGCGATCTACATCGGCATCATCGCGTCGTCGATCGTCTGGCTCGCCTGGAACTACCTCTCCAAGGTGCCGCCGTTCAACAAGGTCGACGACGCGCTCGGCGTCGTCTACACCCACGGCATCGCGGGGCTCGCGGGCGGCCTGCTCGTCGGCATCTTCGCCGACCCGGCGATGGCGGTCTACCTCAACAAGGACGGCTCCACGGCCTTCTCCACCAGCGGCTGGCTCTACGGCAACGCCGACCAACTCTGGAAACAGGCGGGATCCGCGGGGACGATCATCGTGTACGACGCGGTGATGACCTTCCTGATCCTGCGGGCCATCGGACTCTTCGTGAAACTGAGGGCCCCTCAAGAGACTCTGGAGACAGGGGACTTGGCGGTCCACGACGAGGAGGCGTACCCGGCGGAGACGGCGGTGGCGACGGTCGGGGCTGCCGCGACCGCCACCTCGGCCCCGGCGCCCGCGCCGGACGTCGAACCGGCGGCGGGGGATGCGAACTCCGGCTAGAAGAGCGGGAGTTGACGTATTCATGAAGCTGGTCACCGCTGTACTCCCCCCGCACCGCGTCCCGGACGTCATGCGTGCGTTGCAGTCCTTCGGGGTGCGGGGGGTGACCGTCACCGAGGTCCAGGGGTATGTGCCGGTGCCGTTGCGGGTCGAGATCTACCGTGGCACCGAGTACCGCGTGAACCTCGCCCCGCGGATCCGGCTCGACGTCCTCACCCTGGACTTCGACGCCACCGACCTGGTCCGCGTCATCCGCTCGGCGGGCGCGCGCGGCACCGGCGGCGGCACGGTGTGGGTCACGCCGGTGGAGGAGGTGATCCGCATCCGGACCCGGGAACGGGGGCCGGACGCGGTGTGAGCGGGGCGACCCGGAGGGCCGTACGCGTCAGAACCGGCCCTCCGGGATCGCCTCCAACTGCCGTCCCCACTCCGGGTACTGGGCCACCTTCGCGGCGGCCACCGCGCCCACCTTCGCGCCGAACTCCGGGTCCATGTCGTCGGAGAAGCGGACGGCCGTCATGCGCTGGATGTGCGGCAGGATGATGTCGTCCCCCTTCAGGTGGACCGGGTCGTGCATGTACCGCTCCAGCGCGGCGAGGTCGGTCACGGCCGCGCAGTAGGTGTGCGTGTAGCCGTCGTCGGGGCCGATGTCCTGGCCGACGACGCCGAACGCGGCCGACTCGACGGACGCGGTGCGGCGCATCGCCGCCAGCACCTTCTCCTTCTCCGCCTCGGTCGTGCCGTCCTTGAAGCTGAACCGCAGGATGTTGACGAGCACCGGAATCCCTCCCCGGGAGCCGTACGTCGAAAATGAACCAGCCGAAAATGAACCAGCGAAAATGAACCGGCGGGTTCAAATTACTGTTCCGATTGGTCCACCACAAGGGGGTACCCTGCACACGTGACCGCGACGACCCGTGCGACGACGACCCGTGCCGCCCGGGGCCGCATCGACAAGCGGCAGGCGATCCTGGACGCGGCCTTCGCCGTCTTCGCGCGCCGCGGCTACGACCAGGCGTGCGTCAAGGAGATCGCCGACGAGGCCAAGGTCGCCAAGCCGACCGTCTACAACCACCTCAACGACAAAGAGACCCTCTTCCGGCACGCGCTGCGCACCGCCGCGGACGCCGTACTCGCGGAGAACCTCGCGGTGCTGGAGCGGCTCCGCGATCCCGCGCTCTGTGACCCCGAGCCCCGTGCCGCTACTGATGACCTGCGCGCGGTCCTGACCGACGTCGGCGAACGGCTGCTGAAGGTGTGCGGCGGCGACCGCTCCCGTTCGCTGCGCTGGCTGACGTACTCCCAGGTCGGCGGCTTTCCCGACCTCGTCGAGGACGTGCACTCCCGCACCGCGGACAGGCTCGCCGAGGCGCTCGCGGACCGTCTGGCCCGGCTCGCCCTGGCCGGACGGCTGCGCCCGTGCGAACCGCTCCTGGCCGCCCAGCAGTTGCTCGCCCTCCTCACCGGCCCGCTGGAGACCCGCACCCACCTGGGCACCCGCAAGGTGTCCGCCGCGGAGGTCCGGGTGGTGGCGGAGGCGGCGGTGGACACCTTCCTGCGGGCCTACGGCGGCTGAACGGGCTTGCGTTACTTGGGTACTTCGGGCGCTTCGCCGGTCAGGGGCGTGCGGCGCCGTCGCGGTCGTCCAGGTCGAGGGTCCAGTTCTGGCCGACGAGGTCCTGGCCGAAGCTGTGGTGGGGCTCCTCGTCGACGAGGGTGAAGCCGAAGTGCTCGTAGATCCTGCGGGCGGCGACCAGGATGTCGTTGGTCCACAAGGTGACTTGGCGGTAGCCGGCCGCGCGGGCGAAGGCCAGGCACTCCTCGACGAGCCGGGTGCCGAGGCCGAGGCCCCGGGCCGCCTGCGTGACCAGCAGGACGCGCAGCTTGGCCACGCCCGGTTTGCCGCCGCCGACCAGGAGGACGCAGCCCGCGCGCTCGCCGTCGACCTCGGCGATCCAGGCCGCCTCCGTGGCCGGGTCGTGGCCGCCGCCGTACTCGGCGACGATCCCCGCCACCATCACGTCGAACTCGGCGTTCCAGCCGAACTGTTGGTGGTAGACCTCGCCGTGGGCCAGCACGATCCAGCCCAGGTCCCCGGGGCGGTCGGCGCGGCGCACGACGACGTGCGGGTGGTGGTCTGGCTGGGGCATGGGGCGCTCTCCGGTGGCGTGTTGACTGCGTACCGTTACTGACACGACTGTGTCAGTCGGCTTAGGCTAGGACCATGCCCGTCGAAGCGCCAACCCCGTCGGCCCGCCAGACCGAACTGCTGGAGGCGTCCTACCGGTACGCCCTCACCCACGGCCTGGCCGACCTCTCGCTGCGCCCGCTGGCCGAGGCCGTCGGCTCCAGCACGCGGGTGCTGATGTTCCTGTTCGGCAGCAAGGACGGGCTGGTGCGGGCGCTGCTGGCCCGCGCCCGCGAGGACGAACTGGCGCTCCTGGCGGGGCTGCGGCGGGCCGGCCGGCCCGTCGGTCTGGCGTCGGCGGTCGAGCAGGTGTGGACGTGGCTCGCCGCCGACGAACACCGCGCGCTGCTGCGCCTGTGGGCCGAGGCGTACACCCGCTCCCTCGTCGAACCCGAGGGCGCCTGGGCCGGGTTCGCCCGCGCCACCGTGCACGACTGGCTCGACGTCCTGGCCGGCTGCCAGCCCCGGCCGGAACGGGACGGCGCGGACGGCGCCGCCCGCCGCACCCTCGCCCTCGCGGTCCTGCGCGGCGCCCTGCTCGACCTCCTCGCCACGGACGACGAACCCCGCACCACCGCCGCCGTACGGGAGCAACTCGCCCTGCTGCGCGGCTGATTCGCGTCAGGCGCCCCCTGGCTCAGGCGCCCCCGGCGGTTCCCCGTGCCAGGACCGCCACAGCGCCGCGTACGGGCCGTCCGCCGCCACCAGGGCATCGTGCGGGCCGAGTTCGGACAGGCGGCCCGCCTCCATGACCGCCACCCGGTCCGCGTCATGGGCGGTGTGCAGCCGGTGCGCGATGGCGATGACCGTACGCCCTTCGAGCACGGCGGCCAGGGCGCGTTCGGTGTGCCGGGCGGTCGTCGGGTCGAGCAGGGCGGTCGCCTCGTCCAGGATCAGGGTGTGCGGGTCGGCCAGCACCACGCGGGCCAGGGCGAGTTGCTGCGCCTGCGAGCCGTCCGTACGGCGACCGCCCGACCCCAGCTCGGTGTTGAGGCCGTCCGGCAGCTCCCGTACCCAGGTGTCGGCGCCCACCGCGGTCAGCGCGTCCCACAACTGGCCGTCGGACGCCGCCGGTTCGGCGATCAGCAGGTTGTCGCGGACCGTGCCGAGGAACACGTGGTGCTCCTGCGTGACCAGCACGACCTGCCGCCGCAGCTGCTCGGGCCCGAGCGCGGCCACCGGCACCCCGCCCACCGTCACGGTGCCCGACCCCGGCGCGTCGATGCCCGCGAGCAGCCGGCACAGCGTGGTCTTGCCCGCCCCGGACGGGCCCACCACGGCCAGCCGTTCGCCCGGCCGCACCGCCAGGTCCACCCCGCACAGCACCTCGCCGCCGCGGTTGTACGCGTACCGCACCTCCCGTACGTCGATGCGGTCGTCCGCGGGTTCGGGGGAGCCGTCCGCCGGGGTGGCGCGCTCCGCCCCGGCCAGGCCCTCCACCCGGGCGAACGACGCGCCGCTGCTCTGGAGCATCTCGACGCGCATCAGGACCTGGTCGAGCGGCTCGCTCAGCTGCCGCAGGTACAGCGTCGCCGACACCACCGCGCCGAGGCCGATCAGGCCGTGCGTGTACAGCGCGCCGCCGGCCAGCAGCGCGGTGAACACCGGCAGGGCGTAGGCGACTTGGACGATCGGGAAGAACATCGTGCGCAGCCGCAGCGTGTACGTGCGGGTGCGGCGGGCGGCCTCCAGCGCGTCCCGGCTCGCGTCCGTCCGGCGGCCTTGCAGCCCGAACGCCTCCACCGTGCGCGCCCCGGCCGCCGTGGCCCCGAGGATCTCCGCGACCTCGGAGGTGGCCGCGCGCTCGGCGAGATAGGCCGGGCGCGCCCGGGGCAGATACCAGCGCAGCGCGAACTGGATGACCAACGGGCCCACCAGCGCGCACAGTCCGAGCCGCCAGTCCAGGAAGAACACCGCGCCGAGGATGAACAGCACCTGCGTCGAGCCGATGAACAGCTCGGGGCCCGCGTCGCGCAGCGTCGTGCCCACGGTGGTGACGTCCGCGGTGCCGCGCGCCGTCAGGTCGCCGGTCCCGGCCCGCTCGACGGCCGACGCGGGCAGCGCGAGCGCCCGGTCCACGAACTGCTCCCGCACCCGCGCCAACGTCCGCTCCCCGAACCGGAAACCGACGTACCGGGCCCAGCGCGCGATGAGCAGCTGCGCGAGCGAACAGAGCAGGATGACGAACGCGAGCCGGTCCACGGCCGCGACCCCCGCCCCCTTCCGCACCTCGTCGACGATCCGCCCGACCAGCCACGGCGCCACCAGCCCGGCCGCACACGCCAACGCGTTCAGCCCGAGCACGGCGGCGAAGGCGCGGGCGTCGACCCGGACGAGGTGGCCTGCGGCGCGGCGGACTTGGAGGGGGGTGGCGATGGGGAGGTGGTGGTGCGTGGCAGCCGCCGGGGCCGTGGAAGCCGCTGGGGTGCCCGAAGCCTTCGGGGGCTTTGGGTTCTGCGCCGCCGTCACCGAACGGCCCCTTCCTCTTCGCCGATGCCCGCAGCGGTCTCGGCTGTGTTGTCGTCGTTGTCGTCGTCCGCGTCCCCCGAATCCCGTGCCACCAAGGCCCGGTACCCCGGCTCCTCCGCGAGGAGTCGGCGGTGGCTGCCGGATGCCGCCGTCTTGCCGTCGACCAGGTAGTACACCGTGTCCGCGCGGTCCAGCAGCAGCGGTGACGTGGTGGTGACGACGGTCGTACGGTCCTGGCGGGCCGTGCGGAGGCGGTCGGCGACCGTTGCCTCGGTGTGGGCGTCGAGCGCGGAGGTCGGCTCCACCGCGAGCAGCACCTCCGGGTCCGCGAGCAGCGCCCGCACCAGCCGGATCCGCTGCCGCTGGCCACCGGAGAGGTTGCGGCCCTGCGCGTCGAGCGCCGAGTCGAGCCCGGCGGGCAGCCCCTGGACGACGTCGTCGGCCGCCGCCGCGCGCACGGTCCGGGCGACGGCCGCCTCGGTCAGCTCCTCCGGTGCCCGGCGGCCGCACACCACCTCGCGCAGTTCGCCCGCGAACAGGTCGGACTCGTGGTCGGCGACCAGGATCCGCTCGCGCACCCGCCCCGGGGCGACCCGGTCCAGCCGTACCCCGCCCCAGGTCACCGCCGAGGGCGCGTACCCGCCGAGCCGGTCGACGAGGGCCGTCACGTCGGCGGGGCGGTCCCCGGCGAGCGCGGTCAGGCGGCCGGGCCGTACTCGTACGCCCGAGTCCGGGTCGTGCAACTCGGCGTCCGCGGTGGGTGGTTGCACGGGTTCGCCGGGTGTCCGCGGCGGTTCCAGCTCCAGGAGCGCCACGACCCGGCGGGCGGCCACCGCGCCCCGGCTGAGCTCGTAGCACGCCTCGACGAAGAAGGCCACCGGCACCACGAGGACCGCCACATAGCCGTACACGGACACCAACTCGCCGATGGAGATGGACCCTTGGGCGGCGAGCCGGGCCGCGAGCCAGGTCACGACCGCGAGGAACAGGGTCGGCAGGCCGATGCCGAGCGCCTGGATCCAGCTGGTCACCGCCCCCACCCGGTACCCCTGCTCGCGCAGCCGCGCCGAGTCGCGCCGGAACGCGTCCGCGACCAGACCCTTGCCGCCCAGGCCGCCCAACACCCGCAGCCCGCCCGCGAGATCACCGATCCGCGCGGTCAACAGGCCCTGCCGTTCCCGGTAGACGGACTCCGTGCCCTGCAACCGCCGCATCAACGGCGTGACGACCAGGGCCAGTACGGGCACCCCGAGCAGCACCACCACGGCCAGCAGCGGCGAGATCCCGAACAGCAGCCCGGCCACGACGGCGTACGCGACGAGCGAACCGGTGCCCGGACCGACCACCGTCAGGGCCTGGCTGATCGTCTGCACGTCACCCACGCCGATCGTGACGACCTCACCGGCCGCCGTCCGCCGCGACAGCGTGGCACCCAGCCGGATCGCCTGCCCGACGACCACCTTGACCGTACGGAAGTTGGCGTCCATACGGACCCGGGTCATCACGCGGTGGCGCATGATGCTCACCCACGCGTTGGCCGCCTCCACCGCGAACAGGGCCGTCGCCCACCCGGCGACCGCGCCGAAGTCGCCCGCCACCAGGCCGTCGTCGACCGCGCGGGCCACCAGGTAGGGGGTGAGCGCCATCAGCACCAGCCACACCGTGCCGAACAGCGCCCCGGCGACGGACCGCCCGGGCTGCTGCCGCACCAACCACAGCAGATACCGCCAGCCGCCACGGCGGTCGGGCGTGCCGGGATCCTCGTACGCGTCGATCATGTGTCCCCGTCGATCATGCGGTCTCGTCGGTCATGCGGTCTCGTCGGTCATGCGGTCTTGTCGTTCAAGAGGTCTCGTCGGTCATGCGTCCTGGTTGTGTGCTCAGGCCAGGCTGTCCCGCCACGCCCGGTGCAGGTCGGCGAAGCGGCCGGTGCCCGCGACGAGTTCGGCCGGGGGGCCGTCCTCGACGATCCGGCCGTGCTCCATCACCAGCACCCGGTCCGCGATCTCCACCGTCGACAGCCGGTGCGCGATCACCACCGCCGTGCGGCCGCGCAGGACCGTCGTCATCGCGCGCTGCACCGCGCGTTCGCCCGGCACGTCCAGTGAACTGGTCGCCTCGTCCAGGATCAGGACCGCCGGGTCGGCCAGCAACGCCCTTGCGAACGCGACGAGTTGGCGCTGTCCGGCGGAGATGCGACCGCCGCGCTTGCGGACGTCGGTGTCGTAGCCCTCCGGCAGGGAGGCGATGAAGTCGTGCGCGCCGATCGCCTTCGCGGCCCGCTCGATGTCCTCGCGGTCCGCGTCGGGGCGGCCGATGGCGATGTTCTCGGCGACCGTGCCGGAGAACAGGAACGCCTCCTGCGTCACCATCACCACCCCGCGCCGCAGTTCGGGTACGGAGAGGTCGCGCAGGTCGACGCCGTCGAGCAGGACGCGGCCGTCGGTGGGGTCGTAGAACCGGGCCAGCAGCTTGGCCAGCGTCGACTTGCCCGCGCCCGTGGCGCCCACCACCGCGACCGTCTGCCCGGCCGGGAGGGTGAGGGAGAAGTGGGGCAGCACCTCGCCGCCGGTGCGGTACGCGAACCGGACCTCGTCGAACTCGACCTCGCGGCCCGGGTGTTCGGACTCCAGGGCGGGCAGTTCGCGCGGCTGCTGCGGCTCCGGCACCGAGGGCGTCTGGGCGAGCAGGCCCGCGATCTTCTCCAGCGAAGCCGCCGCGGACTGGTAGGAGTTGAGGAACATGCCCATCCGGTCGATGGGGTCGTACAGGCGGCGCAGGTACAGCACCGCCGCCGCGAGCACGCCCAGCGCGAGGGAGCCCTCCGCGACCCGGTAGGCACCCCACAGCACGATCCCGGCGACCGCCGTGTTGGCGATCAGCCGGGAGCCGACCACATACCGGGCCATCTCCAACAGAGCGGCGGTGTTGGTGCGTTGGTGGCGCAGGTTCAGTACGCGGAAGTCCGCGTCGTTGACCGCCTCGCGCCTGAAAGCCCGTACCGGACGGATGCCGTTCATCGTCTCCGCGAACTTGACGATGACCGCGGCGATGGCCGTCGACCGCTGCCGGAACACCTCTCCGGCCCGGCGCCGGTAGCTGCGGATCATCAGGCACAGCGGGCCGAGCGAGGCCACCGCGACCGCGCCCATGCTCCAGTCCAGCCACAGCAGGGTCGCCGAGATGTAGACGAAGGACAGGATGACGGTGATCAGTTCCTGGAGGCCCTCGTTGAGGAGCTCGCGCAGCGACTCGACGTCCGTGGTGGAGCGGGAGATCAGCCGGCCCGAGGTGTAGCGCTCGTGGAAGTCCAGGCTGAGCGCCTGGGCGTGCCGGAACATCCGGCCGCGCAGGTCGAGCAGGACGTCCTGGCTGACGCGCGCGGCGGCCTCGATGAACCAGAACTGGAGCCCGCCGCCGGCCAGCGCCGCCGCCAGGTACGCCAGCGCCACGGCGATCAGCGGCCCGTGGTCGCCGTCCCGCAGCGCGGGCACCGCCCGGTCGATGGCGTACGCCACCAGCAGCGGGCCGACCTGCACCACCGCCTGCTGGACCAGGAGCAGCACGACCGCCAGGGCGGTACGGGCCTTCAGCGGCGCGAGCAGCGAGCGCAGCAGCGCGGCGGTGGCGCCCGGGGGAGTGGGCAGTTCGTCCCGGCCGATCGGATCGTCGTCCGGGTCGCGGGGGTGCGGGAGTTCGGGTTCGTGGGTGTCGTGGTTATCGGGGTTGTCGGGGTTGTCGTCGCCGGGGGCGGTCGGGGTCGAGGTGGTCGGCGCGGTCATCGGTGGGCCTCCTCGTCGGCACCGGTCTCTTCGTCGCCGGGCCGGTCGGCACCGGGCTCGTCCTGGGCGGTTTCGCCGGACATCAGATGCGCGTACTCCGCGTTCGTGCGCAGCAGGTCGTGGTGGGTGCCGACGGCGGCGATCCGGCCGCCGGAGAGCAGCGCGACCCGGTCGGCGAGCAGCACCGTGGACGGCCGGTGCGCCACGACCAGGGCGGTCGTACGGTCGAGCACGCGCCGCAGGGCCGCCTCCACCGCGGCCTCCGTGTGCACGTCGAGCGCGGACAACGGGTCGTCCAGAACCAGGAAACGGGGCTGCCCCACCACCGCCCGGGCCAGCGCGAGCCGCTGCCGCTGACCGCCGGAGAGGCTGAGGCCCTGCTCGCCGACCTGCGTGTCCGTGCGCTGCGGGAGCGCGTACACGAAGTCGGCCTGCGCGATGCCCAGCGCCCGCTCCAGCTCGGCGCTCCCGGTGCCTGCCGGGGCGCCCATCAGGACGTTCTCGCCGACGCTCGCGGAGAACAGGGTCGGCTCCTCGAAGGCCACGGCGACGAGTTCGCGCAGCGCGTCCCGGGACATCGCGGTGACGTCCTCGCCGTCCAGGGTGATCCGGCCGGACGTCGCCTCGTGCAGCCGCGGCACGAGAGCGGTGAGTGTGGTCTTGCCGGTCCCGGTCGCGCCGACGAGGGCCATGGTCTCGCCCGGCCGGACGTGCAGGGTGATGTCGTCGAGGACGGGGGCGGAGTCGGGCGGGGCGTCCGGGTAACGGAAACGGACACGGTCGAACCGGAGACCGCCGTCGGTGACCTGTGCGGGAGCAGCGAAAGTGCTCGCGGCGGCCACCAACTCGCCCTCCGTCTCCGCCTCCGACTCCGCCTCCGCATCCCGCACCTCGAAGTACCGCTCCGTGGCCGTCGCCGCCTCCTGGCTCATGGCCAGCAGGAACCCGATCGAGTCCACCGGCCACCGCAGCGCCAGCGCCGTCGACAGGAACGCCACCAGTGTGCCCGCGGACAGATTGCCGTCCGAGACCTGCACGGTGCCCCACACCAGCGCGGCCCCGATGGCCAGTTCCGGCAGGGTGACGATCACCGCCCAGATCGACGCGAGCAGCCGCGCCTTCGTCAGTTCCGTGCCGCGCAGCCTGCCCGACAGCTCGCGGAACGCGCGTGCCTGGCTGCGGTGGCGGCCGAACCCCTTGATGATGCGGATGCCGAGGACGCTCTCCTCGACGACCGTCGTCAGATCGCCCACCTGGTCCTGGGCCCGCCGTGCCACCAGCGCGTACCGGCGCTCGAACACCGCGCACAGGACCACGACCGGTATGCCGGGCACCAGGATCACCAGCCCCAGGGTCCAGTCCTGGGCCAGCATGATGATCACGCCGATCAGGATCGTCACCCCGTTGACCAGCAGGAACGTCAACGGGAAGGCGAGGAACTGGCGTACCAGCATCAGATCCGTCGTGCTTCGCGACAGCAACTGCCCCGACGGCCAGCGGTCGTGGAAGGCGACCGGCAGCCGTTGCAGATGCCGGTACAGGTCGCCGCGCATCTCCGCCTCGACCCGGGTCAGCGCCCGCGCCATCAGCCACCGCCGGACCCCGAACAGCAGTGCCTCCGCGATCCCGAGCAGCAGCAGGTACAGCGCCCCCAGCCACACGCCCGCCGGATCGTGGTCGGCGACCGGCCCGTCCACCATCCACTTCAGCACGAGCGGGAACACCAGCCCGGTGCAGGACGCGAGGACCGCCACGAACGCGGCCGTGAACCACCGCCACTTCACCGGCCGTACGTACGGCCACAGGCGCAGCAGCGTGCGCACGGCGGAGCGGTCCTTGGGAGCTGCGCTTTGTGTGGACATCACTCGCGAGCGTACGGACCACCACTGACAACGCCCACCGAGTTTTGGCCGGACCCGCTTCCGCCCCTGGTCCTACGACCTGCGCGTTCCACCCCCGAACCGGGCGACGCGGGCCCGGTCGTACCCGGACATCAACCGATCGGCCGACACATCAACCGATTGGCCGATGTCCGGACGAGCGATTGGCCGATGCCCGGACGAGCGCGACGGCCGATGTGCCCGCCCCGCGCCCGCGGCGATGCTCGGAGCATGACCACGACACCCGTCATCGAAGTGACCGGACTGCGCAAGTCCTACGCCGGCCGCCCCGCCGTCGACGGCGTCTCCTTCGCCGTGCGGGAGGGCGAGATCTTCGGCGTCCTCGGCCCGAACGGCGCCGGGAAGACCACCACCGTGGAGTGCGTAGAGGGGCTGCGCGTGCCCGACGCGGGCCGGGTGCGCGTCACCGGGCTCGATCCGGTCGCCGACCACGCGGCCGTCAGCCGGGTCCTCGGAGTCCAGCTCCAGGAAAGCCGGTTGCAGGACAAACTCACCGTTCGCGAGGCACTCCGTCTCTACGCCGCCTTCTACCCGGCCCCCGCCGACTGGCACCCCCTCGCCGAGCGCCTCGGCCTCACCGCGCTCCTCGACCACCGGTTCGGCAGGCTCAGCGGCGGCCAGAAACAACGGCTGTTCATCGCGCTCGCGCTGATCGGCGACCCCCGGGTGGTGGTGCTCGACGAGCTGACCACCGGGCTGGACCCGCGGGCCCGCCGGGACACCTGGGAACTGATCGAGGACGTCCGCGACCGGGGTGTCACCGTCCTGCTCGTCACCCATTTCATGGAGGAGGCCCAGCGGTTGTGCGACCGGATCGCCGTCATCGACCGCGGTCGGGTCGTCGCGCTCGACACCCCGGCGGGCCTGGTCCGGCGCTCGGCGGGCGCCACCGTCATCGGCTTCACCCCGTCCGCGCCCGTCGACGAGACCGCCCTGACGGCGCTCCCCGGCTTCGCCTCCGTGACGCACAAGGACGGCCGGATCACGCTGTCCGGCACCGACGAAACCGTGGACGCGGTCCTCACCCTCCTCGCCCGCCACCACATCACCGCCCACCAACTCCGCGTCACCGAAGCCACCTTGGACGACGCGTTCCTGGACCTGACGGAGACCGAAGCATGAGCACCACGAACGCGCCGACGGACATGGCCGGTTCACCGACGACGACGGCCAACCTCCCGGTCCTGCGGGCCGAGTTGCGCCTCTTTCGCCGCGAGCCCGGCGCCGTCTTCTGGATCCTGCTGTTCCCCACGGTCCTGCTGGTGATCCTCGGCTCCATCCCCTCCTTCCGCGAACCCCAGCACGACCTCGGCGGCCTGCGCACGGTCGACGTCTACGTCCCCGTGGCCGTCCTGCTCGGCATGCTCGTCGGCGGCCTCCAGTCGATGCCCCAGGCCCTCACCGGCTACCGCGAACGCGGCATCCTGCGCCGCATGTCCACCACCCCCGTCCGCCCGACGGCACTCCTGACGGCCCAGATGACGGTCTACGGCACCGCCGCCCTGGCCGCCGCGCTCCTGGCCCTCGCGGTGGGCCGCCTGGCCTTCGCCGTACGCCTGCCCCGCGCCCCCTTCGGCTACGGCCTGGCCCTGCTCCTCGCGATCCTCGCCACCCTCGCACTGGGCGCGCTGCTGTCAGCGCTCTCCCGTACGGTGAAGGCGGCGGGCGCCCTCGGCTCGATGGTGTTCTTCCCGGCGATGTTCTGCACGGGCGTATGGCTCCCGGTCCAGGCCATGCCCCACCTGCTGGCCAGGATCGTCGGCTACACCCCGTTCGGCGCGGCGGCAGAGGCCCTCAACCGGTCGGCAGCGGGCCACTGGCCGGGCTGGCCCCACGTGACGGTCCTCCTGGCGTGGACACTGCTGCTGACGGCGGGGGCGGCGCGTTGGTTCCGCTGGGAGTAAGGATGGGGGAGCGATGACCCTGGAGGAGGCGCCCCGAAAGGGGCGCGGGGCTGAGTCCGACATGCGGCTACCGCCGCGTGAGCGCGAGCAACCCGATCAAACCCGCGGCCGCGAACCCGCCCGGCCCCCCACCCCCGCAGGCGCCCCGCCAAGCCGCCGGCCAGGCCAACGCTGGGGCCCCTACGGCATGGGCACCACCCCCGACGGCATGGGCGTCCCCCACCGCTGGGCGGCCTTCCACCGCTGGGGCCCCTACACCCTCCTGGCCATCGGCACGATCACCGCCACCATGTCCGCCCGGCTCGTCGGCATGACAACCTCCGCGGAGTACGCGGCCGCCGCCACCGTCACGGCGGCCCTGGTCCTCCAGCTGGTGTGGGGCAAGGCCGCCCGCACCCGGCCGGGCCCCGGCCCCGCCGCCGCGGTCTACTACTTCCTCCGCTGGGCCCTGGCCTTCGTCCTGACCTGGCTGAACCCGTTCTTCGCGTTCTACGCCGTCACCGGCTACTACGGCGCCGGACGGCTGCTGCCCCGCCGTCTGCTCCGGCTTGGCCTGTTCCTCACGGCCGTCACGATGTCGGGCTCGGAGGTCGGCGGTCTGCCGCCGCACGGATGGGTCGTCTGGGCGGGTTTCGTGCTGGTGATCGGGGTCAACGTCGGGCTGGTCGGCGTGTTCGTCGGTATCGCCGAGCAGGAGGACGAGAGCCTCCGCGTCCAGGCCGAGACGATCACCGAACTGGAGCGCACCAACGCCGCGTTGCAGCAGGCCCTCGACGAAAACGCCGCACTTCACGCCCAACTCCTGGTCCAGGCAAGGGAAGCCGGGGTCGCCGACGAACGCCGTCGACTGGCCGCCGAGATCCACGACACCATCGCGCAGGGCCTGGCCGGGATCATCGCCCAGCTCCAGGTCGTCACGAACGCCCCCGACCAGGTGATGGCCCGCGAACACACCGTCCGCGCCATGGAGTTGGCCCGGCACAGCCTGGGCGAGGCGCGCCGCTCCGTGCACAACCTCGCCCCCGTGGACCTGGAGCACGCCCAACTCCCGGAGGCGCTCGGCAGCATTGTCGCCGACTGGTCCGAACGCACCGGTGTACGCGGCGAGTTCACGGTCACCGGAGCCGTGCAACGGCTGCACGACGAGGTCGCCGCCACCCTCCTGCGCATCGCCCAGGAAGCCCTCTCCAACGCCGCCCGGCACGCCGCGCCCACCCGCATCGGCGTCACCCTCAGCTTCCTCGGCGACGAGGTCATCCTCGACATCCGCGACGACGGCCACGGCTTCGACCCCGCCGCGGTACGGCCGCGCACCGGCACCGGCGGCTTCGGGCTGGCCGGGATGCGGGCCCGCGCCGAACGCATCGCGGGCTCGCTCACCGTGGAGGCGGAACCGGGCCACGGCACGGCGGTGTCGGCTCGCGTACCGTTGGTACGCCATGACGCCTGACACCGCCGCCATCACCGTACTGATCGTCGACGACCACCCCGTCGTACGGGACGGTCTGCGCGGCATGTTCGAGTCGGCGCCCGGGTTCAGGGTGCTGGGCGAGGCGGCGGGCGGCACCGAGGCCGTGGCGCGGGCCGCCGAGCTCGACCCGGACGTGATCCTGATGGACCTGCGGATGCCGGACGGCGGGGGAGTCGACGCCATCGCGCACCTCACCCGCACGGGTGCCCGCGCCAAGGTCCTCGTCCTGACCACCTACGACACCGACTCCGACACCCTCCCCGCGATCGAGGCGGGCGCCACCGGCTATCTGCTCAAGGACGCGCCCCGCGACGAACTGTTCACCGCGGTACGGGCCGCCGCCGCGGGCCGTACGGTGCTGTCCCCGGCCGTGGCCTCCCGGCTGGTCTCCGCGGTCCGCACGCCCCGGGCCCCCGGCGCCGAGTCGCTGTCCGCGCGTGAGCGCGAGGTGCTGGCCCTCGTCGCCCGGGGCACGTCCAACCGCGAGATCGCCCGCGAACTGTTCATCAGCGAGGCGACCGTGAAGACCCATCTCACCCACCTGTACGCCAAGTTGGGCGTCAACGACCGCGCGGCGGCGGTGGCGACGGCGTACGAGCGGGGCATCCTGGGCTGACCGGGACCGGCCCCCTCACCCCACCCGCAACAACAACACCGCCCGCCCCGGCACCACAACCTCCGCCCCCGCCGAATGCACCACCCCCGGCCCCTCCCCCTGCTCCTCCCGTGACGTGTCGACGAGCACCTCGTAGCGTTCCGCCCACGGTGCCCCCGGCAGGACGAAGGACACCGGGCGGTCGCCGGTGTGCAGGACGGCGAGGAAGCTGTCGTCCAGGACTGGTTCGCCGCGTTCGTCGCGGCCCGGGATGTCCTGTCCGGACAAGTACATGCCGAGGGTGGCCGCGGGGGCGTACCAGTCCTGTTCTGTCATTTCCGTGCCGTTCGCGGTGAACCAGGCCAAGTCCCTTATGCCGTCGGTGGAGTGGGCCCGGCCGTTGAAGAACGCCCGGCGGCGCAGGACCGGGTGGCGGTGGCGCAGGGCGATCAGGCGGGAGGTGAGGTCGAACAGGGCCTTCCAGCCCGGGTCGGCCAGCAACTCCCAGTCGATCCAGCCGACTTCGTTGTCCTGGCAGTACGCGTTGTTGTTCCCGCCCTGGGTGCGGCCCATCTCGTCGCCCGCCACCAGCATCGGTACGCCCGTGGAGAGGAGGAGTGTGGTCAACAGGTTCCTCAACTGGCGTCGGCGCAGGGACCGTACGCGTTCGTCGTCGGTCTCGCCCTCCGTGCCGCAGTTCCACGAGCGGTTGTCGTCCGAGCCGTCCCGGTTGCCCTCGCCGTTGGCCTCGTTGTGTTTGCGCTCGTAGGACACCAGGTCCCGCAGGGTGTAACCGTCGTGCGCGGTGACGAAGTTGACCGAGGCGTACGGGCGGCGTCCGCCCCACGCGTACAGGTCGCTGGAGCCCGACAGGCGGTAGCCCAGGTCCCGGACGTCGGGGAGTGCGCCCCGCCAGAAGTCCCTCACCGCGTTGCGGTAGTGGTCGTTCCATTCCGTCCAGAGCGGGGGGAAGGCGCCTACCTGGTAGCCGCCCGAACCCACGTCCCACGGCTCGGCTATCAGCTTCACCCGGCGCAGTACCGGGTCCTGGGCGATCACCGCCAGGAACGGGGAGAGCATGTCGACGTCGTGCATCGAGCGGGCCAGCGCCGCCGCCAGGTCGAACCGGAAGCCGTCGACGCCCATCTCCGTGACCCAGTAGCGCAGGGAGTCGGTGATCAGGCGCAGGACGTGCGGCTGCACCACGTGCAGGGTGTTGCCGCAGCCGGTGTAGTCCGTGTAGCGGCGGGCGTCCTGCTGCAAGCGGTAGTAGCCGCGGTTGTCGATGCCCTTGAGCGACAGCATCGGGCCCAACTCCCCACCCTCCGCCGTGTGGTTGTAGACCACGTCGAGGATCACCTCGACCCCGGCCGCGTGCAGCGCCCGTACCATCCGCTTGAACTCGCCCACCTGCTGGCCGCGCGTGCCCGCGGAGGCGTACCCGGCGTGCGGCGCGAAGTAGCCGATCGAGTTGTAGCCCCAGTAGTTGGTCAGGTCGCGCCGCAACAGGTGGTCCTCGTGCGCGAATTGGTGCACCGGCAGCAGCTCGACGGCCGTCACGCCCAGCGCCACCAGGTGCTCGATCGCCGCCGGATGCGCCAACCCCGCGTACGTGCCCCGCAGTTCCTCCGGGATGCCGGGGTGGCGCCGGGTGAACCCGCGCACGTGCAGCTCGTAGATGACCGAGTCCGCCCACGGGGTCTTGGGCCGCCGGTCCTCCATCCATTCATCGGGGTAGGCGTCATCGTGGACGACGACCCCCTTGGGGACGTACGGCGCCGAGTCCCGGTCGTCGCGCACGGTGTCCGCCGTGTGCTGTTCGGGCCAGTCCCGGACATGGCCGTATACCTGCGGTGGCAGCGCGAACTCCCCGTCCACGGCGCGCGCGTAGGGGTCCAGGAGCAGTTTCGCCGGGTTCCAGCGGGCGCCCGTCCAGGGGTCCCAGCGGCCGTGCACCCTAAAGCCGTACCGCTGGCCGGGCCCCACGCCGGGCACGAAGCCGTGCCAGATCTCGTGCGTGAGTTCGGTCAGCGGCAACGCCGTCTCGGTGCCGTCGTCGTCGAACAGGCACAGCTGAACCGCCTCCGCCCCGCCCGCCCACAGTGCGAAGTTGGTGCCCGCGACCCCGTCCGGGCCCGTCCGGAACCGGGCCCCCAGCGGTGTGGGCGCGCCCGGCCACACCGGGGGCGCGGCGGGCCGGGTGTGCGGCCTGCCGTTCAGCAGGGCGGCCGTACCCCCGTCCGGTAGCACCCGTTCCGCTACTGCCTCCTGCTCGGCTGCGCTCGACACTGGCCGGCCCTCCCGCGGCTCCGTGGGACGGCGCGACCGCGGCCACCCGCGCAGCCAGCGCGGGCACCCACAGGGAATGGGGGGCCCACGGCGTCCCGGCCGCGGCTCCCCGTCGCGTCGTCCTCCCCCCTGTTCTGCCCAGCTCAAGGCTCGTACTCACGTTTCCCCGGCGGCCCCCCGGTCGTTGATCCCCGTGTGATCCACGTACACACGCGCGCGCGGCGCGCCGGGGCCGCGCTGGCCGCCGTACTCACCTGGTCCGCCCTGCTCGCCGGCTGCACCTCGCACGGCGTCCCCCACGGCATCGATGACGTCCTGGGCGACAAGCCCCCCGCCCCCGAGGACGCCGTCCGCGTCACCCCCGACGACGGCAGCAAGGCCGTCCGCGCCGACCAGCCGCTGCGCATCCGCGCCTCCGACGGCAAACTCGAGTCCGTGAAGGTCGTCCGCTCCCAGGACGCACAGGACACACCCGTCCCCGGACACCTCTCCACCGACGGCTCGACCTGGCGCCCGGACACCGAACGGCTCGCGCTCGCCGCCGAGTACACCGTCGACGCGGTCGCCGTGGACGACGACGGCAGGCGCTCGGCACGGCACACGACCTTCACCACGTACGTGCCCGACGAGCGGTTCATCGGCTACGTCACCCCCGAGAACCGCTCCACCGTCGGCACCGGAATGATCGTCTCCGTCGAGTTCAACCGCGAGATCGAACGCCGGGCCGCCGTCCAGCGCGCGATCATGGTGACCGCCCAGCCGCCGGTCGACATCCGCCCGCACTGGTTCGGCCCCGGCCGCCTCGACTTCCGCCCCAAGGAGTACTGGAAGCCCGGCACCCGGGTCACCATCTCGCTGCGGCTGCGCGACGTGCGGGGCGCCAAGGGCGTCTACGGGCTCCAGTACAAGACGGTCGCCTTCACCGTCGGCCGCAGCCAGACCTCCCTCGTCGACGCCGCCGCGCACACCATGAAGGTCCGCCGCGACGGCCGCCTGATGGCCACCGTGCCGATCACCTCCGGGGCGCCCAAGACGCCGACGTACAACGGGAAGATGGTCGTCACCGAGATGCTCGAAGTGACCCGGATGAACAGCCGTACGGTCGGCTTCGGCGGCGAGTACGACATTCCGGACGTGCCGCACGCGCTGCGCCTGACCGACTCCGGCACCTTCCTGCACGGCAACTACTGGGCGCCCGGCGCCCCCGGGCACACCAACGTCAGCCACGGCTGCGTGGGGCTGCGCGACGTCAAGGGCGGCAGCTCCGACACCCCCGCGGGCTGGTTCTTCGACCGCAGCCTGATCGGCGACGTCGTCGAGGTCGTCCACAGCAATGACAAAAAGGTCGCTCCCGACAACGGCCTCGGCGGGTGGAACATGGGCTGGAAGGAGTGGACGGCCGGTACGGCGGTCAAGGCCAAGACCGCGGCCACCGCGGAGGCCAGGACCGCGAAGCACTGAACCGCGCCCCCGCGACGCCCTGTTGATGTTGGGACGGAACGGTGACAATCATGGAGACCGGGACGGTTCACCCGGCGGTTAATATGCGCCGACACGCGTGACGCGTCGAGCGCCAACGGGCCTGAACAGGCCGGGGGTTCGGACCTGACCGGTCCGACGAGGGGAGCGAACTTGAACCGGCGGCTTTCGCCACTTTCACCACCACGGTCCATACCGGGACCGGACCGCAGAGGCGCGGGCCTGCTCGCCCTGCTCCTCGGCGCGCTCCTGTTCACCCTCACCGCGTGCGGTGGCGGAGGCGGCGCGACCACCAAGTCGGACACCTCGGATGGCAAGGGCAAGGACTCGTCCACGACCGCGACCAAGCAGTCCCAGGCCGTCGTGACGATCGCCCCCAAGGACGAGGCGAAGTCCGTCGACACCAGCGGCGCCCTCGAAGTGAGCGCCGCCAAGGGCAAGTTGACCAAGGTCACGGTCGTCGACGCCAAGGGCCACCCGGTCGCGGGCGAGGTGAACGCGGCGGGCACGGCCTGGACGCCCGCAGCCCACCTCGCCAACGCCACCACCTACAAGGTGCACGCGGTCGCCAAGGACACCAAGGGCGTCGAGACCACCAAGGACTCGACGTTCACCACGCTGACCCCGCAGAACACCTTCGTCGGGTACTTCACCCCCGAGGACGGCTCCACGGTCGGCGTCGGCATGGAGTTCTCGCTCAACTTCACGCGCGGCATCACCGACCCGGCCGCCGTGGAGAAGGCCATCACCTTCAAGACCGACCCGCCCGTCGACGTCCAGGGCCACTGGTTCGGCAACGACCGCCTCGACTTCCGCCCCAGGACGTACTGGAAGCCCGGCACCAAGGTCAGCGTCACCCTCAACCTGGACGGCGTCGAGGGCCGCCCCGGCGTCTACGGCACCCAGGCCAAGACGGTCGACTTCACCATCGGCCGCAGCCAGATCTCCACGGTCGACGCCAAGACGGACACGATGAAGGTCGTCCGCGACGGCAAGGTCATCAAGACCCTCGGCGTCACCACCGGCAAGGCGGGGTACGACACCTGGAACGGCAAGATGGTCATCACCGACCGCCTCACCGTGACCCGCATGAACGGCGAAACGGTCGGCTACGCGGGCGAGTACGACATCCCCGACGTACCGCACGCCCAGCGCCTGACCACCTCGGGCACGTTCATCCACGGCAACTACTGGGGCGGCGACGCCTTCGGCAACTACAACGCCAGCCACGGCTGCATAGGGCTGCGCGACGTCAAGGGCGGCTACTCCAAGACGACCCCGGCGGCCTGGTTCTTCAACAGCTCGATCACCGGCGACGTGGTCGTGGTGAAGCACTCCAACGACCGCACGGTGGACCCGTCCAACGGCTTGAACGGCTGGAACATGTCCTGGGCGGACTGGACGAAGTAACGGTTTCTCGCACGGGGCAACGGTTTTCCGTACGGGCCCGCCGGATCTCACACGGATCCGGCGGGCCCGTTGTCGTTAGCGACGGTTAACGTGTTCGCATGACCGTGAATCTCGAAGTCGCCGAAGGCGTCGGCACCCTCCGTCTCGACCGTCCGCCCATGAACGCGCTGGACGTCGCCACCCAGGACCGCCTCAAAGAGCTCGCCGAGGAGGCCACCCGCCGCGAGGACGTACGGGCCGTCGTCGTCTACGGCGGCGAGAAGGTGTTCGCGGCGGGCGCGGACATCAAGGAGATGCAGGAGATGGACCACACGGCGATGGTCCTGCGCTCCCGCGCCCTCCAGGAGTCCTTCACGGCGGTGGCCCGCATCCCCAAGCCCGTCGTCGCCGCCGTCACCGGCTACGCGCTCGGCGGCGGCTGCGAGCTGGCCCTGTGCGCGGACTTCCGGGTCGCCGGCGAGAACGCCAAGCTCGGCCAGCCGGAGATCCTGCTCGGGCTGATCCCGGGCGCGGGCGGCACCCAGCGGCTGGCCCGCCTGGTCGGCCCGTCCAAGGCGAAGGACCTGATCTTCACCGGCCGTATGGTCAAGGCCGACGAGGCCCTCCGGCTCGGCCTGGTGGACCGCGTCGTACCCGCCGAGGACGTGTACACCGAGGCGCACGCCTGGGCCGCGAAGCTCGCCCAGGGCCCGGCGCTCGCGTTGCGGGCGGCGAAGGAGGCGGTCGACACGGGTCTGGAGACGGACATCGAGACCGGCCTCGCGGTCGAACGCACCTGGTTCGCGGGCCTGTTCGCCACGGCGGACCGGGAGATCGGCATGCGCAGCTTCGTGGAGGAGGGGCCGGGGAAGGCGAAGTTCGGCTGAGGCGGACTCTTTCCCCGGAGGTGAGTCGGGGGCGAGGCCGGGTCGCTCCCGAGCCCGCGCCGCCACTCCCGAGCCCGCCCCGCTCCCGCCTCCGTCGCCGCCGACCCGAAACAGAGACGTGCTCAACAATTTATGCTGATCCACTTGCAGTTGACGCGGTGTCTTACCCGGCGTCCCCCGAAGGGGCGGTTTATGGCAGCCTTAAGAGAACCTTAAGGCTGACTTGTCTTCAATACTTGGAAGTTGCCCCCAACTGGCCCGAATTACCAGGTCAGTTGGGGTATTCGGGGTACCGAGATCCCACTGGCATATGCCTAACGACGGGTGTGGAACAAGTGATTCCGGGTGGCGGATTCCCGCGGAACGCCCCCGAAGGGCCCGCTGGGCGGCCATGATGGGGGCATGGCGGGGCTGGAGGGCATCGAACAGCCGCGGGGACACGGGCGTGCGGCCGCGCGCTGGTCTCCCGCGGTCGAGGACGAACGGGCGTTGAAAGCGCTGGAGTTGTTCGGCAACCCCACCGAGGCGGAGGTTCCGCTGGCGTCCCGCCCGGAGTCCGCCGCCGCCGCCCGCCGGCTCATCCAGGTCGTCGTCCTCCGCCACTGGGGGCTCTCCCCGACGCTCACCGAGGACGCGGTCCTGCTCGTCTCGGAACTCGTCGGAAACGCCGTACGGCACACGGGCGCGCGGGTCTTCGGGCTGCGGATGCACCGCCGTCGTGGCTGGATCCGGGTCGAGGTGCGCGATCCCTCGCGCGGGCTGCCCTGTCTGATGCCGGTTCAGGACCTCGACATCAGCGGTCGCGGCCTGTTCCTCGTCGACAAGCTCTCCGACCGCTGGGGGGTCGATCTGCTGCCGCTGGGCAAGACGACCTGGTTCGAGATGCGGGTCTCCGACCGCTGAGGTCACCCGGCGGCGAAGGCGACGCAACGCAAGGCAACGTGACGCGGCACAAAGCCCCGCACGCCGAAAATCGCCGCCTAAAGAGAGTGCGCCGCGGTGCGAATAGGGGTGTGCACCGCGGCGCTTGCGACGAATCCGTCGCCCGGGTCAATGGGCGGATGTCGCGGATATGACTATCGCAGATGCGCGCGATTCAGCCAAAAGGGGTTCGGTCACGGAACCGTACCTGTAGGTCCCCTGTGCACGTCCGATCGGCGCGTACCCCAATCGGTGCAATCAGCCACTTTCGTCACCGCTCGCCCTTAAATGGTGCGAGTGACCACCCCCGCCCACGGAACCACCCCGCCCGACCCGGACCGCCGTGCGGCACTGCGCACGGGCGCGGGACTCGCCGCGGCCACCGCGGTCGGCGCGCTGACCGCCGCCTGTTCGGCCCCGGGAGACGACGACACCGCCGCCACCGGAGCCGCCGCGGCCCGCCCGGCCGCGCCCAGGACCAGCGCCCCCGCGACGCCGAGGACAACCCCGTCCGCCCCCGCCCCGCGCGCCTTCCCGCACCAGCCCGCGCAGATCGACCACGGCCCCCGCACCCGCCCCCGGGTCGCCCTCACCTTCCACGGCCAGGGCGACCCCGCGCTCGCCCGGACCCTGCTCGGCGAGGCGGAGAAGGGCGGCGCCCGCGTCACCGTCCTGGCCGTCGGCGACTGGCTCGACGAGCACCCCGGCCTCGCCCGCCGCATCCTCGACGGCGGCCACGACCTCGGCAACCACACCCAACGCCACATCGACATCAACGCGTTGGCCGAGGCGGACGCGTACGCCGAGATCACCGGCTGCGCGGACCGCCTGCGCCGGCTCACCGGCTCGATCGGCACCTGGTTCCGGCCCTCCCGGGCGCCCCGCGCCTCGCCCCTCGTGGAACGGCTGGCCCGCCGCGCCGGCTACCCGCACGTCCTGTCGTACGACGTCGACTCGCTCGACTTCACCGCGCCGGGCGCCCCGGCCGTCACCCGCAAGGTCACCGGCGAGGTCCGCGCCGGGTCCGTGGTGAGCCTGCACTTCGGATACCCGGACACCGTCGCCGCGCTGCCCGTCCTCCTCGCCGAACTCGACCGCCGCGGCCTGGCCGCGGTGACCACCACGGAGCTGCTGAGCTGATGCACCCAACCCTGCGCAAGGCGCCCGCCCTGGCCGTGGCCGCCGTCCTCGCCGCCCTCGCGGGCTGCGGCTCCCACGACCGTACGGACGAGGCCATGGCCACCAAGGCGGCCGTCCAGCCCGCCGAGAAGCGGGAGGTCGTGCGCGGCCTGCCCGGCATGCCGCCCGTCCTCGATCCGACCGACGTCTACGCCGCCGACCGGCCCAATCAACTCTCCCCGGTGGTCAAGGACTTCCCCTCGCGGGTCTACGTCCCCAACACCAACTCCAACACCGTCTCCGTCATCGACCCGAGGACGTACGAGGTCGTCGAGACGATCCCGGTCGGTGCCCAGCCCCAACACGTCGTGCCCTCCTGGGACATGAAGACGCTGTGGGTCAACAACGACCGGGGCAACACCCTTACGCCCATCGACCCGCGAACGGGCAAGGCGGGCAAGCCCGTTGACGTGCACGACCCGTACAACCTGTACTTCACGCCGAACGGGAAGTACGCGATCGTGATGGCCTCGCTCGACCGGCAGCTCGTCTTCCGCGACGCGCACACCATGAAGGTCGCCAAGGCCGTGCCGGTGAGCTGCTACGGCGTCAACCACGCCGACTTCTCCGCCGACGGGCGCTACTTCATCGTCTCCTGCGAGTTCAGCGGCGAGCTGCTGAAGGTCGACACGGAGAAGATGAAGGTGATCGGCCGGCAGAAGCTGCCGTTCCACGGCGCGATGCCGCAGGACGTGAAGATCTCCCCGGACGGCAAGAAGTTCTACATCGCGGACATGATGGCGGGCGGCATGTGGGTGCTGGACGGCGACCGGTTCACCACGCCGACCCTCCTGCCCACCGGCAAGGGCTGCCACGGCCTGTACGTCAGCCGGGACTCGCGCGAGATGTACGTCTCCAACCGCGGCGAAGGCACCGTCTCCGTCTTCGACTTCGCCCAGGACAAGGTGACGAAGAAGTGGCACCTGCCCGACGGCGGCAGCCCCGACATGGGCGGCGTCTCGGCCGACGGCAAGGTCCTGTGGCTGTCCGGCCGCTACAACTCCGAGGTGTACGCGATCGACACCCGCACCGGGGTCCAACTCGCCCGCATCAAGGTCGGCGGCGGCCCGCACGGCCTCGCCGTCTACCCGCAGCCGGGCCGCTACTCGCTCGGGCACACGGGCATCTTCCGCTGACGGAGGAGCAGTTGGGAGGAGTGGTCGAGCGGGCAGGGGACACGCCGACGATCGGGTGACGGTCCGCAACGGGCGGCCACCGGACCGGAATCGTAACGGCCATGATCACAACTCGTCTGCGCCGCCGGGCCGCTGCCGCCGCCCTGTCCCTCGCCGCCGTCCTCGCGACCACGGCCGCCACCGTCCCCGCCCAGCTGCCCGGGACGGCGCCGGCCGCCGCCGCGGCTGCTGCGGTTCCTAAGTGTCCCCAGTTCGAAGACCACCTCAAGGCCGCCGCGGACCGCCGCGTGGACGTCGACCGCATCACCCCGAAGCCGGTGGCGTGGCGCACCACCTGCGGCACGCTCTACCGCAGCGACAGCCGTCCGCCGTCGACGGTCTTCCCCGAGGGCTTCTACCCCAAGGACGTCATCAACGGCCAGTACGACGTCGAGCAGTACGTCCTGGTCAACCAGCCCTCGCCGTACGTGTCGACGACCTACGACCACGACCTGTACAAGACCTGGTACAAGTCCGGCTACAACTACTACATCGACGCCCCCGGCGGCATCGACGTCAACAAGACCATCGGCGACACCCACAAGTGGGCGGACCAGGTCGAGGTCGCCTTCCCCGGCGGGATCGCGCGGCAGTACGTGATCGGGGTCTGCCCGGTGGACAAGGCGACCAAGACGGAGAAGATGAGCGAGTGCGAGAGCAACCCGTACTACGAGCCCTGGCACTGACCCCGGCCGGCGGCTGACAACAGCGCCTCCGAGCCCACCACTTGATACCCCGCCGCGAGGAACGCCCGCACGCTCCGGGCGTTCCCCGGGGCGAGCTGGGCCCACACCGGCTCGTCGACGAGATGCCGGGCGGCCGTCGCCAGCGCCCGCCCGAGCCCCCGCTCCCGCGCCCCCTCCGCGACCTCAACCGCGGCTTCCAGCCGCCCGCCGACCCCCCGCCCCACGACGAGCAGCCCACCGTCGGCGGCCCACACCCGGACGTCGTCCCGGTGCCGGTACGCCCGCGCCACGCGATCGTGACCGGAGCCGTCCAGCGGGGTGAGCGCGAGCGGCGGGGCGCCCGGCAGCGGGGCGGCGAGGGCGAGCAGGTCGATCGTGTCGTGCGACCGCCCGGTGCGGTCCATGAGGGCGGTCAGGAACCGCGGATTCATGCTCGCGGCGAGCGCGTCGGAGTCGACCGCGCGCAGTTGCCCGTACACCCACTGAGGGTCCTCGTCCGTGAAGACGACGGAGTGCGCGGTGAAGGACAGCACGCCCGCGTCGCGGTGCGCGTGCTGCGGTACGACGCCGACGGATCCGTCGGGCGCCGGGAACTCCCCGCGGCCCACCGCGTCGAGCACCTCCCGCAGGGTCCCGGCCGTACCCTCCGGGCTCGGATGCGTGGCCGACATGGACGGAACGTTACGCTGATCTCCGTCGTCGTACGACAACGGGTACGCACGACGCGCACGGCGCGAACAAGGTACGAGAAGGGGCGGATCGGTGGCGGACATCGAGGAAGCACGCAAGGATTTCCAGCGGATCGATGCGGACGGCGACGGGTTCATCACCGCCGCCGAGTTCAAGTCCGCCCTGGCCCAGGAAGGCGACTGGAACATGACCGACACGGTCGCCGAGGCCGTCATCAAGACCCGCGACCTCGACGGCGACAAGGTGCTGTCGTTCGACGAGTTCTGGACGTACCTGAACAAGTGACGCGGAACGGAGGGGCGTTCACCGGGCTGTGCGCGGTGGGCGCCCCTCACCCGTGCGTCAGCCCGCCGCCCAGGTCTGCAACGCCGCCTTGCTGGTGAAGTCGGCGACTTCCTTGTCCAGCGGTTCGTCCGTGTACTGGTGGAAGAGCCACTTGGCCTTGATGCGGGGTTTGCCCGCGGTCGTGTAGTCCGCGATCCACAGACCGTCGCCCGCATACGACGTGTTGTCGATGTTGAGCCAGAAATTCCTGTTCGAATAGAGCAGGACCCGATGGTTCGGCCGCAACGACTTCACCTTCTTGATGAAGGTGTCCTTCTCCGCGTTCGTCGCGTGGGTGCCGTCGCCCGTCGTCTCCCAGTCGACGGCGAGGATGTCGCCCGCCTTCTCGGGGGCCTTGCTGACGAAATACTCCGCCTGGGCGGTCAGGTTGCCGGGCCAGAGGAAGTGGTAGAAGCCGACCACGCAGCCGGCGTCGCGGGCCGTCTTCGTCTGGGCGGTGAGCTTCGGGTTGGTGTACGTGTGGCCCTCCGTCGCCTTGACGAAGACGAAGGAGAGGCCGTCCGTGTCGTACGCCGAGGACTGGTAGGCACTCACGTCGATGCCGCGCAGCATGCGGGTCTCCCTGGAAGGTGCTGGGGGGACGGGGGGTGTCGTTTTCCCCAGCACCTTCGCACGGGTTGCCCGGGGCCGACGTACCAAACCCGTGAAGGTAAGCCCATATTGGTGATGTTTTGGTGGCAGCCGGTAATCCGTAGGGCGGTGCCGATCTGGCGCCGCCGGGGCCCCGTCAGCCCCGCGTTGCCACCGAACTGAGCACCGTCGCCGACTTCGTGGACCAGTCGGACGTGATCACGCTCGCGTGGTCCGCCGCCAACAGGGCCAGCCGGGCCGCGACTTCGGCGTCCGTGGGGGTCGTGGAGGAGATCGCCGGGGACACGTTGTACGCGTCCGTCATGATCAGGATGTAGTGGTTCGTCGAGTAGAAGCTGGTGTCGTAGGCGTTGTTGACGTACGTCGCCGCGTCACCGTCGAAGAACACGAACCACGGGCGGATCGACGCGTCGTAGCGGCTCGTGCGCGGGTCGCCGTTCTCCGCGCCCAGTACCGCCGGGAACGCCTCGGCCGCCGAGATGTCGCCCGCCGCGTACAGGTCCCGCAGGTGGTCGCCGTACTCCTCGTCCGTCCAGTACGTGTCGAACGGGTTGGCCTCCTCCACCGTGCCGGGGATCAGCTCGAAGACGAACTTGCCCTTCAGCGCGTCCCGCGTCGGCCACGCGTTCGCCTTCGCCGCCGCGTCCAGCGTGGAGTACGACGAGCCCAGCAGGTCCGCCGGCTTGTACACGCTGCTGCCGAGCTTCTGCGAGACCAGCGTGTCGAATTCGTCCGGACCGAGCCCGGCGTCGTTGTTGAAGCCGACCTTCATCTCGACTTTGACGATGATCGGCGCGTGGTCGGGGTGCAGTTGGTTCCAGGCCGCCATGTTGTCCAGGCAGCTGCCCAGGTCCTGGTTGCGGACCTGCCCGTACAACTCGCTTGGAGTGTCCGCGTATTCGCAGTTGTTGTCGTTGCCGAGGGGGCTGGCGTGACTGACCCGCCACCGCTTGCTGATGCTGTCGGCGTACACGTCCAGTTCGAGCAGCGAGGCCCCGGAGTCCAACGCCTGGGCCCAGTACGTGTACTTGTCCTTCTCGTACGCGTTGTGCGTGCCGATCGTCGTGGTCTCGGAGAACTTCGGCGTCGCGGCGGCGGCGTTGCCGCCCGGCGTCGCCAGCACCACCACGGCCGCGCCGAGCAGCGCCGCCAGTCGTCTCTTCACCCGCGTGGATACCCGCATCGATCAAATCCCCTTCGCTGTCGCCGAGTTGGCCGCAGCGTAGGAGATGGGGGTTACCCAGCGGTAGCCCCTGGGGGAACAGGAGCCCTACGGGACACAGGGACGGGGCCCTTGGCGGCGCCGTTACGGGTCCCGGCACCCGGGTACCCGGCCGCCATGGACAACCGGCAAGCCATGGACAACCAACGAGTCATGAACAGCGAGCGAGTCATGAACAGCGAGCGAGTCATGGACAACCGCCAACTCGCCGAGCTCGGCCAGCAGTTGCGCGTGGACAGTGTGCGCGCCTCCAGCGCCGCGGGCTCCGGGCACCCCACGTCCTCGATGTCCGCCGCGGACCTGATGGCGGTGCTGCTGGCCCGCCACCTGCGCTACGACTTCGACCGCCCCGGGCACCCCGGCAACGACCGCTTCGTCCTGTCCAAGGGACACGCCTCCCCGGTGCTGTACGCCGCGTACCGGGCGGCGGGCGCCATCGGCGAGGCCGAGTTGCTCACCTTCCGCACGCTGGGCAGCCGGCTCGAAGGGCACCCCACGCCCCGGCGGCTGCCGTGGGTCGAGACGGCCACCGGCTCGCTCGGACAGGGGCTGCCCGTCGGCGTCGGCATCGCGCTGGCCGGGAAGCGGCTGGACCGAACCGGCTCCCGCGTGTGGGTGCTGTGCGGCGACAGCGAACTCGCCGAGGGCTCCGTCTGGGAGGCCGCCGAGCACGCCGGGTACGAGCGGCTCGACAACCTCACCGCGATCGTCGACGTCAACCGGCTCGGCCAGCGCGGCCCGACCCGGCACGGCCACGACCTGGACGCCTACGCCCGCCGGTTCCGGGCGTTCGGCTGGCACACCGTCCAGGTCGACGGCCACGACGTGGACGCCGTCGACCACGCCTACGCCGAGGCCGTCGCGACCGCCGGACGGCCGACGGCGATCCTCGCCCGCACCCTCAAGGGCAAGGGCGTCCGGTCGGTCCAGGACCGGGAGGGGCTGCACGGCAAGCCGCTGCCCGACGCCGACGCGGCTGTCGCGGAACTCGGCGGGGTGCGCGACCTGCGCGTCGAGGTCCAGCCGCCGCCCCCCGCCCGGCTCCCGCACCCCGCCGGGGCGGGCCGCCCGGCCCTGCCCCGCTACGAGCGGGGCGCCCGGGCCGCCACCCGCGACGCCTACGGGCAGGCGCTCGCGGCCCTGGGTGACGCCCGCGCCGACGTCGTCGCCCTGGACGGCGAGGTGGGCGACTCGACCCGCGCCGAGTTCTTCGCCAAGGAGCATCCCGACCGCTTCTTCGAGTGCTACATCGCCGAGCAGCAACTCGTCGCGGCGGCGGTCGGGATGGCCGCGCGCGGCCGGGTGCCGTACGCCTCGACGTTCGCCGCCTTCCTCACCCGCGCCCACGACTTCGTCCGCATGGCGGCGATCAGCGGGGCCGGCGTCAACCTCGTCGGCTCGCACGCGGGTGTGTCGATCGGCCAGGACGGGCCCTCGCAGATGGGCCTGGAGGACCTGGCGGTGTTCCGGGCGGTACCCGGCTCGACCGTGCTGTACCCGTGCGACGCCAACCAGACGGCCTGGCTGGTCGCCGCGATGGCGGACCTCGACGGCATCCGCTACCTGCGCACCTCGCGCGGCGAACTGCCGGTCCTCTACGGCCCCGACGAGGAGTTCCCGGTCGGCGGCAGCAAGGTGCTGCGCGCCTCCGCGGCCGACCGGCTGACGCTCGTCGCGGCGGGCGTCACCGTCCACGAGGCGCTGTCCGCCGCCGAGTCGCTCGGCCGGGAGGGCATCCCGGTCCGCGTCGTCGACCTGTACTCGGTCAAGCCCGTCGACCGGGGCACGCTGCGCGGAGCCGCCGAACAGACCGGCTGCCTCCTCACCGTCGAGGACCACCGCGAGGAGGGCGGCCTCGGGGACGCGGTCCTCGACGCCTTCGGCGACGGCCGCCCGGTGCCCCGCCTCGTACGCCTCGCCGTCCGTACGATGCCGGGTTCGGCGACCCCCGACGAGCAGCTGCACGCGGCGGGCATCGACGCCGAATCGATCGCCGCCGCGGCCCGGCTCCTGGTCGAGACGGCCGTCGTCCGCTGACCGGAGGTCCACGACGACCGGCACCCGGACGGCACGGGCGGGCACGAGGAGACCGGCGTACGGCTGTGCACGCTGCCGGGGGAGGGCGAACTCACCTTTCTCGGCGCCCGGCGGTGGCTGGGCCGGCGCGCGGGAACCGTCGCCCGCGGAGACGGTGAAGGCGTTGCGCCGCGCGGTACGGCACCGGCTGCGGGACGTGGCGGCACGGATCCGCGGGGAAGGGCCGCGCACCTCCGTGGCGACCTCCCGCGCCTTCCAGCAGCCGGCCCGGCTCGGCGGTGCCGCCCCCTCCGGCGCCAAGGGCCCTTCGTGGCGCGGCAGTTGACGCGCTCCGAGGTGTGCCGGTGCATCGACCGGCCGGCCGCCCTGCTGTCGCCCGAGCGGGCCGCGCTCCCGGGTGTCTCCGCGCCGCGGGCCGCGCAGAGCCCGGCGGGAGTGGTGGTCGCGCACACGGTCATGAAACTGACGGGCGTCAAAGACGTCACCGTCTGCCCGTGGGCCGCCGGTTCCGGTTCGTCAGCGGGAGACTTCCGTGACCGCCCTGGACAGCTGCTGCCGTAGGGGCTCGGGCAGGGGCTCTCCGTTGACGGCGGCCACGAGTTCTTCGGCCAGGTGGTGGAGCTTGGTGTTGGTGTGCTGGGAGACGTTGACCAGGACGGTCCAGGCGTCCTCCGGATTCAGGCCGAAGGACGCCATCAGGATCCCGCGGGCGAGGTCGATGACCGGCCGGGTCCGCATGGCCTGCTTGAGCTGGACGACCTCGGTGCGCAGCTCTTCGGCGTCGTCGGGCAACCTTGTCTCCTCCGTCTCCACGAGGGTGCGCGGCGCACCGGAACGTCCGTGCGGGACATGGACGGAGGCGTGGCCCGATCCGTGACCGGATCCGTGGCGGGAGTCGTGTTCGCATCCGTCGCACGGAGGCCGTCCGAGACCGAACAGCCCTGCCGTGCCGGTGGTGTCGAGCAGCTTCCCGACCGCCGGGCCGAGGGACCGGACGGTCAGCGTCTTGGCGTCGGCCAGGGCGAGCCGACGCACACGCAGCAGGACGTTGAGGCCGGAGCAGTCGCAGAAGCCGACTTTGCTCAGGTCCAGGTCCACGCCTGTGGCCGACCGGGCGAGCGCCTCGCGCAGCGCGCTGTGCAGCTGCTGTTCCATGTCGATGTCGATGTCACCGGCGACCTCCACCACGGTGCGGTCACCGGCCGGCCGCACCGTGATGTCCAGGGGCACCGGGGCGGGCGGCGGCGCGCAGGCGGTCGGCCACCCGCTCTCGGGCCACGCGCACCGTTCGTGTTCGGACATGACAGCCGCTCCCAGGACGTGTCTGTCGCCGCCGACCCCAGTTTCGGCCTCCCTGTGAAAGCACGTCAAGAGATACGTGAAATGTATTTCGCGTCTTGGGATGCGTGAATGGTGGGTCCTATGCTGGGGCGTATGGGTGGAGTATCCGAAACACGCACCGGCTGGACGTTCCTCACCAGTCACGCCCGGGTCCTGGCCGCCATCGCCGAGGACCGGGAGATCCGGATCCGGGACATCGCCGCACGGTGCAGGCTGACCGAGCGGGCGGTTCAGAAGATCATTTCCGATCTGGAGCGGGACGGTTATCTCACCCATGTCCGGCGCGGGCGCGTCAACGTGTACCGCATCGAGCCCGGCACCATCCTGCGGCACCCGGCCGAAGCGGGCCTCACCGTGGAGGACCTGTTGTCCGCCCTCGCGCAGCACGACGCGCGGCGCGACGGACGGCGCGATGGGGGGAGCGGCGGGCAGCACGGCGGGCGGAGTGACCGGCAGCGTGACGGGGCGTCGGAGCAGTCGTCGGTGACGCCGTCCGGCGGGCGGGGCGCCGCGTCCGAGAGCTGACGCCACGGCCCGAGCGCCCCGTCAACCGCGCCGTACCCCCGCCACGAACCGCCGCGCCACCTCCACCAGCCCGTTCCCGGGAGCGTCCCCGAGCAGCCCCGTCATCAGCTCGACGTCCTTGGTGAGCGTCACGGCGGCCGTCGAGCCGGTGAGGTCGGCCAGGGAGTCGACCCGCAGTCGTACCCCGGAGGCGACGCAGGCCGAACTGCCCGTCGTCAGGACGGCGGCGAGGGCCGTGGGGTCGACGCCGAGGGACTCCCCGGCCCGCAGCGCCTCGTCCGCGAGCGCTATCTGTGCGGTGAACAGGGTGTTGTTGATGAGCTTCGCGTGGGACCCGGCGCCGACCCCGCCGAGATGCACGACGTGGTGGGAGAGCGAGGCGAGCAGGTCCGTCACGTCGGCCAGCGCCTCCGCGGCGCCGCCGACCATGATCGTCAGCTCGCCGGCCAGCGCCCGCGCGCTGCCGCCGCTCACCGGTGCGTCCAGGACACGGAGGCCGTACTCCGCCGCCCGCTCGGCGATCCGCCGGATCTGTGGGGGCGACACGGTGCTGTGCACCAGGACGACGGTGCCCGGCTTGAGCGCGTGGACCAGGCCCTCCGGTCCGAGGACGACCTCCTCGACGCCCGCCGCGTCGAAGACGCAGACGCCGACCGCCTCGGTCGCCGCGCTCATCCCGGCCGGGGTCGCCGCGACGGTGACCTCCGCGTCCGCGAACGGCTCCAACGACGCCTGCCTGCGGGCGTAGAGGGTGAGTTCGTGGCCCTGCGCCAGGATCCGCCGCGCCATGGGCAGGCCCATGTCGCCGAGCCCGATGAAACCGACCTTCATGGTGTCCTCCTCGGTGCGGCTTCCGGCATGCCGCGGCCGTTCCGGTGCATCTATTACATCTATTGAACCTATTGAACCTGGTTACGTCTGATGGTTGCGCTGGTTCCGGTGCTTCCGCTGGTTCCGTTGCTTCCGCCGGAGCACCTTCTCCTCGACCGCGTCCGACGACAGGACCGTACCGATGATCCCGAGATCCGCCGCCGCGTTCCGCGCGACTTCGCGCACCACGGTGACGTCCTTGAGCATCAGGTCCGCCAGCCGGTCCGCGACCGCGTCGACCGAGCCGCTCCCGGCGACGACGCCGAGGGCCCGGCTCGCGCCGCTGCCCTGCTGCACGGCGGCCAGGATCGCCCGCTCCTCGATCCCGAGCGAGCCCGCCAGCCGCACCGCGTCGACGGCGAGCCCCACCTGCGCCACGAACAGCGCGTTGTTCACGAGCTTGACCCGCTGGCCGTTGCCGGGCGGCCCCACCGGCATGATCGGCGAGGCGTACGCCGCCAGCAGCGGGCGCACCTTCTCCAGCAGGGCCTCGTCCCCGCCGACCCAGAGCGTGAGCCGGCCCGCGGCGACGTCGTGCGGACCGCCGGAGAGCGCCGCGTCGAGCACCCCGACCCCGCGCTCCGCCCCCGCCTCGACGAGCAGTTCGGCCGTCGCCGGGTCGGAGGTGGTGTGCTGGACGAGCACCGCGCCCGGCCTCATCGCCGCGAGGGCACCCTCCGGCCCGAGGCACACCGAGCGCACCTGCGCGTCCCGCAGCACGACGACGAACACGGCGTCGGCGGCGCTGACGGTCTCGGCCACCGTCCCGGCCCAGTCCAGCCCGTCGGCCTCGGCCGTCGCCCGGGTTTCGGGGCGGCGGGCCAGGACCGTGACGTCGTGGCCCGCCGCCCGCAGCCGGTCCAGCATCGGCCGGCCCATACGGCCCGCCCCGACGAATCCGATCTTCACTTTTCCTCCGAAACGGAAGCTGGGGTAACGGGAGGCGGTGCGAGCATCTCGCGGTGCTCCGGCGTGCCGTCGAGATTCGCATTGACCCGCTCGGCGATCCGCCAGCCCCGCTCGGTGCGCACCCAGCGCCAGGTGTTCGCGGACACCCGGGCCACCCAGAACCGGTCGGCCGCCGCGTCCCAGCGGATGTTGAGCGCGTAGCTGCGCCCGGTCGCCCGGTCGCCGTCGACGACGATGTGCGGCACCGTCAGGACGTGGCCGCAGCCGCCGTGGATCAGGCTCTGGTGGCCGCCGCCGTGGACCATGCCGGCGATGTCGTCCCGGCCGCGCATCCGCAGTTGGGGTACGGCGTCGAAGCCGCCGTCCTCGGTCCAGAGCGCCGCCGCGGCTGCCCCGGAACCGCTGTCGACGGCGGGCCCGTACTGGGCGGTCAACTGCATGATCTCGACCTGGTCCTCCAGTGCGCGCACCCTCGCGGCCAGTACCTCGACGGTGGCGCGGAGGTCGTCGATCTCGCTCATGTGGCCCTTCCCTGTGGGGAGTTGCGGTGGTCGCCGGGGCGCGGTGGTCAGGGCACGACGACGATACGGGTCGGCCCGTCCGCGTCGCGTGCGGCGTCGAGCGCGGCGGGCACCTCGTCGAGGCCCACGGTCCGGCCCAGCATCGGGCGGACGTCGAGGGCGCCCGAGCAGACCGCCTCGAACGCCTCGTCCCAGTGGTCCGTCGAAGGCCCGCCGCCGAACTGGATGTTGAGGCCCTTCCGCTTGGCGGTCAGGGTGTGCAGATGGTCGCCCTCCGGCGGACCGCCGACGGAGAAGATCCGGGTGCCGCGCTCGCAGCCCTTGATGATCGAGTCCAGCACCCCCGGCACGCCGACGCACTCGAACACCACACACCCCGCCAGGCCCGGCATCAACTCGCCCACCCCCTGCGCCACTTCGCGCCAGGCCCGGTACGGCGAGCCCTCCGCGGGATCTACGACGACGTCGGCGCCCATGGCCAGCGCGGTCGCCCGGCGCGACGCGGCGAAGTCGACGGCCACCACCGGGCCGACGCCGAGGCTGCGCAGCCGGGCGATCACCGACAGCCCGATCGCGCCGCAGCCGATGACCAACGGCACTTCCCGCGTGGCCACTTGGGCCCGGGAGGCGGTCGACCAGCCGACCGAGATCGCGTCCGCGACGCACACGATCTCGCTCGGCAGCTCCGAGACCACGACCCGGGTGACCGCCTCGGTCAACAGGAGCAACTCGCCGAAGCCGCCCGGGGATTCGGGGTTCTGGCCGATGATCCTGCGACCGCCCGGGGTGGCCAGCACCGGCAGCGAACTCACCCGCGTGCCGAGCGGAATCCGGCGCTCGGTGCCGGGGCCGTGGCCGACGACCTCGGCGCAGTACTCGTGGCCCATGACGATGTCGACGTCCTGGTCGTAGGTCGACATCCCGCTGTCGTCGTCGGCGCCCGCCTCCAGGTGGTCCATGAAGTGCAGGTCGGACGCGCAGATCCCGCACGCGAGGGACTTGACCAGGAGCTGGCCGGGGCCCGGGACCGGATCGGCGACGGTCCGGGCCTCGACCACCCCGCCCCGCAGCACGGCAGCACGCATCGCGACTCCTCCTCGAATCCTCGAACTCCTGCTCATGGACCTCATGGACCTCATGGACCGGGAATTGCTGACGGGCGCACACCATGTTCCCGCCCTCGGCCTGCCCTCGGACTGTAGCCATGCGGGCGTAGTTATAGAAGACGCCGTCCTAAAATTGCGGGGATCGGCGCCGACCGGGTCCGGTGTCCTCCCAGGTCACTACGATGGCCGCCATGGCAGAGCCCCGCCGTCTCCCGGGCCGTCCACGGGATACGACCATCAGCGAACGCGCCCTCGCGGCCACGCGCGAACTGCTCGTCCAGCGCGGCTTCGACGCGACGACGATCCAGGCCGTCGCGGACCACTCCGGCGTGCACGCCTCCGCCATCTACCGCCGCTGGCCGTCCCGGATCGAGCTGATCGAGGAGGCCACCTTCCCCGGGCTCAGCCCGCTGAGCGTGCGGCCGACCGGCGACCTCCGCCGCGACCTGCGCCGCTTCGTCCGCGCCTACACGGCGGCCTTCGACGCGCCCGCGGCCCGCGCGGCGGCGGCCGGGCTCCTCGCGCACCAGCAGTCGTCGATCCGGTCCCGGCCGCCGGAGCTGTACCTACGGGTGTCGGCGCGCCCGCAGTTCCGGGACATCCTGCGCGCGGCGCCGCCCGGCAGCGTCGACCCGGCCGTGGACCCGGACGACGTCTTCGACATGCTCCTCGGCGCGATCCTGGCCCGCACCCTCCTCGCGGGCGCGCTGCCCCGGCACCGCCCGATGGAGCGCACGGTCGAGATGGTGCTTAGGCTGCTGCGACCGCCCGGCGGCGAGTGACTCCATTGCCACGCCGGTCCTTCCGTGCCATTGTGGCGAACCGTCTTGAGAGTCATGATCTCATTGGTGAGAATGACATTCTCGCGCCGCCGTGATCGTGCTCGCGATCGTGCTCGTGATGGTGTGATCAAGGAGGACGGCATGCCGAACACCCCCAACGACACCCCCGACTACGCCCCCAACGCCCCGCTCAACGCCCCGCCCTTCGCCGCCCGTTACGGCCCCTGGGCCCTCGTCGCCGGTGCCTCCGAGGGTGTGGGCGCGGCCTACGCCCGCGCGGTGGCCGAGCGCGGCGTCAACGTCGTCCTCCTCGCCCGTCGTCAGGCCGCGCTCGACGAGGTCGCCGCCGCCATCCGGGCCGACACCGGCGTCGACACCCGCACCCTCGCCGTCGACCTCACCCACGCTGACGCCATGGAGACGATCGTGGCGGCCACCGCCGGGCTCGACATCGGGACGGTGCTGTACTGCGCCGGCGCGGACCCCAACTACGAGCCGTTCCTGGCCCGTTCGGTGGAGACCGCGCTGGCCATGGTGGAGCGGAACTGCGTCATGCCGCTGCGGGTCTGCCACCACTTCGCCGCGCCGATGCGGGCCCGCGGCAGGGGCGCCATCGTGCTGGTCTCCTCGGCCGCCGGGCTCTACGGCTCCGCCAACATGGTCGCGTACGCGGCCACGAAGGCGTTCGACACCGTGATGGCCGAGGCGCTCTGGGCGGAACTGCACGACAAGGGCGTGGACGTACTGGCCCTGGTGCTGGGGGCCACCGACACCCCGGCCCTGCGCCGGACTCTGGTCCGCCGCGGGAGCCTGAGCGGTGCGGACGACGCGACCCCGATCCCCGGTGCCGTCACGGCCGAGCAGGTCGTGGCGGAGGCGATTGCCAACCTGGCGAACGGCCCGACCTGGTTCGCGGGCGAGCAACTCCGGGAAAGCACCCGCAAGTTGAGCGCCCTCCCGCGCAACGACGCCGTCCGGGCGATGCTCCGCCACAGCCGCGGCGGCGTCATGGCCGAGGGGCCCCGGAAGGAGGCGGCCCGGTGACGACGCGGCCGGCCGACCGGGACCCGCGCCAGGACGTGGCCGACGTGCTGGTGCGCTACGCCACCGGTGTCGACCGGCGCGACTGGGACCTGTTCCGCAGCTGCTTCACCGACGACTGCGAGGCCGACTACGGCGACATCGGCAGTTGGCACGACGCCGACTCCTTCACCGCGTGGATGGACCGGGCCCACCGGCGGGGCGGTCGTTCCCTGCACCGCGTCACCAACGAGACCGTCACCCCGCACGCCACCGGCGCCACCGCCCGCTGCTACCTCGACGCCCTCGTCCTGACGGCCGACGAACAGGCCGCCGTCCACACGGTCGGCTACTGCGACGACGAGCTGGTGCACACCGCCGACGGCTGGCGGATCTCCCGCCGCCGCTACACCCGGGTGCTCTCCCGGATCGAGCGCGACCCGGGCCTACCGGGTCAGTAACCGGCCGCCGGGCCACACCAGTCGGGCCTACGTGAAGGCGGGCAGCACCTCGCGCTCGAACAACCGCAGGCTCGACCAGGCCAGTTCCATCGGCATCCCGCCGCACAGCGGATGGAACTGGACGAACGGGAAGTCCAACTCCTTCTGCTCCGCCACGAACTGATCCGGCGTCAGCACCCGGTACTGACCGGTGGCCCGCAGCGCCGCACTGTCGGCGACGGCACGGTACGGCGCCGCCAGGTTGGCGCGGGCGTTCCAGTCGCCGTAGGCGTTCGTCTCGTGGAGGAAGAACGGGGCCATCAACTCCCAGCCGCGCTCGGGGTCTTCGGCGAGCGCGACGACACGGTTCTCGCCGACCGGGCTGGGGCCGGGGTCGGCGCGGCCGAGCCGCAGGACCTCGTCGCGGTAGAACTCCCAGACCTCGGGCACCGACGGGACGAACCCGTCCGCGATACGGGCCGCCCGGCGCGCGGCCGGTTCGCTGCTGCCGCCCAGCAGGACGCCGGGACCGCCGGGGCGGAACGGCGCGGGCGTCAGGTGCACGGTGCGGCCCCGGTGAGTGAACGGCTCCCCGGCGAACGCCGACTTGAGGGTGCGCACCGCCTCGGTCACGCGCCGGCCGCGCTCCCGCATGGGCACGTCGAACAGGGCGAACTCCTCGGCCACGTAACCGCCCGCGGCGATCAGGTCGACCCGGCCCCGGCTCAGGTTGTCGAGCACGATCATGTCCTCGGCCAGCCGCAGCGGGTCGTGGAACGGGGCGATCAGCGCGGCGATGAGGAACCGCACCTCGGTGGTGCGGGCCGCCATCGCCGCGAGCATCGTGATCGGGCTGGGGAGATAGCCGTCCGGCGAGCCGTGGTGCTCGGAGACGGTGATCCTCGTGCACCCCAGCCCGTCGGCCCACTCGGCCATGTCGAGGGCCGCCGCATAGCGGTCGGCCATGCTCGTGCCGGACATCGGCGGATTGCGGAAGTCGAAGCGCAGGGCGAACTTCATGCTCCGACGATATCAGTGGAGTTCTCGAAAATGAGAAGCTGATTCTCGCCGCCCGACTCCCGCACACGCCGCCCAACTCCAGCATCCACATGGGGACTTACGGCAGCAGCCCCAGCCCCCGCAGATCGTCCGCGTACTTGGTGATCAGCTCGGCCGACAGCCGCGGGATGTCCTTGTCGTCGCCGATCCCCGCCTCCCGTACGGCCTTCTCGAAGCGGTCGGCGGGGATGAGCGAGCCGGGTACGGGCTCCTCGGGGTGCCGGAAGGCGTGCAGGATCGGCAGCAGCGAGCGTTGGCGGCGCGGCTCCGGCAGAGCCCGCAACGCGGTCTCGAAGGAGGCGAACCACTCGTCGTAGTCGTCGATCCGGCGGATCGGGTGGCCGGCCCCGGTGAGCCAGTCGACGAAGGTGTCCAGCGAGATGCCGTCGTCGTGCGGGTTGACGACGTTGTAGGTCCGGTGGCCGTCGGCGGTGCGGGTGCCGAGGGTGTTGACGGCCCGCGCGACGAAGTCGACGGGCAGCCCGTCGTAGTGCGCCCGCGGCCGGCCGCCCGCCGGGCCGGTGCGGTAGAACGAGGCCGGGGCGGTGCCGATGGTGACGAGGCTGAGCAGCAGCCGGGTGAACAGGTCGGGGACGTTCAGCTGACCGGTGTGGCGGCGGTGGGCGAGGATCATGTCCGAGCGGAACACCGCGACCGGCAGCCCGTACGCCTCGTGCGCCTCCCGCAGCAGCACCTCGCCCGCCCACTTGCTGGTCGCGTACCCGGAGGCGTAGGCGTCCGAGAGGGGCCGCGCGGGGCTCACCTCGCGGATGTCCGCCCACTCGTCCAGCCGCGCCGGATCGAGGTCGGTGGCCACACCGACCGTCGAGAGATAGGTGAACGGCTTGATTCGGGTGGTGAGGGCGAGCCGGATCAGCTCGGCGGTGCCGACGACGTTCGGGCCGAACAACTGGTCGTACGGCAGCATGTGGTTGACCAGGGCCGCCGGGTGCAGGACGAGGTCGACGTCGGCGGCCAGCCGGTCCCAGGTGGCCTGGTCCAGGCCGAGGCGCTCCTGGCCGATGTCCCCGGCGAGCACGTCGAGATGGCGGGCGGACAGCTCCCGGTAGCGGTCCAGGAGGGCCGGATCGCCGCTGTCGAAGGCGCTCTCCAGCCGCTGCCGCGCGTCCTCGGCGTCCCGGCCGCGCACGACGACGACCAGCCTGCCGCCAGTGGGGGCCAGCCGCTCCAGCCAGTCCAGGCACATGAACCGGCCCAGATAGCCGTTCGCGCCGGTCAACAGCACGGTCTCCGGGGCCTGTTCGGCCGCCGCCGGGCGCGGCAGCCGGGCGGCGGCGGCCAGGGTCCCGGCGTCGACGAACCGCGCCAGGGTCAGGTCGGCGGCCCGCGCCTCGGTGCTGCCGGGGCCGTGCACCGAGGCGAGCGACGGCCGCCGGGCGCCCGAGGCCAGCTCGGCCGCTATGTGGTCGGCGATCGACCGCAGGGTGTTGCCCGGGCTGAGCAGCAGCCCGACCGGGACCTCGATGCCGAAGATGTCCCGCAGCAGCCGGGAGAAGGACAGGGCGGACAGCGAGTCCACGCCCAGGTCGGTGAAGCGGGCGCTCTCGCGGAGGTCCGCGGGCGCGCAGCCCAGCAGCGCGCTCGCCCCGCGGCGGATCGCCTCGAACACCGGCTGGCCGGGGCCCGCTTCGCGCAGCGCGCGCAACGCCTCCTCCTGGCCGCTGGCCAACTCCTCGTAGAGGGCTTCGAGTCGGCTGCCGTAGCGCTCCTTGAGCTGCGGGCGCAGGCTCTTGCGGATGTCCGACAACAGCCCGTTCTCGGTGCTGAACGGCTCGGTCTCCACCAGGAAGTCGCGCGGGATCTCGTACGGCTCCAACTCGGCCTGCCGGGCGACCTGTTGCAGCGCCTGGCTCAGCGACCGCCGCAACTCGTCGGGGTCCGCCGCCGGGTGCAGCGCCTCTTCGGCGGGCACGATCACGGCGAGCAGGTGGGAGCGCTCGCTGTTGACGTAGACGTACACCTGCCGGATCAGCGGGCTGGTGACGAAGGCGCTCTCCAGCCGGGAGACGGTGACGAACTCGCCCTGGGCCAGCTTGAGTACGTTGTTGCGGCGGTCCACGTAGACCATCCGGTCCGGGCCCGTCTCGGCCATGATGTCGCCGGTCCGGTAGAAGCCGTCCTCGTCGAAGACCGCCGCCGTCGTCTCGGGCCGCTTGTAGTAACCGGGCATGACGTCCTGCGTCTTGACCAGCAACTCGCCCCGGGGGTACGGCAGATCGGTGGTGAAGTAGTTGAGTTCGGGCACGTCGACGAGCTTGTACTCGACGACCGGGGGCCGCTGCACGAGCGAGTCGAACAGGACGAAGCCGATCTCGGTCGCCCCGTAGCCGTCGTGCAGGGGCAGTTGGAGGCAGGACTCGACAAACCGCTTCAGTTCGGGGGCGATCGGCGCGCTGCCGCAGGTCACCTCCAGCACGCGACCGCCGATGAACCGCTCCCGCAGGTCCGCCTTGACGGCCGTCTCCAGCGCGTCCCGGTCGGTGAACTCCCCGGCCCTGCGGACCACTTCGCTCTGGTACTCCTGGAACAGCATGTCGCAGATGCGCGGCACGAGCAGCAGCCGCGTCGGCCGTACCAGCGCCATGTCCTCGAAGAGGGTCGACACGTCGCTCTTCGCCGTGAAGTACGAGATGCCGCCCGCGCCGAGGGTCCGGTACAGGGTGGCCCGGCCCGCCACGTGGCTCATCGGCATGTAGTTGAGGCCGACGGACGGAATGTCGTCCAGCACCGGACCCCAGCCCGACCAGAGCCGGCACAGCATCCGGTCCGTGTAGATCGCGCCCTTCGGCGTCCCGGTGCTGCCCGAGGTGTAGATGAGCAGCCGCATCGGATCCTCGTCCGGCCCGGTCCGGAACTCCGGTGCGGGCGGCAGGGCACGGCCGTGCGCGGTCACCGCGGCGAGGGAGTCGACCGGCGGCAGTCCGGCCGCGGCCAGCCGGTCGCGCGCGGCCTCGAACCGCTCCCGCTGCTCGTCGACCTCCGGGTGGTAGTCGAACACCACCAGCCGGGGCCGGGACGCGCACGACAGCACCAACTCGACGGCGCTGTCCAGGGCTTCGGCGCTCGCCGCCAGCACGCGCGGCCGGGTCTCCTCCAGGATGGGGGCCAGCCGGGCCACCGGGGCGCCCGGCTGCAACGGCACGGACACCGCGCCCAGCCGCAGACAGGCCAGGTCCAGCACCGTGTAGTCGACGCTGGTGAACCCGAACAGGGCGACGAAGTCCCCCGCGCCCGTGGGGTGTTGGCCGTGCCCGTGCCATTCGGCCGCGACCGCGCCGGCCCGCTGCCACAGCTCGCCGTAGCCGACCGTCTCGAAGCGCGGCAGCAGCCGCAGTACGGTTCGGCCCGATTCCGGGTCGAGCACCGCCTCCTTGGCCCGCTCGCCGAGGGCCGGGCGGTCGGCGTATCCGTCCATGATCAGGGCGACGATGCGGGCCAGCTCGGTCTCGCCGTCGTGCAGGGTCGTACTGACCGACGCCAGGGGCAGTGCGGCACGCAACTGCTCGTCGTCCGCGAACGAACCGACCTCGGGTGCCGAAGACACCAGTTCTCACCGCTTTCCGTGACAGGGGTTCCCGCGCACGGCCGGTACGGGGCCGCGGGGGAGGTGTGGGGGGAGATGGCCTCCTGCCGTGAATCTCCGTGTACTTCACAACAGTCAGGATTGCGTTACGTGTCTGTCAAGTAAAGCAATGGCAAGATACCCTGACCCGATGCAGGGAATGGCCGAAAACGACAGGCAGTCAGCCCCGGTGGTCAAGGGCCCCGGAAGGCCGCGCGACCCTGCCGTGGAGAAGGCGATCCTGCGGGCGACCGTCGAACGGTTCGTGGTGGACGGCTACTCCCGCATGACGATCGGCGACATCGCGGCCGACGCGGGCGTCACCAGGCCCACCGTCTACCGGCGTTGGGCCAACAAGCACGACCTCGTCGTGGACGCGCTCGACTTCAACTTCCAGGAGGAGCGCGAACGGAACCCGCTCGTCGCGCTGGCGGACCTGCCCCCGGCCGAGGCGCTGACGGCGGCACTGCGGTACGCGGCCCCGTTCGGCCCCACCGGACGCGGCCTGACCGTCATCGGCAACGTCCTCACCGAGGCCGAACACACCCCCGGCCTGCTGGAACTGGTACGACGGCACGCGATCGGCCCGCGCGTCCAGCCCCTGATCGACACGCTGCACCGCCTGCGCGAGGAGGGCGCTTTGAGCCCGGACCTCGACGTACAGGTCGTCGCCGACATGATGACCGGCAGCTTCTACGCGTCCTACCTCCGCGCCGGAGACCGCGACCCGCACCTTCCGGACAGGGTCGTCGCCACGTTGTGGCCGATTCTCGTCCGTCCGGAAGGGTGACGCGGTTCCCGGGGTTCCCGGACCCGCTTACTGGACCAGTTCGATGTGCGGATGGTCCGGGGAGGCGGGGCAGACGTGGAGTTGCAGGTCGTAACCGCCGGCGATGTCGATGAGGGTGAAGTTCGCGCGCCGGGTGCCGAGGAGGCGCGGAGTCGGGTTCGCCCGTTCCTCGTCGGGCATCCAGCTCTTGCTGCCGGAGTCCCATTCCGAGGACGCGACGGTGAGGAGCGGGGTCGTCTCGGTGCCGCACTCGGGGCAGGGGCGGGGCACGGGGTCGGTGAGGCCCCAGCGGGTCCAGCCACCGGTCTTCCACCCGGGGGCGTGGCACAGGTTGCGGAAGTAGAACTCCTGCGGGTCGATCGCGCCGGTGCCGTCCCACGCGAACCCGGCCGTCTCCCACCGGCTCGCGTCGCCCAGCCGGTGCTGTAGTTCCTTGCTCAGCTCCAGGGGGCCGGGGTAGTCGGTGACCTGTTCCGGCGCGAGCAGGCACGGTTGCGGGAGGTACCAGTCGAACTGGACCACGGGCGGCTCGGGCGGGGCATCGACGACGTCGGTGACGGAGGCGGCGGAACGCCAGAAGAGGGCGGTACGGGGGTGGGCGAACTCCTCGTGGTCGCAGGGGCACCACAGGACCTGGAGCAGGTCGGCTCCGGGCGGGCAGCCCGGGACAGGGACGTCGCGGGTGTGGAGCTGGGCCACGGGAATCATGGGAATCGGGCCGTCGAACCACGGGCGGCCCTCGCTGAGCCGCTGCTCGATCTCCAGTTCCTCGGGCGTGACCGCGGGTGCCTGGGGGTCGCGGAGCAGCCGCTCGGCCGCTGCCGCACGGATGCGACGCAGGAGCCGGATGTCGTCCGGAGAGTGCATCTCGCTGCCCGCGTCACTGTCGTGCGGCTCCGTGCAGTGGGGCCACGGCTCGTCGGCGGGCCACAGGAGCGGGCCGCCGACGGAGCTGTCGTGTACGGTCGGCGACCCCGGCCGCGGGTGCAGCCGGGTCGCCGTGCGCGCCAGCGGGGCCAGCTGAGGGAGGAGCGCGGTCACATCCAACGGCCGCGGCGGGGTGGTGAAACTCATACTGGCTCCCGATGACGCGAACTGAACGGTGAATCAGTTACCGAGGTTGTACAACCCGGTGTTCTTCAGGGTGTTGGTGACATAGACATTGGGGAACAGCTCCTCGGTGCTCCCGTCCGCCCGCTCGATATTAGCGTTCATGGTGACTCCCACCGGGATCGTGCTGGTCTCGTCGTTGTAGACCGGCGTCACCTGGTAGAAGATCGCGTCGTCCGGTCCGAAGGCGGCGACGGAGCCCTGGATCAGCTTCTGTGCCATGGCCTCGTAGGTCCGCATGCTGGGCGTGCCGGTGTTCATCCCCGCCTGCCAGCACGGGACGAGATTGGCCTGGATGCCCCGTCCACCGGTGATGTTCGGAATCAGGTGACACCGGGCCAGCACGTTGGTGAGCGCGTTGTCGTCCCTGAACTTCTGCGCGTCCCCCCAGCCCGGGATGTCTCCCTGTGCGGCGGTGCCCTCGGGGACCGTCCTGTCCAGGCATGCCTGTGCCTGGGTCGGCCGCGCCCCGGCCGGGCCGAGCGGGGTCGTCGTCTTGTTGACGTGGGCGACCGGTTCGGTGGTGTTCAGGATCCACCCGGCGCCGTTGGGCAGCGCGTTGATCGGCGTGGTGTCCAGGCAAGGGGCGTGCGGGCCGGTGTCCGGCAGCGTGAACGTCACCTCGAACTGGTCGGCGTCGATCACCCGCTGGGCCGTGAAACCGTCGGCGAGCTGCGCGTCGGCGAACTGCTTGTCCGAGGCCGACACATGGGCACGCACACAGGGCCGGGTCCGGTCCAGGTTCCGGGCGTCGTTCAGGACGTACGTGTCCCACTCCCCGTTGCCGAGGTTGGGGATCACCTGGACGCACTCGGCCCCTGCGGTCCCCCCTTCCTTCGTCTCCGCGAAGGGGAACTCACCGCAGGTGTCGGTCTCGACGAGCTCCGTCTGTGCCTCGAAGCCTCCGCAGGTGCTGGCCGTACGGTCGGCCACGCCGCTCGTCGACCGGGTCAGCGGCTTGCCCTTGCCCCAGGCGTCGTCGAGGTTCTTCTGCGCCCACTCGTAGGCGGCCACGGCGCCGCCGGGGTCGGAGCCCTGCGCGCTCATCGGCACGACGGCCATGACCGAGGGGACGGCACAGCCCGCCGACGAGGTGCCCCCGACCGCGTTGTCGCAGCGGACCTTGCGCGGGTTGTCCCACGAGGCGTTCGGGTCGACGGCCGTCGCACCCGGGGAGGTCACGTACAGCTTGTACGAGGTCAGGAAGTCCAGGGCGGCGCCCGCCGCCGGCGCCGAGGAGTAGGCGACGGTACCGCTGAGGGACTGGCCCAGGGTCAGGTCACCGCCGTACCAGGGCGCGGTCTTCGTCGTCGTACAGCCGGTTCCGCAGGAGGCGCGGAACTTGGCGTTGAGGGCGGTGACCTCGCCGCTCGCGGCGGTCATCGCCACCGTGATCTGCTCGCTCCACGCGGTGCCGCTCGCGGGCAGGGTCGCGCTGGTCGAGATCTCCAGGGTGCCGCGTCCCAGCTCCGCGCCGTTGCCGTCCCGCAGGACGTAGACGACGTTCACCCCGGTCACGCAGTACCCGAAGCGCTCGTAGGAGTAGGTGCCGGGGCTGGTGATGTCGCAGCCGGCGGCGTCGGCGGCCACGGCCTCGGCCGCGGCGAGGCTCTGCGGTTGTGCCGCCGTGCTCTGGGCCGGGGCGGGGCTGGTGCTCACACACGCCTCGGCGGCGCCCGCCCGGCGTTCCTTCGAGCCTGCCCGGGTGGGTTCGCACCGCTCCCCGGACTTCGCCCGGAACGTGCTGGTGCTGGTCGGGGGCGTGGCCGTCGGCGCGTCCGCCGCCTTGCTCCCGCCCGCTTGCTGGGGCTGCGCCTGGCTCACACCCGTCGTGGTGAGCCCCAGCGTCGCCATGGTCAGCAGGGCCAGTACGGCCGATCTGACACGTATTCGGCCGGGCCGCCGGGGCCGTCTCGCACGCGTGGTCGTCATATCTCTCCTCTGGGCCCGGGGGATCGGGCAACTGCCGCTGTCTCGGGGGAACTTGACCGGCTACGACGGCGGCACCGCCCCGACGTGGAGCGCCGGGGCGGTGCCGCGGGAGCTGGTTACCGCGCCGCGTAGCCGAAGGTGTCGCCCGCGGCCGGGAGGCCGCCCGCGCCCGGCTGGTACGTCGTGACCGCGGCGACCGTGCCGCCGGCGGTGACGTTGGACAGCGGCAGGGCGTAGAGGGTGCCGTAGGCCGACGGGCCGTTGGGCATGCCGACGTACAGGCTGGTGCCGGTGTAGTGCATGTTGGCGCCGAGCTTCTGGTTGGCCCCGGGGGTGCCGGGGATGCCGTCGCCGTCGCCGACCTCCAGCCAGCGGTCGCTTGCGCCGGGGGTGCCGAGGAGGGAGAAGGTGGTGACGGCGCCCGCGCTCGCGGTGGTGCCGACGGCCTCGTCGGGCATGCCGACCGCCAGCTTCATCGTCGCCGTGGTGCTGACCGCGCCCGGCGCGGTGTTGACCGCGGTCAGGGTCTGGCCGAAGTGGTCACCGGCCTCGGACGAGCCGGTGACGTCGTCGTCGGCGGTGCCCGACTGGTAGGCGTTGAGCTGGCTGTAGGCGCCGGCCGCGGTGACCTCGAAGGTCAGCACGTTGCCGGTCTCGGCCTTGGAGGCGCCGTTGATGGTCAGCGCCTCGCCCGGCGAGCCGACCGCGAGGATCGACTCGGTGGCCGCGGCGGCCCCGGACGGGCGGTAGGGCACCAGCGCCACCGAGGTGCCGAACCCGTCGCCGGCCTCGGCGCCGCCGGAGACGGTGTCGAGGTCCTGGTCGAGACCGAAGCGCGGGGTGGGACGGCTCTCGGAGTTGAGGACGTTCGGGTCGAACACGGCGAGGTTGCCGGCGCCGGCGAGGGTGCCGATGGCCTCGCCCGGGGCGGCGATCACGAGGTGGTTGGAGTCGGCCGCGACCGCGCCGCCGAACCCGTCGTTCGCCTCCGCGGAACCGGGGACGTCGAGGCTGTCCTGGTGGATGGAGACGTTGGTGGTGCCGTGGACGTAGAACGCCTCGCCCGCCTTGGTGACGGTGCCCAGGGCCTCACCGGGGCTGCCGATCAGCAGGAACGGCTCGCCGGAGTTGGTGACGTCGGCCGCCAGGGAGGCGCCGAAGCGGTCGCCGGTCTCGGGGCTGGAGGCACCGAGCGAGCCGTTGCCCGCGCCCTGCTGGTAGTTGGTGTCCTTCAGGGTGCCGGTGCCGAGGCCGCCGGTCGCGCCGTACAGGACGTCGACCATGCCGGCGTCGGTGGCGGTGCCCAGGCCCTCGCCCGGGGCGGCGACGACCAGGTCGGTGCAGCCGTCCTCGTCGTAGTCGACCGTGGCGAGGCTCTCGCCGAACCCGTCGCCGGCCTCGGAGCTGCCGTTGACCCAGTCCAGGTTCTGGTTGATCTCCGCGGTGCCCTTGCCGCCGCCGTAGACGATGCGCACCAGGCCCGCGCCGGCGCCGCCGCCCACGGTGGCGCCCGGGTCGGAGACCGCGATGTCCTGGACGCCGTCGCAGTTGAAGTCGGTGGTGCGGGCGGCGGCGGTGGTGGTGGCCACCCAGGAGGCGATGTCGTCGACGCGGGTGGTGATGCCGCCGGTGCTGGTCACCGTGGTGTCGATGCCGTAGCAGCCGCCCTGGTAGGACCGGCTGGCGAGGGCGGCCAGCTGGGCGGTGCCGCTCACCACCCGGACCAGCGGGCCGCCGGTGTCGCCCATGCAGGCGGCCGTGGCGCCGGTACCGGTGACGGCGGCCGTGGTGGCGGCGGTGGAGTCCACGGTGAAGGCGCCGGTGTGCAGGCTCAGCGGTGCCCATTCGCTCGCGGTGCGGCCGTAGCCGGCGAGGGTGAGGCTCTCGCCGGCGGTGGGCGCGGCGGTGGCCAGGGCGATCGGGCTGACTCCGGTGACCGGGCGGTTGAGGCGGGCCAGGACCGCGTCGCGGTCGGTGCGCGGGACCAGTTCGACGATCTCGCGGGCCGCGCCCGCGGTGCCGGTCAGGTCGGAGCGGCCGACGACGGCGGTGGTCTTCGTGGCCGGCTTGCCCGCGGGCACGCTCAGGCTGGTGGCCGGGTCGTCGGCGAAGCAACTGGCCGCCGTCAGCAGCCAGTCGGCGGCCACGAGGACGCCGGAGCAGCCGCGGTCGTGGTCGCCGAGGGTGATCTGCGCGGTGTAGGCGTAGGTGGTGTCGGCGGCGGAGACCGCCGGTCCGGTGACCGCGGTGGCGGGGGCGGCCGTGAGTACGGCGGAGCCGAAGGCCAGGGTGGCGGCCAGTGCGGCGAGGCGCACAGGTCTGGCGTGGTTCATGAAGGTGGTTCCCCGTTGGATGGTGTCGTTGGACGGTGGTGGAGCGGGCGGAAGGGCCCGGCGGAGCGCTACTTGGAGGTCCGGATCTCCAGGAGCGTCCACTCGCGGGACTGCTCGTCCGAGCTCTCGCCCACCGGGGTCCAGGCGTTCTTGGTGATGTCGTACGTCGTCTGCTCGGTACCGACCGTCAGGTCCGCCTCGGTGGCGTAGTCGTTGCCCCGGATGAGGTAGACCGAGGGGATCTCCAGGGTCAGCCAGCCGGAGTTGCCCTTGACGTCGAAGCAGATCGTGCTCTTGTCCCGCGCCTGAACCTGCAACTGACCGGTGTCGGTCGCGCAGTCGGCGAGCGTGATGTGACCGTCACCCCGCTTGAGCAGGATGTTCTGCTCCGCGAGGATCTTGTCCGCCTGCGGGTAGTCGAAGTCCTCGACCGCGTAGCCCGGCGCCTCGTCGGCCACGGCCGTGGCGGAGCCGGAGTCGGCGTGGGATCCGCCGGAGAGGCCCGCCGCGAGGGCGGCCCACGCGAGGGCGCCGGCCGCCGCGGTTCCCAGGAAACGGGCCAGGAATCTCTTGCGCAGCGGCCCTGCCGCAAATGTGGTGAGCGACTTCATCAATTTCCCCGTTGCTTCCGAATCGATGCCAGTAACGCGCCTCAAGGCAAAAGTGAAGGAAATAGACAAAGCAGCTGGTGCTTCCACATCGCATTCCCCCGCCTAGATGCCACCTTGCTTCCTCGGGTTTGTCCACTCCCTCAAAACCCATAAAACGGACGGTAGTTGAAGCTTCTCTGTGATGCCCGCCACAGTCCAGGGAGGGTTGTACGGCTTTCATAACGAAGCGATAAAGAAAACTTTCGGTAAAGGGACCCGGCCGACTTTTCAATTCACGGCGGCACATTGATTGCGCTGCGAACCTGCGTTTGTATGGTCACGTCACCGCACAGGCAACACATGCGCCCCACCGGGGGCCACACAGAAATCACGGGGGATAATCCACATGCAGACGATCTTCTGGAGCCGCAGACGAGTGCTCGGCTCGCTCGCCGCTGTGACGGCTGTCGCCGCCGCGCCCCTGACATGGGCGCCGGTGGCGACAGCCGCCGACGCGACGACGACGACCGATCCGCTCGCCCTGCCCAACACCGACCGGGCCAAGGTGGTCAGGGCCTGGATGACGGGCGGCAGGGCCACCAAGGCGGCGGCGGCCGACGCGCTCTTCGGCACCGACGCCGACGTCACCACGTTCCTCGGCCAGACGCTGCCGACGGTGACGACGGAGGACAACCGCGTCGCCATCGCCAGCTACCTCGCCCGCTCCGGCAAGGGCCTGCGCCGCGAGGCCGTCGCCGCCCTCGACGAGGGCGACAGCTCCATCGCCGCCTTCCTCCAGGGCGGATACGAGTCGGCGCTCCTGGAAGACCTCCAGGTCGCCACCGCCATCCTCTCGGCCACCGGCGGAAAGGCCGTGCAGCGCGAGGCGTCCGACGCCCTGGACACGGGCACCCGGCCGGCGCTGGAGGCATTCCTGACGGAGGGCCAGTACGCCGCCCGCCTGGAGGACTCGCAGGTCCAGGTCGCCGCGATGCTGGTCAACGCCGGGCCCGAGGTGCAGAAGTACGCGAACCGCGCCCTGAACGGCACCGCGACGGACATCCAGTGGTTCCTCGACACCGGGCAGCACATCGCCCGCGCCCGCGACCAGGAGTCGGCGACCATCGAGGAACTCGTCGCCGTCGTCGACCGCGAGGGCAAGCGCGCCCAGGCCGAGACCGACCTCGCCGTCGAGGCGTCCGAGCGGGCCCTGGCCGCCGCGGCCGAGGCGAAGAAGGCGGCGGAGAAGGCCGCCGCCGAGGCCGAGGCGGCGAAGGAGGACGTGCAGAAGTCCGCCGCGGCGGCCCGCAAGGCGGCCAGCGCGGCCACGGGCGCCGCGAACGCCGCCCGGATCGCCATCAACGCCTCCAACGCGGCCGTGAACGCCTCCCGCCGCGCCTCCTGGGCGGCCACCGCCGCGTCCCACGCCGCGTCGGTCGCCGGCGGGGCCGCCTCCCGCGCCTACAACGCGGCCATCGCCGCCTCCAAGGACGCGAGCAAGACCGCGGCGGCCAAGGACGCGGCGGTCGCGGCCCGCAACTCCGCCGCCAAGGCCCGCACCGCGGCCAAGGCCGCCGACAGCGCGCGGGCCGCCTGCGCGCAGTCCGTCAGCGCGAACGCCTCGGCCGCCTCC
>LJCV01000293.1 GCA_001298575.1 Actinobacteria bacterium OK074
CCCCCCCCCCCCGCCCCCCCCACCCCCCCCTCCGCACAAGCGGCCAAGGGCAGCCGCCAGGACCGCGAGGACTCCGGGCCATGTCCGTTCGGCCCGTCGGGTTCCCGTCTTGTTGCCCCCGAATCCCCTGATGCACAGCCACCTCGCGCGCATACTAAACGGACGGTCAGTGTCAATAGGTCGCACTGCTACCGTCGAGTATCTTCACAATTTGAGCTCGGGGGTCGGGAACTGTGCGTAAAGACCACGCTGACGAGGCCGGCCTCGACGAAGCGGCGGACGACTCGGTGGCGCTCTACCAACTCATAGCCCGCCAGGGAGCGTTACGGCTGAGCCAGGCGGGTGGGCTGCTGGACTGGAGTGAGGAACGGGTCGCGACCGCGGCGGAGCGGCTGCGGGAGTTCCAGTTACTCGTTCCGCTCCGCGGGGAGGACTTCGGCGTCGTCACCCCCCGCAGCGCGGCCCCCCGCCTGCTGGCCCCGCTGGACCAGCAGATCGAGTCCCTGGAGCGCGAGGCGCTCGGGCTCCGCGCCGACCTCGGGCGCTACCAGCGGACGTACGACGAGGCGGTCCGCGGGACCGAGGACCACCGGGGGTTCAGCACGCTCATCGGTTTCGACGCCATCAACGCGGAACTCGAAGCCGCGGCGGCACGCTGCGAAGAAGAGGTCCTCACGGTCCAGCCCGGCGGCGGGCGCAGGGCGGAGAGCCTGGCGGCGGCCTGGGAGTCCACCCGGCCCATGCTGGAGCGGGGCGTGCGGATGCGCACCATCTACCAGCACTCCGCCCGCTTCCATCCGCCCACCAGGCGGTACGTCAAGCAGGTGACCGAGCACGGCGGCGCCGTCCGCAGTATCAACGAGGGCGCCGAGCGGCTGATCATCTTCGACCGCGAGATCGCCTTCATCCCGGCCCGCAGCGACCGCGAGATCGCGCTCGCCATCCACGAGCCGGCCATCATCGAGTTCCTGGCCGGGGTCTTCGAACGGTACTGGAGCCTCGCCACCCCCTTCGCCGCCCGCAACCGGGCCCCGGAGGTGAGGACCCTGCTGTCCGACGTCCGCATGTCGATCATCAAGCTCCTCGCCGAGGGCGAGACCGACGGCGCCGTCGCCCGCCGCCTGGGCGTGAGCGTACGGACCTGCCGGGCCCACATATCCAAGATCTACGAGGAGTTCGGTGCCCACAGCCGATGCCAACTCGGCGTCCTCATCGCCCAGTCGGGCATCCTCGACGCCGAGGCGCAGGACGTGCGGGCCGCCGACCACGACGGCTGACACCGCACCGCCCGGCCCGCCCCGCCCGGCCCGCATCGCCCACCCCCGCCGTTCTCACACCCCCGCCGGTCTCACACCGACGCCGGGGCCGCCAGCCCGAGCCGCGCGGCCAGGCCCGCCGTGTCGCGTACCACGTGGGTCGCGCGCGACAGCCGCTCGGCGGGGGTGAGGGCCGCGAAGGCGATGCAGGCCATGCCGGCGGCCACCGCCGCCTCGACGCCCGGCACGCTGTCCTCGACCACCACGGCACGGGCCGGGTCGACGCCCATGCGCCCGGCCGCGTACAGGAAGAGATCCGGCGCGGGCTTGCCCCGGGCGACGTCGTCCGCCGAGTACACGCGGTGCCCGAAGCGGGGCGCCAGACCGGTGACCCGCAGCGCGAGTTCGAGCCGGTCGCGGGGCGAACTCGACGCGACGCAGAACGGGGTGCCGCGCTCGGCCAGCGCGGACAGGATCTCCGGGATGCCGGCCACCGGGCGCAACTCCCGCTCGAACACGGCCTTCAGCCGCGCCCGGTAGCGCTGCGCGAAGTCCGCCGGCAGTTCGCGCCCGGTGTCCCGGCGGACCATGCTCCGTACCCGGTCCAGGGTGCCGCCCATGTAGCGGCGGATGCTGTCCTCGTACGACGTGGCCACCCCGCACGCGGTGAGCAGGGCGGACAACTCCCGGTTGGCGAGGGGCTCGGAGTCGACCAGCACACCGTCGTTGTCGAAGACGACCAGGGCGGCCCCGGTGGGCTCCCGCACCGGGGGCGTCACGCGATGCCCTTCAGCGCGGTCTCGAAGACCTCCGCGAACACGTCGAGTTCGCCCTCCCCGATGACCAGGGGCGGGTGCACGTTGATGACGTTGTCCGCCATGCCGGTGGTGGCCACGAGCACCCCGGCGTCGGGATGCGCGGAGCGGAAGAGCTGTCGCATCCGGGCGGCGTGCGGCCCGCGCAGGACGATCCGGGCCGTGCCGCCCATCGCGTCGACCCCCCGGACCAGCTCCGGGTACCGGTCCGCGACGGCGGCCAGCCGCGACCGCATCGACTCCTCCAGCCGGGCGATGTCCTCCTCCACCGTGGTCCACTCCTGCCAGCGGTCCAGCACGGTGTCCACCACGGCGAGGGCGCTCGGGATGCCGATGTACGTGGAGGAGTGGCTGCCGGGCCGGTAGCGGTCGGGCCCCGCCAGCGGCTCCCGGGTCCACACCATGCTCAGGGCCGCACCGCCGTTCGTCAGCCCCTTGCTGGTCACCACGATGTCCGGGGCGACGCCCGCGCGCTGGAAGCCCCAGCGCGGTCCGACCCGGTGCATGCCGGTGAAGATCTCGTCGGCGATCACCAGCGCCCCCTGCTGCCGCGCGTGCTCCACCGCGGCCCGCAGCAGCGCGTGGTCGGGCTCCACCATGCCGCCGACGTTCTGCACGGACTCGAAGACGAACGCCGACACCTTGCGGCGGAAGGCGCGTCCGCCGACCCCGCTCAGCTCGGAGCCCCAGCGCGTCACGGCCTCGCGGCAGCCGGTGGCGCAGCCCCCGCCGGCCGGGGCGTGCGGGCACTGCCCGCAGTCCGGGCTGGGCAGCCGGACGACCTCCAGCCCCCAGGCGGCGAGCAGTTCGCGGTAGCGCGGGCTGGAGCTGAGCATGCTCGTCACACCCGAGCGGCCGTGGAAGGCCCCTTCGAAGACGACGACCGTACCGGGCCCGTTGGCGGCGAAGGCGATGCGCAGGGCGGTCTCCATGGCCTGCGCCCCGCCGAGGTCCAGCTCCACCCGCCCCGGCGTGCCCAGTACCTCGGAGACCAGCCCCTCCAGCCGGGACAGCACCTTCAGGCGCAGCTCCGACTCGCAGAAGGAGGGCAGCGCGGGCAGCCGCTCGCAGCGCCGCAGCGCCTCCCGGATCAGGTCGCCGTCGTAGCCCCAGGGGACGGTGCCGTTGGCGGCCTCCGCGTCGAGGTAGACGCGTCCGTCGTCGGCGGTCAGCCAGCAGCCCGAGCCGGAGACGAACCGGGGGACCTCGGGTTCGCGGTAGACGAGGTTGCCCGCCCCCGCGAACGCCGGAACGCGGGTGTCCAGGTCGTCGGTCATGCGTGGACCTCCTTGGTCGGCCGCGGTCATGCGTGCACCTCCTCGGTCAGGCGCCGGCCGCCCAGGGGCATGGGCCGCCCGTCCACCGTCACCACCCGGCTGCCGTCGGGATGCCTGTCGTCCGAGAGGCCGAGCCGCCCCGCCGCGAACGCGCGCACGGTCCACTCCAGGCACGGCCGGTCGCTGCGCCGCTTCTGCTCCAACTCCTGCTCCCAGGCGTCCTGTTGGGTAGGTTGCCGGTCCCCGACGGGTACCTCCGGGCCCATGGCGAGGACGGCGCCGCCGTCCCGGGTCCCGTCGACCAGGAAGCAGGACGTACGGGTCGTGCGGCGGCCCGCGGCCATGGCGAGCCGTACCGGGTCCTTGCCGACGAACTCCCGGGTGCCCCGGTCCGACAGCACCGAGAGGTCGGCCGGGTGCTGGTTGATCATGCGACCGCTGTACCGCTCCAGCAGCCGGCCCTCGATCCAGCGGTGGTAGGCGAGCACGATCAGGTCCAGGTCGCCGTGGCACCGCTCCCACCGGGCCAGCCGCGCGTCCAGCCCGTCGTGCCACTGCCGGGCGCGGTCCCGGTAGGTCCGGCGGGCCGCCGCGTCGCGGGCGGCCGAGGCGGTGCCGCAGAAGTCGTCGAAGTCGCCCGTCCACGCCTCGACCCCGGCCCCGCGGGCCACGTCCAGGGCCTTGACCCGCTCCCCGTGCGAGGCCACGAGGCAGACCTGGAACTCCTCGGGGTGGGCCCGCTGAAGGTCCAGCAGGGTGACGAGGTTGGCGCCGGTGGCGGAGACCAGGACACCGATGCGCAGGGGCCCGGTGGCCGCCGCCGGTCGCAACGGGACGCGGGTGGGGGGCGGTTGAGGGGATGTGGACAAGGCTGGCCTCTTCCTCGCTCGCGTTCGCACGGGTGCATCGGAGGCTCCACTGTGCGACCCGACCGGGCGCCGACTCCATGATCGGCCGGGTCAGTTACCTGCGCTGCAGGAAAATGAGGGGGATATTTGAAGGTTCAACACCCGGAAGCTCAAGGAAGGCTCAATTTTTCCACTCATGTTCATGCATTGCAGGTTGCTGACGGCTGGATCGCTGGAAATGACCTTGGCGCCTGAGTGAGCCTTCCGATGTCCGAGCGTGAACGATCTGCTCGACAGTCCGAACAATTCTGAACATTCCAAACAGACGGGGGCGTCTGATGGCCGCATCTCTTTACATCTGGTTCCTGCATGTCTCCTCGGTGGTGGCGCTCGACATCCGCTGGGACTGAGCCGCCCGGCGCACACCCACTCCGGCCCACGGCCGGACGAACCTGAACCAGAGGACAACGGGGGAACGTTGACAGGCATTGCGGGGTACACGGCGGTGGCCGGTCTGGTGGTGCTCGTGCCCGGGGCGGACACGCTCGTCGTGGTGCGGAACACCCTGCGCGGCGGCTCGGGCAGCGCCGTGCGGACCACCGCCGGGGTGTGCGCGGGGCTCGTGGCATGGGCGCTGCTGTCCTCGGCGGGGCTCGCGGCCGCGGTCGCGGCCTCACCGACGCTGTTCGCCGTGCTGAAGGCGGCCGGCGCCGCGTATCTGGTCTACCTCGGAGTGCAGGCGCTGATCTCCTCGTCCCGGCCGGCGGCCACGGAACCCGTGCTGCCCGCCGGCCGGGACTGGCGGCAAGGTGCGCTGACAAGCCTGGGCAACCCCAAGGTCGGTGTCTTCTACACCTCGCTGCTGCCCCAGTTCCTCCCCTCCCACGGATCACCACTCGCCGCCTCGGTGCTCCTGGCGGCGATCCACATCGCCCTGAGCTTCCTCTCCCTGATCGCCTACGGGGTCCTGGCCTCGCGCATGGGCGACATCTTCCGCAAGGAGAAATGGAGCCGAGTGCTGGAGACGACCGCCGGGGTGGCCCTGTGCGCCATCGGCCTGTGGCTTCTGGTGTCGGCGGTGGCGGAAAACTAGCGAAGGCGGATGACGCACATGAGAACGCCGATGAACGGCTGGTACGAGAAGGCGGGCGTTCGCACCGACCCGAGGCGCGTCATCGGGGACGAGATCGAGGCGGGCGGAACCCTCTTCCCCGAAGCACTGATCCCGTATCTGCACCACCCGCTGGTCGACGCGCTGGAACCGGACCGGCGACTCGGGCTCGTGGCCCGGCACTTCTACCAGTACATGCACTTCACCATGCACTTCGAGACCAGCGTGGTGAACCGGGCGACGGCCCGTATCGCGGACGGCACCTCGGGGCTGCGGCTGCCGGACGAGACCCGGCTGGACGCGTACCGGATCTACTGCGACGAGGCGTACCACGCGCTGTACAGCCTGGACATCGTGCAGCAGGTGCGCGGCGCCACGGGCATCGACGCACCCGCGTACGACTTCGCCCCGTTCCTCGGGCGGCTCGACTCCATCGGGGACGAGGTCCTGCCCGGTGAGCCGGTCCTCGTCCAACTGCTTCAGGTGGTCGTCTTCGAGACGCTGGTCACCTCGATCCTCAAGGACGTGCCGAAGGACCTGTCCGTGATCGGCACGATCCGCGAGGTCGTGCGCGACCACGCCGAGGACGAGGGCCGCCACCACGCCTACTTCGCGGCGTTCTTCAAGGAACTCTGGCAGGGCATGAGCCCCGTGCTGCGCGAGCGCGCGGCGCGCTGCCTGCCGGAACTGGTCAGCCGCAGCCTCACCCCCGAACTGGTGCCGGTACGCGCCTCGCTGCGCGCCGCGGGGCTGGACGAGGCCGCCGTGCGCGAGATCGTCGCGGACTGCCACCCGCCCGACCGGGTGCGCGAGAACATCCGGTCCTCCGCACGCCACACCTTCCACCTCTTCGAATCCGTCGGCGTGATGGACGTTCCCGGGGCCCGGGACGCCTTCATCAGCGCCGGACTGCTGTGACAACGTCGATCAGGAGCTGTGACACATGACCCGAGCGGGCCGCTCGCTCTTAGGACTGCCGGACGAGACCAGGGAGTCGGGGGTCTTCTCCCTGGCCGAACTGGAGAGCGACGAACTCGACGCCATGGTGGGCCGGTCGTGCGCCTTCTTCGCCGACCGGACCGACCACGACCTCCCCCTGCGGGACCGGATCGCGGGCATCCTGTTCACCAGGACCTCCACCCGCACCCGTACCGCCTTCACCACCGCCGCGCTCCGCCTCGGCGCGCAGGTCATCACCTACGGGCCGCACGATCTGCAACTGGAGACCGGCGAGTCGCTGGAGGACACCGGACGGGTCTTCGGGCGCATGCTCGACGTCCTGGTCGCGCGCACCGCGGGCCCGGTGGCCCACCTGCGGACCCTGTCCCGGCACGGCGGCCTGCCGGTGGTCAACGCCATGGGGCAGGAGGAACACCCCACCCAGGGCATCTGCGACCTCGCGACCCTCAGCCTGTACTTCGGCGCGGTCGACGGCGTCAAGGTGCTGTACGTCGGCGAGGGCAACAACAGCGCCGTGGCACTGGCGCACGGCCTCGCGCACTACACGGGGACCGAACTGACCCTGCTCACCCCGGCCGGCTACGGCGTCCCCGAGGCCGAGCTGGCCGCGGCCCGCGCCCGCGCCGCGGGGAACAAGTCCTCGGTCCGGCAGGTGCACACGCTCGACGAACTCCCCGAGGCGGCCGACGTGGTCTACACGACCCGCTGGCAGACCACGGGCACCTCCAAGCCGGACGCCCGCTGGCGGGAGGCGTTCCGCCCCTTCCACGTCGACCGGGCCTTCCTGGGCCGCTGGCCGGACGCCGTCCTCATGCACGACCTTCCGGCCCACCGCGGGGACGAGATCTCCGGGGAGGTGCTGGAGGGGGCCCGGTCGCTGGCCTGGACCCAGGCCGAGATGAAACTCACCAGCGCCATGGCCGTCCTTGAGGCGCTGGCGCCCGCGCGTCGGGAACCGCGGTGATCAAGGACTCGGTGTACGACCTCGTCACGGACGACGTGTTCCTCCGGTTCCGGGACACCGTGCCGGGCAGCGAGCTGTACCTCAAGATCGAGGGCCTGAACCCGGCGGGCTCGGTGAAGCTCAAGACCGCCGTGGGGCTGATCGCCGATGCCCGGCAACGCGGCCTCCTCGGCCCCGGCGGACAGGTCGTCGAGTCCTCCTCGGGCAACCTCGGTGTCGCCCTCGCCACGGTCTGCGCCGCACAGGGCTACGACTTCACCTGTGTGACCGACCTCAACGCCGCGCCCCACAACGTCGCCCTGATGCGGGCGCTCGGCGCGAAGGTGGTCGTCGTGGACCAGCGGGACGCCAACGGAGGGTTCCTGGGCACCCGCATCGCCCACATCCGGCGCATGCTCGCGGACAACCCCCTGCTGGTGTGGCCCAACCAGTACGCCAACCCCGCCAACCCCCGGGTCCACGCGACCCGGACGGCCGTGTCCATCCTCAAGGTGCTGGGCGCCGTCGACTTCCTGTTCGTGGGCGCGGGCACGACCGGCACCCTGACCGGGTGCGCCACGCACTTCCGTGAGGTCTCGCCGGGCACCAGGATCATCGCCGTCGACACCGTCGGCTCGGTCACCTTCGGCACCCCCGCGGGCCCCCGCCACATTCCCGGTCTGGGCACCAGCCGCACGCCCGAGATCTGCCGCGCCGACCTGGTCGACGAGGTCGTCCTGATCGAGGAGGCGGAGGCCGTGCGCACCTGCCGGATGCTCGCCCGGCGGCACGGTCTGCTGGTCGGCGGCTCCAGCGGCTCGGTCTTCGCCGCGGTCCTCGGCCGCGCCCACACCGTCCCGCCCGGCTCCCGCGTGGTGGCCATCGCCCCCGACATGGGCGAGCGCTACCTCTCCACCGTGTACGACGACGACTGGGCCGCGGCCCGGTTCGGTGTCGAGCCCCGCCCTCCCGTCCAGGCGGTCTGAGCCGCCGGCCCTACGAAGGACATCCCTTGTTCAAGTTCGACATAGTCAGCGGTACCGTGGCCCGCGAGGTCGTCGCCGAGTCCCGGAGGGAGATCTCCCGGGTGGTACGGGAGGCGTATCTCACCCACGAGTCGGGCGACACGGTCAATCCCAACAGCTACTTCCTGCGGTTCCCGGACAAGCCCTCCGCCCGGATCATCGCGCTGCCGGCGTATCTGGGCGGTGAGCACGACGTGGCCGGCGTCAAGTGGATCGCGAGCTTCCCGGAGAACGTCGAACGCAACGTTCCCCGCGCCTCCGCCGTGCTCCTGCTGAACGACTACGCCACCGGGTACCCGTTCGCCTGCCTGGAGGCGTCCCAGATCAGCGCCGCCCGTACCGCGGCCTCGTGCGTGCTGGGCGCCGGACTGCTGCACGGCTCCACCCGGGCGGCCCGCGTCGCCGTCGTGGGCGCCGGGGTGATCGCGCGCGCGATCCTGGACTTCTTCGCCGCCGAGCAGTGGGACATCGGCGAGTTCACGGTGTACGACCAGGTGCCCGGCTACGCGGACCGGCTGGCCCGCCACGCCCGCGAGACGCTGGGCGTTCCCGCGACGGTCGCGGACGGGACGGCGGCCGCGGTGCGCGACGCCGACCTGGTCGTCCTCGCCACCACGGCCGCCGCCCCGCACCTCACCGACCCCGCTCTGCTGCGGCCCCGGCAGACCGTGCTCAACATCTCGCTGCGGGACATCTCGCCGGAGATCATCCTGGCCTCGCACAACGTGGTCGACGACGTCGAGCACTGCCTGACCGCCGGCACCTCCCCGCACCTCGCCGAACAGGCGTGCGGGCACCGCGACTTCGTCGACGGCACGCTCGCCCAGGTCATGCGGGACAAGGTGCGCTTCGACGACGACAGGCCGCGGATCTTCTCCCCGTTCGGGCTGGGCGTCCTCGATCTCGCGGTCGGATCCTTCGTCCACCGGCGGGCGGTGGAGTCGGGGCGGACGACGTCCGTCGACGACTTCTTCGGCGAGACCGAGCGCTGGGCGGGCTGACGGCCGCCGCACCGGTGCCGGCTCAGGGGCCCTCCGGCGCCTCCAGCGCGAGGACCCCCGAGCCGGCCAGGTCGCGGACGAGGTCGAGGACGTCCGCCGTCGCCTCGTCCGCGTCGATGCCGAACTCCTGCGCGACCAGCTCACCGATACGCGCCACGGAGCGCCGCCCGTCCACATGGCCGAGGATGACGACGGCCGTGTCGGACAGCTCCAGTGCCGCCGGCCCGACCCCCACCATCGTCGTACCGCGCATCCGGCGGAACCGCGCCTGTGTCCGGATCGAGGGAACCGTGTCCGGGACCGCACTGGCCGTCATCTCTCAGATCTCCACTTCCAGGGAAAGGGTCTTGCACAGTGCCATCACGTCCCGCACCCAGACCTCCGGCCGGGCCGGATCGAAGTCCCGCATGGTCTCCACCGCCCAGTACCGCTCGTACGGCAGCGCCTTCGGAGCCGCCTCGGCCACGCGCCGCGCCCGCCACTTGACCAGCCGGTTGCACTCGCCGTGCGCCGCGAGCAGGGCGTCCACCGCGTGCCCGAACGCCTGCCGGGCCGACAGCACCGCGCTCGCCACGTCGCCCCCGTCCAGCTGGCCCGCCGCGTCGTCCACGAAGTCGTCGGCGTTGGACAGGCAGTACGACACCACGGACGCGACGAAGGCCGAGTCGCGGATGCGGTCCTGCTGCTCCAGCACCCAGTCCTCGCCGTGCAGCGGGCGGCAGGCCAGCATCCGCTCCAGCAACTGCTCCTCGTCCCGGCCGATCAGCTGGCCCAGCGGCTGCCCGGTCTCGAACGCCTCCCAGGACACCTTGCCGAGGATCTCCGCGAGCTGGCCGGCGGTCCAGTACTTCAGCTCCCAGCGCCGGTCACCGACGTACCAGAAGTCGGTGACCACCTCCGGATGCTCCAGCGACAGCCGGATCGAGGCCGGGACCGGTCCGCTCCAGGGCTCCTCGCCCACGACGTAGACGTCCACGTCGCTCGCCGCGTTGGCCCAGCCCCGGGCGAGCGAGCCGACCACGAACGCGGACCGGTACCGCGAGGGCGGGAGTCCGTGGGCCGACAGTTCGGGCAGGCAGCGGGTGAAGTCAAAGGTCATCTCGATGCTGTCCTTCGGGGCCGGCGACTCTTATTCGATCCGTGGCTCGCAGGCAATTACGGGCACCTGCGCGTTAATTCCTCCGAATATTTTCGGAGGCTCAACCGAATGTCACTCCAACAATATGGGCCACTGAATGGGTTGAACAGCTTCAGCATGATGCAGTGCAGCATGTTGAGAGCTTTACGGGCTGTTCGTCACGGCTTCCTATGAATCACACTCGACTGAGTAACTCACTGGATTGGGAGTGTTCTCCATTGGGCAGCTATTCCGAAGTTCCACCAGTAGAGGTTCATTGTCACGGCTTCGGTGACGTCGACTTCTCCGACTTCACAAAGGTAGATCTCGCGCGGCTCGACACGTGGTGCGCGCGTGAGGGCGTCCTGAGCCTGCCCACGATGTATCTCCACCGCGACCATCTGACGGAGTTCGAGGACTTCGTCCACGAGTACGACCGCATGCGCGGCGAAGGGCTGCTTCCGCACGTCGCCGGCATCGCCCTGGAGGGACCGCTGCTGGCCAGCCACGGCGGCACTCCCGCGGCGACGGTCTGGGCACCCAACCGGTACGAATGGGAACGTCTCGCGGCCCTGGGACCGTACGGCCTCAAGTACACGGTCCTGTCGCCGGACGCCTTCTCGCCGGCCTCGGAGCTCAGCGACGAGCCGGGGGCCCGGGACACCGGCTTCGGCTGGATCGTGCCGCTGCTGGCGGCGCACGGCATCCGTCCGGCGCTCGGGCACTTCACCCGGGCCGACCCGGCGGCCATCGCCGCGCTGGTCGACGAGATCGTGGAGCTGGCCTGGCAGTCGGAGTGGGCGGGCGACGGTGTCCGCGTCGTCACCGACCACCTCTTCAACGACATGCCCCTCACCATCCGGCACGCCTTCCGCAGCTCACGCGCGCGCGCCGAACGGGACACCGTCATCGCCTCCTACGACCTGCCGTCCTGGTCCCTCGACACCATCGCGGAGATCGCGGGGCCGGTCCCGGCGGCGATCATGCGGCAGGCGGCGGCCGGGCGGATCGGCGCCTGCGTCAACTTCGACGGCGAGCACGTGGACCTGGCCATCGCGGCCCGCGCCGTCCAGCTGATGGGCATGGACAACTCGATGATGATGACCGACCGCTGCGACTCCGCGCGCCTGGGCGGCCAGGACCTCTACCACGTGGTCGACAACGGGCTCTGGTACCAGGAGGACGGCATCGTCGCGGCCGGTTCCGTGCCGCTGGCCCGGCAGCAGGCCAACGCGCTGTCCCAGGGGCTGTCCGCCACCGACGTGCACGCGCTCGCGGGGGGCACCGCGCACCGGGTGTTCGGCCTGTCGGCCAGGTCCGACCTGCGCCTGCCCACCGTGTAGGCGCCCGCCCACCGTACGAAGCACGAAGTACGCAGCACGAAGGAGGAATCGCACATGCTGGACGAACTCGACCGGCTGGTCGTGGACTGGTCGGACCTGCCCAAGGCCCGCGCGCAGACCAAGGAGATCCTCACCGCCCTCGCCGAGGACAGGGCGGCGCTGACGCAGCTGCTGGAACGGGCCCGCGAGGAGGAGGACCTGTTCGACAAGTGCGAGCACCACCGGCTGCTCGACAAGCTGGTCGTCTACGACGCCCTGGACCGCGGGTTCCGCATCCGCGTCCACGTGTCGACCGAGGACCACCGGGACCGGCCGCACGACCACCGGTTCACCTTCACCTCGCTGATCGTGCGCGGAGGGTACCGGCACGTACGGCACGAGCTGGTCGGGCGGCTGGCCGAGCAGGAGATCCCGGCGCAGGCCCAGGACGACTTCGACGCGGTCGCCACCGACCTGCGCGTGGTGCCGCGGTTCGTCACCAACGAGCAGGCGGGCAACTGCTACACGCTGCACCACAGCGAGATCCACACCACGTACACCACGCCCGACACGGTCTCCCTCTTCCTGCGCGGCCCCGCCGAGAAGGAGCGCTCGATCATCACCGAACGCGAGACCGGCCGCGTGTGGTGGCGTTTCGGCGAGGACAAGGAGAAGGCCGAGCGGCAGGGCAGCAAGCGCATCAGCAAGGACTACTTCGACGATCTCACCGGCCGCCTGCGTGCCATGGAGGTGCTGTGATGGCCACCCGCCCCGGAGACGACCTGCTGTACGTGACGCCCGGCCCGCTGTCCGCCCCGCCCTCGGACGCCGACGTGGCCAAGGCCGAATCGCTGATGGCCTCCCTGCCCGCCGTGCGCTGGGACGACCTGGAGAGCGCGGCGGAGCTGACCGAGGCGATTGCCCGCAGGCTGGGCGACGACCGCGCGCTGCTGCGCACCCTGCTGGCGCGGGCGACGCGGACCCCCGAGCTGCGGCAGAAGTTCGAGTGCCACGCCCTCGACGACAAGATAGTGATCTGGGACGACCAGGCGAAGGGCCTGCGCATCCGGCTCCGGCTCGCCAACACCGACCAGTACGAGCGGGTCCACAACCACCGCTACAGCTTCACCGCGTACATCCTGCACGGCGCCTACCAGCACACCCTCTACGCCACCGACCAGCCCCTGGACGAGAACGCCGACGTCACCCGGTTCTGGCCGTACTTCGTCCGCGAGGAGCCGGTGGGCCGCTGCATCACGCTCGACCACCAGCAGCTGCACACCACCATCACGGAGCCCGAGACGATCTCCCTGATGATCCAGAGCCCGGCCCGCAAACAGCGCGCCTTCATGATCCGCCGGGACGACGGCCGCGTCTGGTACCGGTACGGCGCCGCCGACGAGCCCGCCGAGCGCCGGGCCGAGGTGCACATGGACGACGAACGGCTGCACCGCTGGCTGTCGCGTCTCGAAGCGCTCGGCGTGCTGTGAGCACGCTCCTGGGCCGGCTGTCCTACGGCCCCTCGGCCTGGCAGCGCGTCGATCTCTACGAGCCGGAGCGGCCACCGGAGCGGGTCACCCCGGTGGTGCTGGTGCACGGGGGCTTCTGGCGGCACGACCGTACCGCCCAGGACCTGGAACCGCTGGCCTGCGCCCTGGTCGAACGGGGCCACCGGGTCGCGGTCGTGGAGTACCGGCCCAGCTGGGACGGCGGCGCCTGGCCGGCCGCCGCCGACGACTGCCGGGACGCGCTGCACGCGCTCGGGCGGCGGGACGGCGCCTGGGACGGCGCCACGCTCGTCGGGCACTCCGCGGGCGCCCATCTCCTGCTCTGCGCGCTCACCGGGACGGGCCGCCGGGCCGCCGTGGTGCTGCTCGCCCCCGTGACCGACCTCGCCGAGGCGGCCCGCTCGGGGGTGGGCGGCTCGGCCGTGGACGACTTCCTCACCGGGCACCTGGCGGCGGGCGGGACCCCCGAGCAGGCGAGTCCCGAACCCGAACCGGCCGACGTGGCCTCGCTCGTCGTGGTCGAGGCGGAGCACGACCAGGCCGTACCCCGGAAACTGACGGAGCATCAGATCTCCGAGTGGTGTGCGCGCGGGCTGCCGGTGACGTCCGTGACCGTGGCGGGCGCGCGCCACATGCACCTCGTGAACCCGCGGCGACCGGCCTGCGCCGACACCGTGCTGCCGCTGCTGGCGGGCACCACCACGAACGAGGAGGCCGAGGCCCGGTGACCACCACCACCGTCCCGGCGGCCCCGGCGTCGTCGGCGGCACCGGAGCGGACGCTGTCCGCCGTGAGCCCCCGGGCCTTCGACTCGCTCTCCGCCGATCCGGCCAAACGGGCCGCCTACCGGCTCGACACCTACGCCAGGGAAGGGCTCGACCTGTTCCGTTCGCCGAGCGAGCGGGCCTGGCTGTACACCACCACCTTCGTGGTCCTCAAACCGGACGCGATAGCCGGCCGGCGCTGCGGGCTGGTGCTGGACATCCTGGAGGAGGAGGGCTGGGTGCCCTTCGCCGCCGAGACGTTCCGCTTCGACCCGGTGCTGACCAGGGAGATCTGGCGCTACCAGTTCAACGCCGCCTCCCGGCAGCGGATCGCGGTGGTCGACCATCTCCTGGGCTCCAGCCCCTCGCTGCTGGTCCTGTTGCGCGACACCCGCCGCAGCGGCGGGCTGCCCGCCAGCGTCCGGCTGACCGCGGCCAAGGGCGCCGCCGACCCGGGCTCCGCCCACGCCCAGGACCTGCGCAGCCGGTTCGGCCGGGTCAACGGCCTGTTCAACTTCGTCCACACGGCCGACGAACCGGCCGACCTGGTACGGGAGTTGCGGCTGCTGAGCTACCGGACCGGCACCGCCTGGCTGCGCGCGGCCCTCACCCAGGCGCCGCCCGCCGACCGGAGCGCCTGCCCGGCCCGCGGCCGGCTCGCGGAGCTGGAGGCGGAGGTACCGGCCCACGACCTGGACGCCCGCGACGGCGTGCGGCGGCTGACCGCGCGCACCGACGCCTGGGGCGCGCTCGCCCGCGAACACCCGTCCCCCGGTGCGGTACGGCAGTGGCTGGCGGCGCTGGAGACGCACCCGCTGCCGCCGGGCTCGGCGCGCTGGGACGTCCTGTCGGTCCTGACAGACTGGATCGACTGCAACGAGCCGGGCGTCGCGCCGCTGCTGGCCAACGTCTCGGCGAGCGACTGGAGGCAAGAAGCGTGACACCCCTTCCCCTCGCCCCGCAGGCCGTGGTGTTCGACTGCGACGGACTGCTGGTCGACACCGAGGTGTGCTGGACCCGGGCCGAGACCAGGATCTTCGCCGCGCACGGACACGGCTTCGGCCCGGAGCAGAAGGCGCTGGTGATCGGCCGGACGCCGGCCGGCGCGGGCGCGGCGATGGCCGACTACTTCGGCAGGCCCGGGGCGGGCGACGAACTCGCCGCGGAGCTCTTCGCCCTCGTCCGGCGGGAACTGGCCCAGGGCGCCGACGCGTTGCCGGGGGCCGTCGAACTGGTCAAGGCGTGCGCCCGGTCCGTACCCGTAGCGGTCGCCAGCAACAGCCCGCGGGAACTCCTCGACACCGCCCTGCGCTCGGCCGGTCTCGCCGACCTCTTCCCCGTCTCCTTCGCGGCCGACGAGGTGGAGCGGGCCAAACCCGACCCCGAGCTGTACCGGACGGCCTGCGCGGCGCTGGACGCGCTCCCCGCCCGCTCGGTCGCCTTCGAGGACTCCGCCACCGGGGTCACCTCGGCCCGGCGCGCCGGACTGTACGTGGTGACCGTGCCCTCCCTGCCGGGTGCCGAACTCGACCACGACTGGTCGGCGTCCGCGCTCACCGATCCCGCGCTGGTCGCCTGGGCGGAAGGGCTCGGTCCAGGTGCCCACGGCTGAGGACCCGCTGGTCTGCCTGTGCGCGCGGGTGCGCGAGAGCGTCATCGTGGCGGCGCTGCGCGCGGGCAGCCGGGACGAGAGCGCGATACGCACCGCCACCGGCGCCGGGTCGGGGTGCGGTGACTGCCTGGTGGAGGTGGCGGACCTGATCCTCGACGCGGAGCACCCGGTCCGGCCCGGTGGCCGTACGCCGTGATCCGGCTCCGGGTCGACGACGAGAGCCTGAACGCCGTACGCCTGACGTTCAGTCCGCTGTGGGAGACGATCGGGAGCCTCGGCATCCTGGCCCGCTACCGCGGCGAGGCGCCCTCCCCCTACACCGGGTGGGTGCGGGGCGTACGCGCCGGGATGCCGCGGGAGCTGACCGCCGGCCTGGTCGACGCCCTGCGGGACACCGCCTCCCCGCTGTTCCCGCCGGGCTTCGTGCCGGTCCCCGACCCGGCGCGGAACACCTTCGCGGCGGAACTGGAGCACGTGCGCCGAACCCACGCGGACGCTCCGGGCACGGCGCGGCTGACCGGGCTGCTGGAGGAGTACTGGGACTGGGCGGTCGCCCCCTACTGGACCGCCATCCGCTCCTCGCTGGAGGAGGAGATCCTCTTCCGGGGCCGCACGCTCGCCGTGGCGGGCGCCGAGGCCATGCTCGGCGAGCTGGGCGGCCGGGTGCTGTGGGAACGGCCGCGGCTGACCGCGCCGTACCACCGGGATCTCGATCTGACCGTCACCCGCTCGCGGCTGCTGCTCGTGCCCACGGTGTTCGCGGGCGGGCTGCGGCTGTTCATGGCGGAGCCGGCCACCGTGGCCATGTCCTACCAGGCCCGCGCCACCGGCCACTTCCACGTGCTGACGGCGCGGGCGCCCGACCGGGAGGCCGAGGACCGGCTGGCCCTGCTGCTGGGGAAAGGGCGCGCCCAGGTCGTGCGGACCCTGGAGTCGCCGAAGACGACCACCGCGGTGGCCGCGACGCTGGGGCTGGCGAAGAGCACCGTCTCCCAGCACCTGACGGTGCTCACCGACGCGGGGCTGGTGTGGCGGCAGCGGCTGGGCGGGCGGGTCTTCTACCGGCTCGACGACGGCGGCCTCGCGCTCCTGCGGCAACTGGGACTGTGAGCGGCGCGGTCAGGACGTCCGTACGCGCATGGCGAGGTCCTGGCAGACGGTCAGCACGCCGGTGATCCACGGCCGGGGGTCGTCCGGGTCGTAGTCCCGCATCGTCTCCACCGTCCAGTACTCCTCGAACGACAGCGCCCGCGGGGCGGCGGCCCGGAACCGGTTGGGCCGCCACTTGGGGATGTGGCTGCCGTACTCGCCCTCTCCCTCCAGCAGCGCGTCGACGGCGCGGCCGAAGGCGGTCCGGGCCGAGATGGTGGCGCTCTCCAGATCGCCGGACTCCATCTGGCCCAGGGCGTCCTCGACCGCGTTGGCCGCCTCGCTGAGGGAGCGCGTGACCATGAAGGACCGGAACGCCGACCGCTCCAGCCGCTCCTGGCTGTGCGCGATCCACTGCTCGCCCCACAGCGGCAGGCAGTTGCCGAGCCTGGCCAGCGACAGTTCCTCGCGCCAGGACAGCGGCTCCTCGGGGACGGTGCCGCCGTCCTCGTACGCCTGCCAGGACACCTTGGCGAGCATCTGGTCGAACTGGCCGGCCACCCAGTACGTCACCTCCCACCGCCGGTCGCGGGCGTAGAACGTCCGGCCGCGGACGAACGGCGGATCCAGCGGTACGGGCACCTCGGTGCCGGTACCGGTGTGCTGCCCGGCGGCGGTGACGACGTAGATGTCGAAGTCGCTGCGCGCGTTGTGCCAGCCGCGGGCGGCGCTGCCGACGACGAAGGCGGCCAGGGCGTCCGCGGGCAGGAGGTTCCGCTCGCGCAGCGGCGTCAGCCAGTCGTTCCGGGTCGTGGTCGTGTGGAGCACGTCAGTTCCTTCGTCGGGAGGTGCGCATCGTAGTCCCGGGTCAGCTCCGCGGTGCGTCGCCGAGGTCGCGGCGGCGGCCCACCGGGCTCAGCAGCAGGATCAGCGGCGGGAGCAGGCTCGCCGCGCAGAACAGCGCCAGGGCCGGGCGCAGGCCCACGGCCGTGGCGAGCAGACCGCTGCACGCGGCGCCCAGCGGCAGCGCGCCCCAGGACACGAAGCGGACCGTGGCCATCACCCGCGACAGCAGGTCCGCGGGCGACTCGGTCTGCCGGTGGGTGCGGGCCATGATGCTGCCCGTCACCGCGCCGCAGGCGAACGCGGCGTAGCCGACGGCGTAGAAGTAGATGTTCCCGAGTCCGGTGGTGAGCGGGGTCAGCAGGGTGAGCAGACCGCCCGCGAACCCCGCCACGATCATGGCGCGGGCGGTGCCGACCCGCCGGGCGAGGCGGGTGGCGATGGCCGAGCCGATCAGCCCGCCGACACCCTCCATGGCGATCATGACGCCGACGACTCCGGCCGACACATGGGCCTCGCGCACGAGGTACAGCGGGGTCAGCGCGACCAGCCCGGCGGTCACGAAGTTCGCCGTGGTGGCCCAGATCAGACAGGGCCGCATGACCGGGTGCCGGACGACGAAGTTCCAGCCCTCCCGGATCAACTGCGCTGTCCTGGTGGGCGGTTGGGGCTCGGGGTGGCGTTCGGGCAGCGTCCGCAGGGTCACGGCCGACACCAGGTAGCTCACGGCGTCGACGGCCAGGACACCGACGGGGCCGAAGAGCTGGACGAGCACACCGCTCAGGGACGGCCCGCCGGTCAGGGTGACGGCCTCGGTGCCCGACATCAGGCTGTTGCGGGCGTTCAGTTCCTTCTTGTCGACGACGGCCGGCAGGAAGGTCGAACTGCCGATGTCGAAGAGCACGGTCGCCGAACTCGTGACGAGCGCCACCACGACCAGGTACGGGTAACTGAGGTGACCGAGCCACCAGGCCACCGGTACGGAGCCGATGGCGGCCGTCCGGACGAGGTCCAGCGTCACCTGTAGTGCGCGCAGGGGGTGGCGCCGGACGATGACCCCGGCCGGCAGGCCCAGGAACAGCCAGGCCGCCTGGCCCGCCGCCGCGAGCAGCGTGACCTGGAGGGCCGACACGTCGAGCAGGGTGACGGCCACCAGGGGCAGCGCCACCGCGGTCATGGCCGAGCCGGCGCCGCTCACGGTCGCGGCCAGCCAGAACCGCCAGAACAGGCCGGCCGCGGAGGGGCCGGGAGGGGGCTGGGAGGCGGGGGGCGCCTGGGATGCCTGGGAGTTCACGGAGTCCATGGGGTCCTCGGAGTCCGGGGGCGTCGACCCGGATGCGGGCATGGTCATGTCATCGACTCTCTCATGGCCTGGTGGCACTCGTCGGGCTCCGGAGTTCACTCAGGAGCAGTCCGGCCTCCTCGAAGGAGGCCAGCGTGCGGGCGTCGTCGAGTGCTCCGGCCTCGGCGAGGTAGTGCGTGAGCTGGGCCGCCGCCCCCGCGACGGAGCGCCGCACCGTGTGCGGCGGCCAGGACTCCGCGACGACCTGGTCGATCTCGTCGGTGCTCAGCCCGACCCCGCGCAGGTGGTGGGCGGTCTGGAGGTAGTCCGGTTCGAGGAAGGCGTGGATGGCCGTCGGCACCAGCGGCCCGACGGCCTGCCGCTCCCGCGGTGTCAGGGCCGGCCACAGGTGGCGCAGCACCGACCGGAAGTAGACGTGGTGCCGGCCCTCGTCCTCCGCGTGGTCGCGCACCACCTCGCGCACCGGCCGGTACAGCCGCTCGTCGCGCGGGATGTCCGCGAGGATGCTCGATATCAGGGTCTCGCTGACCACCGCGAACAGCAGCGACTCCACGCCCCTGATCTCGTGCGGCAGCCGCTCCCGCAACTCGTCCAGGCGCGACAGGAACGCCGGCGCCGCCGCGTCCGCGGTGTGCGGCCCCGGAACGCCGGTCTCCGCGGCGATCCGGCACGCGAAGTCGTACGAGAACTGGGCGTGCCACGCCTCGTCGGTGACGATCTTGTAGGCGTCGGCCCGCATCGGCTCCGGCAGGACCAGCCCCGAGCGCCCGCGGCTGATCTTCACGGCGACCGGGATGACGGCGAGGTTCTCCAACTCGGTCGTGAAGTGCAGGTAGTCGTACAGCCGCCGCAGCAGCAGCCCCTCGACCACGTCCTCGCCCAGGGCCGTCACCAGCGGGTGCCCGACCACGGGATACAGCTCCGGCGGGAAGTAGAGACCGGCCTGCCCGCCCTCGAAGTCGCGCCGTGGCCGCCGGCGGACGCTCGCGAGGGCGTCCCAGCGCCCGAAACGGCTGGAGTACTCGGCGGTGGACCGGGCCCTGCTCTCGGCGCGCCCTCGTATCAACTGCTCCTGGAACGCTCGGATGTGCATGGCCGCCCCGGTCATCCGTCGAACGAGATCAGCTGCTGGTCGAGGAGCGCGTCCAGTTCCGCCCGGACCTCCTCCAGGGCGACACCCGCCCCGCTCAGCGCCTCCGCCAGGGTGACCTCACCGTCCAGCCGGCGCAGCACCCGCAGAACGGGGGCGTCCGCGTCGAGTACGAACTCGATCTGCCCGTCGTTGGCCAGGTACTCGTCGCCGTCGGCGCCGGTCAGCAGGAGCAGGCCCTTCGCGGGCACCGGTACCCGGGACGGGTCGTGGGCCTTGACCGGCGCGGCGAACAGCTCCTCGGTGTCCGTCACGGGATGCCGTCCGGCGGGCAGCACGGACCGCACCGCACCGGCGCTCGTGTCCTCCAGCCGCGGTGTGCTCGCCGCCAGTTCGGCCAGCAGGCCCATGTTCACCACCCGGAGCAGCAGTTCCACCGACACGGAGTCGGTGTCCCCGTCGCCGAAGCCGGCCAGGCCGCGCCGGATGGCGGGGCCGTCCAGGTAGGTGTCGGCGCCCGGCGCGGCGAGCGCCCGCTCCACCAGCTGGTGGCCGTCGGCCCGCATCAGGCGGACGAGCATGCGGTAGGCGTGGCCGGTGCCGGGGCCGTAGAAGAAGGGGCCCTTGGGCCGCTCGGCGATGCGGCGCGGCAGCCGGGAGCGCATCGCGTCCCGCAGAATCCGCTTGTCCCACAGCAGGCGCGGGCGCAGCGCGGGCGGTACGACGGCGGTCAGTTCGACCAGCCGGTGGTCGAGGAACGGGACGCGCGCCTCGATGCCGCTGCCGGCCGCCGTGCGGTCCTCGTGCCACACGTTGTACTGCTCGATCTTGCTGTACTCGGACCCGATGTACGCCCGGTAGACGTCCGTGTCCCCGCCGCCGCGCAGGCTCGCCAGCGCGTCGTCCGACAACAGCGACTCCTCGCCGCGCCACCAGTGCCGCAGCGCGGGATGCCCGTCGAGCGCGGTGGCGCGGTCCATCTCCCCGAGGCCGTCCAGGAAGGTGCCCCAGTCGCCCGCCATGTCCTTGGAGTAGCCGCCGTTGAACTCGTCGCTGGCGGCACCGAGCAGCATGCCCCGCAGCTCCGGCCGCTCGGCCCGGGCGAACCGGTGCAGCTCGTGCTTGTAGTAGATCTCCGGGCCCGTCATCGGTGTCTCGCTCAGCCACAGCAGCCGCGTCCACTCCTCGGGAGTGGGTACGTCGTCGGGGCCGAAGACGACCTGGTGGTTGTGGACGCCCAGCTCCCGGGCCAGCCAGTCGGAGTGCTCGGCGTCGCCGTTGGCCCGGGTGCCGCCGCTGAGCGCGGTGAACGTGTGGATGTCCGGTACCCGCTCGCGCGCGAACGCCAGCACCGCCGCCGAGTCGATCCCGCCGGACAGGAAGAGGCCCAGCTCGGTGTCCGCGGTCGCGCACTCCCGGACGGACTCCTCCAGCAGGTCGCCGTAGCGCTGTACGAAGGTGTCCGCGTCGGTCGACTCGTCGGCCTCGGTGGGCAGTTCCCAGTAGCGGTGCCGGGTCGTCCGGCCGTCGCGCAGGTCCACGCGCAGCACGGTGGCCGCCGGGACGCTCTCCACGCCCTCGAACCAGGTGCACGTCTCCGGCGCGCTGAACCGGGGCGCGGCCGTCAGCGCCGGAACGGCGAGCGCCCGCTCCCAGTCGAAGCGGCGGGGGGTCGCCGGGTCGACGAACAGGCCCTTGATCTCCGAGGAGAGGACCATCCGTTCGCGGGTGCGGTGGTAGTAGAGGGGCTTGATGCCGAACCGGTCGCGGGCCAGGACCAGTTGTCCGCGCGCCCGGTCCCACAGGATGACCGCGAACATGCCGCGCACGTCGCGCAGGAAGTCCAGACCGTGCTGCCGGTACAGGTAGAGGAGCACCTCGCAGTCCGAGCCGGTCTTCAGCCGTACGTCGGAGGGGAGGGCGGCGGCGAGTTCCCGGTGGTTGTACACCTCGCCGTTGGCGATCAGCACCAGGTTGCCGTCGTCACTGACCAGCGGCTGGGTGCCGTCCGACGGGTCCACCAGGGAGAGCCGGGTGAAGGCCAGTCCCACGGGACCGTCGCGGAGCAGTTCCCGCTCGTCCGGGCCCCGGTGCTGCAGTACGTCGGCCAGTTCGGCCAGAAGGGCGTCCGTCTCCGGGCCGAGGAGACCGCCGTCAAGTCGGGCTATGCCAGCGAGACCACACATGTGTATTCCTTCGACGCGGGAGACCCGGCGTCGAAGACCCCGGGCAGGACGTACGCACCCGGAAAAGGATGCGTACGTCCTGACGAGATGTGTCTGAGATCAGACGAGCGAACGCAGAACGGTGCTCTGCGTGACCGTCTTGGCGGTCGGCTTGGAGTACTGGCGCATGCGAATCACCTCCTCCCAGGGGAATTCCCGGTGCGGGGCGCCTCGTTCGAGGCATCCGCTTTCCGGATGAGAGAAGCAGAACACAGGCTGTCGGCCGCCGCCCAGGCATTCGTTTCTGAACGAACACGGGCGTCCCAGCAGGAGTTACGGGGCGTCCCAGCAGGAGTTGAGGCGGGGGTTGAGGCCGGAGTTGGGGCCGGAGTTGGGCAAGCCCCAGGGGCCGGGCTCCGGGGCCGTCCCCGGTGGACCCGCCGGCCGCCGGGCCAACGTTCGTGCAGCTCAGGCCGGTTGTCGGGGCACCGACCGGAGTGATCCCCGCCCCGGCGACCGGGCCGCCCCGGGGCATCGGCGTCCGGCGGAAGACCGGCCGGAAGACCGGCCGGAAGAGCGGAGGAAGACCGACGGAAGGACGACGGAAGGCCGGCGGAAAGATCGGCCGGAAGATCGCAATCGAAATCCCGGACACCGCGTCAGACCGCCTCTTGCGATGCACCGATAGCAGTGTTTTACTGCTCGGGCCGAAAGCCGCCACCACCTTCCGTGCCTGGCGCCAGGGGACACGTCCGCGCATTGAGTCGATGCCGTTGAATGTCCATCCTGATCTTTTCTGCCCTACTGCGCAGCAGCATCGGAGAGTGGCGTGCGAGAACTGAAGACATCGGACTCCGCCGCGCGCCGGGTGAAGAACATCCTGGTCCGCGTGAAAGAACTCGGTATCGCTCCCGAGGAGATCGGGGACGAGCAGTTCCTCACCTCTGAGGAAATCGGTCTGGACTCGTTGTCCCTGCTCGAAGTCATTGTTCGGCTGGAGGCCGAGTTCGGGATCCTGATACCGGACTCCGAGGTGTTCCACGCACAACTCGAAACCGTCGGGAACCTGACGGAACTGGTCGGACAGCACAGGGAAAACGAGGGAACGGACTCCGGCACATGACCGTACGGCCCATGACTTCACAGGCACCCGAATCCATCGTGCCCACCCACTGGTACAACGTCCTCTCCGACCTGACGGACGTCGAGGACGCGGCCCGGTTACGGCGGGCCCGCCCCCAGGACCAGGGCACGTCACAGCCCGCCAACAGCCGCATCACCCCGCAGATACCGCTGACGATGTACCGGCAGAGCCTGAGCCGCGAACCGTTCATCGAGATCCCCGAGGAGGTTCGGCGGCAGTACCTGCGCTGGCGGCCCACACCGCTGCGCAGGGCGCGGAACCTGGAACTGCTGCTGGACACTCCCGCCCGGATCTACTTCAAGTACGAGGGCACCAGCCCGACCGGCAGTCACAAGCTCAACACCGCGCTGGCCCAGGCTTATTACTACAAGCAGGCCGGCGTGAAGGAACTGACCACGGGAACCGGAGCAGGGCAGTGGGGGTCCGCGCTCTCCCTGGCCGCCCGGATCCACGGGTTGCGCTGCACCGTCTACATGGTCCGCGTCAGCCACGAACAGAAGCCCTACCGCCGGGTGATGATGGAGATGAACGGCGCCCGGGTGGTGCCGAGCCCGAGCACCGGGACCTCGGCGGGGCGCACCGCGCTGGAACGGGACCCCGAGACCGGCGGCAGTCTGTCCATCGCCAACGCCGAGGCGTTCGAGCACGCGGCGGCCCTGGAGCACTGCAACCTGTCGGTCGGCAGCGGGGAGAACCACGTCCTGCTGCACCAGACGGTGATCGGCCAGGAGGCGCTGCGGCAGCTGGAGGCCATCGACGAGTTCCCGGACGTCGTCATCGGAGCGGTGGGCGCGGGCAGCAACTTCTCCGGGCTGGCCTTCCCGTTCTTCCACGAGAAGATCCGCACCGGCCGGGCCACCCGGTTCGTCGCCGTCGAACCGGAGGCGTGCCCCAAGCTGACCAAGGGCACCTACGCCTGGGACTACAACGACTTCACCGGTGTCACACCGATGACGAAGATGTACACCCTCGGCCACACCTTCGTCTCCCCCGGCATCCATGCCGGGGGGCTGCGCTACCACGGCGCCGCACCCCTGCTCAGCGCCATGTACGAGCAGAAGCTGATCGAGGCCGTCGCCCACCCGCAACAGGCCGTCTTCGAAGCCGGGCTCACCTTCGCCGAGCAGGAGTGGATCACCCCCGCCCCGGAGTCGGCCCATGCGATCCGGGCCGCCATCGACGAAGCGGTCCGGGCCCGCGAGGAAGGCCGGGCGAAGGTCATCCTCTTCAACCTGAGCGGCCACGGTCTGCTCGATCTGTCCGCCTACGACCACTACCTGAGCGGCCGTATGACGGACATGGCCGCGACCGACGAGCAGATCCGCACCTCGCTCGACAGGCTCCCGCCGCAGGACGACGGGCAGCCGTCGGGCGCCGCGGCACGGTCCCGGTGATGTTCGCCGACAGCGGGTTCACCGTGGCCGTCGTGGGCTCCGGCCCCCGGGGCATCGCGGTGTTCGAGCGGCTCGCCGATCACCTCTCCACCGCGGTCCACGAGCACGGGCACCGCACCGTGCACATCCTCCTGCTGGACTCGGTGGAGCCGGGCCGCGGCAAGGTCTGGCGCCGGGACCAGCCGCCGTGGCTGCTGATGAACACCGTCGTCGGTGAGCTGACGATGTTCCCGCCGGGCCGGGGCCGCACCTTCGCGCAGTGGCTGCTCCGGCACCCCGACCCGGAACTGAACGCGCTCGACGAGAACGACTGCGCACCGCGCCGGGCCTACGGCGAGTACCTCCACGACGTCTGCCAGGAGGCCCGGCGCCGGCTGCCCGACTCGGTGACGGTGACGGAGGCACGAGGTCTGGTCACCTCTGTGCGGCCGTGCCGGGAGCGCTATCTGCTGGAACTGGCCGCCGAGGGCGGCACCGGCGAACTCCTGGCCGACGCGGTGGTCCTGTGCACCGGTCACTCCGCCGCACCGGCCGCGTTCGCGCCGGAACTCCGGCGGGCCACGCGGGAGAACCCCGAACTGATCTGTCTCGGCGGGCAACCGGTGGCCGATCTGGACCTCGACTCCGTTCCCGCGGAAGCGCCCGTCGGCGTGCTCGGGCTCGGGCTGTCCTTCTACGATCTGCTGCTCTCCTTCAGCGTGGGCCGTGGCGGGTCCTTCCACCGCGACGGCGACCGGCTCCGCTACCTGCCCAGCGGCAAGGAGCCGGTCCTGTACGCCGGTTCGCGCAGCGGGATGCCCATCAGCACCCGGGGACACAACCAGAAGCCCGCCGCGGGCGGCCACTTCCGCCCGCGCTTCCTCACCGCGGCGTCCCTGGCCGCCCTGCGCGGCCGTGCCCTCGACACCCGGGGCACCCCGGCCCTGGACTTCGCGCGGGAGGTACTTCCGCTGCTGGTCGCCGAGGTGAACCTGGTCCACCTGCGATCACACTCCCGGCTGCGGCGGAGCCCGAGGGCCGCCGCGGCGCTCGTCGACGACCTCACCGCGCTCGGCCCCGACGTCAGTACCTGGCCCCGGGCCGTGGCCGCGCACGGCCTGGCGGACGTGGCGCCGGTGGACCTGGAGCGGCTGGGCCGCCCCTTCGCCGGACGGCGGTTCACCGATCCCGACGACTTCGGGCGCGAACTGCGCCGGCTGCTCCGCGCCGACCTGGCCGAGGCGCGCCTGGGCAACGTCGACGGCCCGCTCAAGGCGGCCCTCGACGTGATCCGGGACGCCCGGGACCTGCTGCGGTCCGCCCTGGAGTCGGGCGGCCTCTCGCCGTCGTCGCACCGGGACGACTTCCTCGCGCACATCGCCCCCCTCCTCTCCCTGCTGTCCACGGGGCCACCGCCGCTGCGTACCGAGCAGTTCCTCGCGCTCGCCGAGGCGGGCGTCGTGCACGTGGTCGGGCCGGACACCGCGTTCGGGTACGACCGCGAGCGGCGGCTGTTCACCGTGGAGTCCCCCGCGGTGCCGGGCTCGCGGCGGCACGTCTCGGCACTGGTCGACAGCCGCCTGCCCGCACCGGCGCTGTCGGCGACCGGCAATCCGCTGCTGCGGCAGCTGGCCGACGAGGGCGTGGTGGGCGAATTCGTCAACACCGCGCAGGACACCGCCTTCGCCACCGGAGGGCTGCGCGTCACTCCGGCGGAGGGCCGGCTGGTGCGTCCGGACGGCCAGGTGCACGGCGCCCTGTACGCCCTCGGTGTCCCCACCGAGGGTGCCCGCTGGTTCACCCAGATCGGCAACGGGCGCACCGCCAGCCGCACGACGTTCCACCGCGAGGCCGACGCCATCGCGCTGAGCATCACCCGCCGCTGCCAGAGCCGTCCACCGGGGCCGGCGGTCTGAGCCGCCCCGCACGGAACACGCCTTCGCCATGGAGTTCCCATGAGTTCCCGCACGCACTTCGAGACCGTGTCGCCCAGCGCCCCCACCGAGGCCCACCAGGAGTTCCGCGCCGCCCGGGACGTACTGCTGCGGTACGCGCACGACCAGGCCCACGCGCACGAGGTCTTCCGCTGGCCCCGGCCGAAACACTTCAACTGGGCGCTGGACTGGTTCGACCCGGTGGCCCGGGACAACGACCGTCCCGCCCTGTGGGTGATCACCCCGGACGGCGACCGGCAGGTCTCCTTCGCGTACCTCGGCCGGCGCTCGGACCAGGTGGCCGGGTGGCTCCGCGCCCGCGGTGTGCGGCGGGGCGACCGCGTGGCCCTGCTCCTCGACAACGGCGTCGAGGTCTGGGAGCTGCTCCTGGCGCTGATGAAGCTGCGCGCCGTGGCCGTACCGCTGTTCACCACGCTGGGTCCCGAGGAGGTGGACGACCGGCTGCGGCGCGCGACCGTACGCCATGTGGTGGCGACCTCCGCCATCGCCGCCGCACCCGCCTTCCGGGACACGGCGCTGAGCGCCGTCCCGGGGCTCCGGGTCCAGGTGGGCGGTCCGGTCGACGGCTGGCAGCCGTGGACGGACGCCGACCGGTTCACGGACGCCTTCGTGCCCGAGGGGCCCACCCCGGCCGACGAGCTGATGTGCTGCTTCTTCACGTCCGGGAGTACCGCGCGCCCCAAGCTCGTGGGGCACACCCATACGAGCTACCCGATCGGACACCTCTCGGGCATGTTCTGGGCGGGCCTGAAGCCCGGGGACACCCATCTGAACATCTCGTCGCCCGGCTGGGCCAAGCATCCCTGGAGTTCGCTGTTCGCGCCGTGGAACGCCGAGGCCCAGGTGGTCTCCGTGGACACCCGCCACGCCGACCCGGACCTGGTCCTGGAAGCGCTGGAGCGCACCGCGGCGACCAGCGTCTGCGCGCCTCCGAGCATCTGGCGGCGGCTGGTCGCGGCCGGGCTCACCGGCCGGCGGATCGCGCTGCGGGAGGCGATGAGCGTGGGCGAGCCGCTCACCGACGACATCGTGGACGCCGTCCGCGCGGCCTGGGGCGTCGTGGTGCGCAACGGATACGGCCAGTCGGAGGTGACGGCCGTGCTCGGTGTGGCGCCCGGGGGCCGCGCCGACCCCACCTCCCTGGGACGGCCGCTGCCCGGCTACCGGGTCGTCCTGTGTGCCCCGGACACGACGACGCCCGTGCGAGAGGGCGAGATCTGCCTCGATCCGGCCGACCGCCCGGCGGGGCTGATGCACGGCTACCTCGACCCGGTGGACACCCCGCCCGCCGGACCCGGGGCCCTCTACCGCACGGGGGACCTGGCCCGCCGGGAGAGCGACGGCACGTTCACCTTCGTCGGACGTCTCAAGGACGTCTTCCACACCGCGGACGGTGTCCGCGTCGCACCCGCCGAACTCGAACGACGGCTGCTGGGCCATCCGGCGGTCGCCGAGGCCGCCGTGGTACCGGTGCCCGCCCAAGACGGCGGAGGTGCCTCCGAGGCCAAGGCGTACGTCCTTCTCGCGGACGGCTGGAACGCCGGTGCCGTCACCGCGGAAGCGGTCCTCGGGCACGTCAACGGCGAGAACGGGGAGAACGGCAAGAGCGGCGAGGCCGTACGGCTGGCCGTGCTGGAGTTCGTGGACGAGTTGCCGCGCACCGAGTCCGGGAAGATCTTCCGGGACCGGCTGCGCCGGTTCGCGCGCTCTCCGCTCGTCGAGTTCACGGCCCCCGCGCCCACCGGCTCCCCGGCCGGAGGGCGGATCCGTGAAGCGTGAGCACGTGCTGCTGCTCGACCGGTGGGGCTACGACGCCTACCGGCACCCCGACGGCCGCCCCTATCTCGATCCGGACCGCTACGACGTCACTCTGGTGACCCTGCCGGAGAAGGCGCACGAACACCGCCCGGACGAGGTGTACCGGGTGGTGACGGCCGACACCTCGCACTCCGCGCACGTCCTGCGCGCGCTGCCCGAGATACGGGGCGGGCCGCCGGTGGACCGCGTCGCCGCGGTGACCGAACGGCTGCTGGTGCCGGCCGCGGCCTTCCGCGAGGCGTTGGGCGTGCCAGGACTGGACCTGACCCGGACGACCCTGTTCCGCCACAAGGTACTGATGAAGCGTCACATGGCGGCGGGCGGCGTGCGCACCCCGGAGTTCACCGGGATCTCCGGCCCGGCCGAGGCCGCCCCGCTCCTGGAGAAACACGGCAGGATCATCCTCAAGCCCGTCGACGGCTGGGCCGCACGGGGTGTCCACCGGGTGACGAGCCCCGCCGAACTGCGGCGGCTGGAGCGGACCGGCCTCGGGCACGAAGGGCCTTACGAGGCAGAGGAGTTCATCGACGGCACGCCCTGCCACATCGACAGCGTCGTCCGGGCGGGCCGCCCCACGGCGGCGATGGCCTCGCGCTACCTGGACCTCCTTCCCACCCTGGCCGCCGGTGACCAGCGCAGGTCCGTGGCCGTCGGCGAGGGGCGCTCGCGCGAGACACTGCTCGCGTTCAACCGGCAGGTGCTCGCGACGATGCCGTGGTTCTCCGGCGTCACGCACCTCGAAGTCTTCCTCGAACCGAGCGGGACCCCGGTCTTCTGCGAGATCGCCGCCCGTCCCGGAGGAGCCGGGGTCATTCCGTCGTTCCGGCACCGGTTCGGGGTGGATCTGCGGCTGGCCGCGCTCCTGGGCCAGCTGGGCCTCCCGCTGCCCCGGCCGCACGAGCGCCGGCCGGCGGACCGGGGTGCCACGGGCTGGCTGGTCTCCTACCCGACGGATCCCGCCCGGTGCCGCACCCCCGCGGAGCATCCGGACGCGGACTGGCTGATCCAGCTCACGTGGCTGACGGATCCGGACGGCTCCACCCCGCCGGCCGTCGTCACCGCGCGGGGACTGGCCGCCGCCACGGTCTGCGGGCCGGACCAGGAGACGGTGACGGAGCGGCTGGCCCGCGTCAGGGCATGGCTGACCGGGCACGGTCCGGCGCGGCTCGACCCGACGGCCGCCGTCCCGGCCCACGAGGGCCGTCCGGCATGAACGTCCTCGTCCTGCACCGCGGTTCGCTGACCGCCAATCCCTATCACCGGTGGCTCGCGGACCACGACGGTGGCATCGTCCTGCTCGCCTGCCGGGACTCCCTCGACCGCCACGGGGAGCGGCTGCCGACCGGCGATCCCCGTTACCTCCACGCCGAGGCGCTCGACGCGTACGACACCGACAGCCTGCTGGAGGCCAGGGCCGCCGAGCTCGCCCGCCGGTACGGCGTCACACAGATCGTCGCCTGTCAGGAACGCGATCTGGAACGGGCGGCGCGCCTGCGGCAGGACCTCGCGCTCGTCGGGCCCCTCCCGGACGAGGTGGCGCCCTTCCGCGACAAGTGGACGATGAAACACCGGGCCCGCCTGGCGGGACTGCCGGTCGCGGAGCACGCCCTGGTGACGAACCCGGACCGGCTGCTGGCCTTCGTGGGCCGCCACGGTCTGCCCGCGGTGGTCAAGCCCCGTCGCGGCGCGGGCTCGGTGGGCCTGCGCATCCTGACGGACAGGACGGAGGTCGACGGCTTCGTCGCCTCCGGAGCGTGCGCGCACCGGGAGCCCGCCTGGCTCGTGGAGTCCTTCGTTCCCGGCGGCATGTGCCACATCGACGGCCTGGTGACCGGGGGCAGGATCCGGTCGATGTGGCCGTTCCAGTACCTGTACACGCTGGCGTCCTTCCGCGAGGACCGCGACGCCCGGCTGGACCTGCCGTTCGACCCCGGCGACCCGCTCGCCCACCGGCTGCTCGACTTCGGACGCGGAGTGCTCCGGGCGCTCCCGGGACCGGAGGACTTCGCCTTCCACATCGAGGTGTTCCGCACCCCGGAGGACGAGCTCGTGCTGTGCGAGGCGGCCTGCCGTGCGCCCGGAGCGGCCCTTCGGGACGTGCACCGGACGATGTTCGGGTTCGACCCGGCCCAGGCCGCGGTACGCGCCCAGCTCGGTCTGCCCCTACCGGCCGGGGCATCGGACCGCGTGCCCGCGCGGCCCCGCGTCCTGGCGGGCCAGATGCTCCTGATGAAGCGCCCCGGCACCGTACGCCGGCTGCCGGAGAGCCTGGAGGGATCTCCCGGCCTCGCCTGGCACCGGATCTTCGTCGAGGTGGGCGGGCGGATGACCGCGCCGACGTACTCGGCCGACGTACTCGCCGCCTTCGTGGTCAGCGGGCCCACCCGCGCGGTCTGCGAGCGACGCATGCGGGAACTGGACGTCCGGTTCCGCGCCGGGCTGGAGATCGACCCCGGAATCGACCCCGGAATCGACTCCGGAACCGGCTCCGGAACCGGCTCCGAAGACGAAGTCCGAGGAGCGAGAACGTGACGAAGGCATCTCCCGACCGGGTGGAGCCGGCCGCCCCCCCCCCCCCCCCGTCCTCGGCCCTGCGTCTGCCGGGCTTCCGCCTGCTGTTCACCGCGGCTCTGGTCAACAACACCGGCGGCGAGATCACCCTGCTGGCCTATCCCCTGGTGGCCGTGGTCCTGCTGCACGCCACCGTCGGGCAGGTGGGCCTGCTGGCCGCCGCCGGCACGCTCGCGTTCCTGGTGATCGGCCTGCCCGCTGGCGTCTGGGTGGACCGGGCCGCCGAGCGTCGCCGCGTCCTGATCGCCGCGGACCTCACCCGCTTCGTGCTGCTGGCCTCGGTGCCCGTGGCCTGGTGGCTGGGCCGCCTCAGCCTGGCGCAGCTGGTGGCCGTGGCGTTCCTGACCGGATGCTGCCGGGTGTTCTTCGACGTGGCGGCCCAGAGCTACCTTCCGGGACTGGTGGGGCCGCGGGACCTGGTGTCGGCCAACGCCGCTCTGACCGGAGCCAACTCCGGTTCCCAGATCGTGGGACGGGCCCTGGGCGGGTTCCTGATCCAGGGACTCACGGGGCCCGTGGCCATGGGCGTGAACGCGCTGACCGCCCTGTGGTCGGCGGGCTGCGTCCTCCTCATCCGGGACGACCGGCCGCGGTCCACCGCGACGCCCGGGCCCGTGCCGCTCCGCCAGGGCATCCGGGAGGGCCTGCGCCATGTCGTGCGGGACCCGGTCCTTCGTCCGGCCGCGATCTCCAGCGGCCTGGGGAATCTGTTCATCAGCATCAACGTGACGATGCTGCCCGTGGTGCTGATCCGTGACGTGGGCCTCTCCGAGGGAGGGGTCGGCCTGTTCTTCTCGGTCGCGGGCGTCGGGTCCGTGCTCGGTGCGGTCTTCACTCCGTCGCTGATCCGGAGATTCGGGTACGGGCGGGTCCTGTGGCTCTCCGCGGCGCTCTGCGCTCCCCTGTACCTCCTGCTGCCCCTGGCGGACCACGGCGGCCGGCTCGTCGTCGCGGCCGGGGCGTTCCTCGTCATGAACCTGCGGAACATGATCGGCAACATCATCCTGGTCAGTTACCGGCAGCGGGTGACGCCGGACCACCTGCTCGGCCGGGTCAACGCCACCATGCGCTTCGCCCTCTGGGGAATGCTCCCGATCGGCTCGGGACTGTCCGCGCTCATCGCCGGCCTCTCCGGCGCCAGGGCCGCGCTCTGGGTGGCGGCCTTCGGGACGGCACTGGCATGGATACCGGTGGCACTGTCACCGCTCAGCACCATGCGAGAACTGCCGCCGGCTCCCTGTTGATTTTCCGCCGGATTCCACGGAGAGAATACGGAGAGAATTTCGAATGAGCATGCAGCACATCACCCACCCGACTGCCGAGCTCGCCCCTTCGACACGAAATCTGAACTATCTGCCGTCCATGACACTCGACGAGTACACACGGGCGATCGAGGCCGCACATCCATTCCTGTGGTCCGCACTGGATTTCAGGCGCGCGGGCACCGATACGGCCCTCGGCGTCCTGGCGGGCACGGTCACGGAGTTCGACTCCGACGGCACCGGACGGGGCGACTCGTATCGCAGGGCGCAGCGGAACACCATGGTCCGCTGGACCGGGATACGGGAGATCCTGCGCCTGCTGTCACCGCCCGCGCCGTCCCGCGCCGTCACGGTGCTCGACGTCCTGGGCGGGGACGGCACCATCGCCAGAGCCGTGGCCGGAGCGGCCGACCCGGGCCTGCGGAACCTGCGGATAGTGACCGGCGACCTGTCCGGGACGATGGTCGAACGCGCCCTGGAGCAGGGCGTCCAGGCCGTGCGGCAGGCGGCCGACTTCCTCTTCCTGCGGGACGGCTCCGTGGACGCCGCGCTCCTCGCCTACGGAACCCATCACATAGCGCCCCAGGACCGGCCCGCCGCCGTCACCGAGGCCGTCCGCGTGGTCCGCGGGGGCGGCCGGGTCCTGGTCCACGACTTCGACGGGACGAGCCCGATGGCACGGTTCTTCACCGAGGTGGTGCACCCCTTCTCAACCACCGGCCATGATTACCAGCACTTCTCGCGCGAACTTCTCACCGATTTGTTCGACGACACCGGCACCCCTGTCCGTATCGTCGACCTCTATGACCCGCTGACGGTGGTGGCGGACTCCGAGGAACAAGCCCGCCAGGGTATGTGCGACTACATCCGGGAAATGTACGGAATTCACAAGTTCTTCGGTGCGCACGAGAACACGGCGGACGCCTGGAACTCCCTGGAGAAATACTTCGACCACTCGGACTACCTGGAGTCCGTCAACCACCGTGGTACTTTCCCGAGTGCGCCGATGATCCGTCGGACAGGGAACGGCTTCGTGGCGGAGGTGCCCCGCGTCGCACTCCTGGCCGTGGGAAGCAGACCGTCCCCGCGAAGTCCCGCGAAACGAGCGCCCGGCCGCAGCCACGGGTGACCACACCACCGCCCGCCCCCAGGGAGCACAGCACACATGATCCGCCACTTGGTCCTCTTCAAGCTCAACGAAGGCGTGGGGCGCGACGACCCCCGCGTCGAGAAGGGCGTGGAAGCCTTCCGTACGCTCGACGGCAAGATCCCCGAGGTCCGCTTCTGGGAGTGCGCCTGGAACATCAGCGACCGCCCCATCGCGTACGACTTCGCGATCAACTCGGCGTTCGACGACGTGGACGCGTTGCGGCGGTACGTGGAGCACCCCGAGCACCAGGCGGGCGTAGGACTGTGGCGGGAGTTCGCCACGTGGGTGATCGCCGACTACGAGTTCTGAACCCGCGCACCCGCACCCACCGAACGGCCCCGCACCGGAACCGATGCGGGGCTTTTTCACACCTTATGGGGCAATTCAAGGTCAACACGTAGTTATGAGGTGCTTGCACACAGTGGGCATGTCTTGTGATGCTATGACCGCTTTTGACGAATGAATTGACCGAGGACGAGGTGGCGTTGACCGTGTCAGCCAGTACTGCGCCGCCCCAGGCAGACCCTCCCGCAGCGGAACTGATCCCCGACGCCCCGTCGGCGGAGCCACCGGCCCAGGCGGAGCCCCCGGCCCCGGAGAAACGTCGCGGCGCCGACACCCGCGCCCTCACCCAGGTCCTCTTCGGGCAGATCAAGGACCTCACCCCGGGCACCCCGGAGCACACCCGCGTGCGGGCGGCGCTCATCGAGGCGAACCTCCCCCTCGTCCGGTACGCCGCCGCCCGCTTCCGCTCGCGCAACGAGCCGATGGAGGACGTCGTCCAGGTCGGCACCATCGGGCTGATCAACGCCATCGACCGGTTCGACCCGGACCGCGGCGTCCAGTTCCCGACGTTCGCGATGCCCACCGTCGTCGGCGAGATCAAGCGCTACTTCCGCGACAACGTCCGTACCGTGCACGTCCCGCGCCGGCTGCACGAGCTGTGGGTGCAGGTCAACAGCGCGACCGAGGACCTGACGACGGCGTTCGGCCGCTCCCCGACCACCGCCGAGATCGCCGAACGGCTGCGCATCACCGAGGAGGAGGTGCTCTCCTGCATCGAGGCCGGCCGCTCGTACCACGCGACCTCCCTCGAAGCCGCCCAGGAGGGCGACGGCCTGCCCGGACTGCTCGACCGGCTCGGCTACGAGGACCCCGCCCTCGACGGCGTCGAACACCGCGACCTCGTACGGCACCTCCTCGTCCAGCTGCCCGAGCGCGAACAGCGGATCCTGCTGCTCCGTTACTACAGCAACCTCACCCAGTCGCAGATCAGCGCGGAACTCGGCGTCTCCCAGATGCACGTCTCCCGCCTCCTCGCCCGCAGCTTCGCCCGCCTCCGCTCCGCCAACCGCGTCGAGGCGTAGACCCTGTCGGCCCGGGCCCGGCCGAAGACCCCGCGGCCGTGAGCGCTCGCAACCACTCCGCGTAACTCCGGTCACTCTCCGCATAACCACACACAAGAGCGATACGTCACCGTCGAGAGCGAATCGCTCATCGGCCCACGTCGGCCCACTTCTGCGCTGAAAAGCCGTCAGACCCCCCTTTTCCAGGGCCGATTCGCGTCTCACAAGTCGACATGTCACTACAGCGTGTTGCCGACATGTGACATTCTTCCGGCAGCGCGTTTGCCGCAGCTCCGCCGCCGGTATTCAGGTGGAGGCTGCGTTCCTCCGACGGGAGCGTCCGCCGCGACCGTCCGCGACCCAAAGGGGGTGGCATGTCCGCAGACCAGGGCAGCTCGAAGGTGCTCACGCTCACGAAGAGCGACTCCGCGCCCGACGGGCTCAAGGACCTCCAGGACCTCCAGGACCTTCCGGCCCTCGAGAACCTGGAGGACCTTCAGGCTTCGCAGGACCTCCCGGCCCAACTCCCCGGCGCCGGTGCTCTTCCGGCCCAGGACCTCCCGACGACCGCCGAGTCAGTGCCCGCCGCCGCGCAGGCCGCCGCGCAGGCCAAGGCAGTCCCGTCCAGCGGAGCCATCGACACCCGCACCCTGTCGCGCTCCCTCTTCCTGCGGCTCGCCGCACTCGACGAGAACAGCCCGGAGCGTGCCTACGTCCGGGACACCCTCATCGAGCTGAACCTCCCGCTGGTGCGCTACGCCGCCGCCCGCTTCCGCTCGCGCAACGAGCCGATGGAGGACATCGTCCAGGTCGGCACGATCGGTCTGATCAAGGCCATCGACCGTTTCGACTGCGAACGCGGCGTGGAGTTCCCGACGTTCGCGATGCCGACCGTCGTGGGCGAGATCAAGCGGTTCTTCCGCGACACCTCGTGGTCGGTGCGCGTCCCGCGCCGCCTCCAGGAGCTGCGCCTGGCGCTCACCAAGGCCAGCGACGAACTCTCGCAGAAGCTGGACCGCTCCCCGACCGTCCCCGAACTCGCCTCCGTACTGGGCGTGTCGGAGGAGGACGTGGTCGACGGCCTCGCCGTCGGCAACGCGTACACCGCGTCCTCGCTGGACTCCCCGGCACCCGAGGACGACGGCGGCGAGGGCTCCCTCGCGGACCGCCTCGGCTACGAGGACACCGCGCTGGAGGGCGTGGAGTACCGCGAGTCGCTCAAGCCGCTGCTGGCCAAACTCCCGCCCCGCGAGCGGCGGATCATCATGCTGCGGTTCTTCGCGAACATGACGCAGTCGCAGATCGGCGACGAGGTCGGCATCTCGCAGATGCACGTCTCCCGCCTGCTCACGCGCACGCTGGCGCAGCTGCGGGAAGGTCTCATCTCCGACTGACCGCGCCCCGTCCGAACGCCGAACCCGGCGGCCGTACAACGTTGTTCGGCCGTACGGACTCGCTGACCGGACCAGCCGGCCGAACCGGCTCATGAGCGCCGTACGACGAAACCATCGGCACGCCGTACGGGCGCCATGAACCGAGCTGTCCCGCCCGGTACTCGCGTACCCGCCAGGACAGGTGAAGGTCGAGCGGTCCTTACCTGAGCGCGAGCCACGCGACGGCCGCGAGGACCACCACGACGGCGACGACACCGGCGATCAGGCCGACGCGCGGGCCGGACGAAGTGGTGGCGGCGGCCTGCTGCGGTCCGGCGCCCTGCGGGGCGTCGTCGACGAAGGCGCGGAACATCTGGGTGCTGCCCGCGGGGTCGTAGTTGCCCTGGTTGCCCTGGGGTCCCTGGTTGTTGTTGGCCATGGGCCGAGACCCTAGCGAACGCACGGGGGCCCACCCAAGTGCGGGGTCGCCCGTAGCGGCACAGATCGACCCATATCTTCGCGAGAGACGCGTTCGCACCTTCCCCGGTTGACACCTTTACCAAGGCTTTAGCCCCGCACCGCCCCCATTCATTTGCCTGCAACAACCAACGGCTTTATAGTTGCCTGGAGCAACAAAGATGGCAGTGGAGCGGGGCGTGGCGGGCGGGAGCGAAGGCGATGGCGGAGCAGGTCCAGTACGAGGAGCTGATGCGTCAGCTCAGTGCCGTCGGCGCCGTCCAGCGCAGCATGGCCCGGGTCCTGCCGCCGCACTGCCCGCGCGGCTCCGTCGCCGTCCTGACGCTGCTGCACCGCCACGGCGACATGCGCATGAGCACGCTCGCCGAGCTGCTCGACGTCGACATGTCCGTGACCAGCCGCCATGTCGCGCACGTCGCCGACCGCGGCTGGATCGAGCGCTCCCCCGACCCGGCCGACAAACGCTCCCGCATCCTGCGGCTGACCCCGCTCGGCCGCACCCAGCTCCAGGCGCTGTCCCGGCTCACCGCCGACCTGCTGGCCGACCGCCTCAGCGACTGGTCCGACGACGACGTCGGCCACCTCACCGGCCTCCTGGCCCGCCTGCGCGCGAGCTTCGACGAGTGCCGGGCGGCCCCCGCGGCCGTCGTGGAACCCGTATCAGCAGACACGACCCGTACACCCGTATAGGAACCACCAGAAAAGGAAGCCCATGGCAACGACCACACCAGCCGGTGTGCGGGCTCACGCCAAGCACGGGGGAAACGCCTCGGGTGACGGCGCGCCCATGTCGCACCGGCAGATCCTGGAAGCGCTGACCGGGCTGCTGCTCGGCATGTTCGTGGCGATCCTGTCGTCCACGATCGTCTCCAACGCGCTGCCCGACATCATCAACGACCTCGGCGGCGGCCAGAGCGCCTACACCTGGGTCGTGACCGCGTCGCTGCTGACGATGACCGCGTCCACCCCGCTGTGGGGCAAGCTCGCCGACCTCTTCTCCAAGAAGCTGCTCGTGCAGACGGCGCTGGTCATATTCGTCGGCGGTTCGGCGGCGGCCGGGCTGTCGCAGAACCCGGCGATGCTGATCGCCTGCCGCGCGATCCAGGGCGTCGGCATGGGCGGGCTCATGGCCCTGTCCCAGATCGTCATGGCGGCGATGATCTCCCCGCGCGAGCGCGGCCGGTACAGCGGCTACCTCGGCGCGACCTACGCGACCGCGATGGTCGGCGGCCCGCTCATCGGCGGTGTCATCACCGACACCAGCTGGCTGGGCTGGCGCTGGTGCTTCTACGTCGGCGTGCCCTTCGCCGTCGCCGCGCTGATCGTGCTCCAGCGGACCCTGAAGCTCCCCGTGCTCAAGCGGGACGTCAAGGTCGACTGGGCCGGCGCCTTCTTCATCACCGCCGCCGTCTGCCTGCTCCTGCTGTGGGTGACCTTCGCCGGTGACAAGTACGACTGGCTGTCCTGGCAGACGTACACGATGGTCGCCGGGTCGCTGGTGCTGTTCGCCGTGTTCTTCTTCGTGGAGTCGCGGGCGAGCCAACCCATCATCCCGCTGCGGCTGTTCCGCAACCGCACCATCACGCTGGCCTCCGCGGCCTCGCTCTTCGTCGGCCTCGCGATGTACGTCGGCGTGATCTTCTTCAGCCAGTACTTCCAGCTGGCGCGCGACAAGTCGCCCACGATGTCCGGGGTGATGACCATCCCGATGATCGGCGGCCTGGCCATCGCCTCGACGGTCTCGGGCCAGTTCATCTCCCGCACCGGCCGCTGGAAGGCGTGGCTGGTCGTCGGCACCGTCCTGATCACCGGCGGCCTCGGCCTGCTCGGCATGATCCGGTACGACACCGCGTACTGGCAGGTCGCGATCTACATGGCGCTGCTGGGCCTCGGCATCGGCATGTCGATGCAGAACCTGGTGCTGTGCACGCAGAACCAGGTCGACCCGAGCGACCTCGGCTCCGCCAGCTCCATGGTCGCCTTCTTCCGGTCCCTGGGCAGCGCGGTCGGCGTCTCCGCGTTCGGCGCGGTCCTCACCCACCGGATCACGCACTACATCACCGACGGCGTGTCCTCGCTGCCCGCCAAGTACGCGGCGGCGCTGACCGGTTCGGGCTCCTCCGACAGCATCCCGGACGTCGACACCCTGCCCGCGCCGGTCCGCCCCGTCATCGAGAGCTCCTACGGCCACGGCATCGCCGACGTCTTCCTCTACGTCGCCCCCATCGCGCTGATCGCGCTGGTCATCTGCCTGTTCATCAAGGAGGTTCCGTTGCGGACGAAGGGCGCGCTGGCACAGGCGGCCGAGCAGAAGGGCGCGGACGCGGCGGCGGTTCCTACGGCGGTAGTGGCCGAGACCGTCCCCGGCGAGACCGCCATATCCGGTACGTCCGTCACATCCGCCACCAGGACGCCGAGTTGGGCCGCCGAGGAGGCAACGGAAGCCGTGTCCACGAGTGTTGTGCCCGATGTACCCGAAGAGGAGCCGGTCGCCGTCGGCGGTACCCCGATCCGCGGCCACGTGCGCGGCGCCGAGAGCGCGCCCGTGGCGCACGCCGCGGTGACGCTGATCTCCCTGGGCGGACGGCAGTTGGGCCGCGCGGTGGCCACCGACGACGGCTCCTACGCCGTCACCGCGCCCGGCAGCGGCTCCTACGTGCTGATCGCCGCCGCCGACGGGTTCCAGCCGCAGGCGTCCACCGTCCTCGTCCACGACGAGCCGGTCTCCTTCGACGTCCTGCTCAGCGGCACCAGCGGGCTCAGCGGGGTCGTACGGTCGGCGGAGACCACGCTGGCGGTGAAGGACGCGATCGTCGTCGTCACCGACGTGCGCGGCGAGTTGCTGGCGACGGCCGCGACCGGCCAGCAGGGCGAGTTCGCCTTCGCGGAGCTGGTCCCCGGTATGGTGACCGTCGCCGTGAACGCCGCCGGGTACCGGCCGCGCGCCCTGCCCGTCGAGGTCGGCGGCGCCGGGGTCACCCGGGTCGAGGTCGACCTGGACTCCGGCGCGCAGGTCCAGGGCGTCGTCCGGGCCCCGCACGGGCCGCTCGCGGACGCCCGGGTGACGCTGGTGGACGCGGCGGGCAACGTCGTCGGCACCGCCACCACGGGTGTCGACGGGGCGTACGCCTTCACCGACCTGGACAGCGGCGAGTACACGGTCATCGCGACGGGCTACCCGCCGCGGGCGACCGCGCTCACGGTCACCGGCCACGGCACGGACGGCCACGACGTCGAACTCGCCCACCCCGGCGAGTAGTCGGGCCCGGCACGGGTTGGGGGCGCACACCGAACGGGGTGCGCCCCCAACCGCGCGCACAGCAACGGCAGTTACGACAGCACACGGCACAACAGATCGGTATGGACGGGTGACGGGTATGGACAGGGACATGGGGCTGACAGCGAGGATCCGTACCCGTGACGGATGGGCCGTGTCGCACGCGGTCGTCACCGTCACCGACATGACCGGCCGGCAGATCCTGCGGGCCGGCGCGGACGCCGAGGGCGCCGTACGCGACACGACGGCGCTGACGCCCGGCGCGTACACGGTGATCGTGACCGCGATCGGGTACACCCCGACCGCCTCGACCGCGATCGTCACGGCGAGCGGCCGGGCCGAGGTCGGCACCGTGACGCTGGCCCGGATGGGCGGTACGGAGCTGCCGCCGCCGGGGCCCTGGACGGTCGACCCGGTGCACTCCACCGTCGCCGCGACCGCCCAGCACCTCGGGATCTCCAGCGTGCACGGCCGGTTCACCGAGTTCTCCGCGCGCATCGAGATCGCCCCGGACGAGGTGGAGAAGTCCCGGGTGGAGGCGGTGATCCGGGCCGCGTCGATCGACACCGGCAACGGCATGCGCGACGGCCACCTGCGCTCCCCCGACTTCCTCGGCACCGAGCAGTACCCGGAGATCACCTACGTCTCCAACGGCCTTACCCCGGCGGCCGGTTCGGACCGCTGGACGGTGCACGGCGAACTCACCATGCGCGGCGTGGCCCGCCCGGTCGACCTGGACCTCGCCTACCTCGGCACCGGCGCCGACCCGTGGGGCGGCACCCGGGCCGCGTTCCGCGCGAGCGCCGAACTCCACCGCGAGGACTTCGCGATGAACTACAACCAGGTGCTCCAGGCGGGAATCGCGGCGGTCGGCACGACGCTGAAGGTGGAGCTGGACATCCAGGCGGTGCAGGGGGAGGCGCTGCCGCAGGTGTGACCCACGATTCCTCGAACAAAGAGGCGTGCATATGGCGTTGGAAGGAGGCGGTGCGGGTATGACCTTGGAACGAGTCTTGCCGTACCGCCCACGAAGCGGCTTCCGCACGGTCATACTTTCGAAGTTCCGTACGGGCATGGTGAAATGACGCATGGTCAGAGAACGGCCCGAGCGAAATCCGGACGTACGTCTGCCAGGTGAGGTGCCGTGAACTCCACCCCGAGCCCCCGTGAGCCGCGCCCGCGCGCGCTGCCGGACTGCGCGCTGCTCACGCTGCCGCCGGAGATCGACCTCGGCAACGCCGACGACCTCCTGGCCATGGTCGTGCGCACGCTCGCGGTGGAGGCGGAGTACCCCCAGGTCGTCGTCCTGGACCTCACCGCCACCGACTTCATGGACTCCCAGGGCGTCCGCTTCGTCTCCACCCTCCGCACCCGCCTCCCCGCCACCACCGAACTCCGCCTGGCCACCGCCCCGCACGGCCTGGTCGCCCGGGTCCTGCGCCTGAGCGGCCTGCGCCGCGACGTCCCGGTCTACGACGACCTGTTGGAGGCGGTGGCGGGGCGGTCGTACGTGGTGGGGTAGTCCGCAGCAGCCGCCCCGGCGTTACCGCCGGGCCGCGGGCGGACGGACGGCCTAGGCTGAGTGCCATGGCACCGAACATCGCGACCAACACCTCCGTCTCCCTCGAAGAGCTGCTCGACTTCGTACGCCCCCGGCACCGGGCGATCCTGCTGACGCGGCGCGCGGACGGCTCCCCGCAGGCGTCCCCGCTGACCTGCGGCGTGGACGACTCCGGCCGGATCGTGGTGTCCACCTACCCCGAGCGCGCCAAGACCCGCAACGCCAAGCGGGACGACCGGGTCAGCCTGCTCGTCCTGAGCGACGACTGGAACGGCCCCTGGGTCCAGCTCGACGGCACCGCCGAGGTCATCGACACCCCCGACTCCGTGGAACCCCTGGTCGAGTACTACCGCAACATCGCGGGGGAGCACCCGGACTGGGACGAATATCGCGCGGCGATGGTGAAGCAGGGGAAGTCGATCATCCGGGTAACTCCCGTCAAGTGGGGGCCGGTTGCCACCGGTGGGTTCCCGGCGCGACTGGTGGCCGACGAGGGTTAGTCAGCCTTCGGGTTCCGTCGCCGCCCGCGTCACCATCGTCTCGATGCCCGCCACCAGCAGTTCCAGGGCGAAGGTGAAGTCGCGGTCGCGCATGTCCTGGACGGTGGTGCCGCCGCGGGCCTGGACCAGGTCCGCGGAGCGGTCCACCGCCTCCCGCACGGCCGGTTCGCGCACCACCGCGCTCATCGCCTCGCGGTAGTACGCGTCCTGGCTCGTACCGGCCGCCGCGCAGCGCTCCGCGAAACGGCCCTCGATGGTGCCGAAGCCGTACACGAACTGGAAGACCGCCGCGGTCGCGCCCGTCTGGCCGTGCGCCGGCAGCCCCGTACCGCGGATGATCCGCTGCACCGCGAAGGAGAAGTCCAGCGCGTGCGGACCGATGTTGAGGAACGTGCCGGCGAGCGGTGACACCCACGGGTGGCGGACCAGCAGCGCGCGGTACTCCGCGGCGAGCGCCCGCAGCGGGGTGCGCCAGTCGGCGGTCGTGTCCAAGTCCGGGTCCGGCAGCCGGATTTCGCCGTACGCCGCGTCCAGGGCGAGTTCGAGCAGGTCGTCCTTGGTGTCCACGTACCAGTAGACCGACATGGCCGTCACACTCAGCTCGGCCGCCAGCCGCCGCATCGAGAACTTCGCCAGCCCCTCGGCGTCCAGCAGCCGTACGGTCGCCCCGGTGATCCGCTCCCGGTCGAGCCCGGAGGGCTGCCCGCCCCGGCCTCCACGCCGCCGAGTCGCCCCACCCTCCAGCCACACACTGGCCCGAGCGGGCCGCGCGGCACGTTCGGCTGCCTTCACCATCTGGCCAACACCTCCCAGAACGGCTCCTTACAACGATGCTAAGCGCCCCGACAATCCTGACCACAAAACAGCGGTGGCCCGAAGGGAAAAACCCTCCGGGCCACCGCCGTCGTACAACCAACCGTCAGCTGGAGCTGGTCGGCTGGGTGAGGTCGTAGAACGTGGCCGACCCCACCGTCACCTTCTTGAAGTTCGCCTCGACCCACGAGGTGATCTTCGAGGAAGTCCCGCTGGAGCTGCTGCTCGCGGCCCCACCGGTGGACCCACTGGAGATGAAGTAGTGGATCTCGCCGTCGGCCACGTACTTCTTGAACTGGGCCAACGTCGGCGACGGGTCGGTCCCGTTGAAGCCGCCGATCGCCATGACCGCGTCCTCCGTGGCGAGTTGGTAGCTCGCGGCGTTCTGCGCGCCGACCACCGCGGCGGCCCACTTGTAGTCGCCCGCGTTCTTCTGGAGCGCGGCCTTCTGCGCGGCCGTGACGGTCGCGCCGTTGAGCAGACCGCCCACGCCACCACCACCGCCGCCGAAGCCGCCCTCACCGGTCGTCGTACCGCCGCCGGGCATCCGGCCGGTGCCACCCTGGCTGTTGCCGGTGCCACCACCCTGCTGCTGCCCGAAGCCACCGGTACCGCCACCCGGGAAGCCGCCCGTGCCACCGGTACCCGTGCCACCACCAGGCATCTGCCCCGTGCCGCCGGGCGCGTTGCCCGTGCCCGTACCGCCCCCGAAGCCGCCGCCACCACCGCGGTTGCCGCCGCCGGGACCGCCGCCGCCCATGCCCATCGTGCTCGCGCCCGCGGGCCCGGCCGTCGGAATGGAGCCGGTGTGCGCCGAGTTGACCGTCGACAGGGTGTACGCCGTCGGCCCCGCAATCGCCGCCACGAAGCTCAACGCGGCTGCCGCGAGGGCGAGTTGGCGGCCGAGCTTGGCCACGAAGATCAGCCCGAGCGCACCGGCGAGACCGCCGACGAGGACGAACCACTTCAGCCAGGGCAGGTAGTCCGGCGTGCGGTTGAGGAGCACGTAGCTCCAGACCGCCGCCGCCACGACCGCACCCGCGAGGGTGATCGAGGCCCACATCTGCTCGCGCCGCTCCCACAGGGCCGCGGCGCCCATGCCGACCACGGCGGCCAGGTAGGGGGCCAGCGCGATCGTGTAGTACTGGTGGAAGATGCCGGCCATGAAGCTGAAGACGATCGTCGTCATCAGCAGCGAGCCGCCGAACACCAGGAACGAACCGCGGGTCGCGCTCGTGCGCCTGAACTTCCGGGTGGCGACCAGCCCCGCGACGAGCAGGATGAACGCGGTCGGCAGCAGCCACGAAATCTGGCTGCCGATCTCGGAGTTGAACATCCGGTTCCAGCCGGTGGCGCCCCACTGCCCGGTGCCGCCCGCGCCGCCACCGCCGCCGACACTGCCGGTCTCGTCGCCGCTGAGGCGCCCGAACCCGTTGTAGCCGAAGGTGAGTTCAAGGAACGAGTTGTTCTGCGAGCCGCCGATGTAGGGCCGCGAGGACGCGGGCCACAGCTCGACGATCGCCACCCACCAGCCGCCCGCGACGACCATCGCCACGGTGGCCGCGCCCAGTTGGGCGAACCGCTTCTTGACGCTCACCGGCGCGCACACCGCGTACACGATGGCCAGCGGCGGCAGGACCAGGAACGCCTGGAGAGTCTTGGCGAGGAACGCGAAGCCGATCGCGGCGCCCGCCCACAGCAGCCACTTGGTGCGGCCGTCCTCGATCGCGCGGATCACCAGGTAGCAGGCGGTCGTCATGAGCAACGCCAGCATGGCGTCCGGGTTGTTGAACCGGAACATCAGCGCGGCGACGGGGGTGAGCGCGAGCACGGCGCCCGCGATCAGTCCGGCCGCCGGGCTGAACCGGCGCCGTACGGCCGCGTACAGGACCGCGACCGTACCGACGCCCATGAGGACCTCGGGCACCAGGATGGACCAGGAGCTGAGCCCGAAGACCTTGACCGCGAGGTCCATCGGCCACAGGAACGCCGAGGGCTTGTCGACGGTGATGGCGTTGCTGGAGTCCAGCGAGCCGAAGAACAGCGCCTTCCACGACTTGCTGCCCGCCTGGGCGGCGGCCGAGTAGAAGGAGTTGGCGTATCCGGAGGCGCTCAGGTTGTACAGGTACAGCACCGCGGTGGCGACCAGCAGCGCGAGGAAGGCCGGGCGCGCCCAGCTCGGGTCCTCGGGGCGCCCGCGCCACAGCCGGCGCCCGAACGGCTGCTTCGGCTCACCGGCACGGGGGCCGGGGTCCGGCACGGCCGAGCCGTCTGGTTCGGCAACCACCGGTTCCTGTACGGCCGTTGCCGTTCCTGTCGCGCTTGTGGCCGTGTGGTCCGGCGGCCCCCAGGAGGAGGGGTTGTCCTCCCCCTGGGTGCTCGTCTGGTCGTACTGCGTGGTCATCGCGGGTCAGTCCCTCGGGTCGGTGTCGTGCGGGCGCACCGGGTTCAGGTGCATCGTCGCGTTCTCCCAGGTGGGATCCGCGGCTTCACCGGCGCGGTACTGGGCCGTGCTGTTGTCGTACGAAGTAGAGGGGGTGGG
>LJCV01000294.1 GCA_001298575.1 Actinobacteria bacterium OK074
CCAACAATGTTCCCCCACGCCTGGCGGCACCCGGGCCCGCCCTATTCCGGTCGCGGCCGGGAGACAGCCCGCGCCGCCCGCCGGGCCGCACCCAGGGGCAGCGCCAGGCGACCGTCCACGACCGCGCCCACCCCCGACACCCCCCCCCCGCGCACCCCGTATCCGCCCGCCGAGCCGCCCCCGGCGACGACCGCCGCGCCGCACCACCGAACCCGACCCGACGCCACCGAGGTGCCGTCGGGCGGCCTCCGCCTGCCTCCAGTCTCCACACCCGTCCATGCCCAGCACCGTCACAGGAAGCAGGGAGCGTTGAGACCACGGATGAGATCACGCATGGAGCCACGCATGAAGCCGCGCATGAGTTTCCGGCGCGGCGCCGCGGCCGCCCTCGGTGTCGCCGCCCTGGTCGCCCTCGGGCTGATGTCCCCGGTGGCCGCCGACAGCGACTCCGCGGCCGGCCGCACGGCCACCCCCGCCTCGACCACCGTGCAGACCGCCCAGGGCAAGGTCCGCGGCATCAGCCGGACCGGGTACGACGCCTGGCTCGGCATCCCCTACGCCGCCGACCCCACCGGCAAGCTGCGCTGGCAGGCCCCGCGGCCCACCGCCCGCTGGAACGGCGTCCGTGACGCCACGAAGTTCGCCGACCGCTGCGCCCAGGCCGCCGGCTGGGACCCCGGCTACGAGAAGGCGACCCTCACCGAGGACTGCCTCGCCCTCAACGTCTACGTCCCGCACGGCACCCGGGGCAGTCTCCCCGTCCTGGTGTGGATCCACGGCGGCGGCTTCACCGGCGGCGCCGGACAGGACACCAACCCCCGCAAGCTCGCCCAGAGCCAGCACGCGATCGTCGTGACGGTCAACTACCGCCTGGGCGCCCTCGGTTACCTCAACCTGCCGCAGCTCACCCGGGAGAGCGCCGACGGCTCCGGCACCTTCGGGCTGCTCGACCAGCAGGCCGCGCTGCGCTGGGTGCACGCCAACATTGAGAACTTCGGCGGCGACGCGAAGAACGTCACCATCGCCGGACAGTCCGCGGGCGGCACTTCCGTCTGCGCCCAGCTGGCCTCGCCGACCGCCAAGGGCCTGTTCTCCCGGGCGATCATCATGAGCGGCACCTGCGCCCTGCAGTCGGCCGCCGCGGGGCAGACGCAGTCCGCCGCGTTCGTCCAGCAGATCGGCTGCGGTACGGCCGCCGACGTCCTGGCCTGCCTGCGCGCCAAGCCCGCCGCCGACATCGTCGCCGCCCAGCAGAAGGCGGGCGTACGGCCCTCCGTCGGCGGCGCCGCCTTCCCGGCCGACCCCGAGACCGCCGTACCCGCGGGCGACTTCAACCGCGTACCGGTCCTGCTCGGTCAAGTGAACAACGAACGGGCGCTGTTCACCTTCCAGAACTACGACTACCTGGGCAGCCCGCTCACCGCCGCCCAGTACGAGGCGCTGGTGAAGTCGACGTACGGCACGGACGCGGACCGGGTGCTCGCCGAGTACCCCGTCACCAAGTTCGACTCGCCGGACACGGCGTGGACGACCGTGCAGAACGACTCCACCGCGTACACCCGGCAGCAGACCGAGGCGCAGCTGGCGCGCTATGTGCCCACGTACGCCTACGAGTTCGCGGAGAGCGACACCCCGCAGTTCGCGTCGATCTACCTGATCCAGCAGAAGAGCGAGGCCGCCCGGAACTTCCCCTTCGGCGCGACCCACGTCGACGACCTGGGCTACCTCTGGGAGTACCTCGGCCAGACCCTCCCGTACAGCGACGACCAGCTGGAGCTGGCGGACCAGATGACCCAGTACTGGGGCACGTTCGCCAGGACCGGTGACCCGAACGGCGGCCACACGCCCAACTGGCCCACGTACAGCGCGGCTTCGGACGCGATGATGTCGCTGTCGGCCTGCGACAGCGCACCGGCGAGCGGTAACCCGCCGGCCGCCTGCTCCAAGGTCTTCCACGACTTCGGTACGGAGCACAACGCGAAGTTCTGGAAGTCGATCGGATCCTGACGGAACGTCAGAAAGCGGCTGGGAGCCGCCCGTTGGTCAACGGGCGCCCCCCACCCGCGAGTTCGGGTCAGTCCTTGCCCATCTGGTCCTCGGTGGAGAGGTGTTCCACCGTCACGCCCGTCTCCGTGAACGTCCGGGTCACGTAACCCGACGTGTACACCCACAGGATGCGCAGCGGGCGGTCGCCGATGTTGCGGAACAGGTGGGGGACGGGGGAGGGGACGTAGGTGGTGTCGTACTGCTCCAGCTTCGTCACCTCGCCGTCCACCACCACCTCCGCCTCGCCCTCCAGGATGGTCACGTGCTCGTCGCAGTTGTGCGAGTGCATCGGGGCGCCGGAGCCGACCGGGTAGACGCTCATCCCGCTGGTGATCCGGTTCTCGCCGTGCGCCGCCGAGGTGGTCACCAGGGGGGTAGTGACGACGGCGCCGCCCCGGTCGAGCAGGGGTACGGACGCGGTTTTGATGATCACGGTCATCCGGGGGTTCCTTTCGGCGAGCGGTGCGCCGCCTCGACGGCACGTCGACCGACGTTAGGGCGGCTTTCGCGGATTCGGTGCCCTCAGACGTGCAGCTTTACGTTGCGCCCCGGGGAGGGGTGGACGGGACGGCCGCGGAGGTAGCGTCGGCTCGCGGAGCACGGTGTCCGCGGACCGTGCGCGAAAAAGCGCACGGCGCCCGCCGCTGCCGTGCCCGCGCAAGTGCCGGAAACAGAAGGCAGGTAACGGCCATGAGGCTCCCCGTTCTCACCGATGAGGAAATGACCCCCGCCCAGCAGGAGGTGGCCGCCCGCATCGCAGGACGCCGTGGCGCCGTCCGAGGCCCCTTCCGGGCCTGGCTGCACAGCCCAGAGATGTGCGAGCGCGCCGAGTCCCTCGGTGCCTTCGCCCGTTTCGACTGCTCCCTGCCCAAGCACCTGCGCGAACTCTCCCTGCTGATGGCCGCCCGCAACTGGGACGCGCAGTACTCCTGGAACGCGCACGTGCACCAGGCGATCGAGGCCGGCGTCCCGGAGGCCGCCGTCAAGGCGGTCGCCGAGAAGCGCGAGGCGGTCTTCGACAGCGAGGCGGACCAGGTCTTCTACCAGTTCTGCCGGGAGGTGCTGGAGGAGCACTTCGTCACCGACGAGACCTTCGCCGCCGCGCACGAGCACTTCGGCTCCAAGGGCCTGGTCGACACGATCGGCGCGCTCGGCAACTTCACCATGCTCGGCATGTGCCTGAACACCTTCCAGGTGGACCTCCAGGCCGACAAGGAGCCCCCGTTCCCGGACATCCGCGGATACGGGCGCACCGCGCCGGCCCCGGCGGATGGCCAGGAAGAAGGTTGACAATATTGGCGACAACGCATTTCCCTTGGTCACGAAGGACAATCTGAGCAAGGCCCCTCAGTACCGACCCAGCAGAACCCAGGGCCCGCACCGGAAACGGTGCCAACCTCACAGTGTCTGAGCCGCACGTCCGCAGCGCCGCCGCTGCCCGTCCCCGTAGAAGCCGCTACCGGGGACGCCCCGGCGTCCGCAGGCGCTTCTGCCAACGCCGCGAGGCCCGTCCCCCGGGCGGCGGCACCCTTCCGATACAGGCCCTGGCCAGAGCATCCGGCCGGTTCACGACCGAACCGGCCGGGCGCTCCACCCGCACACCCGTTGTCCGGCACGGCCGGGGCACCCCCCCGGCGGCCGCGGGCCTCCGGAGGAATCATGGACCGTCTGCTCCTCATGCACAGCTTCGTCACCGTCGCCCAGGTGGGCAGTTTCAGCGGTGCCGCCAAGAGGCTGGGCTCGTCGGGCTCGCTCGTCTCCCGCCACGTCGCCGAACTGGAACGGCAGGTGGGCGTCCGGCTGGTCAACCGCACCGCCCGTTCGGTGAGCCTGACCGAGCCGGGTCAGCGCTACGCCGACTTCGCCGCCCGCATCCTGGAGGAGATCGAGGCGGAGGACGCCGGCATCGCCCAGCTGCACGACCGGGCCGAGGGCACGCTCAGCATCATCTGTCCGAAGTGGATCGGCAGCCTCGATCTGGGGGACGCCATCGCCGAGTTCTCGGCCACCCACCCCAAGATCCAGGTCCGCTTCGAGCTGGGCGGCATGTCGGACCGCACCTACGACTTCCTGGACAGCGGCTTCGACGTCGCCTTCCACACCCGTGACCTGCGCGACTCCAGCGTCCGGCTGAAGAAGATCGCCTCGCTGCCGTTCGTGCTGTGCGCCTCCAAGGAGTACCTGGACCGCGAGGGCCCGCTGGAGGACCCCAACGGCCTCGCCGCCCACGACTGCCTCGTGCACGTCAACGACCCGGTGTGGCGCATCGGGCACGGCCACACCTCCACCCTGCACAAGATCCGCAACGTGGCCTTCTCGTCCAACTCCTACATCGCCCTGCAGAAGGCGGCCGTGCACGGCCGCGGCATCGCCCTGCTGCCCCAGCGCCCCGCCTACGACGACCTGCTGTCCGGACGGCTGCGCGTCCTGCTGCCCGAACTGGCCGTCCCCGACCGCCCGCTGTACGCCATCTACGGGCCCGGACAGGCCACCCCCCGGAAAATCTCCGTATTCCTGGATTTCCTCACGGAGTGGTTCTCGGGGAATCCCATTCCCGCGATCGACCGGTGACCTGTACATGCCGCAGCGGCGTTCGCCCTGTTCAGGCCATCCGACCGTACGCGCAAGAAACGCTTGCAATGCCCGTGCGACAAGGCTGTTGAGGCTCGGAAGCCGCAATTCTACGATCGCCGGGAACCGGTGACCGCTACCGCCGCAGGCGCGATCCGCGAAGTGAGGAATCCATGGGAATCCAGAGAATCGAATCGGTCACCTACAGCGTCGACGACCTCGGCACCTGCCGGAGGTTCTTCGACGACTTCGGACTCCTCCTCATCGAGGAGACCGACGAGCACGCCGTGTTCGAGACCCTCGCCGGACAGACCCTCCACCTCGACACCCGCCCCAGCCCGCTGCTGCCGCCCCCGGTGGAGGCCGGCAACACGCTGCGCGAGGTGGTGTGGGGCGTCGACACCCCCGAGGAACTCCAGCGCCTGGTGACCGCGGTGGGCAAGGTCCGCGAGGTCCGCGAGAGCGCCGACGGAGTCCACCACACGGTGGACGAGACCGGCTTCGGCGTCGGCCTGACCCTGGCCCGCCCCAAGGACCTGGACCTCACGCCCCGGCCCGCCAACGCCACCGGCAGCGTCAACCGCTGGAACGACGCCCTGGCCCCGATCACCCGCGCCCACCCGCTGCGCATGTGCCACGTCGCCCTCAACATCCCCAAGCCGGGCCAGGAGGAGGCCGTCGCCTTCTACACCGACCTGCTCGGCTTCCGCCCCACCGACGTGGTCAAGCCCATGGGCGTGTTCATGCAGGCCCCGGGCGACGACGACCAGCACACCATGCTGCTGTGCCACCGCCCCGACAAGGCGGGCGTCAACCACATCGCCTACGAGGTGCCCGGCTTCGACGACGTCATCGAGGGCGGCAACCACATGATCTCCCGCGGCTGGCGCGAGGCCCGCAAGCTCGGCCGCCACACCGTCGGCTCGAACGTCTTCCGCTTCGTGCACGCGCCCTGCGGCGGACGCGTCGAGTACGCCGCCGACATGGACCGGGTGGACGACTCCTACGGCACGAACGTGCACGAGACCACGCCGCCGCACCACATCTGGACGCTGGTGAGCAACCGCGACCAGCAGGACGCCCCGGCCTCCTGACCCCACCCTCAGCCAGACCTTCAGCCAGACCTTCAGCCAGTCCGAGAGGCACCCATCCATGACCACCGACCACGGCTACCCCGCCGTCCGCCTGTACATCGCGGGCGAGTGGTGTCAGGGCGGCACCGGCGCGAGCGCCCCGATCGTCAACCCGGCCACCGAGGAGGTGATCGGCGAAGTACCCCTGGCCACCGCCGCCGACCTCGACCGCGCCCTCGCCGCCGCCGAGACGGGCTTCAAGGTCTGGCGCGAGACGCCCATAGCCGCGCGCGCCGCGATCCTGCACAAGGCCGCCGACCTGATCGCCGAACGCGCCGCCGAGATCGGCCGCGTCATGACGCTGGAGCAGGGCAAGCCGCTCGCGGAGTCCACCGGCGAGGCCCGCCGCACCGCCGAGACCCTGCGCTGGCACGCCGAGGACGCCCTGCGCGCCTACGGCCGCATCATCCCCTCGGCGCCGGGCACCGTGCTGACCGTGCGGCGCGAGCCCATCGGTCCCGTCGCCGCCTTCGTGCCGTGGAACTTCCCCGTCGGCGGCCCCAACCGCAAGATCTCCTCCGCGCTGGCGGCCGGCTGCTCCATCGTCATCAAGGGCTCCGAGGAGACCCCCGCCACCGCCGCCGCCGCGGTCCGCTGCTACGCGGACGCGGGCCTGCCCGCCGGGGTCCTCAACCTCGTCTTCGGCGAGCCCGCGGAGGTCTCCGCGCACCTCATCGCCTCGCCGATCATCCGCATCGTCGCCTTCACCGGCTCGGTCCCGGTCGGCAAGCTGCTGGCCGCCGAGGCCGGCAAGGTCATGAAGCCCTCGCTGATGGAGCTGGGCGGCCACGCCCCGGTGATCGTGTGCGCCGACGCCGACCCCGTCCAGGCCGCCCGCAGGGCCGCGCAGGCCAAGTTCGCCAACGCCGGACAGGTGTGCACCTCGCCCAGCCGCTTCCTGGTCCACGAGAGCCTGGTCGAGGACTTCACCGCCGAGTTCGTGAAGGCCGCCGAGGCGGTCGTGGTCGGCGACGGCCTGGCCGAGGGCACGAAGATGGGCCCCCTCGCCAACGAACGCCGCCTCAAGGCCATGGAACGCCTCACCGCCGACGCCGTCGCCAAGGGCGCCAAGATCCTCACCGGCGGCGAACGCCCCGACCGCGCCGGGTACTTCTTCGCCCCGACCGTCCTCACCGACGTACCGGCGGACGCGGAACTGCTGCACGAGGAACCCTTCGGCCCGCTCGCGCCCATCGTCCCCTTCACCGACCTCGACGACGCCCTGGCCGTCGCGAACGGACTGCCCTACGGCCTGGCCGCGTACGGCTTCACGCGGTCCGCGGCCACCGCCGAGAAGCTCGCCGCGGGACTGGAGGCCGGGATCCTGTCCATCAACCACTGCGGCGGCTCGGTCCACGAGGCCCCCTCCGGCGGCGTCAAGGACAGCGGCTACGGCCGGGAGGGCGGACCCGAGGCCCTCGACGCCTACCTGGTCACCAAGCGCGTCTCCCACCTGCTGGCGGGCTGAACGCCATGAGGTACGCGCGCGTGTCGGTGGGCGGCCGGGCGGTCTGGGGCCGCGTGGGGGAGACCGACGTCGAACTGCTGTCCGACTCCCCGATCGAGGGCGACCCCCAGGTCCTCGGCACGGTGCCGCGCGCCGACGCCGTCTGGCTGCCACCGGTCGTGCCGCCCGTCTTCTACGCGGTCGGCTACAACTCCCCCCGCCACATCGCCCACGCCCAGGCCGCCACCCCCGAGCGCCCCGAGGTCGGCTACCGCGCCAACAACGCGCTCACCGGCCACGGCTCGCCCATCGTCAAGCCCGTCGAGGTCGAGGGCCGCTTCGAGGCCGAACCGGAGCTCGTCGCCGTCATCGGCCGTACGGTCCGGCACGCCACCCACGACCAGGCGCGCGCGGCCGTCTTCGGCTGGACCATCGGCAACGACGTCAGCGCCCGCGCCTGGCAGCACCAGGACCGCACCTTCTGGCGCAGCAAGAACAGCGACACCTTCAAACCGATGGGTCCCTGGATCGAGACGGACGTCGACGCGCTGGCGCAGACGACCACGTTGCGGGTCAACGGCGAGGAACGGGCGTCCTTCCCGACCGGCGACATGGTCTTCGACCCCTTCGACCACATCGTCGAGATCACCCGGTACATCACCCTCAACCCCGGTGACGTGCTGTGGATGGGCGCCGAGTCGACCTGTCAACTCCAGCCCGGCGACACCGTGGACGTCGAGATCAGCGGCATCGGCGTGCTGTCCAACCCCGTACAACTCGAAGGGAACCGAGCATGAGCAAGGAACCGCGCTACATCCATCACGTCAACTTCCCCACCACCGATCCGGACCGCACCGCCGAGTGGTACACGAAGGTCTTCGGCATGAAGCGGATCCAGCCCAAGTCCAACACCCGCGTGGTGCTGATGACCCGCGGCAACTTCGACCTGCACTTCACCCCGGTCGAGGAGATGGACCGGATGGCGCCCTACCACTTCGCCGTCGAGGTCGACGACTGGGAGGACTTCCTCGGCCACCTCAAGGAGCTGGGCATCCGGCACACCCGGCCCATCGAACGCCCCGAGAACCAGTCGAAGTTCTGCTACATCCACGACCCCGACCACACCATGATCGAGCTGGTCTACCACGCCAAGCGCCGCGACTGACCGACCGCCACCAGGAGTTCACACCCCCGAGCCCCGCTAGGAGTACCTCCCCCATGCCCATCGCCGACTCCGACGGCACATCCATCTACTACGAGCGCCACGGCAGCGGTCCGGCGATCCTGTTCGTGCACGGCAGCGGCGGACACCACGCCGCCTGGTGGCAGCAAGTGGCCGCGCTGCGCGAGGAGTTCACCGTCGTCACGGTGGACCTGCGCGGCTTCGGCAAGTCCGATTCGAGCATGGCCGAGTTCGACGGACAGGACTTCCCCGGCGACGTCGTGGCCGTCCTGGACGCCGAGGACCTCACCGACGCCATGCTGGTGGGCCAGTCCATCGGCTCGGTGGCCGCGCTCAGGGCCGGGCTGCTGCGACCCGAGCGGGTGGGCTCCGTCGTCCTCGGCCACTCACTGGGCGGCATCAGCCACCCCGAGCTGAAGGAGCTGGCCGCCGCCGACCGCGCCGAAGCCGTCAAACTCCCGGTCATCGACCGGCTGTTGACCAAGGAGTTCCAGCGGTCGCGGCCCGATCTGACCTTCCTGTTCCAGCAGATGGGCACCTTCAACGTCGCCAAGATGGCCGACCTGCGCAACCTCGACACCAACGGGCCCTCCCTGGACGACATCCGGGGCTCCGGCGTCAAGGTCGCCTTCCTCGCCGGCGAGAAGGACGCGGTGCTCGGCGTCAAGACCGTCACCCGCGCCCACGAACTCCTCGACGGCTCCCACCTGGAGATCGTCCCCGGCGCCCCGCACTCCATGTACTGGGAGGTGCCCGCGCAGTACAACGCGGCCGTCGCCCAGCTGCGCCGCACCCTCACCGCACCGAAGGAAGCAGCATGAGCAGCCTCACCCTCGACGCCGCCGAAGAGATCATCGACGCCGCCCACAAACGGGCCCAGGCGCTCGGCAAGGCGGTGAGCGTCGCGGTCGTGGACGCCGGCGGCTTCGTCGTCGCGATCCGCCGGGCGGACGGGGCCCGCCCGCTCACCCCGGACATCGCCCGCGCCAAGGCGTACACCGCGGCCGTCATGCAGCGGCCCGGCAAGATGCTCAAGAAGTGGCAGGAGAGCCAGCCGGTGTTCTTCTCCCAGCTCTCCCAACTCCCCGGCGCCGCCCTGCCGATCATGGCCACCGAGGGCAGCATGACCATCAAGAAGGACGGCGAGATCATCCGCGGCCTCGGCATCGCCGGCGGCACCGCGGACGAGGACCAGCAGCTCGCCGACGACGTTCTCGAATCCCTGGGCTACGAACTGGAGTTCGCCGCCTGGGGAGTCGCGGGCAAGCCGGCCGGAAAGGACTGAGCACCATGGCGGACACGTTCAACTACCGCATCGACCACCACGGCAGCCTGGTCCGCCCCGCGGAGCTGGTCGCCGCCCGCGCGGCCGGCGACCCCGAGGCCCTGCACGCGGCCGAACAGCAGGCCGTCAAGGAGGCCGTCGCCCTCCAGCGCGGACTGCGCTCCACCGTCGTCACCGACGGCGACTTCCCCCGCGAGGACTTCCGCGGCGCGGTCCTCGACAACGTCTCCGGCTTCCGCCGCACGACGCAGAAGGACGCCGACGGCCTCACCCGCTGGGTCGCCGAGGCCCTGCCCAAGGCGAACGGCCCGCTGCTCGCCGACTGGGCCGGCACACTGGCCGGACTGACGCTGATCGCCCCGAAGGTGTCCCTGCCGTCCCCGGCCTACCTCGCCGCCACCACCTTCGACCCCGCCGCCGCGGCCTCCGGCGGCCCGGCCTCGGCCCGCGAACTCGGCGAGGCCCTCGCCGAGATCATCCAGGCGGAGATCGAACTCCTCGTCGCGCGCGGCGTCCGCCTCATCCAGCTCAACAACCCGCTCCTGCTCGCCCACACGGCCACCGACCCGGCGGCCGTGCCCGCAACAGCCGCGCTGTCCTACGAGGACGCCCTCGCCGTCGACGCCCTCGCGGTCCGGCTCGACGAGCGCCCCGAAGGCGTCCGCATCGGCGTCTGCCCCGGCTGGCGCGCCCCCGCCGCCGTGGACCGGGCCCGGGCCGAGCGGCTGTACGCGGCCGTCCCCGCCGACCGCTGGGTGCTGCCCTACGACCGCGGCACCGCCGCCGAACTGGACCTGCTCAAGGCGCTGCCGGAGGACCGGGACGCGTGCCTGGGGGTCGTCGACCCGGCGGCGCCCGCACCGGAGGACATCGACACGGTGATGGCCCGGGTGGACGCCGCCGCCGAGGTCAAGGACCTGGAGGACATGGCGATCTCGCCCTCCCGCGGCTTCGCGGACGTCGCCGACCGGCCGCTGACGAGCGCCGAGGACCAGCGCCGCAAGCTGGTCCACGTCGAGGTGCTGGCCCGCTACTGCTGGGGCAACGAGTTCTGACGGACGACGGACATACGGAGCGGGGCCGGGACTTCGTTGTCCCGGCCCCGCTCGGCGTGTGCGCGCCTCACAGCACCTCCGCGAAGGTCACCGTCCGCTCCTTCAGCAGCGGCAGCACGGTGCCGACAACCAGCTCCTGGAAGTGGCCGTACTCCCGGTGCGCCTCGAAGCCCGCCCTGTCGGCGTACTGCTCGTACAGCACGAAGCTCCCCGGCGCGTCGGCCTCCGCGTGCACCACGTACGCCTGGTTCGCGGGCTCGGCCAGGGTGTGTTCGCGCATCTTCAGCAGGGCGGCGCGGACGGTGGCCTCGTCGGCGGGCTCGCACCGGTAGTGGGCGACGACAGCGAAAGCCATCAGGTTCCTCCGGATCGTGTTCGGGATCGTGCCCCTCGATTCCAGCACGAACCCCCTGATGGGCGACGCGCGCGGAACGCAAGCAATGTGTTCCCCCGCGGGGCTGGTACCCGCACCCCCACGTCGTGTTTCGTCGCTTTGGCGCCCAGGCCCCGTCGCCTCATTCCCGTCTGCCCCGAGGCACCCGGGCCTGGGCCCGTGCCAGCTGCTCAACCGCGGCCCCGCACCGCGGACGAGACGACGAGAGAAGTGATCGTGATGCGAACCCTGGAAACGCTCTCCGGCGGAGAGTGGGTGGCCTCCGGCGAGTGGATCGACGTCCACGACCCGGCCGATGTACGGCAGCCGTTCGCGCGCGTGCCCGCGTTGAGCCCGGCCGACGTGACCCGTGCCTACGACCACGCCGAGCAGGGGTTCGCCGTCTGGCGCCGCACCAACCCGCTGGAGCGCGGCGCGATCCTGACCCGGGCCGGGCAGCTGCTGCGGGAACGCGCCGACGACATCGCCGCCGACGTCGCCACCGAGAACGGCAAGACCCGCGCCGAGGCCCGCGGCGAGACCGTCAAGGCCGCCGACTTCCTGGAGTACTACGCCGCCCTCGTCGGCCGCGGCGGCTACGGCACCCTCCTCAACGACGTCCGGCCCGACACCCGTACCAGCGCCCAGCAGGTGCCCGTCGGGATCGTGCTGGCGATCACCCCGTGGAACGACCCGCTGATCACCCCGGCCCGCAAGCTCGCGCCCGCGCTGTCCGCCGGGAACGCCGTCGTGATCAAGCCGGCCACCGAGACACCGCTGTCGGTGCTGCACTTCGCGCGCGCCCTGCACGACGCGGGCCTGCCCGCCGGGGTCCTCAACGTGATCGTCGGCCGCACCTCGCAGATCAGCGACGCCCTGCTCGGCGACGCGCGGATCGCCGCGGTCACCTTCACGGGCAGCAACGCCGTCGGCGAGCAGCTGCGCGAGCGCTTCGCCCGCCGCAACGTCCGCTTCCAGGGCGAACTCGGCGGCAAGAACGCCTCCGTCGTCCTCGCCGACGCGGACGTCCCCAAGGCCGCGAAGACGGTCGCCGCCGCCTCCTTCGGCCAGGCCGGACAGCGCTGCACCGCCACCAGCCGCGTGGTCGTCGACAGCGCCGTCAAGGAGGAGTTCACCCGGCTGCTCCTCGCGGAGGTCGCCACGCTGCGCCTGGGCCCGGGCCTCGACGACGGTACGACGATGGGGCCGCTGTCCAGCCCCCGGCAGCGCGACGGCGTGCTCGCCGACATCGAGGGCGCCGTCAAGCAGGGCGCGACCGTCCTGGCGGGCGGCGGCCGTCCGGCCGAGGAGCGGCTGGCCAACGGCTGCTACGTCCAGCCGACCGTCCTGGAGGTCACCCGCGACACGGACATCTGGCGCGAGGAGGTCTTCGGCCCGGTCGTGGCGCTGCTCGCGGTCGACTCCTTCGACGAGGCCGTCGCCGTCGTCAACGACTCCGACTTCGGCCTCGCCGCCGCCGTCTTCACCCGGGACCTGGGCGCCGCCCACCGCTTCGCCGAGGACGTCGACTGCGGCCAGATCGCCGTCAACCTCACCACGCCCGGCTGGGACGTCCATCACCCGTTCGGCGGCTTCCGGGACTCCGGCTCGCCGTTCAAGGAGCAGGGTACGGAGGCGCTGCACTTCTACACCAAGGTCAAGACCGTCGCCATCCACTACGGCGCATGACGGCCCGCACGACCCCTGCGCGCGCAGGCACCCGAACGGAGACACCCCATGGCTGACGAGACCGTCGGCATCGTCGGCGCCGGAATCCTCGGTCTCGCCGTCGGCCGGGACATCGCGCAGCGCCGCCCCGGCACCCGCGTCGTCGTCCTGGAGAAGGAACACGAGGTCGCCGCCCACCAGACCGGCCACAACTCGGGTGTCGTGCACGCCGGCCTCTACTACGCCCCCGGCAGCCTCAAGGCCGCCCTGTGCGTGCGCGGCGTGTCCCTGCTGCGCGAGTACTGCCAGGACCGGCGGCTGCCCTACGACGAGATCGGCAAGCTCGTCGTGGCGGTGCGCGAGGACGAGCTGGGCCGGATGAACGACCTCTACGAGCGGGCCCGCAACAACCACGTGCCCGAGCTGCGGAAGATCTCCCGGGCCGAGATCAAGGAGATCGAACCGCACGCGGGCGGTGTCGCGGCGCTGCACTCGCCGCGCACCGCGATCACCGACTACCCGGCGGTCGCGCGGGAGTTCGCCAAGGACATCGAGGCGTCCGGGGGAGAGGTGCGGCTCGGCTTCCCCGTCACCTCGATCACCAACGTCCCCGGGGGCATCGACGTGGGATCCGGGCAGGAACGCGTCCGCGTCGACCGGCTGATCCTCTGCGCGGGCCTGCACTCCGACGCCGTCGCCCAGCTAGCCCAGGACAAGAGGGAACCGCGGATCATCCCCTTCCGCGGCGAGTACATGCTCCTCAAACCGGAGCGCACGGGCCTGGTGCGCGGCCTCGTCTACCCGGTGCCGGACCCGCGGTACCCCTTCCTCGGCGTCCACTTCACTCCGCGCGTCGACGGCTCCGTAGAAGTCGGCCCGAACGCCGTCCTGGCGCTGGCCCGGGAGGGCTACAGGCTCGGGAAGGTCTCCGTCAGGGACCTCGCCGGGCTCGCCGCCTACCCCGGCACCTGGCGGATGGCCGCGCAGCACTGGAAGACCGGCGTCAAGGAGTACCGCGGCTCCCTGTCCCGCACGGCCTTCATGAAGGACGCGGGGCTGTACATCCCCGGCGTCGGGGTCTCCGACGTTGTACGCGGCGGCGCGGGCGTCCTCGTCGAGGCACTCGATCCCGACGGCACCCTCGTGGACGACTTCCGCATCCACCAGGTGGGCCGGATCACCGCCGTGCGCAACGCGCCCTCGCCGGCCGCCACCGCCTCCATGGCCATCGCCGAGCACATCGTCGGCGCCGTCTTCGACACGGCGTGAGCGCGATGCGGCCAGACCGTCCGCGCAATCTGAAAATGCCCTGCGTACGGCGCACTTCCGCGCAACAAGTGCTTGCACGCCGAGGACTCCGCAAGACCCCACCGCCCGCCTAGCGTTCCTCCCGTACCGCCGCAGCAACACCGACAAGCCGCCGAGAGAAAGAGCCCGGACATGTTCGTTGTCGACACGCAGATCCACATCTGGAAGGAAGAGACCCCGGACCGCCCCTGGGTCCCCGGCGCTCGCGAGCGGATCCGCCTCAACGGACACCGCGAGGACCCCTTCTCCTACGAGGAGGCCCTCGAACTGATGGACGAGGCGGGCGTCAACCGCGCGCTGATCCTGCCGCCGTCCTGGGAGGGCGACCGCATCGACTACGCCCTGGAGGCGTGCGAGGCGCACCCGGACCGCTTCGGCATCATGGCCCGCATCCCGCAGAACAAGCCCGAAGAGGGCAAGGCCATGCTGAAGGACTTCGCCGAGAACCCGCACGTCAAAGGCACCCGGCTGACCTTTCACCGGCCCATCGACCGCAACTGGATGATCGACGGCACCAACGACTGGTACTGGCCGATCGCCGAGGAACTGCGCATCCCGACGATGGTCCACGCCCCGATCTGGAAGCGCGAACTCGGCGAGATCGCCGCCAAGCACCCCGAACTGAAGATCATCATCGACCACATGGGCATCATGGCCCGCTGCGTCGACGACGCGATCGGCTACTGGGTCCAGGAGACCGCCGACCTGGCCGTCCACCCCAACATCTACGTGAAGGTCTCGGCGCTGCCGGGCTACTCCACGCAGCCCTTCCCGAACAACAACATCCAGAAGTACGTGCGCGAGATGGTCGACAAGATGGGTCCGCAGCGCTGCTTCTACGGCACCGACATCACCCGCCTGCTCGGCCACGGCATCACCTACACCGACACGATCGAGCAGTTCACCAAGCACTGGGACTTCACGCCCGAGGAGCTTGAATGGATCCTGGGCCGCGGCATCTCCGAGGTCCTGAACTGGCCGATCGAGGGCTGAGGAAACACGAGAGATGACCGACACCACCAACTCTCCTGGCGCCGACGGCGGCGACGCTCTCGTATCCGCCTTCACCGCCGTCGGAGCCGACTACATCTTCTGCTCCTCGGGGTCCGAGTGGGCCCCGGTGTGGGAGTCCCTCGCCCGGCACCACCGCGACGGGGAGAACTGCCCGGCGTACCTGGACCTCACCCACGAGACCGTCGCCGTCGGCATGGCCACCGGCTACGGGCTCGTGAGGCGGCGCCCGCAGGGCGTGCTGCTGCACGCGGCCCCCGGGCTGCTCCAGGGGTCCATGGCCGTGCACGGGGCGCTGCTCGCGGGCGTCCCGATGGTGGTCACCTCCTCCGAGTCCGCCACCTACGGCGACGGGCCCGGCAAGGACCCCGGCGGCCAGTGGTACCGCAACCTGTCCATCGTGGGCGGCCCGCACCAGATCGCGCAGCCGTTCACCAAGTGGTCCACCGAGGCCGCCAGCGTGCACACCCTGCCCACCATGGTCACCCGGGCGGCGGAGCTGGCCTGGCGGGCCCCGGCGGGACCGGCCTACCTGAACATCCCCCTGGAGATCCTCCTGGAGGAGTGGGACGGCCGCGAGGCCAAGCCGATCGTCGCGCCGGGCTCCACGCACAGCTCGCCCGAGGAGGTCGACCCGGTCGCGCGGCTGATCCGTGAGGCGAAGAACCCCGTGATCGTGACCGAGACGGCCGGGCGCGAGGCGGGCGGCTTCGAGGCGCTCGTCGCCTTCGCCGAGGCGTGGAACATCCCCGTCGTCGAGCCCGACTCGGCGGTCTGCGGCAACTTCCCGCGCACCCACCCGCTGCACGCGGGCAGCGACATCGGACCCTGGATCGACGAGGCGGACCTGATCCTCCTCGTCAACTGCCGGGCGCCCTTCTACCCGCCCTCGCGCCGCCCCGCCAAGGCCGCCGTCGTCGTCATCGACGAGGTCCCGCAGCGCCCGCACGTCGTCTACCAAGTCCTGTTCGCGGACACGTACTTGGAGGGCAACGTCGCCAACACCCTGCGCCAGCTGGCCAAGCGGGCGAAGGATCTCGACGAGGGCGCCGTCGCCGTCCGCCGCGCCGCGCAGGAGGAGCGGCACGCCGCCGAACAGACCGCCATCGCCGCCGCCGAGGCAAAGGCCGCCGACGCCAAGGGCATCGACCCGGTGCTCGTCGCCGCGACCCTGCGCACCCTGCTCGACGGGCAGGACGGCATCGTCGTCGACGAGACCATCACGCACAGCCGCGTGGTCAAGCGCCACCTCCGGACCGACGCCCCCGACTCGTACTTCTACGTCCAGGGCGGCCTCGGCCAGGGCATCGCGGTCGCGCTCGGCGTCAAACTCGCCGCGAAACAACGGCCCGTGGTCCTCACCATCGGCGACGGCGCGTTCACCTACAACCCGGTCATCCAGTCCTACGACGCCGCCAAGGCGTACGAACTGCCGCTGCTGATCGTGGTGTTCAACAACCGCGTCTACAAGTCGATGAACCTCAACCACCGCCGCTTCTACCCCGAGGGCGCCGCCGCCGAGACCGGCGAGTGGCTCGGCACCGACCTGCACCGGCTGCCCCGGCTCGCCCAGTTCGCCGAGCCCTTCGGCATGCACACCGAGACCGTCGACACCACGGACGCCCTCGCCCCCGCCCTCGAGCGCGCGCTCAAGGCCGTGGCGGGCGGCACCACCGCCGTCGTCGACGTACTCGTCACCCGCTGACCCAGGAGGCTTCCGCCACCATGACCGACACACCGACGCCCAAGCCGGGCAAGGTCCTGGTCCCCGCCGAGGACCTGCGCACCTTCGCGGCCGCCCTCCTCGAAAAGGGCGGGCTCGGTCCCGAGCACGCCCGTACCACCGCCGACGTGTTCGTGTGGGCCGCCCAGCGCGGCGTCGACTCCCACGGCACCGCACGCGTTCCCGCCTACCTCGAACTCCTCGCCAAGGGCGTGGCCAACGCCGACCCCGACATCACCGTGGAGTCCTCCGCCCCGGGCACCGCCGTCCTGGACGCCGACCGGGCGCCCGGCCCCGTCGCGCTCAGCGCCGCCGCCGACGAGGCGGTGCGGCGGGCCAGGTCGACCGGCATCGCCTCCGTGGGCGTGCGCCGCACCGTGCACACCGGCGCGATCGGCTACTACGTCTCGCGGATCGCCGAACAGGGCCTGGTCGGCATCGGCTTCGTCGCCGGGATGCCCAACATGGGCTACACCGGCGTCAAGGGCCCCGCCGTCGCGACCAGCCCGCTCGCCATCGCCGTACCCGCGAACGAGCACGCACCGCTGGTGCTGGACATGGCGACCGCGACCATCGCGCTGGGCAAGATCCGCCAGGCCAAGGCGAGCGGCACCCCGCTGCCCGAGGGCGCTGCGGCCACCGAGGACGGCACGCCGACGACGGATCCGGACAAGGCGGTCATGCCGCTGCCGCTGGGCGGCGCCAAGGGGTCCGGCATGTCGATCGCGTTCGAGCTGCTGACCAGTGTGCTGGTCGGGGCGCCGATCTTCGCCGCGTTCCACTCGGACGACCCGCAGGGCCGCAAGCACCGCCAGAACGCGCTGCTCATCGCCATCGACCCGGCGGCCTTCGGCGACCCGGAGGCGTTCACCGCGGCCGTCGACGCGACCCTGAGCACGCTGAAGGCGCTGCCGCCGGCGGACGGCGCGGAGGGCGTCTTCTACCCCGGCGAGCGCAGCGCCAAGGTGGCCGAGGGGCGTGGCGCGAAGGGTGTACCCGTGGCACCCAAGGTGTGGCGCGAACTGACCGAGGCGGCGGGCCGCTTCGGCATCACACCGCCGGAGCCGACTCCGGCCGCCTGACGGCGGGAGGAGCACATGTCCCGCGGATCGGGCCGGTCGGGGGCCGTGAGCGATCGGTCAGGGGCCCGTGGCCCCGAGTTCGGCCGTGATCAGCGGGCGGCGCCGGTGACCGCGGTGCCCCAGGGCCCCGCGGTCACCGGATCCCGCCGGGGGCGGCCCCTGGGTCAGGAGTCGCTCGGCGCCGACGGGCCGACGGCCCTTCGTACCTGCTCCGCGATCAGGGCGTACACCTCGCGGGCCTTGTCCACGTCCTTGGTGTCGTAGCCGTGGTCGACACCGAGGACGTCGTGGTGCTCGACCAGCGCGTCCGCCTTCTTCAGGCGCTCGGCGTACCGCACGGCCTCCGACCGCAGCAGGTCGTACTCCGCCGTGACGACGAACGCCGGGGCGATCCCCGTCAGGTCCGCGGTGTCCGACGGGTGGGCGGGCGAGGCCAGCCGGTCCGTGCGCAGCCGCGGGTCCGGCAGGTAGGAGGAGTCGAACACGTCCGCCATCCAGGGCCGCAGCATCGGCTTGGCGATGGCGGCCCGCTTGTCGCGGGCCCCGGTGGCGAGGTCCAGCGGCGGGTAGTGCAGGACCTGGAGCGCGAGGGCGGGGCCGCCCTCCTCCAGCGCCTGCCGGGCCACCGCGGCGGCGAGACCGCCGCCCGCGCTCTGCCCGCCCACCACGATCCTGCCGCCGTCCCAGCCGTGCTCGCCGCCGTGCTCGGCCACCCAGCGGACGATCTCGTACGCCTGCCGCGGCGGCGCGGGGAACGGGTGCTGCGGGGCGACGACGTAGTCGACGTTGAGCACCACCACGCCCGCCTCCGCGGCCAGCATCCGGCACAGCGCGTCGTCGAGTTCGATGTCCGCGATGACGAAGCCGCCGCCGTGGAAGTTGACGTAGACCGGCGGGTTGGCCGCGTCCTTGGGCCGGTACACCACGACCCGGGCCGGGGCGACGGCGGTCGGCACCGTCAACTCGCCGGTGTCGCCCGGGTATTCGGGCAGGCGTGCGCGCCATGCGGCCGCGGAACCGGGGCCGCTGCTACGCCGGGCCGCGAGTTGCGTCAGGCGCTGCATGGTCCTGGCGACACGCGTGGCCACCGCGGGCCGGGCCAGGATCGACATGGGCATCTCCAGGGGGCTCTGATCGTCAGGATTCCTGTCGATTTCGGGGGCGATCGTAACACGGTCGTTCGAACCTGTGAGATGGCCGAAAAACTCTCAGGTTGCTTTCAGTGAATCCTTATGTACGTGCGGTGTCGGTTGACAATATCGTTGACGATTGTTGGCGACATGATTCATATGCGAAAGCATGCAAACAGGGAGAGCAATGCCCCAGATCAATGGACCGCATGGTCGTATGGACAACCTGGAGGGATCGCGATGATTTCTCCGACCCCCCACCGGCCGACCGCGGGCCGACCGGACCGGCGGACGTTTCTGGGCCGTTCCCTGACCGTCACCGCGGCGGCGGCACTGGCCGGCGGCGCGACCGCCGCGTCCGCGGCATCGTCCTCCACCTCCTCCGCGGCCGGGACCGGTGCCACGAAGAACACCGCGACCGCGCTGACGGGCCCCGTCCGCATCGACACCGGGCTGGTCTCCGGCGTGAGCGCCGCCCTCGACGGCGTCACGGTCTTCAAGGGCATCCCGTTCGCGGCCTCCACCGCCGGCGAGAACCGCTGGCGCGCGCCGCAGCCGCCCGCGTCCTGGGCGGGCGTGCGCACCGCGGACACCTTCGGCGAGGTGTGCCCGCAGAGCGTGATGGGCTCGTCGACCGTGACGACGGGCGAGGACTGCCTCAACCTGAACGTCTGGACGGGCGCGACGAGTTCGGGCGAGAAGCGCCCGGTCCTCGTCTGGATCTACGGCGGCCGGTTCGTCCTGGGCTACGGCTCGGACCCCACCTTCGACGGCGCCGGGCTGGCCGCCAAGGGCCTGGTCGTGGTGACGTTCAACTACCGCACCGGCGTGCTCGGCTTCCTCTCCACGCCCGAGCTGAGCGAGGAGTCGGGCCACGACTCGTCCGGCAACTACGGGCTGCTCGACCAGATCGCGGCCCTGAAGTGGGTGCGGCGCAACATCGCCGCGTTCGGCGGGGACCCGGACCGGGTGACCATCGCGGGGCAGTCGGCCGGCGGCGCCTCCGTCGGGGACCTGATCTACTCGCCGCTCGCCAAGGGCCTGTTCCACCGGGCCCTCTCCGAGAGCGCGGCCCTGCGCACCTCGCGCGACCCGGAGATCGCGGCGCTCGCGGCCTCCTACCGCCCGACCCTGGACTCCGCGGAGAGCCAGGGCACTGCGTACGCCACGAAGCTCGGCGCCACCACCCTCGCGGAACTGCGCGCCCTGTCCGTGGACACGCTGACGGCCGACCAGAACGACAGCGACACGACCGTCAGCGGGCCCGTCAACGGCAACCCGCCGCTGTTCCGCCCGGTCCTCGACGGCTGGGTCAAACCGTGGACGTACGAGGAGGCCCTGGCCGGCGGACACGTGCACGACGTGCCGGTCATGGGCGGCAACAACAAGGACGAGAACGGCGCCGAGCCGGTGCCCACCGTCACACTCGCGGACTACGACAGCACCGCGGAGAGCGAGTACGGCGACCTGGCGGACGAGTTCCTGAAGCTGTACCCGGCCACCACCGACACGGAGGCGGGCGAGGCCCGCAACGCCTCCGCCCGCGAGGGCTCGCGCGTCTCCTCCGCGCTGTGGGCCCAGGAGTGGGCGAGGACGGCCAAGAGCCCCGTGTTCACGTACTACTGGGAGCACGCGCCGCCCAGCACGGGCGGCGGAGCCGATCGGGGGGCCTACCACGGCTCGGAGATCCAGTACGTCTTCAACAACCTGTACGCCACCCCGGACACGCCCTGGACCGACGCGGACACGGCGATCGCCGACACCCTGTCCGACTACGTCGTCAACTTCGCGACCCACGGCGACCCCAACGGCAAGGGCCTGGCCACCTGGCCCGCCGCGAACCGCCGCTCGGCGACCACCATGGAACTGGGGGACACCTTCGGCACGACCGCCCTCGCGGACGACGCGAAGGTGGATTTCTTCACGAAGTTCTTCGCGGCGCAGAAGACCGCCTGGTGAAGGGCGTGGTGAAAACGCGCTGAAAACCAGCTGAAAATCCGCTGGAAGGCGAGTGGGGAACGGTCGGGGCGCCTTTCTCGTGTCGCGTGGGACAGTCTCCCCATTTACTCCGGTCGGCGCGTATCGCGCCGACCGGGGTAAATGGGGAGACCGGGGGAGTGACGAGCCGGGTGGCGGGATTTCGCCCCCGCGTCCCCCGGTCTCGCCCTGCCGGCGGCCGGAGTTACCCGCGCGCGAGGCGGATGCGCGTCAGCCGGTCCTCGCCCGCGGGACCGGCGCCGGACTTGTCGACCACGTAGGCGGTGCCGTCGGCGACCTCCACGTGGTTGGGGCCGGCGCCGGTGGCCACGGTTTCCACGACCGTGCCCGCCGCCGGGTCGACGACCGAGACGGTGGCCGCCGTACGGTTGACGACCAGGACGTCACCGGAGCGCGGGTCGGCGGCCACGGACAGGGAACCCGCCCCGGTCGGCACCGACTTCGTGACGGTGTCCGTGCGCAGGTCGACGACCGACATGCCACCGCCGCTCTGGTCGGCGGTGTAGGCGGTGCGGCCGTCCGCGGACAGCGCGACGGAGATCGGGCCGTCCCCGGCCGGGACGAACGCCGGCGTCGTCGAACCCGGCGTGACCTCGATGAGCCGGTCGCCGCCGAGGTCGGCGGCGTACAGCGTGCCGGTCCGCTCGTTCACGGCGAGCCCGGTCGGGCTCGCCCCGTCGACGGTGACGCGCTGCTTCTCCTGGAAGTCGCGGGAGTCGAAGGCCACGAGCGTGCCGTCGCCGAAACCGCTCGCCCACACCGTGTCGTGCCGCTCGTCGACGACGATCTCGCGCGCGTGCGCCACGTTCGGCAGGGTGGCCAGGTGTGCGCCGGTGCGCTGGCTGTAGACGGCGACGGTGTTGTTCCGGGTGTTGGTCGTCCACACGGTGTTGTGCTCGTCGTCGACGGCGATGCCGTACACCGCCTCGACGGCGCCGGTCGCGGTGTCGGTCACCGGCGGCGTGTACGTGGCCTCGACGGCGAGAGTGCGCGGATCCACCTTCAGCAGCGCGGAGTTGGTGACCGGCGGGCGGCCGGTGGCGGCGGTGGCCCACAGGACGTGGTTCCGCTCGGAGTACGCGGACTGGTAGAGCCCGGCCACGAGCGGCGCGACGGTGACGGCCGACGCGGCCGGGGTCGCGCTCGCGACGGCGGTCGTCGGTGCGGTATTCGCCGGCTCGGCGGCCGTCGCGGTGGCGGTCAGGGCGAGCGCGCCGGTCGCGGTGAGTGCCACGGCGGTGGCGGCGGTCCGGAGGATGGTGCGGGTGGGAGAAGGCATGCGGTGTACGTCTCCTTGACGGTGTCTGGTGTGCCGTGTGGGGGCGTGGACGGAACCGGTGGGCCGGGGAGGTACCCGGGCCGGGGTCGGCCGGTCGGCCGGTATGCGATGGCATACGGCGAGGTACGGCGGCGTACGGGTCCGGCGGGCCGGACGGCGGCGCCCGTGCGCGGGCGCTGGGTAAGGTGAACCTAAGTCGAGTCGTACGTCCCTGGAGCCCTCCCGCATGTTCGAGTCCGCGCCGCCGCCCCGGGACACACCCCGACACCCGCCCGGGCTGCCCCGGCCGGACCCCCTGCCCCGGCTCGCCCGGCCCGGGTTCGCCCTGCCGGGAGCGGACGGCGTCGAGGCGTTCTGGGCCGAGGCCGCCCGCCGGGGCACCCCGCTGCTCGCCCCCGACCCGCACGGCGCCGCCGACCACAGGGCGGTGACGTTCCTGTGGCGCGGCACCCCCGCCACCCGCGCCGTCCAGGCCCTGCCGAACAAGCTCGGCGACCCGCGCGCCCCCGAGGGCAACCTGATGGACCGTCAACCAGGCACGGACATCTGGCACTTGACCCTGCGACTGCGCCACGACTGGCGCGGCACCTACGACCTCTACGTCGACGACGGCGACGGCCCCGCGCCGGACACCCCCGGGTACTGGCAGTGGCTGCGCACCCGGCGCCGCCCCGACCCCCTCAACACCCGTACGCTGCCCCATCGTTGGGACGGCACCCCGGTCCCGTACGCCGCCCTGCCCGCCGCCCCGCGGTCGGTGGACTGGACGCCCCGGCCGGACGTCCCCCGGGGCACGGTGACCGAACACGAACTGCCGAGTGCACACCTCGGCGGCCACCGGCGCGTATGGCTGTACGAACCGGCTGCGGGTGTCCGGGTGGAGCAGCCCGAACAGGCCGTTGTCGCAACGGAGTCGCTCCCCGTGCTCGTACTCCTCGACGGCGAGCACTGGCAGCAGCGACTCGGTCTCGCCACCCTCCTCGACAACCTCGTCGCCGACGGTCGCCTCCCGCCGCTGGCCGCGGTCCTGCCGGACTCCGTGGACGCCGCCACCCGCTGGGCCGAACTGACCTGCCGGCAGGAGTTCGTCGCCTTCCTCACCGGCGAACTCCTGCCGTGGGCCGCCGGGCGGCTGCCGATCACGGGCGACCCCGCGCGCACGGTCGTCGCCGGGCAGAGCCTCGGTGGACTGGGCGCCGCCCACGCCGCGCTCGCGGCCCCGCACCGCTTCGGCAACGCGCTGGTGCAGTCCGGCTCGTTCTGGTGGCCCGTCGGACCCGACGCCGAGTGGCTCACCGCCCGCATCGCCGCCGGACCGCGCCGACCGGTGCGCTTCCGGCTCTCCTTCGGCACCCAGGAGTGGGTCGCCCTGCCCGCCGCCCGCCGCCTGCGCGACACCCTGGCGGCCAGGGGGTACGACGACGCCACCTACCGGGAGTTCGAGGGCGGCCACGACTACCTGTGCTGGCGCACGGAACTCGCCGACGGGCTCGTGGAGTTGCTCTCCGGCGGCTGACCGTGCCACCGGGGCGCCCGCCGCGGACGCCCCGGTGGCCGCTCTCACGCGTCCAGCTCCTTCAGCCGGGCGGCGAGCACGGCGGCGACGTCGTCCAGGTGCGCGTCGCGCATCAACTCCGGGTGCGTGCAGTCGAGATCGTGGTTGACGATCGCCCCCGTCACATGGGGCCGCCAGGCCCGGCGGGTCAGCCAGTCCTCCGGCCGCGGCGCCGCCGCCGTGAAGAACAGCACGTCGCCGTCGTAGGACCGGTGCTCGTGCTCGCGCATCATGCGGGCGTGGTTGGGGACGATGTCGACGATCTTCGACAGGGTGCGGTCGGAGAGCCCGGCCAGCGGGCTGCCCGCTCGGCGCAGCGTGGCCAGGACGTCCTCGCGGGTGCGTTCCGCCGTCCGCTCGAAGCCCGCCATCCGCAGCACCGCCGTGAGCGCGTCGCCCTCCTCCGGCGCGGGCCGCTCCCGCCACTGCTCGGCCGGGAAGGCGTCCAGCAGCGCGAGCAACTCGACCCGCTCGCCCGCCCGTTGGAGCAGCACGGCGACGGTGTGCGCGAGGATCCCGCCGACCGACCAGCCCAACAGCCGGTACGGGCCGCGCGGTTGGACCTCGCGGATGCGCTCGGCGTAGTCGACCGCCTCCTCCTGCAAGGTTCGCGGCAGTGGTTCGTCCCGGACCAGACCGCGGGCCTGGATGCCGTACACCGGCTGCCCGGGGCCCAGCCGGGCGGCGAGCCCCGCGTAGCACCAGGAGATGCCGCCCGCCGGGTGCACGGCGAACAGCGGGGTCCGCCCGCCCTCGGCGCGCAGCGGGAGGACGACGTCCAGGGCGTCCCCGGACGCCGGGTCCGCGCCGCGCACCCGGGCGGCCAGCGCGGCGGGTGTGGGCGCCTCGAAGAGCGAGCCGATCGTCAGCTCGGCCCCCAGCTCCTCCCGGATCCGCGCCACGAGCCGCACCGCGAGCAGGGAGGTGCCGCCCAGGTCGAAGAACGCGTCGTCGGGCCCGGTGCCCTCGACCCCGAGCACCTCGGCGAACAGCCGTGTCAGCGCCGCCTCTTGGGGGCTCGCGGGGGGCCGGGCGCCCGCGGCGGCGAACACCGGGTCGGGCAGCTCGCGCCGCTCCAGCTTGCCGCTGGGGCTCAGCGGGAACGCGGTCAGGGAGACCACCGCGGCCGGCACCATGTGCTCCGGCAACTCCCGTGCCAGCGCCTCCCGTACGGCCACCGGATCGGCCGTGCCGGTCACGTACCCGACGAGCCGGTCCGCCCGCACCAGGGCGCAGGCGCCGTCCACGCCGGGGCGCGCCGCCAACGCGGCCTCGATCTCGCCGAGTTCGATGCGCTGCCCGCGCAGCTTCACCTGGTGGTCGGTGCGCCCCAGGTACTCGACCTCGCCCTCCCCCGTCCAGCGCGCCAGGTCGCCCGTGCGGTACATCAGCGCGCCCGGCGTCCCGAACGGATCGGCCGTGAACCGGGACGCGGTCAGCCCCGGGCGCCCCAGGTAGCCGTCCGCCAACTGCCGTCCCGCCAGGTACAGTTCGCCCGGAACTCCGGGAGGGCAGGGTTGTAGCGCCGCGTCCAGCACGTACAGCCGGGTGTTCCACACCGGCCGCCCGATCGGCACCGGACCGCCGCCGTCCGGCGCGCAGGCGTGGTAGGAGACGTCCACCGCGGCCTCGGTCGGACCGTAGAGGTTGTGCAGCCGGGCCCCGGGCAGCAGCCGTCCGAAGGCGGTCGCCGTCTCGCGCGGCAGGGCCTCGCCGCTGCAGAACACCCGCCGCAGCCCCGGGCAGGCGGCGGCCTCCGGCTCCGCGAGGAACACCTGGAGCATCGACGGCACGAAGTGGCAGGTGGTGACGGCCTGTTCGCGGATCAGCCGGGCCAGGTACACCGGGTCCTTGTGGCCGCCGGGCTCGGCGACCACGAGCGCCGCACCCTGCCGCAGCGGCCAGAAGAACTCCCACACCGACACGTCGAACGACGAGGGCGTCTTCTGCAGCACCCGGTCCCCGGCCGTCAGCCCGTACGCGTGCTGCATCCAGCGCAGCCGGTTGTCGATCGCCCCGTGCGAGACGACGACTCCCTTGGGGCGGCCGGTGGAACCGGAGGTGTAGATGACGTACGCCGGATGCGCCGGAGTCAGCGCCCGGGGCGGGTTCACCCACGCGTACCCGGACACGTCGAGCCCGTCCAGGACGACCAGCGGCGTCCCGGTGCCCGCGGGCAGCCGCCCCGCACGGTCGGTGACCGCGCACACCGGTGCCGCGTCGGCGAGCATGTACGCCAGCCGCGGAGCCGGATACTCCGGGTCGAGCGGCAGATACGCCGCCCCCGCCTTCAGCACCGCCAGCAGCGCGACGACCAGCTCCGCCGAACGCGGCACCGACACCGCCACCACCGACCCCGGCCCGGCGCCCAGTTGTTGCAGATGCCGGGCCAAACGGTTGGCGCGGGCGTTGAGTTCGCCGTACGTCAGCACCGTGTCCCGGAACACCAGCGCGGTCGCGTCCGGCGTGCGCACGGCCCGCGCCTCGATGGGCCCGACGAGCGTGGACGGCGGCACCGCGCGGCGCGTGTCGTTGAACTCGCCGAGGACCAGGGCCCGTTCGGACGGTGTCGGGACGGCGTGCGCGGCCAGCGGCAGATGCGGGTCGGCGACGGTCAGTTGCTCCAGCAGGTGCACGAACCGCTCCTGGTGGGCGGCGAGTCCGGCCGCCGAGTACAGAGCCGGATTGCCGTCGAGGTCGATGCCGAGACCACGGCCGTCGGCGCGGTCGTACACGTTGACGGTCAGGTCGTCGACCGGGCCCGCGGACAGGTTCCGGGCCCGGGCCGGGGCGCCCGCGAAGTGCACGCCGTAGTCGAAGGGCATGACGTTGACCAACGGGCCCACCAGGCCCCGCTGTTCGCCCAGCAGGCCGAGGTCGCGGCGGATGTCCTCGTAGCGGTGGCGCTGGTGGCGGCGGACCTCGCGGATGCCGAGCACCACCTGGCGGACCAGGTCGGCGAAGGTGGCGTCGGGGGAGACGGACAGCCGCAGCGGCAGCACGTTCATCACCATGCCGGGCACCCGCAGCGACACCGACCCCATGCGGCCCATCATCGGCAGCCCGAGCGCCACGTCCGAGCGGTCCGTGGCGCGGGCGGTGTACAGGGCCTGCGCGGCGATCAGCACGTCCGGCCAGGTGGCGCGCAGCCGCGCCGCCAACTCCCGTACCCGCTCGGTGGTCTCCACCGAAAGCGACGCCGTGCGGCGCAGGAACGAGCGGGACGGCAGCGCGCCGCGGCCCGCGAGCCGGGGCGCCTCCGGCCGGTCGGCGAACGCCGCGTTCCAGTGGGCGCGGTCGGCCGCGAAGGCGTCCGAGGACCGGTACGCGGCGTCCTCCGCGACCAGGTCGGCCAGCGGCCGGAAGGTGCCCGGCGGGACCTCCTCGCCCCGGGCCAGCGCCGTGTACACCTCGGCGGTGCGCCGCACGAGCAGCGAGTAGCCGAAGCCGTCCATGGCGAGGTGATGGATGCGCTGGTACCACAGCCAGCGCTCCTCACCGACACGGAACAGGGCCTGCCCGAACAGCGGCCCCACCGCCAGGTCGCACGGCGTGGCGAGGTCGGCCCGCATCCACGCCTCCGCCCGGCCGAGGGCGTCCTCGTCGGCACGCAAGTCCTGGACGTGCAAGGGGAGTTCGACCTCGGCGAGCACCTGCTGCCGCGGCCCCTTCGGAGTGTCCTCCACCCGCACGCGCAGCGCGTCCGCCTCCGCGACCACCCGCCGCAGGGCCGCCGCGAACAGGCCGGGATCCAGCGGTCCTTCGATCTCCAGGCACTCCGCGGTGTTCTGCGCCGGACTCAGCGGGTCCAGGGCCTGCGCGAACCACATGCCCGACTGGGCGGCCGTCAGCGGCAGCACGGTGTCCACGGCGTCCGGCGCGCGCCCGGTGCCGTCGGTGAGCAGGGTGGTCACGAGGCCCCCAGCAGCGGTGCCCAGGCATCGATGGCCGGCCGCTCGGCCAGGTCCGCGAAGGCCGCCTCGACGCCGTGTTCGCGGCGCCAGTGCTCCAGCAGTGCCATGATCCGGACCGAGTCCAGACCGTGGTCGAGGAGGTTCTCGTCCACGGGTATGTCCGCGGGGTCCTCGCCGAGCGAGTCCGCTATGTCGTGGCGGATGAGTTCCAGGGTCAGGGCCATGCGGTTCAGATCTCCTTCAGGAGCGCGTCGGTGGTGGTCACGACCGCGCAGCGGCCGGCGGCCCAGCGCAGGGCCATGTCGTGGTCCGCGCGGGAGAAGTCGGCCACCGCGTCGGCCACCACGAACGCCTGGACGTCCCGCATCCACGCGTCGCAGGCGCTGATGAGCACCCCGATGTGCGCGTACACGCCGACGACCACCAACTGGTCGCGGCCGGAGGCCCGCAGCAGCGCGTCCAGGTCGGTGCGCACGAACGCGCTGTACTTCCACTTGGTCAGGACCGTGTCGCCCGGCGCGGGCGCCACCGCGTCCGGCATGCCCAGCACGACCGGGTCGTCGGCCGCGCCCGGGCCCCAGAAGTCCAGTTGGAGCCCGCGCTCCGCGGCGCTCTGGCCGCCACGCTGCGCGGAGTAGACGACGGGGACGCCCGCCCGGCGGTATTCGGCCAGCAGCCGGGCGGTGTTGGCGAGCATCCCGGTCAGCGGCTGCTCACCGGCCGTGAACGCGTCGAGATAGTGGTTCTGCAGATCGTGCACCAGCAGCACGGCACGCGCCGGGTCCACGGACCAGGCGACCCGGTTGACGGGCAGCTCGTCGGCGGCGGGCAGGGGATAGGGGGCGATGGCGGGGAGGGCCATGGGCAGGGAGATGCCTTTCCGAAAGGGGCGCGGCGAGGGCGGCCGGAGCGTCGGCCGCCGCCGGATGTCAGGGCGTCGGCGGTGCGTCGGCGGTCGCGGTGGACCGCAGCCCTTTCTTGCTGACCTTGCCGACCCCGGTGCGTGGGAAGGCGTCGACGAACTCCACCAGGTCGGGCACCTTGTAGGCGGCCACCCCGCGCTCGCGCACGAACCGCTTCACGGCGGCGGGCCGCAGCGGCGGGGCGCCCGCGCGCAGGATCACGTAGGCCAGCGACCGCTCGCCCAGATACGCGTCCGGCACCGCGACCACGCACACGTCGTGCACCGCCGGATGCGCCAGGATGACGTTCTCGACCTCCTCCGGCGCGACCTTCTCGCCACCCCGGTTGATCTGGTCCTTGGCCCGCCCCTCCACCACGAGATGACCCGTGGCCGTACGGCGCACGATGTCGCCGGTGCGGTAGAAGCCGTCGTCGGTGAACGCCTGCGCATTGTGTCCGGGCGCCCGCCAGTAGCCGCGGATCGTGTACGGGCCGCGCGTCAGCAGATGCCCGAACTCCCCGTCCACGACGTCGAGTCCGGTGTCGTCGACGATGCGGATCTCGTCGTCCGGGGAGATCGGCCGGCCCTGCGTGGTGAGCACCGTCTCCGGATCGTCGTCCAGCCGCGTGTAGTTGACGAGCCCCTCCGCCATGCCGAACACCTGCATCAGCCGGCAGCCGAGCGCGGGCTCAAGACGGCGGGCCGCCGCCTCGCTGTACTTGGCACCGCCGACCAGCACCAACTCCAGCGCGGACAGGTCGTGTTGGGCATGCTGTGCGGCCTCGGTCCACACCAGGGCCAGCGGCGGCACCAGACCGGTCATGGTGATCCGCTCGGCCGCGACGAGCGGGAACGCGGTCTCGGGGGCGGGGCCCGGGGACATGACGACGGTGCCGCCCGCGTACAGCACGCCCAGCCAACCCGGGGAACTCATCGGGAAGTTGTGCGCGGCCGGGAGCACGACGAGGAACCGGGTGTCCGCGTCGACCCCGCAGATCTCGTTGGAGCCCCACAGCGAGTACAGGTAGTCGTCGTGGGTGCGCGGGATGAGTTTCGGGACGCCGGTCGTGCCGCCCGACAGCTGGAGGAAGGCGAGTTCGTGCGGCTCGGGCCCGGCGGGCAGCCCCGACTCCGGTACGGGGCACGGCACTTCGGCCAGCGCCGTGTGCGCGCCCGGTTCGCCCGCCACGAACACCTCCCGCAGCCCCGGCACCCGCTCGCTGACGCGCGTGGCCAGATCGCGGTAGTCGTATCCGGTGTGCCGGTCGGGGACGACGTACGCGACGGCCCCGGTGAACGAGCAGAAGTACGCGATCTCCGTCTCCCGGTGCGCGGGCAGCGCGTACACCGGCAGCGCGCCGAGGCGGAACAGGGCGAAGACGACCTCGATGAACTCGCCCACGTTCGGCAGCTGGACGACGACCCGGTCGCCCCGGCCGATCCCGCGCGCCGCGAACCCGGCGGCCAACTCGTCCGCCCGCTCGTCCAGTTCGCGGTAGGTCCAGGTGCGGCGGGTGGGCGCCGGGTCGACCAGCGCGACCCGGTCCGGGTGGGCGGCGGCGCGCTCGCGCAGCACCCCGCCGAACGTCTCGCCGCGCCAGTACCCGGCCGCGCGGTACCGCGCGGCGAACTCCGCGGGCCAGGTGGGCGCGTCGACCCCGGCGGTCAGTGCGGGAGTGCTCACAGCGCGGCCCCCACGGCGCTCAGGAACGTGCGGAACTTGGCGCCGGTCTCCGCCGTCTCGGCCTCGGGCGACGACGCGGCCACCACCCCGGCCCCCGCGAACAGCCGCAGTCGGCGCCCCTCGGCCTCCGCGCAGCGGATCGTGACGACCCACTCGCCGTCACCCTCCGCGTCCTGCCAGCCCACCATGCCCGTGTACGGACCCCGGTCGAAGGGCTCCGACTCCGCTATCACCGCCCGGGCCACGTCCGTGGGCGTCCCGCACACGGCGGGCGTGGGGTGCAGCGCCAACGCCAGGTCCAGCGCTGATACGTGAGGATCCGTCAGCTCGCCGGTGACCGTCGTCGACAGGTGCCACATGGCGGCCGTCCGCACCAGCGTGGGCCGCCCGGGCACCTCCAGGCGCCCACAGAACGGCGCGAGCGCCTCGCGTACGGCGGCCACGACCACCGCGTGCTCGTGCAGGTCCTTCGGCGAGTCCAGCAGCGCCGCCGCGGCCCGCACGTCCTCGGCCAGATCGGCGCTGCGGGGCGCGGAACCGGCCAGCGGGTTGGCGGTGAGGGTGGCGCCCCGGCGGGCCACCAGCAGCTCCGGGCTCGCGCCGATCAGCGTACGGTCCGGCCCGCTCGGCACGGCGAAGGTGTACCCGGCGGGGTCCCGGCGCGCCAGCGCGCGCAGCATGGCCGGGAGGTCGGGCTCGTCCGGGGAGGTCAGCTCCAGGGTGCGGGCGAGGACGACCTTGTCGAACTCCCCGGCCCGCATCCGGGCCACCGCCGCCGCGACCGCCGCCGCGTAGTGCTCGGGCGCGGGAACCTCCCTGACCTGCCAGGTGGTTGACCCCTGCGGGCCCGGCAGGGGCAGCGCGACCAGCGGGTCCTCGCACAGGGCGGGCGCCCGGTGCACCGCCTCGGGGACGGCCAGCGCGGCCGGCGCGCCCGGCGCGAAGGGGACCGAGCCGACCACCACCGGCGCCGGATCGCCCGCGAGCCGCCGGCCGCCCAGCGTCTGCCGCACCCGCTCGGTCAACGGCCGTTCGTCGTGCGGGACTTCGGCGGCGGTGCCGCGGCCCAGCAGGGTCTGCCGGGGCGAGGCGAGGAACCGGTCGGTGCCGGGACGGTAGGCGTCGAGCAGCGTGGTGGCCGCTCCGGGGGACAGCAGGTCGGTGAGGTCGGGGGAGTCGGGTTCGTGCACCGAGGTGGTCATGGGGTGGCTCTCCAGTGGGGAAGGGCACGTGTGGCGGTGGGGCGCTGGTGGGGTGGGTCCTGGCGTCGCGTTCCCGTGGTCCGCCCGGGGCCGGGCGTGGGGTCGCGTCCGCCCGGGGTGCCGCGCGCGGACCCTCGTACTGGATGTACGGGGGCTCGCGCCCGGCGCGGCGAGAGGGCGCGCACGGCCGTGGGGCGGGCGCGAAGGGCGTGACGGCAGGGCCCTAGGCCCGGAGGGTGGCGCCGCCGTCGACGTACAGGTCGTGCAGGGTGATGTGGCGGGCGCGGTCGGAGGCGAGGAAGACGACGGCGTCGGCGATGTCGTCCGGGTCGGCGATCCGGCCCAGCGGGATGCCCGTGCGGTGGGCCGCCAGGTCGCCGCGGACGACACGCCGGGCCGCGGCGACCTCGTCCCGCTCGCCGGAGGCCGCCCACAGGGCGCGTTGCATGTCGGTGAGGGTCGAGCCGGGGCAGACGGTGTTGCAGCGCACCCCGTGCGCGGCGACCTCCAGGCCCAGGCATTTGGTGAACATGACCGCGGCTGCCTTGGAGGCGGCGTAGGCGGCCATGCCCGCGCGCGGGACGCCCGCCGCGTTCGAGGCGACGGTGACGATGCTGCCGCGGCCACGCTCCGCCATGCGGCGGGCCGCCGACCGGGACACGTGCAGCACGCCGCCCGCGTTGACCGCGAAGGTGGCCGCCCAGTCCGCGTCGGTGAGGTCGAGGACCGGCGACGGGCGCAGGATTCCGGCCACGTTGACGGCGATGTCCAGTGGGCCCAGCGTGCGCTCGGCCTCGGTGACGAGCGCCTCGACGGCCGCGGCGTCCGTGACGTCCAGGGGGCGGGCGAGGACCCGCTCGCCGTACTTGGCGGACAGCGCCGTCACGCCCTCGGTGTCCAGATCGGTGGCCAGTACGCGGGCGCCGGCGTCGGCCAGCCCCGCGACCACGGCCGCGCCGATGCCCCGGCCCGCCCCGGTCACCAGGGCGAGTCGGCCGTCCAGCTCCCCGTCGGCGCTCACCGGGACACCGGGGCCGCGGGGGCGGGTCTGGCGGTGGTGCGGGTGGGCGGACACGGGTTCGGCGGCATGGCCTGAGATCTCCGTTGCGGTGGGAGGGACAGCGGGCGACGGAGGGCCACAGCGGGCTCAAAGGCGCGTGCCGGCAAGGTGGTTGACGCGCTTTCGGGCATACGGCAGCCTTCCGTACCGCCGGGTGACCGGCGGCATACTTAGGTTAGGCTTACCTTATGTGATGTGCGCAAGGGGGTGTCCCGCCGAGGGTGGAACCAGGAGCCTTCGGAGGGTGGCGGAACGTCAGGCGGACGCCCGCACGATGACCCGCCCGGGCGTGGGCGCGAGCCCCGTGTCGTCCAGCCCGAGCGCCCGGCGCGCGGCGATGCGGCCGTGCGCCTCCGCGTCGATGCGGACACTGGTGAGGGCCGGGGTGACCAGGGCGCCGTACTCGGTGTCGTCGAAGCCGATGACGGCGACCTCGCCGGGCACGTCGACGCCGAGGTTCCGCAGGGCCGTCAGCGTGCGCAGCGCGGTGTCGTCGTCGTAACCGGCGACCGCCGTCACCGCGGGATGGGCCGCGCGGAGGGCCCGTACGGCCGCGGTGGCGTCCGGCCGGGTCCGCGGCACCACGAACGGCACCGGCTCGGCCAGGCCCAGCGTTGCCGCGACCTCCCGGGTGAAGCGCAGCCGCACCTCGGCCAGCGGGGTGTGCGCGTCCGGGAGCGCGAGGGCGAGGTGCGTGTGGCCGCGCCCGGCGAGGTGGCCCAGTTGCAGCGCGGTGTGCGCGGCCAGGCCGTCCTTCCAGCCGCCGCCCTGGTCGTCGAGTTCACGGCCGGTCAGATAGGCGCCGCCGAACGTGATCACGGCGCGGGGCGTGATCACGTCGCGGACCTGCCCGTCCGCCTGGGGCGTGCGGTGCCCGTGGCGGACGAGCAGAACGTGGTCGTGGACGGCGAGTTCGCCGTCCAGGCCGCGGATGTAGCTGCGCGAGTAGTTGCCCTCCAGGCCGTGCCCGATGTTGAGGACGACGATGCGGGAACTGCCCTCGCGCAGCGCCCGGGCGAGGCCGTGCGGCACGTAGCCGAGGTCGCGGGCGGCCCGCTGGACGCGTTCGCGGGTGGCGGGGGAGATGGTCTGGTTGGGGTCGTCGTTCAGGACGAAACTGACCGTGGCGCGCGAGACACCGCTGGCCGCCGCGACGTCGTTGAGCGTGGTGCGCCGCCGTGTGCCCTTGCGGCCGTCGGTGGCGCCGCCACCGCCGTCGCCGTTGACGGTCGCCCTTCGTCCCGTGCCCAATTCCAACACCCCTGATCCATAACGGCGTTGACGTTACCGGGACCGCCGCGCGAGGGCGAGTGCCCCGTCCGGAACCGGACGTTGCGCCGATTGGCGCGGTCGGCACGCTGGAACGTCCCGGCGGACGCTGCTAGCCTCCCCGCTGGATCGATTTAGCGGTTGGCGGAAGAGGCCGGCCCGAGGATCAACTCGGCAGCGACGCCGCCCCGTTGACCCCGAGGGCCGACGGAGACAGGAGCATCCTCCATGGCGGCACCCACGCTTCAGGACGGCATCGACAGGGCGGGTTCGCCCGTCAGGCTGCTGTGGAAGCCGGACCTCTCCCCGTGGACCCCGGAGGTCGTCGAACGCGAGTACGCGGGCTGGCGGCAGGAACAGCGCGCCTGGCACGAGAGCGTGGCCCTGTGCGACCTCTCGCACCACATGTTCGACACCATTGTCGAGGGCCCCGACGCCACCCGGCTGCTGAGCGCGGTCAGCGCGAACAACTACGAGAAGTTCGCCGTCGGCCAGGCCAAGCAGTTCATCCCCGTCGCCCCGGACGGCAACATCGTCACCGACGGCATCCTGCTGCGCGAGGCCGACCAGCGGTACGCCCTCAGTGGCATCCCGGCCGCCCAGAACTGGGTCAAGTACCACGGGGAGAAGGGCGGTTACGACGTCACCTTCGCCACCGACCCGTCCTCCGCGTTCCGCGGCGGCGCCGACCCGAGGATCTTCCGCTACCAGCTCCAGGGCCCCCTCGCCGCCCAGCTCGTCGAGCGCGCCTTCGGCGGACCGCTGCCCGCGACCCGGTTCTTCCACACGACTCCCGTGACCCTCGACGGGATTGCGCTGCGCGCACTGCGCCACGGCATGGCGGGACAGCCCGGCTTCGAGTTCATCGGCGAGTGGAAGGACGCGCAGTTCGTCCTGGACGCCCTGCTCACCGCGGGCGAGGAGTTCGGCCTGATCCGCGTCGGCGCGCTCGCCTACCCCACCGCCAGCATGGACAGCGGCTGGATCCCCTCCCCGACCCCCGCCGTCTACACCGCCCCCGAACTCGCCGACTACCGCCGGCACATCGGCCTGTTCGGCATCGAGGGCCAACGCCCGCTGCACGGCAGCTACTTCTCCGAGAACATCGAGGACTTCTACTGCTCGCCCTACGAGTTGGGCTACGGCGGCTCGATCTCCTTCAACCACGACTTCATCGGCCGTGACGCCCTGCGCAAGGCCAAGGACGCCGCCCCGCGCACCAAGGTCACCCTGGTTTTCGACCCCGAGGACGTGCGCCAGGTGCTGGGCGCCGACCCGGGGTTCGTGCACTCCTACGGCCGCTACCGGGTGGAGACCGGCTCCGGGCTCGTCGGCGTGACCTACCAGTCGGACTCCTTCGACCCCGTCGGCACCGTCCTGTCCCTGGCCCTGCTCGACAAGGCGCACGCCGAGCCCGGCACCGAGGTGAGCGTCGTCTGGGGCGAGCACCCCGGCCCGGGCACCGACCCCGACGCGGACCTCGGCCTGCCGCGCATCCGCGCCACGGTCCACCCCTCGCCGTACGACGAACACGCCCGCACGCGGTACCGGCGCGACGTCTGAGCGGCACACCCCCCATGTCCCCCCGCGCATCGGCTTCCCCCGGCCGGTGCGCGGGGCTGCTCACTGCTGCTTTTCCGCGTGGAATGGACCTCCCGTACGGAATGGTCCTCCGGCGCGGAATGGCTCCCGTGCGAAAAGGAGCGACCGCCGTCGTTCAGCAAAGCTTGCGTGCCCGTGTACACCGGTCCGCGGCGATCCGGGCTACGGTCCACCAACCGGTTCCCCCGCACCGGTAGATGTACGGGGAGACGCACTGGGAGAGGCTTATGTCGACGAGGATCCGAGCCGAACACGTGGGAAGTCTGCTGCGTTCCCCGGAGTTGCTGGAGACACGCGCAGCACACAAACGCGGTGAAATTCCCGAGGAGGACTTCCGGGAATGGGAGGACCGCGCCGCGCTCGACGCGATAAACCTGCAACGGGACGCCGGAATCGAGGTCTTCACGGACGGCGAGGTGCGCCGCGACGACTTCATGGCCTCCGTCGTGGAAACCGTCGGCGGCATGGAACCCGCCGGGGAGTCCGCGGCCCGCCCGCACTGGCACCGCGACAGCGACGGCGCGGAACCCGAGGGCGACGTGGCGCCCGTCGTGATCAGCGGCAGCCTCTACCGCAAGAGCCCGCAGTCGCTCACCGAGGCCGGCTTCCTCGCCAAGAACGCCCCCGGCCCCTTCAAGATCACCATGGCCAGCCCGACCATGGTGGCCGGTTTCTGGCGCCCCGGGATCTCCGAACGCGTCTACCCCACGCGCCGCGAGGCGGTGGCGGCCCTGGCCGGGATCTACCGCCAGGACATCGCGGGCCTGCTCGACGCGGGCGTCACCTGGCTCCAGCTGGATTCGCTCGCGTACTGGTCGAACATCGACCCCGAGGCCGCGAAGCTGCGCCGGGTCACCGACCTCGAAGGCAACCTCAACCACATCATCAACATCGACAACTCGCTCATCCGGGCCGCCCGCGCGAAGAACCCGGACGTCACCGTCGCCATGCACTTCTGCCGCGGCAACATGCGCAGCGCCTGGTCCGTGCGGGGCGGCTACGAGCCGATCGCCGAGCGCGTCTTCGGCGAGGTCGAGGTCAACCGCTTCCTCCTGGAGTACGACACCGACCGCTCCGGCGGCTTCGAACCGCTGCGCTTCGTGCCGCCCGGCAAGACCGTCGTCCTCGGCCTGGTCTCGTCGAAGACACCCGAGCTGGAATCCGTGGACGACCTGCGGCGCCGTATCGACGAGGCCGCCCGGTACATCCCGCTCGACCAGTTGGCGATCAGCCCCCAGTGCGGCTTCGCCTCGACCAGCCAGGGCAACCTGCTCACCGTCGACGACCAGCGCCGCAAGCTCGAACTCGTCGTCGAGACGGCCCGCGCCGTCTGGGGCTGACCGAGCGCGGACGCCCGGGAAGCCCCACCCATCCGCCGCCACGGGACGGCGGCCGAACTCGCCGAACGAGCCGAACGAAAGGTGCGCCGTCGATGTGCGGAGCCGAGCTGTGCGATGCGGAACACGACGGCGGCGTCCGGCCGCCGTCCCGCCGATCCGTGCTGAGGACGGTCGCGGGAGCGGCCGGAGCGGTCACCGCGGGCGCCCTCGCGGCGCAACCCGCCCGGGCCGCGAGCGGCACCACCGCCGTACCGGACCGGGGCACCCACCTGGTCCTGCTCGGCACGGCGGGCGGTCCGACCCCGGTCGCCGGCCGGGCGGGCATCTCGTCCGCGCTGGTCGTCAACGGCCGCACCTACGTCGTCGACTGCGGGCGCGGCGCCGTCACCCAGTTCCTGCGCGCCGGACTGGCCATGGACTCCCTCGCGGGCATCTTCCTCACCCACCTGCACTCCGACCACACCGTCGACTACTTCTCCTTCCCGCTGCTGTGCGCGGGCTCGGCCACCAACGGCTTCGAGACGACCGTCGACGTGTACGGCCCCGGCTCGCCCGGCGCCCTCCACAACGCCACCGGCAAGCCCCTGACCTGGTTCGACCCGGACAACCCGTTCCCCGGCACCGCCGACCTGACCCGGCAGGCCGCGAACGCCTGGGCCTACTCCACCAACGCGTTCGCCGCCGAAGGACTCGGCGTGCCGCCCACCAGCCTCCTCGACGTGCACGAGATCGCCCTCCCGGACACCGGCGCCACGGCCACCGAGACGGCGCCCGCGATGGCCCCCTTCACGGTCATGGAGAACGACGACGTCAAGGTGACGGCGATCCTGGTCTCGCACGGCGCGGTCTTCCCGGCGTTCGCCTACCGCTTCGACACCGACCACGGGTCCGTCGTCTTCTCCGGCGACACCGCGCCCACCCCGAACATCCCCACCCTGGCCCGGCACGCGGACGTCCTGGTCCACGAGGTCTTCGAGGCATCCTGGTTCGAGGAGAACGGCCTGCCCGCCGCGCTGGTCGCCCACATGCTCGCCGTGCACACCCCGATCGCGGACATCGGCCGCATCGGCGCCGAGTCGGACGCGGGCAAGGTCGTCCTGACCCACTACGGCCCCAACGACCCGGCCGACCGCGACCACGCCTGGTGGGCCCGACACGCCGCCCTCAGCAGGAGAAACGCCGACTACGGCGGTGAGATCGTCGTAGGAGAGGATCTGCTGCGGGTCGCCGTGACGGCACGGACCTGAGCGGCGGCCCCGTACGCGTCAGCCCCGCGCCGCCCGGTCGGCCGTGGTCTGCGAGCAACCGAAGGAACCAAGGAAGCCCTGCCATGACGACACTCACCACCTCCCCGGCCGCCGACGTACTGGAACGCCTGTTCGCCGACGCCGAGCGGACCCGTACGGAGTTCCGGGCGCAGCTGCGGGAACACCGCGGCCGGCGGGACCGGCCGCCGGGGGAGCGGGCACCCGGCCGCCGGGGCGACGACGACTGGAGGTCGTTCTTCTCCGCGGCCAAGCACGTCCACCTCGCCGTGTCCCGCGAGACCGGCAACCTGCTGTACGTCCTCGCCCGCTCCCGGGGCGCCCGTGCCGTCGTCGAGTTCGGCACCTCGTTCGGCGTGTCCACGCTCTGCCTGGCCGCCGCGCTGCGCGACAACGGGGGCGGCCGGCTCATCGGCACCGAGTTCGAGCCGACCAAGGCCGAGGCCGCCCGGCGCACCCTGACCGAGGCGGGCCTCGGCGACCTGGTCGAGATCCGCGACGGCGACGCGGTCGACTCCCTCGGCCAGGACCTGCCCACCCCCGTCGACCTGCTGTTCCTCGACGGCGCGAAGTCCCTGTACGCCGACGTGCTCCGGCTGGTCGAACCCGCGCTCGCCCCGGGCGCCCTGGTGGTCGCGGACAACGCGGGCCAGAGCCCGGACTTCCTGGAGCACGTCCGCACCGGCGGCTCCTACGTGTCGAGCGACGTCGGCCACGACGTGGAGGTGGCGGTGTACACCGCCGGATGACGGCGCGTCGTCGCCTCAGCACGTTCAACACGCCCGGCGGGGAAGGGGGTCGCGGCCTCCTGCGTGGCTTCCCGCGCGGCCTGGGCGGCGGCCCGCGCGGACCGCGGGACCCGCCGGGCGCGGCGCAGGGCCCGCCGGCCCGGCCGGGCCGCAAGGGAAACCCTGTCAGCGCTCAGGAATTACCGAATTCCGCGCCCCGCCCCCCGCCGGAGCCTTTTCCGGCCGCGGGGCATTCCGCGATCCGGGATGTCCGCCGGGATTCCTTGACCGGCCGCGCCGCCGCCTGCTTTGATCTCCGGCATGACCACGTGACTGGACCTCACGCGGCGACGCCACGTCGACCTCGCACGCGTAGCCGGCGCGTCCTGTTGTCCGTGCGGCTGATCCCGCGGCGATAGGGCGGCCATCGCAGCCGCCCCCTGCACCGGTTTCGCCCGGGCCTTCTTCTATTACCCCGCGTCGCCCACCGCATCCGGCAGACAGGCCGACGACGCCTTTTCCTCCCCCGCGCGCGGAATTCCCCGGGCCGCCGAATACCCGGGTTTTTCCGCCCCTTCCACCGGCAGTGCCACGCCCGCATCCCGCGCGGCGCCCTTCCGGCACGCCCCCCGTGCGCACGGACGAGGCGTGCCGCCCGCATCCACGTGTCAGCGCCCCGCCCCGAAAGGGACCTCCATGTCCGCGCCCCGGCCGCCTCCCCGCACACCGCGCACGTCATCGCCGACGACACCGAGGCGCTGGCCGTGGCCGCCCGGCCGGCCGCGCGGTTCGCCCCCGGTTCGGCCCGGCGCGACGCCGAACGGCTGCTGCCCCGCGCCGAGTTGGACGAACTCTCGGCCTCCGGACTGCTCGCCGTGACCGTCCCGCGCGCCCACGGCGGCGCCGACGTCACGGCCCGCACCCTCGGCGAGATCGTCCGCCTGCTGTCGGCCGCGGACGCGAGCATCGGCCAGATCCCGCAGAACCACTTCTTCTTCGTCGAGGTCCTCAAGGAGAACGGCACCCCCGCCCAACAGGCGTTCTTCCAAGCCGAGTTGCTCGCCGGAAAACGCTTCGGCAACGCCCTCGCCGAGAAGGGCACCCGACACGCCCTGGAGTTCACCACCCACCTCACCGAACGCCCCGACGGCTCGTACCTGTTGAGCGGGGTGAAGAACTACGCCACCAGCGCCCTGTTCGCCGACTGGATCCCGGTGTTCGCCCGCGGCGCCGACGACCGGCTGACCGCCGCCTTCCTGCCGTACGACGCACCCGGCGTCGAAGTCGTCGACGACTGGGACGGCATCGGCCGGCGCACCACCGCCAGCGGCACGGTACGGCTCACCGACGTGGTGGTGCCCGCCGACCGGGTGGTGCCGCACCACCTCACCTTCGAGCGGCCCGAAGTCTTCGGCGCCTTCGGCCAGTTCATCCACGCCGCCGTCGACACCGGCATCGCGCGCGCCGCGCTGGACGAGGGCGGCGAACTCGTCCGCACCCTCGCCCGCCCCTGGGGCGAGGCCGGGGTCGACCGGGCCGCCGAAGAACCCCTGGTCGTGCAGAAGTTCGGCGAACTGGCGCTGCTGGTGCGGTCCGCGGAGGCCCTGCTGGAGAAGCTCGGAGACGCGATCGACGCGGCCCGCCGCACCCTCGCCGACCCGGCCGCGGCCACCGAGGCGTCCCTCGCCGTCACCGCCGCCCGCGCGCAGGCCGACACCGCCGCCGTGACGGTCGCCAGTGACGTGTTCGCCCTGATCGGCACCCGTGCCGCGACCCGGGAACACAACTTCG
>LJCV01000295.1 GCA_001298575.1 Actinobacteria bacterium OK074
CGCACGGATCCCACGCCGCCGCCGGCAGGTCCGAGCGGGCGGGCGCCGCGGGCGCGCGCGCCGCGCCGTCCCCGCGACAGCCCGCCCGGGCCGGCCGCTCCGCGTCCGGCAGGCCGCGCGGTGCGCAGCCGGGCTGCTGGGGTGTGGTGGTGCGGGCTAGTGGGGCCTCCAGTACGGGAGTTGGGGGAGCGCGGGGCGCTCCCGGCGGGTCCGCTGCGCTCCCCCGCCTGACGGTCCTTCCGGCTGCGCCTCCAGTCCCTTGGGGCCCGCTGGCGCGGGCCGGGCTGGCTGCGAAGGTGGGGGTCGCTCGTTCGTGTGAGTTCCAGTGTAGTGCATGCATCGGGTTGATGCAGCATGTACCGTTGGCGGAAACACGGGACACCCCCCAACCATCCGGGCGGGGTGCGCATTTTGATACGGCATCAGCGCCGTAATTCAGTTCCACCACTTACCCGAGGAATAACGAATTGGGAAGCTCCGGGCCCGAGCCACAGAACGGTACCTCAGATATCGGAAAGCTGGGATTCCGGCGTGCGGAGGTACCGGAGACGAACGGCCCCTCGGGCCGGGCGGCGGAACCCGCTACGGACCTCAGCCCCTCTTGTTGGCGCTTGTCCCGTCACGGCCGGCACCACCCGAGACTCAGAGCCGCTGCTGCCGTCCACGACTCGCATGAAGGCCACGGAGCCGCACGCGAAGCCGCCTCAGCCCCATCGGGTCCGGCCGGCACCCGTGGACGCCGGGATGGGTGCGTATAGAGCGATCAAGCATCACCGCAGCTCAGCGGCCATGCCATGTATCGCTGAGGGCTAGTTGAGTATCAATCGGGACGCACCTTTCCCCTAGAGGGGAAATGATCATGTGTCGATTCGGGGCAAGTTCGGCGTGGCGGTTCCCCTCCAGGGGAAATGCCCACTACGGTCAGGGCGCGTACATCGTTCCCCTCCAGGGGAAAGCCCGAGGTGAGGAGCGGTATGGGCCGGGCAAGGCCAGCAGCCAACACGAGCACTGGCGAGTACCTCCAGCTGGAGCTGCTCGACAAGAACGACAAGCCGTTCGCGTGGAGCGGCGGAGGCCGGCACGTCAACGCCAGCAAGAAGTTGGGCGCGGCGCTGTTCTCGAAGGACAGCGGGTACTCGAAGAATGACAAGCTGGTCTGGGGCTACTACCTGTTCAACTCGCCGCCCGGGGACGAGCCGCTGCGCGAGAGCTTCCGCGAGATCGGCATCAACCTGGAGCTGCGTCCGAACGCGGTGAGCAAGTCGGTGGGTAGCCTTCATCGTGGGGGCTACCTCCTGGAGGCGGAGAAGGTGGGCCGGGTGAAGTTCTACAAGCTGAATCCCCGGGCGGCCTACGACGGCTCCTCGGGACAGCAGCGGCACGCCACACAGCACGCGCGCCACCCATCGACCACCTGCCCGCCGGAGAAGAAGGAGGCGTCATGACCACGCAGATCGCCGAGCCGTTCGCCCCGCGCTTCATGGAGGCCGCGGAGCTCAACGACCTCCTCCTCCGGTCCCAGCTCAAGCAGGGCGCCGACCTCAAGGTCCTCATGTACTACGCCACGGCCGTCCCGATGGGAGAGCCGGTCCGCAGCACCGCCACGGACATCGGCCGCATGGTCGGCCTGAGCACCACCAGCGCCTCGCGCAGCATCGGCCGGCTCGCCGAGAACGGCTGGCTCCAGCTCGCCTACAGCGCCGTCGGCGTGAAGTTCTACCGCCTCGGTGCCAAGGCGTCCGGCCTACCGCCGGCGCCCGGAGCGCCGGACGACGACGCGGACGCGCCCCTGGCGACCGTCCGGCACCTTCATGCCTCCTGACCCGGCCGGTCACCACGGCGCTGCACCTCATCAGGGTGCGGCGCCGTTCTCGTGTCGCGGGAGGGGCGTTACATCGTTCCCCTGTGGGGGAAACGGCAGGTGGGACGGCCTTTCGGCCCTGATTCAGGGCCTCTCCCCCGCACGCTGACCTGCGGCGACAGCCGAGCGCCTTCCCCCGCGATACATCGTTCCCCTCCAGGGGAAACCTTCGGCGGTCGCGGACGTGTTCCCACGTCAGCGCGCTGCATGGAGAGACGTCGGTATCGCTGGTGCTACCGCTTTGTTCTGGAGAACCAGAGCAAAGAGCCTGCCGGGCGCCACCGACCCGCGAGAAGCGCGTACATCGTTCCCCTGGAGGGGAAAGGCGCAGATGGACAGCGCGGCGAGCAGCACCAGCGCGGACGCTGATCATCACCCCCGGGTGATAACCACCGGCGGAATGTCCCCCTGGTGCACAGGAATGTGCAGCGGGGGGACATCCCGCCGCCACGGTCGACGGACTTCACGCCGATTGCAGTAGCCCGTGTCCACGTAGCCAGCTCCGGTGCAGCGTCCATCTGCTGCACCGGTGAGGCCGGCCTTGCTACCCGTGCAGCACCCGTGTGCCGCCCGGGTCGGGCGAGTGCTGCCCCGCGAGCAGGACGACCGGAGCAGCACCTGGCCTTGCACCCCTGCACTGCCCTTGCACCCTTCACCACCAGGAGCAGCAGCTCGTGCAGCAGGACGGGCAGCACGCAGGAGGGTGCAAGGGTTCAGGGCGGTGCCGCAGGCCCCCGTCGGGGCTTCGCCGGGAAGCCGCTGGGGGCCGCCTGAGCGGGCCGCGCCGGAACAGTTTCTTGCACCCCAATGTAGTTAGGTACTTGTAGTACCTACGTGCGGGTTGAACTCTCCCCCCCCCTGAGAGCGGAGCTCGCGGCCGGGAGAGCGAGAACACCCGGCACCGGAGACGAGCCGCGGACAGTCAGCCGGGGAGCCCGAGGAAGGCACCCGGGCCGCGCGAAGCGCTGTACGCCACTGTGAGAGCCCGAGACGCCCGTGATCGTCGTCCAGGAGTCCGGAAGCGCTCAGAACGCCGCAGGAGGCCGCACAGCGCCGGGAAGGATCAAGCACGCCCCGGGGTGACGGGCACGGTGGTGAGCTCCGCCCGACCGTGCGAATGCTGCGCACCCACCAGAACCGCCGACCGAACATCCGCAGCAGCGAGGACTTGCGCAGCCACAGCCCCTACTGCCGGTATCTCGCCTACGGCGGGTGAGGAGAAGCGCCTCGTCATCTGGTCAGTCAGTCCTACGTCTTCCTCTTACGCGAGCGATCCCTCACCAACCGGCGGACCCGATCCCTCACCAAACGACGGACATGGTGCTCTGCAGCGGACCGTCCTCGCCGTCGGCGCCGGCTTCTTCGACCAGGGCGAGCAGCACGCGGTCGACCTGGTCCAGGACGTCGTGGGTCAGACCTCGATGTACGCGACGACGACCACGGTCTGAAGAACCGAAACCCAGTACAAGATCCTGACGCGTTCGACGTCGTCGGCGTACTCGCGCAGCCGGGGGCCGGCGGCGGTGCCGGGGAGCGGCTCGCCCACCTCGGGGTCGACGGAGATGACGACCAGGGCGCGGTCCAGGGCGTGGATGTCCGCCTCGCTGGTGAGGCTCTCCAGCTGCTTCGCGGCGGAGTCGGAGAACGTGATCCGGGCGCGGTGCGGGCCGTGCGGCCTGGGCATCAGGCGACGGCCGGGCGCTGAGCGGCGAGGCGGGTGAGGTGGGCCTCGCGCAGCTCTTCCCACGGGGTGCACTGCTCGGGGTCGGGCAGGCCGTTGGCGGCGATGTCCTCCAGGACGGCGGCGAACCGGTCGGCGTCGGCGCGGGTCTTCGCCGCGTACGCGCGGACCGCGTCGGCGGCGGCGGGCTCCAGCTGCCGGGCGGCGGTGTCGGCGGGGGCCGGCTGTTCGCTCATCGAGGGCCTCCAGGGCGCGAACGGGCGTGTGCCACCACGGTATCGGCCGTACGGCGGCCGTGGGGCCCGCTCCGCCTCACTCGGGCACAGGGCTCGCGGCCGCGGCGCCTTCCACCGTGAGGCACCAGGGTTCGCCGGCGCACTGCCCGCCGAATCCGGGGGTGGCGCAGGTGCACTCCGGGGCACGCTCCGTCACCTGCGTGATGCGGTAGAGCCCCGGAGTCATCTTGGCCAGGCGCAGCGCCTGCACCTTCCCCGCGGCCTCTTCGATCGAGGCGGCGTGAGTGGTGTAGATCAAGGTGGTGGCGCCCGGGTGGGACGGATCGGTGCAGCGTGCCACGACCTGGTACTCGTAATGCGTCATCGCGCCTCCAGGGCTCTCAGGCGGCGCGCGGCGGTGGCGCTGTCGAGGGTCACCCCGGCGATTCTTCCGCACCTGCCGACCGCCCGGGACCGATCCAGACGGTTACGTTCCGTACCCGCACCCGGCGAGGGTGTCACGCTGCTTGGGTGGAGCCGAAAACCGGGGGTCGGCCCCGTGATTGCGGGCCCGATTGGCAGCGTGACACCCCAGCGTGACAGCCGAATCGAGGGTGCGTGACACCCGAGCGTGACAGCCCGATAGTCACCATCAGTCATCAGCGGGCGGGGGTAAGCGCGCGGGTGAGGAACGCGGCGAGCGCACCGGCGGCTTCCGGCTCGGTGGTGGCGAGCCGGGCCGCGAACGCCAGCTGGTCGAAGTCGACGCCGGGGACCAGGCGGGCGAGTTCGGCGAGCAGCGCGGCGTGCGCGAGGACCGGCGGCGTGAGAAGGCCGGCGGCTTCCTCGCGTGCGGCCGGATCGCGGTAGTGCCCGAGGTGGGTGGCCAGGGCGCGGGCGAGCCAGGCGTCGACGTCGGCCTGGACGTAGCCGCCGGCTCGCCGGGTGAGTTCGTCCCGGACCGCTTCGTCGCCGTCGCGGGGCTCGGCCTGCTCCAGGGTGCCGAGCTCGCGCAGCGCCTGGAGCTCGTCGGCGCGGGCCGCGATCCGGGCGGCTTCTCGCAGCTCGGCTTCCCGGGTGGCGGCGGCCGCGGCGTCGGCGGCGAGCTCGGCCTGGACGACGTCGTCGGCGTCCGGGTCGTAGACGGTGCCCGGGACGGCGTCGGCGAGCAGCTGGTCGATGCGCTCCCACTCCGCGAGCTCCGCCGGGCCGCGGGCGTCGTCGGCCAGGTCCTCGTGCCGGGAAGCCTGCCGGGCGTCGAACCGCGCTTCCTCGAGGGCCGCCGCGACGGCACCGGTGTCCATGCCCTTTGCCCGGCGCCGTACGACGCGACGGCCGATGCGGGCGGGGTCGACCGGCTCTCGGGGCGCGGCAACGCGCGGGGCGAGCGATCGACGGGTGCCGTCGCCGGGCGGCCACATCCTGGTCATCTTCGGCCTCGCATTTGTGGGACGGATTCGGAGCGGGCCGCCGCCAGAGCGCGGTCGACGGCCCGCCGGATTGTTTTATAGCAGGTGCGGAAATTCGGCCGGGTCAGAACCGGAAAGAAATTTTCGACACGGACGTGAAATCCGCGCGGAGGCCATCGGCCCGTGTGCCCCATTCCGTGAAATACGACTCCGTTATGGCCTCCGCGACGATCGGATGCAGATCCTCCTCCGTCGCGCCAGCTTCCTGTAGCTCCAGGATCTGCTTCACATAGGTGGGCGAGATGTCCGTGGTGATCTGGCGCTCGCGGCCATCGTCCGAGCTGCCCGTGCAGGTGAATCCGAAGTACGCCGTCACCTCCACCATCATCCCCCTGGAGGTGGACGCCTGGGCGCGCGCTTGCGCTCTGACCTGCGGTTGCCACTCGGATTCGGTCTCCTCCACCAGGGCGGCCTGGAGTCGCTTCTGCGGGGTCGTCAGCTTCCCGGCCCGGTAACGCTCCACGGTCCGGCGCGAGACGCCCAGTCGCTCCGCCAGGGCCTTGGTCGACCCCTTCGCTCGCGTGAGAAGGAATTTCACCTGTGCCGTGGCGGATTTCGGTGCGGGCCGGGTGAAGACCTTCCGCTCCGCCCGTGCGAGGGCCTCCAGGACCTTGCCGCGGCCCGGGGCCGGCTGCTGCTGCTCGTGATCGCTCATGCCTCCAGGAACCCACGGTTCACCTGTGGACAGCGGCCGCGCTCCCGCTGCCAAGTCGGCTGTCAGCGCCGGGTGTTAAGCAGGGTCACAGCAGGGGAGGTTGCCGGTGACAAGGGGAGGGACATCGTGGGGAAACGGAACGGGGCGCGCAAGGGTGCCAGGCGGTCAGGGAATCCGGCGCGCCGAGAGGCGGAGCATCGGATCTCAGGCGTCGTGTTGGGCGAGCGCATGTACTCCGGGGAGGCCGGCCACCGAGCCGGGGTGCAGCCGGGAGACATTCTCCCGGTGAGGGCTCCGGTACTGCCGGACGGCGTCGTGATCAGGGACGCGGCCCGCGCCGACAGGGCCGCACTGGAGCCGGTGATCCGGCTGGCTGATCCGGACAACCCCGACGGCTCCTGGCGGGCACTGTCCGAGGTGATCAGCCAGAGCCTCGACCCAGGGCTGCAGACGTACGCGCGGGTGGTGGAGGAGACGTCGTCCGGCGCGCTGATCGGCGGAATGCTCGCGCTGCCGGCCACGTGGGCCTTCACCCATCCCATGCTCATCGGCTCACCCAACGCGCACATCATCGCTGGTCTGGTCGGCTGCCTGGACTCCCTCGCCGTCGTCGACCAGTGGCGCGGCAAGGGAATCGCGCGTGCCCTGGTCACCGACGCGGAACAGGCGGTCAGCACACATCTGGCCGGAAAGCTGGGCAGTGCCGTACTGCTCGTCACGCACGAGCCGGAGCTGACGGACTTCTACGCCGGACTGGGCTTCACGGTGTCCCCGGACGGCATCGGGATCCCCACGCCCACGGGGTTCATCTGCCACGGCCCGACCAAGGGCTTCCGCTTCTCCGTGAAGCCACTGCGCACCGGCATCCAGATGAAGCCCATGGCCACGCCGTACGGGCGGCAGCTGGTCATCCAGGGCGTCCTGCCGCTGCCCCGCTGAGTCGACCCTGGCGGATACGCGAGCGAGCCCGGACCAACTGGTCCGGGCTCGCGGGCTGTTCGGGGCGCGGCTGCTACAGGTCGAACTCGAGGTGTTCGACGTCGGTGAACCGGACTTCGTCCAGGCTTCCGGCGCGGCGGCCGCCGTCCTGGAAGTAGACCTCCTTGAGGGCTTCGGCCGCGATCTCCTGGAGCTCGGTGTCGCTGGCGCCGGCCTCCTGGGCGTCGAAGAGGCGGGCGGCGTAGATGGGCGGCAGGGCGACGGTCAGGTGCCGGATGCGGTCCTGGTCGGTTGACCCGATCGGCGCGGTGTAGCCCATGCGGGCGCGGGCGTCGATGACGATGCCGCCGGTCGTCGCCGCTTTCTCGCGAGCCTTGGCCCGGATCTGCGGCTGCCACCGCTTGGTCACCTCGCGCTCCAGGCGCGCGGCGAGGTCGGCCCGCGGCTTCTTGGCCTTGCCCGCCACGTACCGCTCCACCTGACGCTGGGACATGCCGAGCAGTTCGGCGACGGCCTTCGTGCCGCCGAGCTGCTTGACCATGTACCGCATCTGCGGGCCTGCGGACTTGGGTGCCGGGCGGGTGAACGCCTTCTGCACGGCCTTGTCCAGGCCGTCCCCGAACATGCTCATCGCCTGCGTACTCCCCTACTCGCCGTTGTCGACGTCGGTGACGGTGCCGTCCTTGATGGACCGGGCGAGGTTGAGCTCCGGGGCGTTGAACTTGTCCCGGACCTCTTCGCCCCACAGGACGGTCTGGGTGCCCTCGTGCTTGACCAGGCCGGGGTTGATGCCGAGCTTGAAGCCGCCGGGCAGCGGCTTGCCCTCCCGGTAGGGCAGGAAGTCCAGCGGGCTCGGTCCGTTCGCGGCGTAGACGACGCAGTCGGACAGGATCGCGATCGGGTACTGCCCGGTGAACGCCGCGTGCTTGACGATCTTCCTGTGGAGGTTGATCCGGGTGCGGGAGATGACCGCCGCCCGGATGTCGGGGCGCCACGTCGGGCGCTCCAGGGCCCGCCACCGCTCGCCCGGCCGCCAGCCCTCACCACGCGGGCGTTCGCGCAGCTTGCCCAGGCCGCCCTTGACCGTCGCCTTGATCGCCGAGACGACGATCGTCAGCTCCGGGTCGCGCTCCTTGTAGCCGTCCATCGCGGCGAGGAAGTCCTCCGGCGACAGGTCGGCGTCGACGCCGAGGTCGGCCATCGTGGCGAGGTAGGCGTCACGCAGCCGCCCGTACCAGCCGTCCAGGTAGCGGCCGTTCTCGTACCGGACCCACGCCTCGATCGGCGCGACGTCGTAGCCGAGCTCCTGGGCGTAGGCGACGGTGGGCGTCGCGTACCAGGCCGGGCCCGTGGGGCGGTCGCCCTTCGGCGTGAACGGGGAGGGGAGCAGCGAGCCGTCCAGCTCCACCCACTCCTTGCCGACCTTCACCTTCGACAGGTCGACGTGGGACAGGTCGACCAGCCACGAGCCGGGCAGCTTCGGGTCGAACCCCGGGTTCTTGACGTGCGTCGGCTCACCGAGGCCGACGTTCAGACCGTTCGCACCGGCGGCGAAGGCCATGTTCACGTCCAGGCCGACCAGGTAGCGCAGGGTGCACTCGGCATCGGTCATCGGCCGCGCCCAGTCGTACGCCTCCTCGAACAGCTTCTGGTCCGGTCCCCGGACGGTGAAGCGCGGCAGGTCCTTGAGCAGCGGGTGCCCGTCCGGGGCCTCGCACGGCGCGCAGTCCACCGGGTCCTTACCCAGCGACCCGGGCGTCTTGTCGTCGGCCTGCCGCAGGGCGCCGGTCTCCTCATCGCGCACGGCGTAGGTCGGCGGGTGCAGCGCGGTCATCAGCTCCAGGCCGGTGACGGCGGTGGAGCCGCGCGGCGTCATCACCCTCGACGCGTACACGCCCAGGACGCGGGCGAGCTCCGCCGGCGGAAGCTGCGCGGCGTCGCCCCAGAACCGGGCGTCCAGCGCGTTCCACGACGGGATGCACAACTGCACGCACTGGCGGTCCGAACCCTTGGCCGGACGGTAGATCCGCGCCCACGGCCCGAAGCCCCTCTTCGTGAGCTTCCAGTCGGCGCGCACCAGCTGCTTGACGACCTTGTGGCCCTCCGGGATCCGCCCGGCGTCCTTCTCCTCCGCCGTCAGCGAGACCGGGAGGCCGTAGCGCTCACACGCGGCCTCGGTGAGCACGATCAACGGGTCGGCCGGCCTTCCCGGGCCCGACAGCTTCGGCTGCCCGAGCTTCGCCTCCCTGAGCGTCCAGTCGACCAGGGACGGCAGGCTCTTGGCGGGCACGTCCAGGACCAGGCCGCCGACGCAGTACGCCAGCACCTTCCCGTCCTCGACATCGACGACCGCCAGCGGTCCGTTCTCGAACCGCGGGTCGCTCTCGCCCGCCGGGGTTCCGGCCGGGGCCGCCTTCTTCGCGCCGGGGCGGCGGGACGTCGACGGCCTGGTGGTGCTCGCCGGACGGGGCGCGGTGGGAGTGGGGTAGAGGGATTCGACGACTTCGTCGATCAGGGCGTCCGTCACCTCGGGCATTTCGCCTGACGGGGCGGGGGTCTGGGTGTTCTCGGTTGCAGTCATGACCGCAGCCTCGGACGCCTCGCCTGTGGACAGAGATCGGGCTTCCGCCGGGGTGGGCGCGCCGGTGAACGTGGCGGGCACCGGTGCCGGGTAGAGCTCCGCGAGCTGCTTGAGCAGTCGCGCGTACGCCTCACGCTCCGGGCCGCGCGGCTCGGTCAGCTTCTTCGTCGACTCCCAGGCGGACACCGTGGCCCGCCGCACGTGGAGAGCGCCGGCGACATCGTCCAGCGTCAGGCCGTGGGCGACCCGCAGCCGCTTGCGCTCCTCCGCCGACGGCAGAGCAGAGCGGGACGCGACCAGCGCGTCGACCGCATCGAACATCTCGGACATGGAACACCTCCTGACTCACACTCTACCCCATGAACCGTAAGGATCGCGTACTTTCACCGTACGAATACCGTACGACTGGCGTTCGAGGGTGGAAACGCAGCGCGGCGCCCCTGCTCAGCAGGGACGCCGCGGTCGGGTCGGACGGCTGATCAGTCCGACTGGAAGAGGTCATACCGCGCCGACGTGGTCGTCCACCTCCCGTTGGGGGAGGGAAGGTTCGTGACGGGCCGGACGTACGTGTCGTAGACGAGGAACGCGATGACCGGGGAGCCGACGCGGCTGTGGGACGCCGGTCCCTCCTTCGCCCGTAGCCTCCAGTTCCCGCCCGGAAGTACGCCGCGGACCTGTGGCGTGTTGTATCGCTCCACCCGGAGGAAGCCCGGCCGGTCCTTGGCGACCACGAGGCGGCCTTCCGCCTGGTCCAGGATGAGGGCCCTGCCGTCCGCGTCCCAGGACTCGACCAGCACCTCCAGTTCGTCGTCTTCGCCCTCAGCTGCGTCGGTGTCGGTGAAGTAGGCGTAATAGCGGGCCGGTTGAGTGTCCATTCGACGATGGTGACCCTTGGCCCACAGAGCAGGGAGGAGATCCAGTCAATTCCGTTCACGCCGACTCCTGGAGCCGAGCCGGCTGCGGCAGCACGGCCGAGGTCCCGGCCTCTCTCGCCGCGCGCTCCGCTCGTGCCCGACGCAGAGCCGCAGCGTGGGAGACGTCGGCCTGGTGACGTCGCTGGGCGCGAGCCGCCGCGATCGGGGCCGGCGCATCGTCCGGAACGACGTCGGTCTCGGGGAACGCCCTGCGGGACAGCTCGCGCATCGCCCTGGTTTGCCGCTCCACCGCCTCCGCGATGCCCGGGTCCACCCGGGACGGCGCGGCGACCTCCTGGTGCGCGGCGAGCGCGCGGCGATAGCCCTCGCACGCCGTCTCCCTGGTCTTCGTCGGACCGGTGGGCGCGGGGGCCGGGTCTGCCGGTGCGACGTCGGCCGGACCGGGCGCGGGCACGGCGCCGGGCGGCAGGATCCGCAGAGCACGCACGACCGCACGACCCGCTGCCTTGTTGGCGGCTGCGACGACACGGGTCTGCTCCAGGCGGGCCTTCGTCGCCCACGCCGACGACTCCGGGCACACCGTGAGCTGGCCGGAGTCCGGGTCGTACGACACGGCGGCGACGTGCCCGGCGAGCTCGGGGGCGATGGCCGCCCACCGCTCCCGCAGCGTCGCGCCGGCGGCGGGGAGCTCCCAGGCCCGCTCGGTGACCAGCGCGCCGATCGCCGCGCCCAGGCCCATCGGCTCGCGCCCGTCGCGCCGCACCGCCGTACCGGTCCGCGGCTTCTTCTTCGCCTTCTGGCCGCTGCCGTTCTTCCGGGCCTGCTCCATCGCGGCCCGCAGCGCGACCCGGGCCAGGTCGACGCCGGACACCTCGCCCTCGCTCATGCCTGCTCCCAGGTGGTGTGTCCGAGGACCAGGTGGTGCGTGCCCTCCAGGCGCTGCGCTTCATCGACCAGCCTGTTGCTGAACAGCCTCCTGGCCGACGTCTCGCCGTACTGGTCGATGTGGTCGAACACCACCTGGTGGTCCTTCATCCCGCGCACCCGCCAGTCGCGGACCTGCTCGGGGGTCAGGTCCTCGAGGACGAGCTCCTGCTCCTGGTCGTCGCCGTCGACCGGGGCGGTCGCGGCGAACGGGAGCGGCGCGGGCAGGACGACCGGGGCCACCGGCGCGGCCGGGGCCTCGAAGGCCGGCTGCGCGGCCGCGGCTTCGGCACGGGCCTGAGCTGCGGCGGCCTGCTGCTCGCGGACCTGTGCCCATCGGTGCTCGCGGATCCACGCCTGGGCGGTGACGTCCTGGTGCAGCTGCTGCGCGGTCGCCGCGCGGCGCTCGGTCTCGGAGGCGTGCGGCATCGCCGCGTCGACGGCGGCCGCGACGGCACGGCGCTGGTCGCGGCGGTCGGCCTGCTTCTCCTCGCAGCGCGGGCAGTCCTGCCCGGAGTCGAGCAGCACCCGGTCATCGCACCGCACGTCGCCGCACCGCTGCCGCTGGGGCAGGGCCAGGCCGATCAGCCAGCCCACCGGGTCCTTGATCGGCCCGGCCAGCCGCATCTGGTCCTCCAGGCGCCGGGCGACCCGGTCGGCCAGGATCTGCGGCGCGTCCGTACGGCCGGCGAGGCCGACGACCCGGGCCAGCTCGCTACGGGCGGCGGCCTCCACCAGGCGGCGGGCGGCCGGACGCTCCAGGCGCGCCCAAACCAGGTCGACAGGAGCCAGGACGGCCCGCAGGTCTTCCGGCGGCAGAGGCACCCTCCCCCGCTGCTGCCTGCCCTGACCCGCACCATCCACGACCCGCACCGCAGCACCGGCCACCGGCCCGCAGCCGCCGTTCATGCCTTCGACGACCGGGGACTTCTCCTGCTGTTCCCCGCGGAGCGGGCCGCCGTCCTCGCGCACGCACGCGCGGTCCGGCAGACCGTGGTTCCCACCACGGCCTTCGCCGGAAAAGCCACCAGAGAGCTCGAGAGAACCACCAGCAGTAACCCCAGAAGCGTGGAGAGCGTGGTGCTGTGCAGTTGCGGCGAGGTCTGCCGATCCGGCGATCCCGTCCTGCCCGGCACCCTCGATCCCAGTCGCCACAAGGGTCTCGCCCGTCTCGCCGGACTCAAGATCTCCGGATGCAATACCGGCGAGGTCTGAAAACACGGCGTCCGCGACCCGGCGGGCCTCCCGCACGGCCACACCGTGGGCCTTGGCGACCGGCACCAGGCGCACCCGCGACTGCGCGTTCAGGCCCGAGCCGGTCTCCTTGCGCACCACGTCCGCGACGCCGTGCTCCTGGAGGCGCTTGAGGACCTTCGCCCCGGCCGCCGCCGTGCAGCCCAGCAGCCGCGCGACCGTCGCCGCCGGACGCCCACGCTCGGTGTCGACCGACCCGGGGCACAGCTGCAGCCAGCCCGCCGAACCTGTCGTCAGCACCATCAGCAGCAGCCCGAGCCGATCCGTCGCCGCACCCCGGCCCGTACGCCCGGCGAGCAGCCCGGCCGGGATGGGCGCCTTGTCCTTCGGCGCCCACCCCGGGCCGAACAGCACCTCGATGAGGCTCAGCAGCACCGCCAGCTCCGAACGGGACAGCGCCAGTGCGTGCCGCCGGTCGCCGGCCTGCTGCGCCCGGCACATCGGGACCACCCAGCACTTAAGGCCCGTCGCCCACCCGAGAGCGTTCGTCGCGACGTCCGAGTCGAGGAACCCGGCAGCGCGCAGCTCGGGCAGCACCGTGTGCGCGACCGTCGACTGGGAGACCCCCAGCCACCGACCGAGCTCCTCCGCCCAGATCGACGTCTCGAAGTCCTTGCGCGCATCCGCCTTCGCGGTCAGCACGACCGACGCCAGCCGCGTGCCGTCGGACGCACCGGCCAGCGCCGGGGACGTCACGAGCGCGCGCACCGCGGCGAGCAGCCGGGCCCGCATCGTCTTCGACAGCTGGAGCGGGTTACCCAGCTCCAGCCGCGCGACCGGACCGGCCTGCGCCGGTACCGACCGCAGCCGACGACGCGAGGCCCCGCCGGCGAACTGCGTACGAGGGCGCGGGAGCACAGCGGCCGACGCCGCCACGGCACTCACCGGACCACCCGGATGGACGAAACAGAGATCATCTCGGCAGCCTTGCGCAGGTCGCCTGTGGACAGAGTCCGAGCAGCGGAGAGACCCCTGCTCCCTCCCGTCTGACGGGCAGGAACTTCGGATCGCGTCCCGCCACACGGGAAGCCGCCCGCGAGGACGGTCCCGTCGACGGAGTTGTGGACGACGTCCGCGAGCGGGTGCACGAGCCGGGCGGCGGGTGCCGCGACCGGACCCGGGGAGACCGCTCCGAAAGCCCCGCGCTTGTAGCTTCCTACCGGAAGACCCTCTTCCTGTACGAACAGGAAAAGGAGGGAGGAACCGTACGCCGATCCCGTCACACGGGAAGGCCGCCGCGCCTGAACCGGGGTGAAACGGACAAGGTCAAGCTGACAGGGGGACACCACTTCGGGCACTATGAGAACGACCTGCCTTCCATATAGCTGGACGGACCAGAGCCCCTCGGGGCTGGACCGACCTCCTTGCGGATGCGTCAGGGCCGCCCCCTTCGTGAGAAGAGGGCGGACACCGATCGGGTGGGGGGAGATTTCTCCGTCCCTCCCGGTCCTGCTGAACCGCGTGGCCCCTGTGGTGGGGGCACCGCGGGTGATGCGGATCGGTACTGATCTGGCTGTGGTGGCCGTGGTTAGTGGCCGGTGGTACTGGTGGCCCTGGTTAGGGGCCGAGGTGAAACGAGCGGCTCGGTGAGCCGCGGCTCAGGACCAGCTACGAACTGGGACCTGGGCGACCGACACGGTGGTAAGCCGGTCGGTAGACGGGCCGCGCGAGGCCAGCGGGAGGTTAGTCCGCTTCTTGGCGCGCGCGGCCGATGGCCACTAGGTCATCCCGACCCCCTGGATTCAGAGGCCGGCGTCGGCATGTCCTCATCCGCTTTCGCGGCCTCGGGAAAGCGTTCTGCGAGGCCCTTGAGGAGACGCAAGTAGTTCTCCCGGTGCGGGCGTCGAGGGCTGGTCTGGCCCAGCTCCCAGCGTGTGACCGCGACTCTCTTCACGCCCACGGCGTCCGCGACGTCCTGCTGAGTGAGGCCGGCCGCGAGGCGCAGCTTCGCGCACACCTGCGGAGACGGCAGGGCCTCGGGCAGGCCGTTCAGCAGAGCGTCGACCCGCTGCGAGCGGTCCGAGTCGGACATAGCCACGCCTTCCATGATCGTTGTAACTACGAAAGATACACGATCTGATCTCCGCTTGGGAGAAGCGCTCTCCGCGAACTGAGTCCCGTTCGGCATCACTGGCCACCCCGCAGTTCGCGAAGGTGAGCGACGAACGCCTGGGCCTCGGAGGCGTGGGCGTACTGGGACTGGAGCGCCTGCCCGAGGTCGGCGGACACCATCGCCAGCGACGGCAACGAGCGCCGGCTGCCAGTGAGCGCCCGCTCGCCGAACGCCAGCGCCGAGTCCAGGTCACCTTCACGGGCCGCGACTACGCCCAGCGTGACCCGGGCCTCCGCGATCCGCATGGGCGAGCGCTCCGTCCCGTCGAAGTCCGTCCCCGCCCGGATCACTTCGCGTGCCAGCTGCTCCGCGAGACGGTTCTCGCCGACCTTGCGCAGCGCGTCCATCCTGTAGAAATCCCACTTGGCGGGGTCGACGACGAAGTGGTCCTCAATGTTCTCCGGGTACGGCATGCGCTCCAAGAGCTGACGGCCCTGGTCCAACGCCACCTCGGTCTGAGTCCGATCCCCCAGCCTGGCCCACGCCTTCGCCTTCTGCGCGTACAGCTGCACGGCGACGCTCTCGTTGGGCGCCACCGCGATGCCGGCCTCCGCAGCCGCGATGACGCCGCGGTAATCGCCCCGGGTCAAGCTGAACCAGGCACGCATCTCGTGAGCCCAGCCCTGCACGCTCAGCTCGCCAGCCTCCTGCCCGAGCATCAGCGCGGCCTGTCGGGTGGCCTCGGCATCGCGCGGCCGGCCGGAGTCGTACTCCACGCAGCCCACCAGCAGCGACAGCTTCCCGGCGAGCGCGATGATGTCGCGGTGCTGCGCCAGACTCACCCGCTGATGCTGGAGGCCGACGACCCGCGCCAGCCAGGCTTTGCCCTCCAAGAGCAGCTGGTCGGTGGGCATATACGCGTACTCGCAACACAGCCGGTCCGCAGTGATCCGCAGAGCGTCCAGGGTGGCAACGTCGACGTCCGAGGCGCGCAGCCGGGCGATGATGTCCACGGTGTCCATGCCGCTGACCTGCAAAATCTCGGCTCGCCCATCACGACGGCCCCGCTCAGGGAAGAAGGCACCTGTCGTCGTGTTGAAGACGGCGGCGATGGCGGACCGGTACTTCGTCGGCTGCGCGTCACCGCGCTCCCACCTCTTCCACTGACGAAGGAGGTCTTGCTCGCTGACCTCCTGGTCCTCCGGGAGCCGGACCATCAGCGCGCGTACCGCGTCGGCCTGCGACCAGTCGCGCGCCGCACGCTCTTCAACCATCCGACGTGCCCAGTCAGGACGCTCATCCATCGCCGTTCCCCTTCCCCGTACGGTCCGGCGGCGCAGCCTGCACACCGCCGAAGTGATGCCCGCGGAGCGGAGGCTGGCCCTTCTGCGGCCGAGCATGGCACGGCGCCTTGATCGCGCGGAGGTGACAAGTGGCGGTGACATTCCAGATGTCACCAGCACTCGTCACTAGGCGCAGCGCCTGCCTTTGAGCACCGTCATGTAACGGAAGCGCTCCGTGAGGTGACTGGGAGGTACTCAATGGCGGCCGCCGTCGGGACGAGGCAGGGCACGGTTCACCGCCGCCAACGTGGCGCTCGGGTCTCCGTCGTAGATGAGGTGCGGCTCGTCAGCGGTGGGCGCCTCGAAGCGGTTCGCGTGTCGAAGCAGGTCTTCTTCGCTGAACGAGATGCTGTTCGGGTCGACCAGCGACTTCGCGTTGCGCTTTCGGATCCTGTCCCAGCGCACCTCGTGCGGTGCAGGCAGGTAGATCAGCACGGGCTCGCCGCCAGCTTCCATGACGGTCGCCGCCCACAAGGCACGCTCTTCCCGCGTCCAGAATCCGTGGTCGACTACGACCTCGTGTCCGGCCGCCAGGAGCTGCTGTACCTCCAGGGCGATGTCCTTGAGGACGGGCGCCTCTCGGACACGGAACTCACCGCGGGGGAAGTCGCGACCGTAGTGTCCGTAGCGGCGGAACATCTCCTCATCAGGGCACAGACGCCGGAAGCCGGCCTCCTCAAAGGCGCGGGCGAGGGTCGTTTTGCCAGCACCTTGCAGGCCGGTCATGAGGATTGCGCGGGGCGCAGGTCCCGGCCGGCCGGACAAGGCTGCGGAGATGCGGCTGATCTCGAATCGTCCTTCCAGGGTGAGGGTGTCGGCGCGCTCGGCTCGAAGGAGCTCACCGAGGCGCGCTTCGAGGCAGTTGACGAGGGTGTCGTCCAAGAGGACGGCGTCGCCGGCGTTCACCGCAGCACCTCGGACGTGGTGCGCCGCGTGCGGCCAGGAGCACCCAGGTCTACGCCGTACTCGAGGAGTTGCCCGTCGACGTCCAGGAACCTGGCGGTCAGCACCAGGATCGCTGCGACGGTTTCGGCGTCCAGCTCCAGGAGCTCCAGGTCCTCCTTCGTGGCGATCCGAGCGGTCTCCTCATCTATGCGCTGCTCGACCTGCCGCCCCGTGGCTTCAGCGATGAGGTCCAGCGACAGCCCGCCCTTGAGGCGCTCGCTGCGCGCGAGCTCGGGCAGCACCTGGGCGAACTCCGCCGGGATCCAGGACGTTGAGTGGGAGACGATCCCGTGAGCGTCCCGGTAGACGCGGCTCCGGCGAATCACGTCGTCACCAGGGTCGATGCCGAGCACATGCGCGACGTCCTCGGGGGCCGGCACCATGCCAGCGGTGTGGCCGGAGGACTTCTCGCCCACGCCCCACGACGATTTCGTCTTGCTGCTGCGGTCGTGACGTTCGGACCCCGAGGCGAGCGACACGGGCCGCGCCATGACTTCGGTGCCGACGCCCGGGATGCCGTTGACCAGCTTCTCGTCGCGCAGCAGCTTCATGGCGCGGTCGGCCGTTGCAGTGCTGACGTTCCACTGATCTGCCAGGGCCCGGATGCTGGGCAGCAGGTCGCCCGGCGCGAGCTCCCCGGAACTAATGAGGTCGCGGTAGTGACCCGCGATGCGCGCGTACGGCGGCCGGTTGTCGGCCCTCGGTTGCCCTGGCATGTCGCCTCGCCTCCTTCTTTTCCGTCTAGGTGCCTCACTATACCGCTTGACACCTGAGGGTACCTGAGGCAACCTGATGTATGTAAGACGGTGGGCCTCACGGAACACCGAGTAGTCGAACCACCGCAGTAGTCGTCCGCCCTTCGGGGCGGCCGGAGTAGCCCTCCTCAGCTCGCTGGGAATCCGAGGGCGCGAGAGCACCATCGAACTCCTCCGGAGCCTGACGGCCGCGACATCTGCGTGCACGTCGCAGCGCTGTGCGCTGTCTGTCCTGCGGGACGCCGGCCTCGTGCCGTGCGGCCTGGAGGGCAGAGAGCACATTCGCGACGCGCTCCCTGCCACTCCGTCCATGAGGAGTCCAGATGTCTGCTTCGACCATTGAGCGCACCGCCCGGACCCGCCGGAGCCGGACCCGCTCCCGCACCGTCAACGCCCGCCCGGCGCTCGTCATCTCCACCCTCAAGCCCCACCAGTACGACCTGCGCCCGGCCTGCGCGTCGCTGATCTGCCCCGACTGCAAGACGTGGGTGCCGATCACCGGCCTCCAGACCCACAAGCCCAAGGTCGTGCCGCACGACACCGGCCTCGCGAACAAGGACGCGTCCGTCCGCTGCCGCCTGGGCAGCAACCGCCTGGTCACCGTCGATGTGACGGTCAAGAAGTGGCAGGAGCGCCTGGAGGACGGCAACTCGGAGACCGTTCACCGCCGCAAGACCACCGTGCTGCGGAAGCCGAAGGTCGCGCTGGCCCCGGCCGTCAGCCAGATCGCCGCGCAGAAGCAGGCGCCGGCGGATGACGAGCACGGTGACGGTCGGCCCATGTGGCTGCTGCGCGAGATGAAGTGGGCGTCGACCGAGTCCGCAGTTCGTGATGCTGACACCCGCCGCGCGCAGCTGCCCGCCGGTGCCGCGCCGCTCGGTGCGCCGCCGGTGCCGCTCAAGAAGTTGACCCCCAAGCGCCGCGCGAGCTGACCCGCTCCGGACGAACGACCAAGGCCCCGGCCACCCCGCAGAGGGGCGGCCGGGGCCTTGGCTGCTCGTACAAGCAGTCAGCTCCCCAATTGGGGAGTGATCGCGACAGCCCTTGGGATTGCGGCCCGGGAGCTGTCCAGGACCTGACTGGAGGACCTGATGCAGCACAGCATGACACGCACCACGGCGCAGCCGCGGGCAGGGATCATCGACGACATCGAGCGCGAGGACGACTCCAAGGGCTACGAGCCCGAGGACGCCGCCCGCGTCGACGTCGCCCTGGCGCTCCTGCCCAACCTGACCCCGGCGCAGGCCGGTTGGGAGGTGGCGGCGTGATCACCAGCCTCACCGACGCCGAACGCGAGGCGCTCTCGCAGAGGAACAGGGAGCAGAACCAGCGCTCGGAGAACGAGCGAGCTGGGGACAACCGGTGAGCGCCCGCCCGACCGACGACCTGTTCGTCCGCTACATGAAGGCGTTCGAGGACTCCACCGCGCACACCGGCGGTTGCCTGGCCTGCCAGGGCGAGACGCCGTGTGTGGAGGGAGTTCCGATTCACGAGCGGTTCGCTCGGCTCCAGGACGCCTACACCGCACGTCAGAAGCAGCACTGACCCCGGCCCTGCCCGTCGTCCCCGTGCCCTCCCGGCCGGGGCCGGCGGAGAGCGCCGGGAGCTCCCCCGCTCCGGCCGTACGGCCGCCGACACAGAACAGCCCCAGGGTGGCCGCCCCGGGGCTATCTCCTGCACTGGACCTTCTGGGAGGCCCTGATGAACCGCTCCATCGTACGCACCCCGTACTACGGCGCCGTCTCCACCGACGCGCCCGCCCCGCGGCCCCGCCCGGCCTGTGCCGACGAGGACCCCGAGCTGTTCTTCCCGATCGGCGACACCGGCCCGGCCCTGCTCCAGGTCGAGGAAGCCAAGGCTGTCTGCCGTCGCTGCCCGCTGATGGAGAGCTGCCTCCAGGGCGCCCTGGAGCGCGGCGAGACGGCCGGTGTGTGGGGCGGGCTGTCCGAGCCCGAGCGCCGCTCCCTCAAGCGCCGCGCCGCCCGCAACCGCGCTGCCTGATCCGTTCTGACGGTTGCCTGATCCGCTCGCACCGGCCGCTGCACCACGGCGGCCAGGACGGGCGGTGACGGGGAGCCGGACAGCCCGGACCGACAGTCGAGGGAGGCCCCCATGGCCACGACGATGACGCTCCAGCCCGGCACGGAAGCCGCCGCCAAGGCCGCCGCGTTCGCGATCTTCGGCAGCGACATCCCGCCGATCGACCCCGACGACTACAACGGCAGCTGGCGCACCACCCTCCACGTCATCGCGGAGGAGTGGGTGGGCGAGGGCCGTGTCGAGCGGCACGCCGCCCGCACCGCGACCGCGATCAACGACCTGCTGAACACCGAGAAGCTGTTCGGCGCGGGATCGCCCGAGGCGCTCGCCGACGGCACCGCGCTCAAGCCGCTGATCGACAAGTGCCGGATCTACGGCATCACCACCGACGACCTCCGCCGCCACGGCGCGCAGCTCCACACGAGCTGACTTCGCGCCCGCCCGGCGGGAGCCGTTCCCAGTTTCGAGACCGCCCCACAGCACTTCGCGAGACCGGCCGCCCACCCCCCGGGCCGCCGGCCTTTTCGTGCGCCCGGAGCGGGTAGAGCCGGTGTCCGGTTCGCAAGCAACCATCCGCACCAAGAGCCGCTTCGGGAACGCCTCACCGCGTTTCGGGAGCAGCCCCCGCCGTTTCGCGTACGCCCTGAACGACCCCCTCCGGAGGCCCCCATGACCATCACCGACTGGCCGCGCACCGCGGCTGAACCCGACTCCGACTCGGCTTCACCGGCCGCCGTTTCGGGAACGTCCACGCCGGTTTCGCAGACACCCGGCCCCGTTTCGGAGACGGCTGAGTTCGTTTCGGAGACGGAAAGCGGAACCGGAACGAAGAAGTCCCTGGGACGACTGACCGGTACCCAGAAGTGGGCGGCCGGTGCGATCGTGGCCGCCGCTCTCGTGCTCGCGGGCATCGGCCTGTACCTGTCCTTCGAGCACGTCGCGGTCTTCGCGTTCGAGCAGCTCCGCTTCGAGTCGCTCGGCAAGGGCCAGCTGTTCGCGGTCGGTGTCGACGTCGGCATCATGGTCATGATCGCCGTCGACCTCCTGATGGCCTGGCTCAAGCGCCCCATCAGCTGGATTCGCTACCCGGTGTGGCTGCTGACCGGCGCGACGGTCGTCCTCAACGCCGCCTCCGGCGCCCCGCAAGGGGCCTGGAAGCTGCTGGACTACGTCGCCGCCGGCGCCCACGGCGTCGTCCCGATCCTCTTCATCACCGTGGTGGAGCTCGGGCGCACCGCGATCGACCGCATCGTCCGGCCTGACCAGGCCGAACGCGACTCGATCCCGTGGCTGCGGTGGGTGCTCGCCCCCGTCGCGACGGCCCGGATCTTCCGCAGGATGCGGCTGTGGGGCGTCACCTCCTACCCGGAGATGATCCGCCGCGACCAGGAGCTCATCGCCTACGAGCAGTGGCTCAAGCGCAAGTACGAGGGCGGCGACATCTCCAAGGCCAGCGAGGATGAGCTGCTGCCGATGAAGATGGCCCCGTACGGCTACACCGTCGCCCAGGCCCTGGCCATGCCCGATGAGCAGGAACAAGCAGCTCAGGAGCGTGAAGAGGAAGCCGAGCGGCGGCGCCTGGACGCGGAGACCCGCAGCGAGGTCGCCAAGTCCAAGGCCGAGTCCGAGCGCCTGCGCGCCAAGGGCGAGGTCGAGACGGTCCGTGCCGAGATCGACGGCCAGACCGGCCAGGCCCGCGCCCACGCCCGTGCCCAGGTCAGCGCCGCAGAGCGGGCCGCTGAGCTGGAGGAGCAGGCCCTCGACAACGCGGTGATCGCCGAAGCCCGCACCCGCGAGGCGGAGGCGGCGCGCAAGGAGGCCCAGGAGCGCGAGGCTGAGGCGCAAGCGGACCTCCGCGCAGCCGAGCTGGAACGTCAGGCAGCCGAGAAGCGGAAGCTCGCGGTGGAGGCCGACCGGGTCGCCGCGGCAGAGGCACAGGCGGTCGAGACCCAGACCATCGCCGAAGCCCGCAAGGCCGCTGCCGAAGCGAACCGGCGTGCTGCCGAAACGGAGAGGGCCGCTGCCGAAACGCAGCGCGCCACCGCCGAAATCCACCGCAAGAAGGCTGAGGAGGCCCGCCTCCAGGAGGTCGCCCTCGCCGACGCGGCGCGCGCCAAGAAGGAAGCCGCCGAAGCCGAGCGGGCCGCTGCCGAAACGCGTCGGGTCGCTGCCGAAGTTGAGCGGCGCGCGGTCGAAGCCGAGGACGTCGCGAAGCTCAAGCCGCGCGAGCGGGCGGTCCGCAGGGTCGCCCGGATGATCCTCGCGGTCGGCGGCGACGCCGACCGGCTGCCGCTGGCCGACATCCAGCACGAGCTGGCGGTCACCTCCCCCGGCACCGCCTCCGAGTACCGCACCGAGGCAGCCGAGCTGCTCGCCGGCGGATACCGCCCGGAGCAGTGACCTGCACGAACCGCAGTTTCGACGGTTCCACCGGCCCCCGAGACGAAGTCAGCGCCTCGGGAGCGCGGTGAAGGCGCCGAAACGCCACCACAAAGCCTCCCAGATCGCACCCGCCCCGAGAAGGAGATCCCCACCTCATGGATATCAACGCACTGTTCACGGATGAGGGCCTCCGGGCCTTCACCGCCACCGTCCGCGACCAGCACGTTCGCGATGCCCAGCAGTACGGGCAGATCGCCGACATCGTGCGCCGGCGCCTGGAGCAGACGCCCATCGAGGGCGACCGCTGGATGGCCAAGAAGCTCCGCGCCTGGAAGGTGTCGCGGCAGCTCAGGGCCATGCAGAAGGCGTCCGGCGAGGCCGCGAGCAAGGCGGAGGCCCTGTACGCGACCTACGTCAACGAGGTCCTGGCGCTCCCGGAGCGCCGGGCGGTCGCGGAGGCCAAGAAGCTGGAGCGCAAGAACGGCCGCCAGGCCGCCGTCGGCGCGGCCGTCGCGAGCTCGCTGAACAAGACGGTGACCGCGCTCAACACCCCCCAGGAGCAGGCCCCGGGCGCGGTCCCGCAGGCGAGGCCGGCGGAGTTCGTGACCCCGGACAACCCCTGGAACCAGTGGCCGATGGCGGCCGGTGGTGAGCGGCCGACCAGCACGATCAACGACTACTTCGCGAAGGGAGAGCAGGGGTGACGACGCCTCGGCAGACGCAAAACCGTGCGAAGCACTGGAACGGGCGGATCGCGGAAGCGGACACCGAGAAGGAGCGGGCCGGGGTCTGGTACGACGCGTGCCGGACCCTGGCCCGCCAGGCCGAACGCGACGGCAAGCCGGACGTGTGGCGCAAGCTCACCGCCACGCTGCACGACTTCTACAAGAGCAACGGAGGGTGACGAAGTTCTTCTTCATCACCGCCTCCTCCCCACCGCCTGGAGCACCCCAAGGCGCGCGCGTGTCGTGCGCGCGCGAGGGTGCCCCAGGCGGTGACCGTCTGTCAACTCCGAGAGGGAGACGTCATGGCCGACGACGACGGCCCCAACAACTTGATCCACTTCCCCCGCGTGGGCTACACGGCCCCTGCTGAACCCCCTGCGGAGACGCCCGGTCCGGCCCCGGCCGACGTGCCGTTCGCGGCCCCCGCCGACGTCTCCCCGGCACCCGCAGACGCCCCCGAAGCGTTTGCACCCGCGACGCGAACCTCTCCTCTGGACACGATCGCGGCCCTGCCCGAACCCGGTCTCGGGGCCCCGTTCACCGCCGACTCGGGGACCGCCACGGCCCCCGCTCCGGCGGGCGCGATGGTCCCGGCGACGTTCCGGTCCGAGGCCGGGCAGCCGGCCGCCGCGCCGCGCCTGGGCTCGCTGTCCCTGGCGGCGATCCTCGCGGTGTCGCTGGCGGCCATGCGCGGTATCCACTCCGCCGTCGCGACGGGCCGGGCCAACCGGGAGCAGCGTGAGGCGGTCGCGAAGACCGCGAGCACCGCCAAGGACGGCTCCTCCGGGGGCAGTTCGAAGAAGCAGGTGCAGCCCAGCCACGAGTACGGCCGCAAGTCCCTCCAGCGCGGTCCTGGCGGCCCGGGAGGCCGCTCCGGCGGCGCTGGTCCGGGCAGGTCCGGGCGGGGCGGCAGCGGGTCGTTCAGCGGCTCGGGAGGCCGGGGGCGCGGCGGGTCGACGACCCGGTCGCCCAGCGGTTCCGGCGGCGGCTCGGGCGGCGGGCGCGGACGCGGTCCGGGCTCCGGCTCGGGCGGCGGCGGAGGCCGCACCACCTCGCCCAAGAACGGCTCCGGGATCACCCCGCTCAAGCGCAACTCGCAGGGTGGCGGCCACAGCCTCAAGAAGAACCGCGGCCCCGGATCGTCCGGCGGATCGGGCGGTTCGGGAGGCTCCAGCGGCGGCGGAGGCGGCAGGAAGAACCGCGGCCCCGGCAGCGGCGGCGGGTCCGGCTCCTCCGGCGGCGGCTCCACCACGAACCGCAAGCGCGGCCCCGGCAGCACCGGGGCCGGCGGCGGCGGTTCGGGCGGCGCGGCCAAGAAGCGCGGACCGGGCTCCGGGACGGGAACCGGCAAGACGACGGGCCCCGGCACCAAGAGCCCCGGCAAGGGCACGGGCGGGAAGACCACGCCCGGCACGACCAGCTCGAAGGGCCCCGGCACCGGCAAGGGCACGGGGACCGGCCCGAAGAGCGGGACGAAGAAGGCGCCGCGCGGAACGACCGGCCCGTCCGGGATCCTGCGCAAGAAGCCCGGCACCACCACCTCCGGCACCGGCCCCAAGACGAAGCCGAAGGGGAAGGGCAGCAGCGGCGCGGGCACCACGGCACCCGGCAGCAAGCGCGGGAAGGGCAAGACCCGCTCCGGCAAGGGCGGGACCGGCCCGGCCTCGGTGCCCAAGACGCCGGGCGGGAAATCCCGCAAGGGCAAGAAGCTCACGCTCACGCCGGGCATCGCGCACGGCACGTTCGCGTCCTCGGTTAAGCAGGACTGCCGCTGCCGCAAGTGCCGGCGCTTCCACAAGGAGTACAGCCGCAAGGTCCTCGGGGCGATGAAGTCCGCGGCCCGGGGCCGGACCACCTTCGGCGAGGCGGTGCACGAGACCGCTGAGAAGCGGCTCAGGCGCCGCCGCAAGAAGATGGGCCCGCCGGTCGTCACCAAGGTCAAGGTCAGGAAGCCGAAGAAGAAGACCGGCCCGAAGACCAAGACCCCCAAGCCCGGCAGCACCACGCCCGCCGGGCCCGCCGCGAAGGCACCGGCCGGCCCGGCCGCGAAGGCGCCGACCCGCCGCACGCCCTGGTCCACGGCCAAGGCACGGGCCCGCAAGCGCGCCCGGATGCGCACCACCACGGTCCCCGCGCCCCGCCCGGCGCCGACGACCGGCACGACCACACCGCCCCCGCCTCCGGGACCGACCGGTCCTCCGGCAGCTGCACCGGCCCCGGCCGCGGCGGTCGCCGGGGCCGTCACCGCCCCGGCCCCGCCGGGCGGCGGCACGGTGCCGGGCACCGGCACGCCGCGCCTGTCGCCGTTCGAGGCGATGGGCATGGCGACGGCGGTGTCCGCTCCGGCTGATGCGATCACGGTCGAGCGGGCCGACTCCCCGGGGTCCGGCCCGTCCACGTCCGGCGCGGGCACTCCCGCTGCCGGTCCCCCGAGCACGAAGGAGAACAGCGTGAGTGACGCCTGGCTGACGAAGTGGGGCAGCGGCAGCGTCGCGGACATGGACGCGCAGCACGAGACCGAGGTCACCCTCGACGACACGCTCGACGTCCTCGAGGAACTCACCGCCCAGTCGTTCAAGGCGCACGAGACCTGCAACAAGCTCTCCGCGAAGGCGCGGCAGATCCGGTACGAGCTGGACGAACTCGCCTCCGACCTGCGCTCCACGCACAACGTCATCGGCCGCCTGACCGGCGCCGCGATGGCGAAGCTGGCGGAGTCCATGGAGCTCCTGGCCCGCAAGGCCGACGAGATGGCCACCAAGTCCCTGACGGCCGCGGAGCTCTCCGAGAGCGCGGAGAACGCCATGTTCGACGCCTACCGGCCCCTGGTGCAGGCGACCGAGGACGCCGGCCTGCTCGTGCCCGCCGCCCGCGTCCACAACGAGAACTGAGAGGAGATCAGCACGTGAGCGACAACCTCCCCGCCATCCCGGGCATGAACAACGGCGTCGCCAACACCGGCAACGCCAGCAACGGCAACGGCTTCCTTGCCCTCGCGGGCCGGACCGCCAAGCTCGCCGCCTCCGCCCTCTTCCTCAAGGAGGGCATGCACCTGCTCCGCTCCCACATGCAGGCCAACGCCAACGCGGCCATGCGCCTGTCGGAGATGTGCGGCCAGGCCGAAGTCGAGCCCCAGTTCACCTCGATGATCGAGGACACCTCCACCGCCCTCACCGGCGTCGCGGAGGCATCCGGCGAGATGGTCAACGCCGCCGACGCCGTCGACACCGACGCCCGCGGCTTCAACGGCGCGCACGAGCGGGAGTACCGCCCCGGCTACGAAGCCTCCAACGGCTCCGGTGTCCGGCAGGCCAAGCCCGGCTTCTACCGGCGCTCCGGCCGCCGCCGCTGACCCACCCCACCCCCAGCGCAGCAGGGACCGCGCCCACACCGGGCGCGGCCCCTGCTGCCCCTGCCCTCGAACGGAGGCTGTGTTGAGCACCATCGACCAGGCGGCGCCGACCGCCGACACCACCAAGAGCGTCCCGAGCCACGTCATCTACCGGCGCGTCCTGGCCGAACGCACCTCCTACGCCCTCGCCGCCGCCGGAATGGCCGTCGGCCCCCAACTGGACGACAGCGCCTGGTCCTACCTCGCCTCCGGCGGCATCGGACTGGGCACCCTGGCCTGGCTGTACGCGAAGACGAAGGACCCCGACCAGGGCCTGGACACCATCACCCGCGCCCAGCGCGCGATCCCGTTCCTCACGGCCGCCGGCGCCTACGTGGCGAACCTGATCACCCCCGGCTTCAACTGGTGGGAGGTCGTCGCCCCGGCCGCGTGGGCGGGCCTGATGGGCTGGATGGCGCCGCTCACCCGCAGCGCCGGCCTGGTCCTGGAGCTCAGCGAGCACCAGGCGCAGGCCGGCCCCGCCCGGGAGCTGACGTACACCGAGTTCCTCGCCGCGAAATGGGCGCAGGCCACCGGCGACGGCACCCGCCTGGTGTCCATCACCCCGTTCCGCGCCGACCGGCCCGACTTCGAGGCCGTCGTCGTCGCCCAGGCCGGGAAGGCGGTGCCCACCTTCACCGAGGTGCAGCTCGCCGCCGCGTTCGACTTCCCGGTCGGCACCGTCAAGATCCGCCCGGTGCAGGGCTCCGGGCCCGGCCGGATGCGGCTGGTCGCCCGCCCCACCTCCGAGGACGTTGAGGCTGTAGCCGAAGGCATCCGGGGCCTGTGGGATAGCGCGGTCTCCGCCCCGGGCAAGGCCGCCCCCGGCGTCGACCTGGTCAACTACCGGGCCGAACCGCACCGCATCGTGCTGCATGTCGCCGCCCCGCCGGGCAAGGAGATCCACCTGCCGCACCGGGCGATCTGCTCCGCGTTCGGCATCGACGACCCCTCCCGGCTGGTCATCGAGACCGACGGCATCCGCCAGGGCGTCGTCTCCATCTACAAGACAAACCCGCTGATGAAGGTCCGCAAGGCCACCGTCGAAGACCTGACGATGGACTCCAAGGGCCGTATCACCATCGGCGTCTGCCACGACGGCAAGCCCGCCCGGATGCGGCTGTGGGACCCCGAACTGGGCGCACTGCGCGGCATCACCGCCGGCGTCACCGGCGCGGGCAAGTCCGTCCTGCAGAACCTGATCCTCGCCGCGGAGAAGCGCTCCGGCGTCGTCTCCTGGGTCGGCGACGTCCAGGGCGGCATGTCGCTGCCCGAGGCGGAAGGCCGGGTCGACTGGTTCGCCAAGGGCCCGGTGGAAACGCTGCTGATGCTCACGGCCGCGCACGCGGTCATGAAGTACCGCGAGCGGATCAGCAACGAGATGGGCCGCGGGGACTTCGCCCTCGGGCGGCCGTGGCCGCTCATCAACATCACGCTGGACGAGATCAACCGGCTGCTGTCCCACCCGGACGAAGCGATGCGCAAGGCGACCGCCTACCTCATCGCCGACATCCAGAAGACCGGCCGCAAGGTCGGCATCGGCATCCGGCTCGCCGTGCAGTCCCTCCACCTCAAGGACCTGGGCGACGACGACGCGATCCGCCAGCAGGGCAAGGTCGGTGCCCTGTTCCTCATGCGCACCGCCTCCTCCTCCACCAAGGAGATGGGCCTGGACGGCATCGCCCCGACCGGCTTCCAGATGGAGAACATCCCCGCCCGGATCTACGAGGACGGGCAGATCGAAGCCCTGTTCTCCGGCAAGGACGACGAGGACGGCGAGTCCACCGCGGGCATGGCGTACATGTTCCTCGACGGGCGCGCCAAGTTCATGCGCACGTTCTTCGCGAGGAAGGTCGACGGCGTCTACCCCGACCTGATCGCCCTGTACGGCGACGAACCGGCGAACGGACTGACCGAGGGCGAGGCCAAGGCCGCGCAGGCCGGGGCCGCGATCTACGGCGTGCGGCACACCAACCCGTACGCCGACTGCGAGACCCTCGCCCAGGCGTTCTCCGACGCACCCGGCAGCAAGCCCACGGCCGGCCCCCCGGCCGCCGACGCCGACGCCGACGGCGATGAGGCACCCGCCCCGTTCGACGCGCCGTTCGGCATCCCGTTCGGGGACAGCGGTCCCGACCTCGGGGAGGAGCCCGGCCTCCAGGACCAGATCCTCGAACTGCTCGCCGACGGGCCCCAGCAGCTCAAGGACCTGCGCGCCGCGCTGCCCGGCTTCCAGCCCTCCAGCGTCAGCAACGCCTGCACCCAGCTCAAGGCGAAGGGCCTGGCCATCTCGCGCAAGCGCGGCCACTGGCAGCTCGCCGACAGCTGACCCGCACCCACCACCCACTCACCGAAGGAAACCGATACCCGTGGCCCTGTCGATCTCCCTGGTCCTGCTCCTCGGCATCATCGTCTTCATCCTCGTGCGCACCGGCTACCAGCGGATCATGCCGGGCATCGCCGTCGCCCTGTTCGGCTTCTTCCTCGCCAGCACCGGCATCGCCCCCACGATCACCAGCGCCGTCTCCTCCGTCACCGGATGGATCAGCAGCTTCTGACCAGCCCGCCCGACCCCGCCGAAACGAGAAGGAGAACACGACGATGAACCGACCCCTGGTGCTCCTGGTCGACGACGCCGCCGACGTCCTGGCGGCCAGCCCCGAGGCCCGCGCGCTCGTCAACGAGCTGCTGCGCACCGGCCGCCGCAACGGCCTGGTGGTCCGCTCCGAGGGCCGCCGGCCGCTGCCGCACTGGCAGTACCCGACGGCGGCCGCGCTCGAGGCCGCCGCCGACCGGCAGCAGTAGTCCCGCCCGCTCCCCCGCCCCTGCGCCCTCCCCGCCCACCCGGCGGGGAGGGCGCCCCGCGTCTGCCCCGAAACGGAGATCACCGTGGACTTCGACCACATCACCCGCCCGCTCACCGACGCCGAAGCCAAGGCCGAAGCCGAGCGGATCATCGCCCGGTCCTTCCAGCCCGAGACGCCGGTGCGGCACATGCCGACGTCGTTCCGCGACAACACCCCGCTGCCCGCGTACGGCGACACCCCGCCCGTCCATCAGGACGACAAGCGGATCGTGCCCGCGTGGGCGGCCGGGATCGCGGTGGCCTCCATCGGCGTCGGCGCCGGCATCACCGGCATCGGCTGCGGGGCCTGGCTCGTGCTCCAGGGCCTGGCCTCCGTCACGCTCTACGGCGTCCTCATGGTCACTCTGCCGTTCGCGGGCGTCGCCATGGTCGCCACCGCGATCGGCGGCGCGATCAACAAGGCCCGCAGCGCCGTCACGAACAACGTGTACGAGGCGCCCGTCGTGCAGAACACGCAGATCAACAACACCAGCAATCAGCGCGGGATGTTCTCCCGCACCCGCAACGACGTCCGCTGACCCGGGCGCCCTGCCTCGTATCCGACACCCCGCCACTCGTGCCGGGCTTCGGGTGCGGGACAGGCCGTCCGGCCTCGCGATCAGTCGTAGTCGATCCAGATCCGGCCGTCGCCGTCGACCTCGGCACCCCGGATCTGCCCGTCGACGATCGCCCCGTTGATCGTCACCTCGACGTCCTCTTCCACGTCGATCCACAGCACACCGTCGTCGTCGGTGAACGCGGGCCAGATCGTCCCGTCCGTGTCCACGACCTCTTCGAAGACGACTTCCTCCGGCTCATCGCGGGTGAACCACCCCATCGCAGCCGCCTCCCCTCTCCGGTCCTGTCGCACACAGCTTGGCCCACTCGCACGCTCCGTGAACACCGCATCGACAACAAGGAGTTGCCCCGTGCAGTCCAACGACAACACCCCCGGCCAGAACCGCCAGGAGCTCGCCTACCTCCCCGTGCCCTTCCCGAAGGCGCCGCCCAAGCCGCCGCGGTTCGCCGCGCTGCGCGACGGGCTGCGCGACTGGTGGACCCGGGCCTGGGATATCGACGGCGTCCTCTACGAGATGTGGGACGACGTCCTCAGCGCCCCCGAGGACGGGCCCCGGCACATGGCCCCCTGGATCCGCGCCGTCCTGATGGCGGCCGGAGTGTCCTTCGTCGTCCTGATGGCCAAGGCCGCCGGCGAAGTCGTCCTCCAGGCGCTGCACCAGCTGCTCACCGCCGTGCCCAAGGTGCAGGTCGGCGTCGACACCTCCAGCGGCGTGGCCGCCGTCGTCGACCAGCCGGTGCGCACGTACATCGCACAGCACTCCGCCGGCCTCGCCGTCGAAGGCTCCACCGTCTACACGCTGTGGCTGCTCACCGGCATCGTCGGCCTGGTCCTCGGCTACCTCTCCCGGAACAACGGCGTGCGCGCGATGTGGACCGCGTGGGGCGCGGCCACCGTGTTCATGGTCTGGACGACCACCCCGGCAGCCAGCCGCCCCATCGCGGCCGGGCTCGCCGTCCTCGCCTGGACGTTCCTGTCCGCGTTCGCGATGCGCGGCCTGACCCTGCGCCGCCGCGTCGTCGCCGGGCGCCCCGCGAAGGTCACCGTCAAGCCCGAGATCCACGTCCCCGTCCAGCCCCCGGCCCCGGCCGCCGAACAGCACCCGCACACCGGCTGCCCGTTCCGGGACTGACCTCCGGTCGCTCCGCCTGGTCCTCGCACACCCGCTTCCGGGTGGGCGAGGGCTGGACAGGCCGACCGGCCACCTCGCGCCCCGCCGACACAGCACGACGTCGGCGGGGCGCGGCGCTTGCTGTCCACCGACACCAGGAGGAACCGCTCGTGCTCATTCCCCGCCCGCGCCGCCGGATCGGCCGGCCCCGCCCGCAGCGCCCCGGCCCCCGCTACCCGCAGCGCCCCGCCCGGCTCCCCGGTACCTGGAGCCGGTGATGCCCCGCCCTCGGAAGAAGCGGCCCCGCCGTGAGGTCAAGAAGGTGGCGCGCAGCACCGCGACGCTGGAGGAGTTCGACCGGCGCTCCTGCCCCGAGGGCCTGGTCACCCGCAGGCAACTGCGCGAGCGGGGCCTGAGCCCCGGCGGGCACGGCCCGGTCGCCATCCTGCGCTGCAAGTACTGCGCGTTCCGCCCCGACATCTCGTGCAACCACCCCACCAGGGGCTGGCTGTACGACGTGGCGCTGGCCCGGCCCAAACGCGTGCCGACGATGGCGCAGGAATGGGCGCTGGACCGGGCGATGGCCGCGAGGTCCACGTGCCCGGAATGCCGCAGGCGCTACTACTTCTGCCTCCCGCTGCGCACCCAGGGCTCCTGTGACCCCTGCGCCAGGGGCTACGAGCCCAGCCCTGACACCTACTTCGCGTCCACGGCCCCGGTCAGCCACCGGCTCGCCGCCTGATCAACGAACCCTTCGAAGGAGAGTCACCGTGTCGCTGTTCACCCGTACCGCTCCCGCGCCCGAGACCTGGACGCCGGAGGGCACGATCGTCTCCCAGCGCTACCGGGCGCTGGAGGGCGCGACCGTCCTCCTCTACAGCGCCGACGCCGACCGGGGCGTCGTCTACTACGCCGTCGCCTGCCTGGGCTGCACCCACCGCGCGGACCGCGACGCCGCCGGCAACCTGATGGGGGAGCCGGACGCCGCGAAGGCCGCCAACGCGCACGCCGCTGCCTGCCGGTCGATGCCGCGCGGGGTGCCCGCCCGGCCCGACGACACCGCGGCCGCCGAACTGATCCGCACCCGGCTGTGGAGCCACCGCTACGGCAAGGCCCCGTACCCGGTGCACATCTCCGGCCTCAACGCGCTCCGCGTCGACCTCCAGCGCTCCACCGACTGGATCAAGGCACTGCTGACCGGCCTCGCGCAGGCCGACCCCGGCTTCATCACCGCGGAGCCCACCAGCTCCGGGCAGGGCGTCCGCTTCACCGTCCAGCCCTTCGACCGTCCCTGACCGGTCGCGCCCGGACCGCCGTCAGGAACGAACTCCGCCCCCGGCCACGCAGGCCGGGGGCGGAGCCGCACACGGGGCCGACCGCAGCATCGGCAAAGAGGCCGGCGGCCCCGCTCCCTTCACCCATGTCGAGATCAGGAGAACCCCAGCATGCACCGACTGCCCCTCACCACCGAGCGCCTGGCCCTCTTCGGCACCCTGCTGGCCACCTTCGGCGAGCTGCACCCCGCCTGTGACCACTGGGTCCAGGGCTCGAAAACGGCTTCCCGGAAGCGGCTGTACGGCGAGGACCTGGTCCACGCCGACGGCTCCCCCGCCACCGAGGACTCCACCCGCCCGACCATGACCACCAGCACCCTCGGCAGGCGTGCCGTGGCCTCCCATGTCGCCTCGTACACCGCCGTACAGCTCGGGGTGACCGTCGCGATCACCCGCGCGTTCGGCTACCGCGTCACCCCGGCCGCGCTGCTCGCGGGCGCGGCCATCAACGCCGGAACGCACGCGGCGATCGACCGCGGGGCCGCTCTGCTGTGGCTGGCGAAGAAGACCAAGAAGACCGGCTACATCGAGCACTGCAAGGCCGCCCGCGTCGACGACGACGGCAAGGCCACCTCGGAGCTCACCGGGCCCGGCAGCGCGTGGATGGAGCTGGACGCCGCCCTGCACCGCGCGATCGGCGTCGGCGCCGCCGCCGTCACCGTTTGGCTCACCACCCGCCCCGGCGCCCGCCGGTGACCCGCACCCGCATCGAACGCGTCCGCGCCGCCGTCGGCATCGCCTCCCTGGCCCTCCAGCAGATCGAGGACGACCTCAGCGCCGACGACGTCGACCAAGAGGAGCTCGCCGCGATCCTGCGCGAGCTCATCGAGGACACCGACCCGCCCGGCGGCTTCATCCCGTTCCTCGCGCAGCTGGTCACCGCCGCCGCCCGCCGGGCTGAGCGGATCGAGCCCGACCGCGACGGTGACGCCTCCTGCCCGCTGCACGAAGCCGCCGCCCTGATCACCGACAACGCCGGGCAGCGCCTCATCTGGGCGGCCCGCGCCCTTCACCCGCAGGGAGACAGCTGATGGCGAGCGCCAAGGCGGAGAACCCGCCCCGGGGGGAGTGCACGCAGTGCTGGTTCCACGCGTACGCCAGCCGTCAGGCGCACGCCGGGCTCGGTCCGCGTGAGGACTGCCCGCAGTGCGTGGACCACATGAACAACGGCCACCCCGACCACATGATCGTCCGCTGACGGCGCGAAGCCGCCGCCCCTCACCGACCTCTCGCCGGGCAGCGCCTTCGGGCTGCCCGGCGCCCTCACCCGCAAGGAGATCTCGCATGACCGAGCTGATCTATCCGGAGATGCCCGCGAACAGCCTGGTGGTCCTCATCGGCCCGTCCGGCGCCGGGAAGTCCACGATCGCGCGCACTTGGCCCGCCTCGCAGGTCCTGTCCCTGGACGCGCTGCGCGAGGTCGTGAGCGACGACGCGGGCGACCAGGACGCGACCGGCGACGCGGTGGCCGCCCTGCACCTGCTCCTGGAGGCGAGGATGCGCCGCCGGCTGTTCACCGTCGTCGACGCGACCAACGTGACCAGGTCCGCCAGGGAGCCGCTGGTCGCCGCCGCCAAGCGGCACGACATGCTGCCCATCGCGGTCATGGTCGCCACGCCCGGCAGCGTCTGCATCGAGCGGCAGGGACCGAGGCCGGCCAACCGCACGGTGCCGGAGGCCGTGGTCGTCAAGCAGCGCCAGGACATGGTCGACTCGCACCGGACCCTCAAGGCGGAGGGCTTCCTCGAGGTCGTCTTCTCCGACAGCCTCTACCGGCTGCTGCCGTTCCTGGAGCGCCTGAGCGGGACGCGGCAAGCCGACCTCGGTCTGGACGGCAGCGACGGCCTGGGCGAATTGAACCTCGTACGCCGGACCTTCGGCGAGGAGATCCTGCCGCTGTGGCGGTGGAAGGACGGCTCGAACGTCGCCGGTGGCGACCGCGTCGCGGAGATCCGCCTCGGGCAGATGTACCTGACCCTCGCCCTGCGCACCGACGTGGACGGCGAGGGCGACGTCGGGTTCGACGTGATGGTGCCGTGCCCGCACGACGACGAGTGCACCGGCTACGCCTGGGTGCCCGCCTACAGCGTCACCTGCCTGTTCCGCGCGCTCAACGGCGACCTGGACGACGACGAGGACATCGTCTGCACCGCCCACGGCCCGAATAACGACGGCGACCAGGACGACGACCCCGACGGGCGCGCCGACCTCGAAGAGCAGGCCCTCGAAGCGATCCGAGGCTGACGGACCTCCGTGCTGCCCCGACTCCGGTTCACCGCCGGGGCCGGGGCGGCCGCGGTGGCCCCTCACACCACGATCACGAGAGGAGATGGACGTCATGACCCAACCCCCGTACTACGAGGTCGACGTCCCTATACGGAGCACCGAGACGCCCGGCCTGGAAGGCGTGCACGTCTTCACCGGCTGGGCAGACAGCCGCGGCGCAGCCGTGAAGGCCGCGCACGAGGTCTACGACGCGGCGCGCGCCGCCGCCGAAGCCGGACGCGAGATTCCCCACGGGCGCCCGGACGGCTGGTGCGCCTGCGGATACCGGCCCGGCTGGGAGCTCGACTGGCCCGCCGCGAAGGCCGGCCCCTGGAGGAGCCCGTACAGCTGGCTCAACTCCAAGCCCTTCGAGATGTAGCTCTGCCCCGGGACGGCCGCCATCGGCCTGGTAACCACGTCGACCGCCCCGGGCCCACCCAACCCGTACGAGACGAGAGGGAGATCCTCAGTATGGACTCCGTCCTGCACGCTTCGGGCCGGATCGGCCCGCGCACCCTCCTGATCACCACCGCCGCCGTGCCACTGACCGGCTGGGCAGTGCACGCCGTCGCGCTGCACAAGAAGCTCGCCGCCACGAAGCGCGACCCGCTGACGGGCCTGCTGCGCCGCGACGCCTACACCGCCCGCGCCCGCCGACTCCTGGCCCGCCACGGCGACAAGGTGACCGTGGTCATGGTCGACGCCGACCACTTCAAGCAGATCAATGACGGCATGGGCCACGCGGCCGGGGACACGGTCCTCGCCGCGATCGGCGCCCGGCTCACCGCATGGGCGGGCCCGCGCGCGTCCGTCGGCAGGCTCGGGGGCGATGAGTTCGCCGTGGTCCTGGAGCTGACCTCCGACCGCCGCGCGCACCGCCTGGAGCAGCTGGTCCGGATGCTGCACACCCCGGTCACCCTGGACGACGGCCGCACCGTCGACGTCGCCGCCTCGGTCGGCGCCGCAGCCCCGGCCTCGGTCGGCTCCCGCGACCTGACCGCCTTGCAGAGGGCCGCAGATGCCGCCCTCTACGACGGCAAGCACTCCGGCCGCGCGGCCTTCGCGACGGCGCAGCACGTCACCGTGCCGTCCATCAACGGCCGCAGGGCCGGCCGTCCGGGCACCAGCGTGTGGGGGCGGGCCGCATGAGCACCGCGACCCGGCCCGAGGGCGATCACGCGCTCGCCTACCCCGAGCCGCCGGCCTCTCCGCTCTGGCATCGCCACGGCGCGGCGAAGGCCCGGCCGCTCACGCCAGCTGAGCAGAAGCGCAACTGCGACCTCCTGGTGCTCGCGCAGCGCACACCCCGACCCCGCTCCCCTCGCCCCACCGAGACCCTGGCGGAGGCCCGCTGATGGACACCAAGCACTGCGCCGTCGACGGCTGGGTCGACGCCATCCCCGCCCCCGGCCGCCGCTCGGGCACGGCCACCTTCGACCTGATCGTCCGGCCCGTCGACATCGACTCCGTCGCCGACGACGCGCCCGACACGGTCGTCTCCTGCATCAGCGGAGACCCCCGGATCACCCACGAGCTGCTGAACGGCATACAGCCCGGCGACCTGCTGCGCGTCACCGGCACCCTGGTCCAGCCGCAGGTGCCCGGCGGGAACGCCCACCTCACCGTCAACGGCCTGGAGGTCCTGGACACCGCGCTCATCCCGGTTCTGAGCGACATGGTCCTCGACAGGTACGCCGACTACGTCGTCGTCTTCGACGGAGACCACGACCAGGTCCCCGTCTTCACCGCGAGCGGCCGGTGGGTCGGCCTGGCCGACAACGCCGACGCCATCGCCACCCTCATCGACATCGACGAGCGCGTGAACGGCGGTGACGCCTGATGGCCACCGTCGCGCCCTCCCGCACCGTCCTGGAACGTTTCCCCGCCGGAGGCCCCCGCGGCTCCTGGCCGGCCGAAGCGTACGCCGCCGCCCAGCGCGCTCAGGGCACGCAAGCGCAGGTCGTGATGGACCTCCGCACCGACCAGTTCCTCGTGGTCACCGACACCACCACCCACTGATCCACTTCACCGAGAGGTGCACATGACCGAGACCGAGACCACCCGCTACACCGCCGACGTGGTCGCCCTGACTCCCGACGGCAACGTCCTGCTGATCGAGCGCGACTGGCCGCCGTTCGAGGGCGCCTGGGCTTTGCCGGGCGGCCACCAGGACGAAGGAGAGACCAGCCGCATGGCGGCCGCCCGGGAACTCCTGGAGGAGACCGGAGTCCGCGTCGACCCCGACCAGCTGCGCACGATCGGCACCTGGGACCAGCCGGGCCGCGACCCGCGCGGCAGGTACAGCACCGACGCCTACCTCGCCGTCGTCCCCGCCGGCACTCCCATCGCCGCCGGAGATGACGCCCGCACCGCCCGCTGGTGGCCCCTGGACGCCCTGCCGGAACAACTCGCGTTCGACCACGCCGACATCCTCCGCGCGGCCACGACCTCCTGAGCCACACCGCAGCGAGCCCCGAAGCGCCGCACCCCCGACCGGAAGGCCGGGGGTGCGGCGCTTCCCCGTTCTCACCCTCCATCAGCACACCGAGAGGCCCCGCGTGTTAGCCACCCTCATCACCGCCGCACTCACCATCGTCGCCACCCTGCTGGGCGCGATCGTCAGCGGTCGCTTCGCGGAGCGCGCCGCCGAACGGTCGGTGCGCGTCAGCCACGGCGAAGCGATCCGCCGCGACCGGCTGGAAGCCGTCACCGCGCTGGCCTGTGCCGCCAGCGACCACCGCACGGCGATGTGGAGGCGCGGCGACGCCGTCCTCACGGGCGCCAGCTCCGAGCGGATCGAGACCCTGCGCGGCGAGAGCCACATGACCCGCAGCGCGGTCACCCGCCCGCTGGTCGCCCTGCGCGTCCTCTTCGAGGACCAGGCCGTGCGCGACGCCGCCGACCGCATGATCACGCTCACCTACGCGATCCGGGACGCGTACGCCACCACCGAAGACCTCACCGCCGCCCGCGAGGCCGCGAAGGTCGCGCACGACCAGTTCGTGAACACCGCCGCCCGCTACCTGAGCCCGGCCCCGTCGACGGCCAGCCGCAACCCCGAACAGGAGCCCACCCGATGAAGCGCCCCACCTTCCGCCGCTGCGGGACCGCCCCCGGCGCCCTCTCCCCCGAGGACCAGGCCGTCGTCGACCAGTTCCGCGCGATGCTCACCGCCGTACGCAACCCGCAGCCTTGGACGCCCGGTGGCTCCCAGGACATCGCCGTGCGGGTCGGGCCGTTCGTGGAGCGCGCGCACACCCGGCCCGGCGACGACCACGGCCCCGAGATGATCGCCGTGGCCCTGGTCCACCCCGACACCCCGCACGCCGCGGGCTACCTCCACGGCCGCCGGCTCGGCTACACCGAACGCGGCTGGCTGCGCTGCGAGACCAGCGCGATCCTCGGTGTCTGGCAGCCCGGATACGCGATGCTCACCCACGCTGCCGCGAACCTCTCCCTGCCCGTCGACGTCGGGATGGAGCTCGCGCACTACGCCCTCTACATCGAGGCCCGCCGACGCGACGACAGCCTCGACGGCTTCACCCTGCTGCGCGTCGGGCCGTACACACAGACCCGGCACGCTCAGCAGGACTACGACCGGCTCACCGCCACGCTGGAGGGCCGGGAGACCACTGCGGTGCCCGGGTTCCGCGTCTCCGCGCGGTACGCGCCGTTCGACGTCAGCGACCATCAGCTGTTCGTCGACCCGTACGAGGCCGACGCCGTTGCGCTCCTGGACGCGGCCGTCGCGGGGGTGAGCGCATGACCGCCCCGGCCCTGTACGAGATCGAGACCAGCGAGGGCGACGACGGCACCACGCACCCCGCCGAACAGCTCTGGACGCCCTGCGCCGACGGCGCGGCCGACCACGGGTTCATCGCCCACCAGGGCCTGTTCGTCGCCGGGATCGACGGAGCCGACGATGACCTTTACCCGGTCGGCTTCCTGGTCCTCGGGCACCAGCGGTGGGCCGACGTCATCGAGGCCGCCGCCGCGTACATGGCCCGGACCCACGGCTGGCGGAACCTGCACCTCTACCCCGGCGACGATCCGGCGGTGCTCATCCCCCGCATCCCGCGCGCCGTCCACACCCACGGCGCCTTCTTACGGCACCCGCACCCCGAACACGGCTGCGGATGCGAGTGGGACGACACCTGGCGCATGGTCTGGGCACCCAGCACCGAGCCCGGCGCCATCCCGATCACCGCCCTGCGACACCCCGCCGCCCCGGCGACCGCCGCCGGCCTCCCCAACCCCGACGAAGACGGTGCGCCCGCGACTTGGGCGACCTGACCCCTGCTCCACCCGAAGCCCTGCCTCCGGCCCCGTGCCGGAGGCAGGGCTTTTTTCGTTTCTGGAGTCAGAGCCGTCAACTCTGCGCCGTCCGGCACTCGATGGATCATGAGCCCGGAAATGGACTCCCCAAATGGGGAGCGATGCTCGCAAGCCAGTCCTGGCAAGGGTTCTGGGTGTGCCAAGATGCCCCTGCCGCGCACGGTGCGGCCCACGCATGAGTAACAAGGAAGGGCACCCCCCGTGCTGAACCCAAGCGCAGCGCAGCCGATCGAACCCCCCGAGGGAAGTACCGTCGTCGGCACAGGGAAGGGCGGCGTCGGCAAGAGCACGGTGGCCGCGCACCTCGCCGGCGAATCCGCGGCTGCCGGGGAGCGGACCCTCCTCATCTGCGTGACCGGGCAGGATGACGACGACCTCGGCATCAAGCGGTTCAACCGCGGAATCCACCCGGAGGGCCCGTCCGTCATAGACGGTGAGGGTCTTTACAGCGCCATACACGATCGCACTCCGCTCCGGCCGATTCGGGAAGTACGCCCGAACCTGGATGTGATGCCTGGCGGGCCCAAGGTCGGCGAGATCGACGGACTCCTGATGCTGCGCACGCTCCAGGAAGGTGCAGGCGTCGTCATGTCGCTCGCGCAGGCCCTGGCCCCGATCGCGGCTCTCTACGACCGCATCATCTTCGACAGCGCCCCGGAGAAGGACTCCCTGGAGCAGCTGGTGCTCGCCGCCGCGAAGTACCTCATCGTGCCCACCCGCTCCGACGATTCCTCGGTCCGCGGCATGGAGCGCATCAGCAAGAACTTCAAGCTGGTGAAGACCCAGGTGAACCCTCACCTCCAGATGGCCGGCGCCTTCCTCTACGGCTCCAACCGTGCGGCCACGCTGATGCACGCGGCCGTCTACGAAGACATCCGCACGGCGCTGGGCGAGGGCACGCCGATCCTGGAGACGATCGTGGGCTACCGAGAGGTGCCCGCCCGCAACGCCCGCAAGAAGGGGCTGCTGTTCGGCGAGTACGCCGACCTGCTCCCGACGACCGCGACCACCTACGACGTGAAGGCCGGCCGCGCCACATCGGCCGACGTCGTCCCGGACACGATCGTCCCGCTGGCCAAGGAGATGCGGGAGCTGAACCAGGAAATCTTCGACCACACCAGGAGGAGGGCCTGATGGGCCTGTTCGACGTCGACGAAGAAGCCCAGCAAGGCCAGGGCGCAGGCGGGCTCTTCGGCGGAGGTCTGGCGGCAGCGGCCGGTGCGGCGAGCGTGGTGGTCAAGCCACTGCCCGGCACCTCCCTCGCCTTGATCCCCGCGCCGTACCAGCCTCACAGCGAAGACGAGCTGTCCGACCAGGAGCGCGCGGACCTCGAAGCCTGCAAGGCCGGGGTCGACAACCTCCGCAACGCCTTCTGGATCGCGGGCAAGTCGTTCGAGACCATGAGCGTGGCCAAGCTGCACCGCGAGGAGAACCCCAACTACGCGGCATGGGTCTGGGACACCTGGGAGGTCTCCGAATCCCAGCTCTACCGGCTCATCGACGAATGGCGCGTCGGCGAAGCTCTCGCCAACCTCGGGCACAAGCCGCCGGAGTCCCACGTCCGCGCGATGACCGAGCTGCGTCGGCAGACGAACGACAAGGTCGCGATCACGGTCTACGACACCATCGCCCGATGCAGCCCCCGCGTCACAGGGGAGCTCGTAGAGAAGGTGGTGGGCGACCTCGGCTTCCTCCCGAAGGACGCAAAGCCCGCTGACGTCGGCCGTCGCGTCCGCGAGCTCCTGGAGGCGCCGGAGAAGAAGTCCGACGCCGACGAGAAGAACGATGGTGTCCCCGACATCAGCTCGCTCGGTGACGACTCCCCAAATGGGGAGTCGAGCCAGAAGCCCAGCAATAGCAAGGCGGACCCCCTTGCGACGAAGGACATCGAGCGGCTGCAGAACACCCTCGCCTCCCTCCAGGAGGCGGCGAAGAAGGTGAACAAGTCGGCAGCACGCCGGGCCGTAGAAGCACAGCCGGACATCGCCGTCCCGCTCATCCAGGAGATCGGCTCGCTGCTCCAGCAGATCGACAGGGCCGTGGCGATCAGGCTCCCGAAGGCGGAGTGACCTCCGAGGTCGATGACGAAGGCCGGCCCTGGCCACCGAGGCCGGCCTTCCGCGTTCCCGAAGCCGTCAGGGCCCGGTGAGGATGTCGTGGGTCCCGATGCGACGCCAGATCACGTGGGGGGTGTCGGGACGACGTGCCGGTCCGTATTGCCACGTGGCGCGTCCGGCGGGGCCGGTGCCCATGGACCAGGTGAGCTCGTAGATCCCGGTCGCCCGTTGAACGCGCTTGACGCGAAGGCCGGCGCGGAACCGTCCTCCGGCGCGCAGATCCTCGACGAAGGCCGCCACGGTCTGGCGGAACTTGCGGCGCTGTTCCAGGGTGAGGCGGTCCAGGTCGGCGGCGAAGCGCGGCAGGGTCTCGTACGTGGGCACGGCGAACTCCTCCGGGAAGCACGAAGCCCCCGGCCGGTGGCCGGGGGCAGTGATGGCTGTTCGTGTTGAAGGGCGTCGGTGACGTAGCGCGGTCAGCGGTGGTGGGTTGTCGGGAGTGCGGTGCGCTGGTGCGTGCTCGATGACGGTGGAGTCGGTTGCCGTGCGTTTTCGTGGCTGGTGGTGCCCGTGGGTCGGCGCGCAGCATTCGCACGGCCGGGGTCAGCTCTCGTAGCGGGCGCGCATCAGGTCGGCCCACTCCTGCGCGCGGGGCATGTCACCGGCGCAGCTCTCGCAGTGGGGCACCATGTCGGTCCGGCTGGGGTACGGCGTGTTCGAGCGGACTTCGACGGCCGTGCGCAGCGTGAGGGGGCGGCGGCACAGCGGGCAGAGGTCTCCGTGGAGCAGGTTCGTGTTCATGCGGCGGACTGTGCACACGTCGGCGGCTTACCGTCTCGGGCTGGTGTGACGGCCCGCCTGGCGGGCGCCACGGTAAAGACTTGGTGATGGCCTCCCGCCCGGCGGGAACGACCCCGGATCGCGCTTTTACGCAGGTCATGACCGGTGTTCCATGGCCCGGTGATCAGCAAATCGGAGCTCCGTCCGGGTGACGGAGTGCGCTACCTCTTCCGCGGCGTGATGGTCGGTGACGGCCACCGCCCCGCAGGCACGGCGCTGCGCGACGCCCAGGACGAGGCCGGCGTCCCGCCCGGGATCTGGCGGGGCCGGGGCCTGGAGGCGGTCGGCCTCACGGCCGGGGACGTGGTGAACGAGCGGCAGGCCGAACTGCTCCTGGGGGAAGGCCGGCACCCGGACGCCGACCGGATCGAGCGCGAGCGCCTTCAGGCGGGCGACGATCCGACGAAGGCCTGGCGGGCGAGCGTGCTGGGCAGGCCCATCGAGCACAACAGGTCGCCGAAGACGGAGAAGGCCAAGGAACGCGTCCCCTGGCTGGGCATGGACCTGGTGTTCCGGCCGCCGCCGACGGCGCACATCGCATGGGCACTCGGGGGCGACGAGGAACGGCGGGTGCTGGAGCTGTGCCAGGACATCGCCGTGGACAAGACGCTGGAGTGGCTGGGGAAGTCGGTCGCGCAGATCCGGTCGGGGAGCGGCGGCAAGCACCGCACACCGGTCCGCGACGGGCTGATCGTCGCGGTGTTCCGGCACTACGAGTCCAGAGCTGAGGAGTCGAAGCCGCTGCTGCACGATCATGCGGTGGTGTCGATCCGCGCCCGCCGGCCGGACGCCAAGGGCACGTGGGGCAACCTGTCGGCGGACACGCTGCTGTCCCACATCGTCGCCGCCGACACCCTGTACCTCCTGTTCTTCATGGAAGAGGTGTCCGCCCGGCTCGGATGGGCCTGGGAGCCGCGCGAGGTGACACCCGGCCGCCGTCCCGTCATGGAGATCGCGGGCATAGACCAGCGGCTCATCGGCTGGCAGTCCACGCGCCGTCAGCAGATCGAGGAAGCACTGTTCGTCCTCACAGCCGAGTACGTGGAAGAGCACGGGCACGCGCCGGGGGAGAAAGCCGCCTACGGGCTGGCCTGCCGGGCTGCCGACCGGACGCGCCCGCCCAAGCGCAAGGAGCCGCGGTCGCTGTCCGAGCTGCGCGAGAGCTGGCGGGAGTCGGCCATCGCCGCGTTCGGCGCCGACGTCATCGACCGGCTGGCGCAGCGGGCGCGAGCGGCGGCCGCGGCGGCGGGGGCGCGGGTGCGGCCGGTGGTCGACGTCGCCCTGGCGGCCGTCGACGTCGTCGCCGTGGTGTACGTGATGCGCGGGGCGTTCAAGCGCCACCATCTGCTCGCCGAAGCGCGCCGCTACCTCTCCTACGTCCTGCGCGGCCGCCCGCACCAGCCGGGCCTGGACGAGACGATCGTGCAGACCGTGGTCGACGACTACACCCGCCCCGTCGGCCGGGGCCTGATGATGACCGCCGACCTGCACGCCCTGTATCCGCGCGACACCGGCGACCAGGCCGTGCTGCGCCCGCTGACCCGCAACCGGACGCTTCCTCTCTACGCGCGGGCCCGCCTCGCCGCCGACGCGTTGAAGGCCCGGATGCACGCGGCGCGCCGTGCGGAGCGTCTGGGTTCCCGAGCCCGCCCGCACACCGTCGCCGTGCCCGGCGCCTCGAGGTCTGGCCTGCTTCCGTTGCGCCCGGACCGGGAGGCCGGCCGCGCCCAGGAGCAGCAGCAGGGGACCGAGGCTGCCGCGCTGGAGCAGACCCGCGCCACGATCGAGGCCGTCGCCATGATGGCCGCCAGGCTCCAGGACACAGTCCGGGAGCGCGCCGCCCCCCGCGCCGCCGCCCGCGCCGCC
>LJCV01000307.1 GCA_001298575.1 Actinobacteria bacterium OK074
CCGACCGCGCGGTCACCCGCCGCATCGCCGCGCTCCAGTGCGCCCCGCCGCCACGGCTGTGGCCGCTCGCCGCGACCGTCGCGGCCCTCACCGCCCTCACCGCGCTGGGCGCCGCCGACGCCACGGGCGACCTGCTGCGGCTGCTGGTGCCCGCGCTGTCCTGAGCCTCGGCAGCCTCAACCGGGCGGCAGGCTCACCACGAACCGTGCCCCGGGCGCGTGTTCGCCGTCGTACGCCACCTCGCCGCCCGCCGAGCGCGCCAGCCGTCTGGCCAGCGGCAGGCCCAGGCCCGCCCCGGTGTGGCCGTCGTCCGGCGCGGCCCGGCGGCCGGGCTGGAAGAGCCGCTCGACGAACGCGGCCGGCACCCCCGGGCCGTCGTCGGTGACGTCGAGGCGTACGCCGCCGGGTGCGCGGCTCGCGTGCACCGTCACACCCGACCGGGCGTACCGCAGGGCGTTGGCGACCAGGGGGCTGACGATCCGTTCGAGGAGGGCCGCGGGCACCCCGGCCTCCAGGTGTTCCGGAAAGCCGCCGACGGTGACCGTCACGTGGTCCGGGACGGCGGACCGGCCGACGGTACGGCGCAGGGTGGGCAGGACCGGGGCGGTGCCGGGGGCGGTGGTGGCGCCGTCGCGGGCGTCGGTCAGGAGGGTGTCGCAGATGGTGGTCATGGACTCCGCGGCCTCGGCGATCACCGCGTGCGTGGCCCGGGTCTCGGCGGCCGAACGCGGGCGGGCCCGCCACCAGTCGAGTTCGGCGACGATCCGGCTGAGCGGGGTGCGCAGTTCGTGCGACAACTCCCCGGTCAGCCGCCGCTCGTGCCGCAGCACCGCGCGGATCCGGTCCAGGAGCGCGTCCAACGACGAGCCCAGGCGGGCCAGTTCGGCGGGCCGGCCGGCGCCGCCGAAGCGTTCGTCGGAGGTGACCGCGCTCCACTGGGTGGCCTGGTCGGTCATGGTCCGCACCGGCCGCAGCGCACGGCCCACCGCGAGCCGCGTCAGCGCGTACGTGCAGGCCAGCATCACGACGTCCAGGGCGAACGAGCCCAGCAGCAGCGCGTCCGCCGAACTCCGGTACGGGGACAGGTCCAGGGCCGTGACGACGGTGGCCCGGGGGTGCGGTTCGGGCACGGGCTCGGCGCACAGCCGGACGGGGCCGTCCTCCCGCACGCCCACGGTCGCGCAGTGGCGTCCGCCGCGCCGGACGAGGGCGCCGGCGGCGTCGGTGAGCGTGCCGGAGGCCGTGCCGGACGGCGGCTGTTCGAGCAGCCGGGTGCCCGCGTAGATCCACACGTTCGTGTCCAGGAGCCGGTCGTTGGTGGTCTCCAGGACACGTACGGTCCGGCCGTCGGTGTCGACGGTCGTGGCGACGGCGGCGGCCCGGGTGCCCAGTTCGTCGTCCGCCTGGCGCCGCAGGTGTTCGCGGACCATGGCGTTGAAGACGACGGTGAGGGCCACCATCACCAGGGTGGCGGTGGTGAGCGCCACGAGGGAGAGCCGGCCGCGGAGGGTGCGGGGCGCGAGCCGCCGCAGGAGGGCGGTCATGACAGGCGGTGGCCGATCCCGCGCGCGGTGCCGATCGTCGACCCGCTGCCCGCCGCGCGCAGTTTGCGGCGCAGCCGGGTCAGGTACTGGTCGAGGGTGTTGTCGCTGACCCGGGCGCCCTCCGGCCAGCCCGCCCGGACCAGTTCGCGGCGGCGCACGAACGCCCCGGGGGTCGCCGTCAGCAGCGCGAGCAGCCGGAATTCCGTCGGTGTCAGGTCCACCTCGGTGCCGTGCACGGTCAGCCGGTGGCGGACGGCGTCCAGGACCAGGTCACCGGTGTGGGCTGCGGACGGCGGCGCCGCCCGGCGCAGGGCGGCGCGCAGCCGGGCGGCGAGTTCGACGAGGTGGAACGGCTTGGGCAGGTAGTCGTCGCCCCCGGCGGAGAACCCGGACAGCCGGTCGGTCAGGCCGTGCCGGGCGGTGAGGAAGATGACGGGCGCCGAGAAGCCGTTGGCGCGCATGGCCTGGCAGACGTCCCGCCCGTCCGCGTCCGGCAGTCCGACGTCGAGCACGGCCGCGTCGACCTCGCCCTCGGCCAGCCGCAGCGCGGTGGCGCCGTCCGCGGCGGGCACGGTGTCGAAGCCCTCGTCCCGCAGCCCGCGCACCAGCACGTCCCGCAGGGCGTGGTCGTCCTCGACGACCAGGATCCGCTGGCGCATGGCCCTCCCTTGGTTCCCTTGGTTCTCGCGCCGGGGGCGCCTGTCGTGCCGGGTGCGTGTGCATGTGCGTGTGCATGTTGTTCCGCGTCCTGTGCCCTCCTCCCTGCGTCCCGCGTCCTGTGGGCGATCCGCGGTGCGGGCCGGGGCCGCGGGTGCCTCACGAGGCCGTCACCAGGGGCCGCAGCCGTGTACCGGCCAGGCGGTCCACCAGCGGGGCCGCCCGGTCCGCGAGGGAGACGAGGCACCAGGCCAGTCCGGCGCCCAGGGCCAGGCCCACCGCCACGTCGTGCGGGTAGTGCACGCCGATCCAGACCCGGGAGGCGGCCATCAGGAGGGCCGCCGGTGCCGCGATCAGGCCGAGTCGGCGGTCGACCCGTATCAGCGTGATCGCGGCCGCCGCCGCGATCACCGCGTGGTTGCTGGGGAACGACCAGTCACCGGCGGCCGGGCACGCCTCCACGGTCACGGCGTGCAGTGTGCGGCAGGGCCGCTGTTCGTCGACGGCCGACTTGAGGAGCGTGTCGGCGGCGTAGCAGACCACCACGATCACGGGGGCCGCCAGCGCCCGTACGATCGCGGTCCCGCCCGCGCGCCGGGCCCGCCACCAGGCGGCGAGCATCAGGACGGCGAACAGGGCGAGGCCGTAGTCGGACCAGGCGGCGATCAGGGTGTTCACCGCGTGCGGGGTGTGGCGGGCGAGGTCGGTGACCGAGGTGTACAGGCCGCCGTCGACCGACGCGCCGCCGAGGGCGAGGGCGGTCACGACGCCTTGCCCTCGGCCGTGCGGGGGGTGTGCGCCCGCCGTGCCTCCAGGGCGAGCGGTGTCAGCGAGACGAGCACGACCACGGCGACCATCGGCAGCAGGTAGCGGTCGACGTTCGGTACCGAGGAGCCCAGGGCGTAGCCGCCGAGCACCAGACCGGCCGTCCACACCAGTCCGCCGATCACCTGCCACACCGTGAAGACGCGCACCGGCACCTCCAGCGCCCCGGCCAGCGGATTCAGCACCGTACGCACCACGGGGACGAAGCGGGCCAGCACCACCGCCTTGGCGTGGCCGTACCGGGTGAGCAACTCCTCGGCGCGCGCGGCCCCTTCGTGCAGCCGCCGGGCGCGGCTGCGGGCCAGCAGGGCGCGACCGCCGCGGCGGCCGATCCAGTACCCCGTCTGCGCGCCGGCCAGCGCGCCCGCCGCCGCGGCGGCCAGGACCGGCCCGAGCGAGAGGTGGACCGAGCCGTGGCCGCCGCCCGAGCACAGCAGCCCGGCGGTGAACAGCAGGGAGTCACCGGGCAGGAAGAACCCCACCAGCAGCCCCGTCTCGGCGAAGAGCACGACGGCGACGCCGAACGCCCCGAAGGCGGACAACAGCGATCCGGCATCCAGGACGTTCACCGCCTGGGTGACGGCGAACTGGACTGCGGCCATGGCGGTGACCTCTTTCATACTGGTACGCGGACGAACGGACGAACACCCGTCCGCCCCGAACGACTACAGTCGCGTAGACGGTCTACTGCACTGTAGACGAACAAGAGCCGAGGAGCGTTCCCATGCCCGACGAGCGGAAAGCCGAGTCGTCCGACGCACCCGCGGACCGCCGGCCCGCGGGCGAACTGGAGGCGAGCGTGCTGGCCGCGCTGTGGGCCGCCGACGCGCCGCTGACGCCCGGTGCCGTGCAACTGGCGCTGGGCGACGGCCTGGCCCGGACGACCGTGACCACGATCCTCACCCGCTTGCACGCCAAGGGCACGGTCACCCGCGCGCGTGAGGGCCGCGGTTACGCCTACGCCCCCGCCCAGGACGCCCCCGGCCTCACCGCCCGCCGCATGCATGCCGAACTCGACAAGGACGACGACCGCGACACCGTCCTGGCCCGTTTCGTCTCCGACCTCACCCCCGAGGACGAGCAGCTCCTCCGGGCCCTGCTCGACAACGGCCCCGCATGACCGAAGGGCGGGCCCCGCTCTCCGCGGGATCACCGCCCTTCCGCTCCGCACACGACCCGCCGGCCGACGTCAACGCCGTACCGTCCGGCGGAGGTTCAGGCCGTGCGGGCCGTCTCCCCACGCCCCTGCCAGAACCGTGCCAGCGCGACGAGGGCGAGCCCCGCCAGCGTCACGGAGATCAGCATGATCGTCGCCATCGGCAGGGAGCTGTCCTCGCCGAAGAGCCCCACCAGCGGCGAGGCGAGGGCGCCGAACAGGAACTGGAGGCCGCCGAGGACGGCGGAGGCGGCGCCCGGGGCCGTGCGGCCGAGGGCCTGGCCGATGCTCATCGCCGCCGGGAAGACCAGCCCGATCGCGGAGACGGTCACGAACAGCGTGATCCACGTGCCCGCGAGCGTCTCGCCCACCGCCACGACCAGCAGGACCTGGGCGAGCGAGCCGAGCAACGCCACGCCGACACCCGCCGCGAGCAGGCTGTTCAGCCGTACCCCGCGGGCGACCAGCCGGGAGAAGACCGCACCGGCGATCAGCATGCCGACGGCGTTGGTGGCGAAGATGAGGGAGTACGTCGTCGACGAGACACCGTGCAGGTTCTCGAACACGAAGCTGGAGCCGCTGATATAGGTGAACAGCGCCGCCGACACCAGGGCGAGGACCAGGACGTACCCCACGAACGCGCGGCCGGACAGCAGCGTCCCCATGGCGCGAAAGGTGCCGGCCGTCCCGCCGGAGTGGCGCCGCTCGGGCGGCAGGGACTCCGGCACCGCCTTCACCACGGCGAGCAGCAGCAGAAGGCCGAGCACGGTCAGGACGGCGAACACCGCCCGCCAGGTGGACACGGCCAGGACCGCCCCGCCGAGCACCGGCGCGATGACCGGCGCGACGCCCATGACCTGGGAGAGCACCGCGAAGTAGCGGGGCAGTTCGGCGCCGTGGAAGCGGTCGGAGAGGACGGCCCGCGCGAGCACCATGCCGGCCGCACCGGCCACGCCCTGGAGGAAGCGGGCGCCGGTCAGCACGGCGATGTTCGGGGAGAGCGCGCAGGCGAGGGAGAAGAACACGAAACCGGCCGCTCCGGTGATCAGCAGCCGCCGGCGCCCGAGCCCGTCGCTGAGCGGCCCGATCACCAGCTGTCCCACGACGAGCCCGGCCAGGAACGCGGTCATCGTCAGCTGCACGGCGGAGCTGCTCGCCCCGAGCGCGTCCCCCATCGCGGGGAACCCGGGCACGTACATGTCGGTCGCGAGCGGGGCGACGGCGGTCAGGGCGCCGAGGACGGCCACGAGGACCAGGGCCGCGCGCGGGGAGGAGGCGGGGCGGGCGGAGGCCGGAGTCGCGGCCACCGGAGAGGGGGACGGGGAGGACGACGGGGATATCATGAGGTAACGGTAACCGATAGTTCACTGGTTAACAAATAGCCAGAGACGACGAGAGACGAGAAGCCGAGCCGCATGCCTACCGCCACCCCCGCCGACGGCCGTGGCCAGTGGGCCGCGCACCACCCGCACCTCGACACCTCGCCCATGGAACTGGTGGGCATGCTCAAGCACGCCACCGGTCTCCTCGGCCGCGCCGTCGAACCCCTCTACGCGGGCGCCCCCCTCACCGCACCCGAGGTCGACATGCTGATCCCCCTCCGGTTCGCCGCCGACCCCTTCACCGCCCGCAGCCTGGCCGAACGGCTCGGCCTGTCCCGCGCGGGCGTCAGCAAGACCCTCGCCAAGCTGGAGAGCCGCGGCTTCATCGCCCGCACGCCCAACCCGGCGGACCGGCGCGCCGCCCTGGTCACCATCACGGAGTCCGGCGCCCAGGCCATCGACACGCTCTTTCCTCGACAACTCGCCGCCGAGGTCGAGCTGTTGGCGGGGCTCGGCGAGGACCGGGAGTGGGTGCTCAAGGCGTTGGGGCGGTTGTTGGAGGTGATGGAGACGCATTTGGCGCGCGGGGGCGGCAGTTGATGAACACCAAATGCTCGGTCGGGGCCTGTGCCGCGCGCACCGCTCGGAAAACATCTGGCCCATCGCCGTCGCGGGCGTTACGATCCCCGCGATGACTACTCCTTCTGTTGGCAGAATGGGGGACCCGTCCGCGCAAGGTGAGTGCTGATGCCCACCCACACCGCGAACGGGGATTCCCCGCTTTCCTTCTGGCCGCGCGTGCGCGAGTTCGCCGTGCCGCCCTCCATGATCGAGACTGCGACCGCCCGCCGCCTCGTCGGCGACTGGGCGGGGGCGTGCGCCGCCGCAGGCATCGACACCGATCTCGGTCCGCGCACCGCGGCCCGCACCCACGGCCGCGAACTCGCGGCCCAACTCCGCTCCGATCTACGCCAGTTGGCCCCCGACCTGCTGCGCTGGCACATGCCCAGGATCGCTCCGGACGGGTTGCTGCGCCCGGGTCTGACCCTCACCCTCGCCCGCTACGACGGCGCCGGACGGGACGGCCGAAGCCCGGTGCACCTCGTGGCCCGTACCCCTCCCGCCTGGGCGGACGCCGGTCAGCGCATCAGCCTCGCGCTGTGGGACGGGTCCCGCTCCGGGGCCGATACCGGCGGGCACCCGCATCCCCGTCCCAGTCGGCGGTTCCGGCTCGACCTGCACCGTCATCTGTGGGATGCGGGCAGGAGCGGTGAGCTGCGGATGCGGGCCGGTGCCGACCGGCCGACCGTCGACGACCGCGCCGGAACCGAGCCGGAACCGCCGCTCCCGGAGGCGGTGGGCATGCTCGCGCACGGGCTCCCCTGTGCCGTTGACCGGTGGGCGGCCGAGGCGGGGATTCTGCTTCGGGCCGAGGGGAGGGCCGGCCGTGCGTTCGTGGTACGGCTCGGGGGACGGCGTCGGCTGGTGCTCGAACTGGCCGAGGAGTTGCCCGAGTTGGCCGACTTGGCTGACTTGGGCGACTTGGGCGGCGGCTTCGGGCCCTCGGCCGTGCGGCTCACGACCGCGGCCCCGCACGACGTCTCCGCGTTGCCGGTCCTGCCGGACGCGGCGACCTGGGTGCCGCCCGATCTGGAGCTGGTCCGCACCGGTGCGATCGACGTCGACCGGCTGCATCCGCTGGTCGCCGCCGCGCTCGTACCGGATCCGGTACGCGACCCGGCACCGACCCGTCCGTACCGGAGTCCGGAACCGGCCGGGCAGCCGCGGTTCGTCGAGTGCCGGGGAGCGCGGCACCGGATCGGGCTGGTCGACGGGGTGTTGGCCCCGTTGGACCACGATCCGGCGGAGATCCGGCGGGAGGAGTTGCTGGCCTCGCTGACCGGTACTCCGCTCCCCTGTCTCCAGGCGATCGACCGGGCGCACCGCCGTCCGGACTGTCTCACCGGTGTCCGTGAACGCCTCGACCACGGTGACATCGCCGGTGCGCTGGCCGTCGTCGAGGGCCTGTTGGGCCCGGACGCGGTGCTGCGCGACGGCGCGCTGCGGGACGAGTTGGCGGTGTCCGCGGAACGGCGGATCGCCTACGGGTTGTTCAGGGCGGGGCTGATCGGTCCCGGTCCAGGTCTCAACTCCGGTTACGACACCGCCCGAAGCACCGACCCCGCCACCGACCCCGGCCGACCGGATCGGCACGGCCGTCGTCACCGTGCCCGCCGCCCGCATCCGCGTCACGTGACCGCCCGCTGAGGCGAAGCCCCCCTCCCCGCGCAGTACTTCCTCGTACCCCGAACCCCCAGGTGATCAAAAACATGCCCGTTTACGCCCTGCCCACCGCCACCAGCACCTCCGCACCCGATGCGCCCGACCAGCCCGACCAACTCCTCGTCGCCGACGCCCTGTTGACCCTCTTGCGCGACACCACCACCGAACCCCGCCCCGACATGCAGTTGGAGGCCCTGACCCTGGCCGTGGCCGCCGACCTGCCCGTCCTGCTGTGGGGCGAGCCGGGGATCGGGAAGACCGCGGCGCTGACCCAGCTCGCCGAGGCCCTGGACCTGCCGCTGACCACGGTGATCGCCAGCGTGCACGAGCCGTCCGACTTCTCCGGGCTGCCCGTCGTCGGGGACGATCCCGCGGAGCACGGTGTGCCCATGGCCCCGCCCGACTGGGCCGTACGGCTGGTGCGGGCGGGCCGGGGGCTGCTGTTCCTGGACGAGCTGTCCACCGCACCGCCCGCCGTGCAGGCCGCCCTGCTCCGGCTCGTGCTCGAACGGCGGATCGGCGCCCTCCGACTGCCGCCCGGCGTAAGGATCGTGGCCGCCGCCAACCCTCGGTCCTCGGCGGCCGACGGCTGGGAGCTGAGCCCGCCGCTGGCCAACCGGTTCGTCCATCTTCAGTGGCTGCACGACCACGAGGTCGTCGTCCGCGGTCTCGGCGGGACCTGGCCCCGGGCGACGCTGCCCCGGCTCGACCCGGCGACGCTGCCGGACGCCGTGGACTTCGCCCGCCGCGCGGTGTGCGGGCTCCTCGCCGTCCGCCCCGGGCTCGTGCACCGGCTGCCCAGCGGGGAGACCCGCCGGGGCGGACCCTGGCCGTCGCCCCGCAGCTGGGACATGACCCTGCGCCTGATCGCCTTCGCGACCGCGGCCGGGTCCTCCCGTGACGTCCTCTCCCTGCTCGTACGGGGCACCGTCGGGGACGGCCCCGGCCTCGAACTCCTCGCCGGTATCGACCGGTTGGACCTTCCCGACCCGGAGGTGCTGCTCGCCGACCCGGCCGCCGCCGAGCTGCCCGAGCGGGGAGACCTGCGCCAGGCCGTCCTCGACGGCGTGGTGGAGGCGGTCCGCAAACGCCCGGAGAAGTCCCGCTGGGACTCGGCCTGGGCGCTCCTGGTCCGCGCGGTGGAGACCGGGGCCCCGGACCTCGTCGTCGTCCCGGCGACCACCCTCGCCGCACTGCGCCAACAGGACTGGGCCGTACCGGCGGCCATCGAGCGGCTCACCGGAACGGTCACCCTGTCCCAACGGGCGGACCACGCCGCGGCTGCCGCGAAGGCCCGCCGATGACCCCGCCCCCGCCCCCGCAAGAGACCCCGCCAAGCCCCCTCGACCGCGACAAACTCTTCGCCGCCCGGCTCCACGCCGCCCGGGTCCGCCCCTACCTGGCGACGGCGCTCTTCGCCCTGCACACCGTGGAGTCGCGGCGGGTGCCGACGATGGCCGTCGACCAGTACTGGCGGTGCTACGTCTCCCCGGCGTTCGTGGACCGGATGCCCGTGGAGGAGCTGGCGGGTGTCTGGGTGCACGAGGTCTCGCACCTGCTGCGCGACCACCACGGCCGCGGCGACCGCTTCGCCCGGCAGCACGAGGAGAACGGGCGGAGCAGGCAGAGCGGCCCGGCGGAACGGCTGCGGATCAACATCGCCGCGGACTGCGAGATCAACGACGACGCGTACGGCGACGGTCTGGTCCGGCCCGAAGACGCCGTCCATCCGGGGCCGTTGGGGCTGCCCGAGGGGTGGCTCATGGAGGAGTACCTGACCAGGCTCCGCATCGAGCCCCGTTCGCTGAGCGCCGCCTGGCTGGACTGCGGCAGCGGTGCCGACGGGCTCGCACGGGAGTGGGACCTGGGGCCGGACGGCGCGGACGGCCTGAGCGAGCAGGAACGGGACGCGGTCCGGTTCCGGGTGGCGCAGGGCATCACCGGCAGTCCGGGGCACGCGCCGAAGGGCTGGCGGCGGTGGGCCGAGGAGGTGTTCCATCCGCCGCGGCCCTGGCGGGAGTTGCTCGGCGCGGCGGTCCGCTCGGCGGTCTCGGGACCCGGCGCGGGCGACGACTACACCTACGGCCGGCCGTCGCGCCGGTCGGCCGGGGTGCCCGGTGTGATCCTGCCGAGCCTGCGGCGCCGGCCGCCCCGGGTGTCCGTGGTCGTCGACACGTCCGGGTCGGTCAGCGACGCCGAGCTGGGCAGCGCGCTCCTTGAGGTCGCCGCGATCTCCCGTGCCGTGGGCGGCCGTCGCGACCTGGTCACCGTGGTGCCGTGCGACGCGGCGGCCGACGTCGTGCACCCGCTCTGCCGCGGCGAGGGCATTCCGCTGATGGGCGGCGGGGGCACGGACCTGCGCACCGGCTTCGCCAAGGCGCTCCGGGCGCGCCCCGCACCCGACGTCGTCGTGGTCCTGACGGACGGCCAGACCCCGTGGCCGGACGCCCGGCCGCCGTGCCGGACGGTGGTCGGTCTGTTCCCGCGGCAGCGGTCGGCCCGCCCGCGGCACGAGAACAACCCCTCCTACGTACCGGACGCGCCGCCCGGCTGGGCCCGCGTGGTCGACATCGGCTGAGCGGCCGGTTCGCACCCGGCCGCCTCGCGCATGACCTGCCGTACGGTCGCCGCGAAGTGCCGTACGCCGTCCCGGGCGGCCGGGGTGTCCGGGTACTCGATCCTCAGATACGTCCGGTCCCAGAGCCGGTTCACCCAGAGGTTCAGGCCCCCGGCCCTGCCCTCGCCGAACAGGAACCCGACGTCGCTGTCGGCCCATTCACGGGAGCCGGGGGCGTGCCGGAGGTCCATGTAGGAGACCAGGGGCAGGGTCTGGGTGGCGTCGGCCTGGAGGGCGCGCGGGTCGGGGACCAGTTCCAGCAGCCGCATGGGGGTGACCGCGCCCAGCTCCCGGCCGCGGACGACGGCGGCCCGCGCGGCGGTCGCCACGTCCGCGAACTCCCGTCCCGCGACCGGGAATTCCACGGGTACGGTGTTGATGAACCAGCCGTGGGCCCGCTCCCAGCGCGGTTCGTCCCTGGTGTGGACGACGGTGAGCGCCCGGTGGTACGCGGGGCCGCCGAGCCGGTGTCCGCCGATGCCCAGCGCGGCCAGCACCCCGGCGTAGTACCCGGCGCCCGCCGCCTTGCACGTCCGCGCGAAGGCGTCCGACCCGGCGGCGTCGAACACGTCCAGGGTGAGGGCGGCGCTCGGGTGCATCCGTCCCGGTTCCGTGCCCAGGTCCACGGGGCCCGCGGGCAGTCCGGCGCGCAGGAAGTCGGTCCAGCGGGCGACCTCGGGGGCCGAGGCGTCGATGCGGGCGGCGCGTTCGCGGTCGAGGCGGCAGAAGTCGACGTAGGAGCCGACCTCGGGCAACTCGGCGTCGGTACCGGCGAGTTCGGCGGTGTAGCAGGCCCGCAGTTCGCTGAAGAGGTACTGCATGGACAGGCCGTCGGTGTGCGCGTGGTCGATGGCGAGGACGATCGTGGTGCTCGTCGGGCGGAGTACCGCGCAGGCGGCCAGCGGCGGCCAGTGCAGGGGGTCGGTCTCGGGCACGAGCCGCGCCCGTAAGCGGTCCCGGATCGCCTCCCCGGTGTCGTAGGTCCCGGCCGGCTCCGGGACGAAGGCGGCCGTCTCCGGTGCGACGGCATGGCGGCGGAAGCCTTCGCCCGCGGGGGCGAACCAGGTGAGCAGCGTGGTGTGGCGGCGGACCCATGTGGTGAGCGCGGCGGCCATGGCCCCGGTGTCCAGGCGGCCGGGGAGGTCGAAGTGGATGCCCAGCCACGGGGCCTGCGGATGTCCGGCGCGGGTGTTGGCGAGCCGGCGGCGCAGGTGGTTCTCCTGGAGATGGCCGGGCGGCACCGGATGCGCGGGCGCCGCCGCCGCGGATTCCCGTACCGGGATCGGCACCCGGAATTCGACGAGTTCGCCCGGCAGCGGCGTGTAGTCGATGAGCGAGGTCATCTGCATGAGGTGATGCCCGGTCCTCTCGGTCCTGTCCGACGACCACGCCCTGTTCGACATGTCGGTCGGTATTTCCGTCGCACCTTAGCGAATAGATATCTCCACCCCAAAGAAAAACCCGCGTGAACATCTTGTTCACACGCCCGTCGTACGGCGCGTCCTCCTTGACCCCCGGCCGTACCGATGATCCTCGACCACGGAATGAAACAGCTACATATGGCCAAATCAGTCCAGTCGAGCACACAGGATCCCCACAGGAGTAATTACAGCAACGCCTCCTGCACCCCGACGAGCAGGAACGACACCAAAATCGAGAAGTGAAAAAATAAGACGGCCACTATCCGGACACCGCGACCCTCCGCGCCGTTTTGAGCCAATCAATTGCACACGCCAGGAAGTACTTGAACCTTTACCGAAGCGCTCTGTATCTTCAGCGACCAGATCCGAGGGAAAATCCTGAAGAAATCCTGAAGTGTCACGGCGTAAGAATCGTGGCCCCGCGTCACCCCTTCGGGGGTGAGGTTCATCGACGGGGGAATTATGAAGTCCGAAAGTTTCGATGTATGCGTTGTCGGCAGTGGTGCGAGCGGTTCCGCCGCCGCGCAGGAGATCGCGTCCACGGGGCTTCGCGTTCTCGTCCTCGAACAAGGACGGACGCTGATTCCCGGGGAGTCGCTCACCGGTGTGGAGAGCGCCTGGGAGAGCGCCCTGGTCCCGACTCCCGGCGGTGCGCTGCGCCCCTTCGGGCGGCCCTGGAGCGCGTCCGCGGTCGGCGGCGGCATGGCGCTGTACGCCGGGATCTCCTTCCGATTAAGGCAGGTCGACCTGGACGCCCGCGCCCATGTGGCCCCTGACGCGCTCGATCCCGCGTGGCCGATCGGCTACGCGGACCTGCGCCCGTACTACGACCGCGTCGAGCGATGTATCGGGGTGTCCAGGCAATCCGGCGCGGACCCCCTGGAACCCCCCGGCCCCGCGGCCGTCATGCCCGCGCACCCCTTCAGCAGCCAGGGCCGGCTGATCGCCGCCGCCGGCCGGCGCATCGGCCTGCGGCCCTTCCCGACGCCGCTGGCCATCAACTCCGTCCCGTACGCGGGCCGTCCGGCCTGTGTGCGGTGCGGCCCCTGCAACGAGTACGTCTGTCCCACCGGCGCCCGCGCGGACGCCGCGTCCCTGCTGCTCGACTCCACCCTCCCGGACGGCGCCCTGACCGTGGCGCACGGCGCCAAGGCGCTGCGGATCGTCCTGGGCGACCGGCACCGCGCGACCTGTGTCGAGTGGCTCGACCTGCGCGCCCGTACCCGCCATGTGGCCCGGGTGCGGTGTGTCGTGCTGGCCGCCAACGCCGTCCAGTCCGCCGCGCTGCTGCTGCGCTCGGCCCAGCCCGGCGCCCCCGACGGCCTCGGCAACAGCACCGGAATGGTCGGGCGCGGACTCTCCTTCAAGGTCAGCGGCTACGTCTCGGGAACCGCGAACGCGGACACCGCAGGCATCGCGGACGCCGCGGGCACGGCAGGCATCGCAGATGTCGCGGACAGCGCGTCGCGGGAGCGCTCCCGCACGGCCGCGTCCCCCTCCGTGCCCCACCATCCGCCCCACGCCCGGCAGTTCGCGGCGGACCCGCCGGACCACATCGAGGGCGGCCCCTTCTCCACGGTGGCCTTCAGCGACCACTATCTCGACCCGGACGCGCCCTCCGGTCTCGGCGGCCACCTCTACGAGGCGAGCGACCAGGACCGCGCGCCGCGCGACGGCCGGATCCGGCTGCGGGTCCACTTCCTCGCCGCCGACCAGCCCATGCGGGACAACGCGGTGCGCCTCTCCCGCGAGCGCGGCCCGCTGGACCTGCCCCGGGTCGTCATCGACTACGCCACGCACCCGCTGGACAAGCGCCGCCTCGGCTACCTCTCCCGCCGGGCCTCGGAACTGCTGGCCAAGGCCGGGGCCGACGACATCCGTTACGAGGACTCCAACTACCAGCTGGGCAGCAGGCACTTGCACGGCGGCTGCCGGGCGGGCACGGATCCCGCCGAGTCGGTCGTGGACTCCTGGGGCCGGGTGCACGACCTCGACAACGTCTATGTCGTCGACGGCGGCTACTTCCCGTACTCCGGCGGCGTCAACCCGACCTTCACCATCCAGGCGAACGCGCTGCGCATCGCCCGGCGGATCGCCACCGAGCTGGGAGCGCCGCCGCCCTCGGCCACCGGCTGAACGACGTCCTCCTCCCCTGCCGCCAACGGCTCCCCCACGCCCGGCCGCGGCGCGCCCACCCACGCCCAAAACACCGCTCTTTCCCCGCCTCCAGCAAAGGATCACCCGTGCCCACCACCGTCTCCCCCTCCGCCGTGGACACCCATGCCGCTGCCCTCGGCCGGGCCCGTCGCTTCACCGCGTCGGAGACCTGGGACCTCGACCACCGCTTCCCCCTGGTGCTGGACCGCGCGCACGGCGCCGAGGTGTGGGACGCCGCCGGCCGCCGGTACGTGGACTTCACCTCGTGCAGCGGCGCCGCCCCGCTCGGCGCGGGCCACCGGCCCGTCCTGGACCGCACGGTCGCCGAACTCTCGCGCAGCGGCGGCATCCTGCCAGGACCGCTGTCCACGCTGAGGGTCGACCTCGCGGAGCGGCTCGCCGGGCTCTTCCCGGTCGCCGAACGGTCCGTCTTCTTCCGCACCGGCTCGTGCGCGACCACCGCCGCCGTCCGGCTCGCCCGGGTGCACACCGGCGCCCGTACCGTCCTGACCAGCGGTTACCACGGCTGGCACGACTGGCACCTCCAGGACCGGGCGCCCATGGGCGTACCGGACCGGGACCCGCACAGCCACGACTTCCGCTACGACCTCGGGCTGCTCGACGAACTGGCCGCCACGCACGGCCCCGTGGCCGCCGTGATCGTCACACCGGAGGTCAACTTCTTCCCGGAGGAGTACGCCCGCGCCCTCGAAGCGGCGGTCCGCGGGCACGGGGCGCTGCTGATCGTGGACGAGGTGATGACCGGCTTCCGGTACGCCACCGGCGGCTATCACACCGCCACCGGGCTCTCCCCCGACCTGATCACCCTCAGCAAGGGCCTCGCCAACGGCACCGCCCTGTCCGCGGTCTGCGGCCGGGACGAGGTCATGGCTGCGTCCGAGCACACCTACCTCGGCAACACCTACCAGCGCGAGGTCACCCCGTTCGCCGCGGCCCTGGCCACCCTGGACGCCCTGGCCGACGGCAGCGCGCTCATCCGCATGCACGAGGTCGGCGAACGCCTGATCCGCGGGCTCAACGCCGTGTTCGCCCGGCACTCCACGGCCGCCTGGGCCCTCTCCCGTCCGACCATGTTCGACGTCCTGTTCGCGGACTCGGCGCTCGGCCACGCGTTCTTCCAGCAGATGTGGGGCCGCGGCTTCCTCATGCAGTACGGCGGCCGGTTCATGCCGTCGGCGGCCACGACGGACGAGGACATCGACGCGGCGGTGACGACGGCGGACGCCGCGCTGCTCGCGGCCCGGTCGGAGGTCGACGCCAGGGCCGGCCGGAGCGGGGAGCACGAGGACGACATCCTCGCGGCGGCGATCCGTTACGCCGGAGAGCGGTTCGTGACCACGCCCGCCACGGTGCGGCAGTGGTTCCACGGCCCCGACGCCCCCTGACCGCCTCCCGCCCCTCCGTCGTCCCTCGTCCCTCGTCCCTCGCAGTACACCGCGGAGAACCATGAGCACTCCCCCGCAGTCGTCCGCCCCCTGGCCCCTGGCCTCCGACCCCGTCCTGCTCGGCGGGGAGAACCGTTCCGGCACCACCCTGCTCAGCATCGTGCTGGACTCGCATCCCGCGCTGGTCGTCGGGCCCGAGATCGACTTCACCGAGCCGCCGGACCTGGGCCCGCACGTCCTGGAGGTGTGCGACCTGCTGGACCGGGGCGACGCCCGGGTGTCCGGCACCACCAAGGAGACCATCGACCCCCAGTGGTACGACGGCGTGCACTTCGCCGTGCAGTGCGAACGCTCCGGGCTCAGCCGCGCCGACCTGCGGGCCCTGGTGGGCGCGCTGATGGCCGAGCGCGGCACCGACCTCTGCGACCCGGAGGACCGCTGCCGGCTCGTCGACGCCATCGGTGAACTGCGGCGCACCCAGACCGGGGCCGGGCGCTGGGGCCTCAAACTCCAGCGGAAGATCCAGGACATCGGCGCCTACGCCGCCGTCTGGCCGCGGGCCCGTTTCATCCACATCGTCCGCGACGGCCGCGATCTGGCCGCCTCCCACCTCAAGACCGTCCCCGACTGGGGCTACCGCACCGTCGCCGAGGCCGCGCACGGCTGGCTGGACGTCGTCACCCGGCCCCGGCGCGACGCCCCCGACGGCCGCTACCTGGAGGTCCGTTACGAGGACCTCGTCACCCGGCCCCGCGAGACCGCCGAGCGGATGCTGGACCACCTGGGCCTGCCGTGGGACGAGGCGGTCCTGCGCCACGCGGAACACGAGCACGCGCTGTTCAACAAGCCCTGGGGCCACCCGGCCGCGGAAGCCGCGGGCAAGCCGCTGTACACCGGGCGCAACGGCCGCTACCTCCAGGACCTCACCCCCGGCGAGATCAGGGAGTTCGAGCGGATCGCCGGAGCGGAACTGGAGCGCCTGGGCTATCCCCTCACGTCCACGGCGTCCGGGAGCGCCGGGTGAGGGACGGCACGCGGCCCGCAGCGGCACCCGCACCGGCGGTGGCGCGCCTCCGGCTGCCCCGCGGCTTCCACCTGCTCCTGACCGGGCAGACGGTCTCCCTGGCCGGTTCCGCCGTGACGCTGCTCGCGCTGCCCCTGACCGCGATCGAACTGCTCGGCGCGGGCCCGTTCGAGACCGGGGTGCTGCTCGCCTGCGGCCGGGCGCCGTATCTGCTGTGCGGTCCGCTCGCCGGGGTCCTCGTCGACCGGCTGCCGCACCGCACCCTCCTGATGGCCGCGAACACGGTCATGGCGCTGGCCCTGGCCACGGTGCCGGTCGCGGCGCTGGCGGGGCACCTCGCTCTGCCGCACCTGTACGTGACCGCGACCGTCGTGGGGACGGCGACGGTGCTGGCCGACGTGGCCTACCTGGCCTGCGTGCCCACCGTCGTACCGCCCGCGCTGCTCGTCCAGGCGCAGAGCAGGCTGGAGTTGGGGCAGTCGTTCGCGGTGGCGCTGGGGCCGCCGCTCGCGGGCTGGCTGATCGGCGCGTTCTCCGCCCCGACGGCGATCTTCGCGGACGCGGCGTCCTTCCTGGTGGCGACGGCGCTGCTGCCGTACGTGGCGACGCGTCCCGTGGCACGCGACGGCGGCCAAGCCCCGTTGGCCGCGACCGGCCTCGCCAGGACGGTGTTCTCGGAGGCCGCCGAGGGCGCGCTGTTCGTCGTGCGCACCGCCCGGCTGCGTGCCGTCACCTTCGCCACCGCCACGCTCGTCTTCTGCTACAACGCCTACTCGGCCGTCTTCCTCCTGTACCTGACCGGGCGGCTCGGGTTCTCCGCCGGGGCCAGCGGTGCGGTGCTGGGGATCGCCGCGGCGGGCGGCGTGGCCGGGGCGCTGGTGGCCCGTCCGCTGGCCCACGTACTGGGCCTGGGGCGGGTGTTGACGGTGTCGCTGCTGCTGAGTGCCGTCGGGGCGGGTCTCACGCCGCTGGTCGCGGCCACCGGCTGGGCGGCCCTGGTGGGCGTCGCGCTGTCGCAGTTCCTGCTGTGGACCGGCCAGCAGATCTACAACGTGCACCAGGTGCCGATCCGCTACGCCCTGACGCCCGCCGCCCTGCACGGCCGGGTCAACGCCAGCATCCGCACGGTGGTCTGGGGCCTGGCCCCGCTGGGCGCGCTCCTGGGCGGCGCCTGCGGCACCTGGCTCGGCACCCGCACGACCCTGCTGCTGAGCGGCACGGCCCTCGCGCTCGCCGCGGTGTGGATCGTGCGCTCGCCCCTGCGCACGGTGCGGACACCGCAGTTGGAGGGCCCCGCCCCGGCCGCCGAGCACTGACCGCAAGCCCGTACCCCGTTCCCCCCTCGTCCACAAGGCTGGTCCCATCGTGAAGTTCACCGACATCCCCTCGCTCGGCATGCCACCGGGCCCGCTGACCGTCTGGCGCACGAGCGCCGCGCCCGGCGCCGTCTGGACGCGCGACGCCCGGCCCGCGTCGCACGTCCAGGAGGCGCATCTGACGTACGCGCTGGCCACGGCCGGGGAGGGCCCGCCGGCGCCGTCCTGGCTGGGCATCGCCTTCGACCTGCCGGCCGGGCTCGACCCGGATGCCTTCGCCGCCGCCCTGTGCGCCTGGACGGACCGGCACGAGAACCTGCGCAGCCGTCTCCTGCCGCCGGCCGCGTCCGGCCCGCCGCTGCGGGAGACGCTGCCCGCCGGCGCCACGGCCGTACGGGGCACGGAGGTCGGGGACTTCGCGGACGGGGCTGAACTGGCCCGCCGCATCGAGGAGTTGTTCGACCGCGAGGCGGGTCCCGTGGGCTGGCCGGGGTTCGTGTGTGCCACCGTGGCCCGCGCGGACGCCACCACCGTGCATCTCGCCGCCGACCACTCCCTGATGGACGGCTACTCCGTCCTCCTGATCCCCTACGAGATCCACGCCCTCTACGCCGCCGCGCTCGCCGCCGGGAAGGGAGCCGTCTCGCCGCTGCCCCCGGTGGCGAGCTACCTCGACTTCGCCGCGGCCGAGCGCGCCACCGTCGACGCGCTCACCTCCGAGCACGAGGTCGTCGTCCAGTGGTGCCGGTTCCTCGCCGAGACCGGGGGGCGGCTGCCGGAGTTCCCGGTTCCGGTCAACGACGTCAGCGGCGATCCGGGCGCCCAGCCCGGCGGCTACCTGGAACTCCTCGGTCCGGCCGCCGCCCGCGCCTTCGACCGGGTCTGCCGGGCGGGCGGCGGCGACGCCTTCTCCGGGGTGCTCGCCTGCCTGGCGCGGGTCGGACACGAGATGACCGACGAGCAGGCGTTCAGCACCATGGCCCCGTTCCACACCCGGACCGAGCCCTACGGGTCCTCGCTCGGCTGGTACGTCGGCATGGCGCCGATCAGTTTTCCGCTGCACGCGAGCGATTTCTTCGAGGACGTGCTGCACTCGGCGGTGTCCGGTCTGGAAGGGGTCAAGGAGCTGGCACGGGTGCCGGTGTCCCGGGTGACGGAGCTGCTCGGCGCGACGCTCAGGGACCCGTTCATGATCTCGTACATGGACCTGCGCCTCACCCCGGGCGCCCGCGAGTGGCACGGCCGCCGCACGGTCACACTGCGCGGCCGCAGCACCGACCCGGACGAGGTCTGCTTCTGGTTCATGCGCACCCACGAGGGCCTGTCCGTCAGCTACCGGCACCCCGCGACCGCGGCGGCCGACATCGCCGTACGCCATTATGTGGAGCACGTACGGCGACTCCTGGAGGCGGTAGCCGACACGGGCCGGTGGCCGTCCGACTCGCTCCAGGAGGCGCAACCGCCCGCCCCCGTCGTCTGATCGGGACCGCCTTGACCGCATCCGCCCACCGCGGGCCCACCCCCCTTCGACCCGCGCTCCGGCCCGCCGAGGCCCGCGTGACCGGGGTCGTCGTCGACGGGCGGACGCTGTCCTTCGACGATGTCGTCGCCGTCGCCCGCCACAATGCCCAAGTCGCCCTGGCGGACGAGGTGTTGCCGCGGCTGGTACGCGAACGTGCCGTCGTCGACGACGTCGTCGACCGCCAGGTGCCGACGTACGGGCTGACGACGGGCCTGGGCGCCCGCTCGTCGTACGCCCTGCCGCGCGCGGAGTTGGCGGTGTTCAGCGCCCGTACGGTCCGGGGGCGGGCCAACGCGGTCGGCGATCCGCTGCCGACTCCCGTCGTGCGCGCGGTCGTTCTGGCCCGGCTCAACGGAATCGCGGGCGGCGGCAGCGGAGTTCGGCCGGAGACGGCGCGGCTGCTGGTGGACATGCTCAACGCGCGGGTGCATCCGGTGATCCCCGAGGTGGGGTCGATCGGCGCCTCCGATCTGTGCCAGGGCGCCCATGTCGGGCTGGTCGTCATGGGCGAGGGCAGCGCCGAGTTCGCCGGTGAGGTGCTCGACGGCGCCACGGCGCTGCGGCGGGCCGGTCTCGCCCCGGCCGTCCTGGGCCCCAAGGACGGCCATGTGCTGTGCGGCGCAAGCCCGTTGGCGGCCGGGCAGGGGGCGCTGGCCCTGCACGAGACGGCCGCCGTCCTCCTGCTGGCCCAGGCGGTCACGGCGCTGACGTACGAGGGGTTCCGGGCGAACACCAGCCCGCTCGACGCCCGGGTGCTCACGCTGCGGCCCGCGCCCGGGCAGTCCCGCGCGGCGGGCGAGCTGCTCGCGCTGCTGGACGGCGGCGAGTTGACCGATCCCCGGCACGCGCGCCGGGTCCAGGATCCGGTCAGTCTGCGCTGCGCCGCCCAGGTGCACGGCGCCGCCTACGCGGCGCTGGACTTCGCCGCCGCCGCGCTGGCACCGGAGTTGAACGGCTGCGGCGACAACCCGGTGGTGCTGCCCGGCACCGGGGAGATCCTCTCGTCCGGCAACTTCCACACCCCGGTGCTGGCCCTCGCCCTCGACACCCTCGCGCTGGCCCTGGCCCAGACGGCGGCGGTCTCCGCCGAACGGATGCGGCGCCTGCTCGACCCGGCCGTCAGCGGGCTGCCCGCCAACCTCTCGCCGTACGGCCCGGAACGCTCGGGTTTCGCACCGCTGACCAAGACGGCGCAGGCGCTCGTGGCCGAGATCCGGATGCGGTCCGCGCCGGTGAGCACCGACCCCCGGCACGGCGCGGACGCCGTCGAGGACGACTCCACCAACGCGGCGCTCGGGGCCCTGCGGCTGACCCCGCTCCTCCTCCGGCTGCGCCAACTGCTCGCCGTGGAGGCGGTGGTGGCGGCGCAGGCGGTGGACCTGGCGGCGCCGTCCGCGCTGGGCCGTGGTCCCGGGTTCCTGCACCGCGCGATCCGGGAAGCCGTGCCCTGCCTGGACGACGACCGGCCGCACGGGGTGGACGTGGAGGCGGTGAGCCGCTCCATCCTGGGCTGCGACGATGTCCGGAGCACACTGCGCGCCTTGGCGGGAGAAGCGTCATGACAAATGTCGACGTGCACCAACACCTGTGGACCCCCTCGCTGTTGGCGGCCCTGCGCGCCCGCCGCGAACCGCCGTTCCTGGACGGCTGGACGCTGCGGCTGCGCGGTGAGCCGCCCTTCGAGGTACCGCCCGCCGACCACGACATCGCGCGGCGCGCGGAACTGGCCGCCGCCGACGGTCTGGGCCGGGCGCTCGTCTCGCTGTCCGCCCCGATCGGCGTGGAGTGGCTGCCGGCCGCCGAGGCACGGCCCCTGCTCGACGCCTACCACGAGGACGCGGCCACCCTGCCCGAGCCGTTCGGGGCGTGGGCCGCCGCCTGCGTGACGGACGTCGACGCGGACGCGACCGCCAAGACCCTCGACCAAGGCTTCGCCGGTCTCCAGCTCCCCGCCGACTCCCTTGCCGACGCGGCCGGTTACGCGCGCTGCGCCCCGCTGCTCGACCTGCTCGAAGAGCGCGACCTGCCGCTGTTCGTGCACCCGGGGCCCGCGGGCGACGGGCAGGCGGGGCCCGGCTGGTGGCCCGCGATGGTGCCGTACGTCCAGCAGATGCACGCCGCCTGGTTCGCCTTCCGGGCCTTCGGACGGCCGCGCCATCCCCGGCTGCGGGTCTGCTTCGCGCTGCTGGCCGGGCTCGCCCCGCTGCACGGGGAGCGGTTCGCCGCCCGGGGCGGGGCGCGGGAAAGTGCCGATCCGGGCGTGTTCGTGGAGACGTCGTCGTACGGCCCGACCGCCGTCGGAGCGGTGGTGCGCGCCCTCGGGGTGGACTCCGTCGTCCAGGGCTCGGACCGGCCCTACGCCGGGCCGCCGCGGCATCCGGGGTTCGGTCTCGGCGGAGCGGCGGCGTACGCCTTCCGCATCGCGAACCCGCGGCGGCTGCTGGGCCGAGAGGCGGGCGAGGAGGGCTGAACCCGCCGGGGCCGCGCCGTCAGCCGGTCGCCGGCGCCGTGCGCAGGGTGGTGGTCGCCAGCGTGATCGCGGCTTCGGCGGCGTGGGTCTCGCGCAGGGCGTTGAGCATAACGAAGTCGTGGATGATGCCCTGGAAGCGCACGGCGGTGACCGGAACTCCGGCCGTGCGCAGCTTGTTGGCGGGTGTCGAAGTTCGCGTCGGTGACCGGGTAGAACAACACCTGCTGGACCAGGGGGACATCGCCGCGTTCCTTGGCCATCAGGGTCAGCGCGGCGGTCATGTTGCCACCGACGGAGTCACCGGCGACCGCGATACGGGTGGCGTCGAGGTCCTTGGCCGCGCCCTCGGGGAAGACGACGGCCGCGTTCGCGCCGACGGCGAGTTCGCGCACGAGGCGGTCGTGGGTGTGGGCGTTGCCGAACACCCAGCCGGCGCCGTGGATGTAGAGGACCACGGGAAGGGTGCCCTCGGCCCCGGCCGGCTTGACGATCCGTGCCCGCACACTGCCGGTGGGACCGCCGGGCACGGTCACCCACTCCTCGTCGACCGCGGGCTTGGCGATATCACCGGACTGCACCTCGTCGACCGCCTTGCGGCCCTCGGCGGGCGCCAGGTCGAAGAGGTACGGCGGGTTGGCGGTGGCCTCGGCGAAGGACCGGGCGGCGGCTTCGAGGACGGGACGCGCGGGGGTGGTGCCGGTCATGGCGACCCCCCTTGGTTCGGGTGCCGCGGACACGCTTCGCCGCTGCTCAAGCGCCTGGAGGCGAACGGCCTGCTGCGCCGGGAGCGCCGTCCCGACGACGAGCGCTCCGTCGCCCTCCGCCTGGTCACCGCGAACGTCACCAACGGCTGACACGGGCCGGAGCGGTCGGGAACCCGCCGAGAAGGTCGAACGGTCGGGAACCCGCGAGGAAGGACAAACGTTCAGGAACCCGCCAGGAAGGACAGCCGCACCTTCCGCTCGGGGTTGTCGCGGTTGGTGTCCACCAGGCACACCGACTGCCACGTCCCCAGCTCCAGCCGTCCGTCCAGGACCGGGAGCGTCGCGTGCGGCGGGACGACGGCGGGCAGGACGTGGTCGCGGCCATGGCCGGGGGTGCCGTGGCGGTGGCGCCAGCGGTCGTCCGCCGGGAGCAGGGTGCGCAGCGCGGCGAGGAGGTCGTCGTCGCTGCCGGCGCCCGTCTCGATGACCGCGATCCCGGCGGTGGCGTGCGGCACGAAGATGTTCAGCAGACCGTCGCGCCCGGCGGCCACGTCGAGCAGGAACTCCTCGCAGTCGCGGGTGAGATCGACGACCGTCTCGGCGGAGCCGGTGGTGACGGGCAGGACTCGGGTGGTGAAGGCATCGGACATGGGTCCATCGTCGCCCATGGACGCGCCGGCCGCGGGTCGGACCAGCGACCTGACGGCCGACCGGGCAGCGACCGGGATCTGACACGAACAGTCCATTCCGCGAGACACCATTGACCGGACATGGACGATCTGGCTACTTTCACCCGCATGTTGCGTTCAGTTCTGCTCACCACGCGCGGTCACATCGACCTGCTGCGGGTGGCCTCGGCCGCGTGTCGTCGCGGCTGCTGACGCCTTCTCTCCTCTCTTCTTCCTGTTCGCGCTCCGCGCGCTCGCGTTCCGCCCCTCCCGCACGTCCGGTCGCCGGTCTCCGCCCATCGTCGGGCGGGTTCGGCGGCGGACGCGGCGGCCGTGCGCGCCCTCCCCCACCGGCCGCTCCCCTCCCCCTGGAGCCTCCATGACCATCAGTCACGCGCCCCCGCCCGGTTCCGCAGCGACCGGCACTCCGTCCGGCGTCCCTGCGGGCGAGCGGACGCCACCGGAACTCGAAGCCGTCGTCCCGGTCTCCACCCGCCGTGCCCGGGTGCCGCGCTGGCTGCGGCGCACCTCCGGGCCGGTGTTGCTGCTCGCCCTGTGGCAAGTCCTCAGCGCCACCGGCGTGTTGGCCTCCGACGTGCTCGCCTCGCCGGGCCGCATCGCCGACGTGGCGGGGGACATGATCGCGGACGGCTCGCTCCAGTCCGCGATGGCCGTGTCGGTGCAACGCGTCGCGGTGGGCCTGCTGTTCGGCACCCTCATCGGCACCGGACTCGCCCTGGTCTCCGGCCTGTTCCGGGTCGGCGAGGACCTGGTGGACGCGCCCGTGCAGATGCTGCGGACCGTGCCGTTCATCGGTCTGATCCCGCTGTTCATCATCTGGTTCGGCATCGGCGAGACCCCGAAGGTCGCGATCATCACCCTCGGTGTGACCTTCCCGCTCTACCTCAACGTCTACGCCGGAATCCGCGGTGTGGACGCCCAGTTGATCGAGGCCGGGGAGTCGCTCGGGCTCTCGCGGTGGGGGCTCGTGCGGCACGTGGTGCTGCCGGGTGCGCTGCCCGGCGCGATGACCGGGCTGCGCTACGCGCTCGGGGTCGCCTGGCTGGCGCTGGTCTTCGCCGAACAGGTCAACGCCGACTCCGGGATCGGCTTCCTCATGGTGCAGGCGCGGGACTTCCTGCGGACCGACGTGATCGTGGTCTGCCTGATCGTCTACGCCTTCCTCGGCCTGCTCGCCGACCTCGTCGTCCGCACCCTCGAAAGGCTGTTGCTGCAATGGCGACCGACGTTCACCGGCCGGTGACCCCCGGCTCATCCGGCGCGAGCGCGACCGCGGGGAAGTCCACCGTGGCGCCCGCCTCCGCCGTCCGCGTCACGGGACTGACCCGCTCCTTCGACGGCCGTGCCGTCATCGACAACCTCGAACTCGACGTGAAGCCGGGCGAGTTCGTGGCCCTGCTGGGCCGCAGCGGCTGCGGCAAGTCGACGCTGCTGCGGATCCTCGCCGGGCTGGACCGGGACATCGAGGGCACCGTGCTCGTCCCGCGCCGCAAGGCGGTCGCCTTCCAGGCACCGCGGCTGATGCCGTGGAAGAGGGTGTGGCGCAACGTCCTGCTGGGCCTGCCCGGCAGGCCCGAACGCGCCGCCGCCGACCGGGCGTTGGCGGAGGTCGGCCTCGAACACCGCGCGTCCGCCTGGCCCAAGACACTGTCCGGCGGCGAGGCCCAACGCGCCTCACTGGCCCGCGCGTTGGTGCGCGAGCCCGATCTGCTGCTGCTCGACGAGCCGTTCGGCGCACTCGACGCGCTGACCCGGCTCAAGGCCCAGCGGCTCGTCGGCGAACTGTGGCAACGCCGGGGCTGCGCGGTCCTGTTGGTCACGCACGACGTCGAGGAGGCGGTGCTGCTCGCCGACCGGGTCCTGGTGATGGACGACGGTGTGATCGCCCACGAGGCGACGATCGACCTGGACCGCCCGCGCGACATCACCGACCCGCGCTTCGCCGAACTGCGCGCCGGACTCCTGGAGCGCCTGGGCGTCGACACGGCCGCCGAGACCGCCTGAACCCCGCCCCCCGCCATCCCCCCGCCTGCACGCCAACTCCCTTTGCCATGAACGGATTCGCCATGCCCCGACGCCTCCTCCCCGCCGCGCTGCTCCTCCCCCTCGCCCTCCTGCTCTCCGCCTGCGGCGGCAGTTCGTCGGCCAGCACCTCGACGGACACCGACGGCAGCGGTTCCCTCACACTCAACGTCGGTGACCAGAAAGGCGGTTCCGAGGCGATCCTGCAAGCCGCCGGGGAGCTCAAGAACCTCGACTACAAGATCAAGTGGTCCACGTTCACCTCCGGCCCGCCGCTCCTGGAGGCCGTCAACGCCAAGGCGGTGGACATCGGCGGGGTCGGCAACACCCCGCCCGTGTTCGCGGCCGGGGCCAACTCGAAGATCTCGGTCGTGGCCGCGTGGCACGGCACGACCGCGGGCGACGCCATCCTCGTACCGAAGGGCTCGTCGCTGAAGAAGACGAGTGACCTGAAGGGCAGGTCCGTTGCCGTGGCGCAGGGTTCGTCGGCGCACTACCAGCTGGTCGCCTCGCTGAAGGCGGCCGGGCTGTCCATCAGCGACATCAAGGTCAAGTACCTCCAGCCGGCCGACGCGCTCGCCGCCTTCACCAGCGGCGGTGTGGACGCGTGGGCGGTGTGGGACCCGTACACCTCCCAGGTGCTGACGGCGAAGCAGGGCACCGTCCTCACCGACGGCACGGGGGTCACCAACGGGCTCACCTTCCAGGTGGCGTCGCCGTCCGCGCTGGCCGACAAGAAGAAGGCCGCCGCCATCAAGGACTACCTGGACCGGCTGCGCCGGGCGCAGGACTGGGTCTACGCCCACCCCGCGGCCTGGGCCAAGGTCTGGTCGAAGGACACCGGACTGCCCTACGAGGCCGCGCTCGCCTCGGTGAAGCGGACCAACGCCAGCCGGGTCCCCGTGGCGATCGACAAGGCGCTCATCGCCTCGGAGCAGCAGATGGCCGACACGTTCACAAGCCTGAAGCTGATCCCGGCCAAGGTCGACTTCAGCAAGTTCGTGACCACGGAGTTCAACGGCGACCTCCCGGCGTCCACGACCGCGCCCCGCGTCTCCAAGGACTGACGGCCGGCCGTACGGGGAAGATCCGGGCCCCGTCCGCAGTTGGTAGAAGCGTGAACGATTCCAGCGTGCGCGACCCGGCCGTACCGGACGTCGCCCCTGCCGTACAAGACGCCGATGCGGCCGTACCGGACGTCGACGTGGTCGTCGTGGGCGCCGGGCAGGCGGGCCTGTCCAGCGCCTTCCACCTGCGGCGCACCGGCCTCGTACCGGACCGGGACTTCGTGGTCCTCGACCACTCCCCCGGTCCGGGCGGCGCCTGGCAGTTCCGCTGGCCGTCGCTGACGTACGGCAAGGTGCACGGCATGCACGCGCTGCCGGGCCTGGAGCTGACGGGCGCCGACCCCGCGCGGCCCTCCGCCGAGGTCGTCTCCGGGTACTTCGACTCCTACGAGCGCGCCTTCGACCTGCGGGTACGTCGCCCCGTCGACGTGCGGGCGGTGCGCGAGGGCGCCGACGGGCGGCTGCTGGTCGAGACCTCGGACGGCACGTGGGCGGCGCGGGCGCTGATCAACGCGACGGGCACGTGGGACCGGCCGTACTGGCCGCGCTACCCGGGCCAGGAGACCTTCCGGGGGCGGCAGTTGCACACCGCGCGGTACCGCGGGCCCGAGGAGTTCGCCGGGCTGCGGGTGGTCGTGGTGGGCGGGGGCGCGTCCGGTACGCAGCACCTGCTGGAGATCGCGCCGTACGCGGCCGAAACCACGTGGGTGACGCGGCGGCCCCCGGTCTTCCGCGAGGGGCCCTTCGACGAGGACGCGGGCCGGGCGGCGGTCGCGCTGGTCGAGGAACGGGTCCGGCAGGGCCTGCCGCCGTCCAGCGTCGTCTCCGTCACCGGGCTGCCGCTGAACGACGCGATCCGGCAGGGTCTCGCGGACGGCGTCCTGGACCGGCGGCCGATGTTCGACCGGATCACCCCCTCCGGCGTGACCTGGGACGACGGGCGGCACGTGGCCGCCGACGCGATCCTCTGGGCGACCGGTTTCCGCCCGTCGATCGGCCATCTCGCCCCGCTGCGGCTGCGCGAGCCGCGGGGCGGCATCCGCGTCGACGGCACCCGGGCGGTCGCCGACCCGCGCGTCCATCTCGTCGGCTACGGCCCGTCGGCCAGCACCATCGGCGCCAACCGGGCGGGCCGGGCCGCCGTCCGGGACATCGGGCGGCTGCTCGCGGGTGAGAAGGCCGCCGTAACCGCCGCGTGAGTCAGCGTGCCGCGGGTGAGCCGGACGCCGTCCGTGCGGCCGACGCCCCCGGTGACGCGCTGCCTGCCCGCAGCCGGTTGAACTCGGCCACGTTGCGCTGGTGTTCGTCGTAGCTCGCGGTGAAGCGGGTGTCGCCCGGCTTGACGGTGACGAAGTACAGCCAGTCGCCCGGGGTCGGGCTGATCGCCGCGCGCATCGCGTCCTCGCCGGGGTTGGCGATCGGCGTCGGGGGCAGGCCCATGCGCTGGTAGGAGTTGTAGGGGTTGTCGATCTTCGTGTCGTTCGTGGTGGTGTTGAGGGTGGAGCGGCCGAGCGCGTAGTTGAGGGTGGAGTCCATCTGCAACGGCATCCCCCGCTCCAGCCGGTTGAAGACGACCCGGGCGACCTTGCCCATGTCCGCCTTGGACGCGGCCTCCGCCTGCACGATGCTCGCGATGGTGACGGCCTGGTAGACGTTCATGGCGTTGCGCTGCGCGCCCGCGGTGACCGTGCCGCCGCCGAACTTCTTGTTCGCGGTGTTGACCATGAACTGGAGCAGGGACTCGGGGGTGCTGTTCCTGGCCAGCGGGTACGTCGCCGGGAAGAGGTAGCCCTCGGGGTTGCCCTCCGCGTCGTTCGGCAGCTTGAGGGCGGCCTTGGCCAGGGATTTCCTGGTGCTGCCTCCAGGCAGTCGCAGGGCCTTGTCGACGGCGTCGTAGACCTGGCCCGCGCGCCAGCCCTCCGGGATCAGCAGGGTGGTGGGACGGGTCGGTTCGCCCCCGTCCGCCACCGTCAGCAGCGGCACCGCCACGGCGGTCGCCGCCACGAGGGCGCCGGTCGTGATGAGGACGACCCGGCCCCGGCGCGTCAGTCGAATCGGGCTCCGTGGCGGAGTGTTCATCTGCATGCGGGCACGCTAACCCGCAATTACCTATAAACCCGACATATCTTCATCTTGTCGACGCGTCCGTCACCGTGTCGGCTCCACACCGGCGACGGCACCCGCGACGACACCGGTGAAGGCATCGGTGAAGGCACCCGCGACCGGCCCCGACGCCCGGTCCCGGTGACTGGCCCCGGTGACTGGCCCCGGCGACCGGTCCGGTCACCGCGTCGGCTCCGGCTCCAGCTCCGCGTCCCGGCGGACGAGCGCCGCGTACCGGCCCTCCCGCTCCAGGAGCTCCTCGTGCGTGCCGCGCTCGACGGTGCGCCCGTGGTCCAGTACGACGATCTGGTCGGCGCCGCGGACGGTGGACAGCCGGTGGGCGATGGTGAGGGTCGTGCGGTTGGCGGACAGGGCGTCGATGGCTTCCTGGACGGCGTGTTCGGTGCGGGTGTCCAGGGCGCTGGTCGCCTCGTCGAGGATGAGCACCGGCGGGTCGCGCAGGATCGTCCGGGCGATGGCCAGCCGCTGCTTCTCGCCGCCGGAGAAGCGGTGCCCGCGTTCGCCGACGATGGTGCCGTAGCCGTCGGGCAGGGACGCGATGTGGTCGTGGATCTGCGCCGCCCGCGCCGCCGCGTACAGCTCCTCGTCGGTGGCGTCCGGCTTGGCGAAGCGCAGGTTGTCGGCGACCGAGGCGTGGAAGAGGTACGTCTCCTGCGACACCACGCCGATCGCGCGGGCCAGCGTGTCGAAGTCCAGGTCGCGCACGTCGACGCCGTCGAGCGTGACCCGGCCGCCCGTGACGTCGTACAGGCGCGGCACCAGGTAGCTGAGCGTGGACTTGCCCGAGCCGGTCGGGCCGACGACGGCGAGGCTGCCGCCCGCGGGGACCGTGATGTCGATGTCCGCGAGGATGGGGCCGCTCTTGCCGTCGTAGTGGAACTCGACGTCCTCGAAGCGGATTTCGCCCTTGATCCGGTCGAGGTGGACGGGGTTGTCCCGCTCGGTGATGTCGACGGGCAGGTCCAGGTACTCGAAGATGCGCTGGAACAGGGCGAGCGAGGTCTGGATCTGGACGCCCGTGGACAGCAGGCTCACCGCGGGCCGGAACAGCCCCTGTTGCAGCGAGACGAAGGCGACCAGCGTGCCGATCGAGATGGTCGAGCCGTCGAGTCGCAGGGCCATGCCCGCGGCCCAGTAGATGAACGCCGGCATGGCGGCCATCACGATGGAGATGACGGCCATGCGCCAGCGGCCCGCCATGTTCGCCCGCACTTCGAGGTCGACGAGGCCGTCGGACTCGACCGCGAAGGACCGCGTGAGCGAGTCGGAGCGGCCCATGGTGCGGCCGAGCAGGATGCCGCTGACGGACAGCGACTCGGTGACCGTGGCGGCCATCGAGGCCATCTGGCGCTGGCGCTGGGTGGCGATCTTCTTGCGTTCGTTGCCGACCCGGCGGCTGATCCACACGAACACCGGCAGCAGGAGCAGCGAGACCGCGGTGAGCCGCCAGTCCAGGGCGACCATCGCGACGATGGTGGCGACCACCGCGGTGAGGTTGGAGACCAGCGAGGTCGCGGTGGAGGTCACGGTCGCCTGCATGCCGCCGATGTCGTTGGCGATGCGGGACTGGACCTCACCGGTGCGGGTGCGGGTGAAGAACGCCAGGGACATGCTCTGCAGCCGGGCGTAGACCGCGGTGCGCAGGTCGTGCATGACGCGCTGGCCGACGGTCGTGGAGATGAGGGTCTGCAGCACGCCGAAGATGCTGGTGACCACGGCGCTGGCGATCATGCCGAGCGCGAGCAGGGTCAGCAGTCCGGTCCGGCCCTGCGGGATGGCGACGTCGAGCGTCTCCTTCAGCAGGAACGGGGTGGCCACGGTGACCAGGGACGAGGCGCCGACCAGCAGGCCGACGACGGCGAGCCGGGCGCGGTAGGGCTTGAAGAGCTTCAGGATGCGGCGCACCTGCCGGGGCTGGTCGGACGTGGTGCTGCCGGGGGACGGGGTCCAGGAGATTTCGTCGCGAGGCATGGGCTCCTACGGGTGGTGAGGGGGTGATTGTTGACGGGACAGCTGGTGAAGAGGTCCGCCGGTCCCGTGAAAGCTGGAAACCTGACGGAGCATAGCTCATTGTTACCTATGCTCACAATGCACTTGGTCCTGATATTGTTCCCGCATGACCACCCCCGACCCCGAGGGCCAGCTCGCCGAGCGGCTGGTGTGGCTGACCCGGCACGTGCACCGCATCCAGAAGCGGCACCTGCAGGAGCGGTACCCGAGCATCACTCCGGCCCAGTCCCGGCTGCTGCGCACCCTCGCGCACTACGGTTCGCCGCCCCGCATGGCCGACCTCGCCGAGCGGCTCGAAGTCGTGCCCCGGGCGGTGACCACCCTGGTGGACGGCCTGGAGGCGAACGGCAAGGTGCGCCGGGTGCCGGATCCCACCAACCGCCGGGTGATCCGCATCGAGATCACGGACGAGGGCCACAAGGCGCTGCGGGAACTGCACGCCGCCCGGACGGCCGCGGCGGAGGAGATCCTGGCGCCCCTCACGGACGAGCAGCGCAGGGCGCTCGGGGACGCGCTGAAGACGCTGATCGAAGGGGCGCCGCGGGGCCACCACCACTGAGCCCCCGTCGGCCCTTTTCTGACCCTTGCCTGACACCTCCCTGACGGCCACGCCGCGCCCCCGCGGTTGCCGTCATGTGCATCACACAACCCACACGACCTGGTGAACAACCCTTCCGTCCTCCGGCCGCGTCCGCAGAGGTGAGTGGGGTTCGACGCGACCCCCCACCTACACAGTCGAACCGCCGGCGACGCACATCCCGTGGCGTCGCAGCCACCGCGGTCGGTGCGGTCCGCGCGTTCCTCGCGCGGACCGCACGGGTCCGTGGCGCCGGAGAAAGGGACAGGTCATGGGGCTACAGGTGACAAGTCTGGCCGTGGTGCCACTGGACACGAAACAGGCCGAGGACCCCGCCGTCACCGGCGCGAAGGCCGCGAATCTGGCCCGGTCCGCCGTGGCCGGACTGCCGGCACTGCCCGGCTTCGTGCTGGTGCCCACCGAGCGGGCGCCGGGCGCGCCGGGCGGCGAGGCGGCGATCCGCACCGCCTGGGAGCGGCTCGCCGCGGCCGACGGGAGCCCGCGGGCCCTGGTCGTGCGCTCCTCCTCCGCCCACGAGGACACCGAGGACTCCTCGATGGCCGGGCGCTTCGACTCGGTCCTGGACGTACGGGGCTGGGAGGAGTTCCTGGCCGCCGTGCGCAAGGTGCTCGACTCGGCCCGCCGGGTCCAGCTGCTGCATCCGCCCGAGAACGCGGCACCGGACGACGACGGCATGGCCGTACTCGTGCAGCCGATGCTGCGGGCGGCCGTCGGCGGTGTGATGTTCACCGCGGACCCGGTCGAGGGCCGCACCGACCGGCTGCTGGTCAGCGTGGTGAAGGGCGGCCCGGACCAGCTCGTCGACGGCAGCACGCAAGGGGTGCGCTACCAGCTCACCCGTTTCGCCCGGCTGGTGCGCACCGAGCCGGCGGAACCGCGCGGGCAGCGTTTGCTCTCGCACCGCCGGATCACCCGGCTGGTGGCGCTGGCCAAGAAGACCGAGCGGGTCTTCGGCGGACCGCAGGACATGGAGTTCGGCTTCGACGCCGACGGCAAACTCTGGCTCTTCCAGGCCCGTCCCATCACGGCGATGGCCGCCCGGCCCGCGCCCGGGGCCCGGCTGCGCGGCCCCGGTCCGGTCGCCGAGACCCTGCCCGGGGTGCTCCAGCGGCTGGAGGAGGACCTCTGGGTGGCACCGATGTCGCACGGGCTCACCCTCGCCCTCGACATCGCCGCGGCGGCCCCGCGCCGGGTGCTGCGCAAGCTGCCGCTGGTCGTGACCATCGACGGGCGCGTCGCCGCCGACCTGCGGCTGCTGGGCGCCGTACCGTCCCCGCATCCCGTCCTCGACTTCATCAACCCGGCGCCCAACGCCCGCCGGGCGGGCGCCGCCTGGCGGATGGGGCGGCTGCGTTCGGCCCTGCCGCTGCTCGCGGTCGACCTGATGGCGGACGTGGACAGCGCCCTGTCCGACATCCCCGAACCCCGCCAACTGCTCGGCGGCCAGCTCCTCGACGCCGTCGCCTGGGGCCGTGAGGTCCTGTCGGCGCTGCACGCGCAGGAGTCCCTGGCGGGCGCCCTGCTGGGCCCGGGATCCGGTGCCACGGGAGCCGGGGAGGCGCTGGCGCAGCTCGCCGAGGGCCGCGCCCGGGGCCTGGACGACGAGGAACTCCTCGACCGTCACCCCGTCCTGCTCGCCCTGCTGCCGCCCACCCTCGGCACCCGCCTGCCGCTGCCGGACAACACCGGCTGGACGGCGCTGCCGCGCGGCGTGGGCGCGCTGCCGGTGCGCGAGGGGCTGCGGCTGCGGCTCCGCTGGGTGCAGGAGATGCAGGCCCAGATGGTGCGCGAACTGGCCGGTCGGCTCGAAGCCGGCGAGTACGAGCCGGGGGCGTCGCGGCTGTGGCTGCTCGGCTGGGACGAGCTCGTCGAGGCCACCGAAGGCAAGGGGCTCCCGGCCGACCTCGCCGAACGGGAACCGCGGCCGGACACGGGACCGCTGCCCGCCGTCTTCCGGGTGGCCGACGGCCGTCCCGTGCCCGCGGTACTCCCCGGTCAGCGCACCAGCGGCGACGGCCAGGGGGCCGGCGGCGGCTTCGGCACCGGCACGGCCTGGGACGGCGAGGGGGAGCGCCCCGAGCAGGCGGTCCTGGTCGTCCGGTCCCTCGACCCGGCGCTGGCTCCGCTGCTCTCCGGCCTGGCCGGGCTGGTCGCCGAGACCGGCAGCGCGCTGTCGCACCTCGCCGTGCTGGCCCGCGAGTTCCACGTGGCCACCGCGGTCGGCGTACCCGCCGCGGTGGACCGCTTCCCCAACGGCACGCCCCTGTCCGTCGACGGCACCACGGGAGCCGTGACGGTGGAGGGGACGGACGAGGCCGACGGGGCCGGCCCGACGGACAGGGCCGACGCGGCGTCGACCGCGCTCATCACCAACGGAACCAACGGACAGGAGCCCGCGGCATGAAGACCGTGAGACTCGTCGGATATGCCTTCGGCGGACTGTCGGCGCTGTACGCCGGCTACTACATGGTGCTGTACCTGACCCGCTGGGAATGGCAGCGGGCGCTGATGTCCGGGATGCTGCTGCTCATCGTCGAGGTCTTCCTGGCCACGATCCTGGTGCTGACCCGCGTCTCCCGCCTGGAACAGCACATGGAGCAGTCCGACGCCCGTATGGAGGAGGTGCGGCGGCGCCTGGAGCAGACCCGCAGCCCGCACCAGAACCAGTTCCGCTGGATGCACTCGGTCGACATGGACGAACTGCGCGGCACCAACCGCACGTTCGTGTTCGTGCCGGTCCTGATGGCGGCCGGGGCGGCGCTCTCCGGCGTGGCGATGATCATCCAGAAGATCGCGGGCGCCACCGCCCGGCCGGGCGCGGAACGCCGGCTGGCCGGACTCCTGGCCGCGCTGACCGCGCCGCCGCTCGGCATCCGCACCAGCCGCGACCGGCTCGCCGAGACGCCGGCCGTGCCCCGCGCGCGCACCAAGGGCAAGCTGATCGGCGCCGCCGCGCTGGTCGGCACGCTGATCCTGGTGCCGGTGCTGTGGGACACGCTCGCCGACGCGACCCAGACCCGGGAGGAGGACAAGCCCGACGCCGCGGGTACGACCCTGGTCTTCCGCGTCGAGACCAGCGCGACGGGCGGCGACAAGGCGCTCCAGCTCGCCGCGCAGAACCTGTGGGAGACCTGCCGCCGCTCGACGGCCGCGCAGAACGACAACGCCACGCTGAGCCGGCTGCCCGACGGTGTGTACAGCGCGGTGATCCGGCCCGCGCTGCCGGACCACGACGTGATGCGGCTGCGCGGCTGCATCCAGGACGCGAGCACCAACCGGACGACGGCGGTGGTGCTGGGCGAGGGGCAGGCGGCCTCGCGGGACTGAGTGGGGTACGTCCCGGTTCATGTGTCGGGCCCGGCACCGTTGGGTACCGGGCCCGACACATGGGCGTACGAGTGGGGGTGTAAGGGGGCGGGGGTCAACTCACCTCGGTGGTGGGCTCCTTCGTCTTCGTCCCGACCGTGGACTCCGCAGCGACGGCCTGAGCGGGGACGGGGGCCTTCGGGGCGACGGCCGTCGGCTCGTCCTCGTCCTCGGTGAAGACGATCTCGCCGTCCAGCACCTTCTTCGCCCGGTCGATGTCGAGCGCGCCCTCCCAGCGGGAGACGGCGAAGACGGCGACGCAGTTGCCGAGCAGGTTCGTGACGACGCGCATCGAGTCCATGATGCGGTCCACGCCGAGCAGCAGGGCGACGGCACCGGCGGGGATCGCCCCCAGCGAGGACGCGGTCGCGGACAGGGCGAGGAAGGCCGAACCGGGGATGCCCGCCATGCCCTTGCTGGTCAGCATCAGCACCAGGACGACGGTGATCTGCTGGCCGAGGCTGAGGTCCACGCCCACGGCCTGGGCGATGAACAGCGTGCCGATCGACAGGTAGAGCGAGGCGCCGTCGAGGTTGAAGGAGTAGCCGGTGGGCAGGACGAGGCCCACGGCGTCGTCGCGGGCGCCCGCCTTGCGCAGCTTCTGCATCACGCGCGGCATGACGGACTCGGTGGAGGCGGTGCCGAGCGCGAGCAGCATCTCCTCGCGGATGTAGCGGAGGAACTTCCAGAGGCTGAGCCCGGTGACCATCCGCAGCGCGACGGCGAGGAGCGCGACGAACAGCGCGGCGGCCACGTAGCAGAGGATGATCAGCTTGGCGTACGTCTTCATCACGCCGAGCCCGTACTGGCCCACCAGGACAGCCATCGCGCCGAAGACGGCGAGCGGGGCGAGACGCATGATGAAGCCGACGAGCGCGAAGATGATCTCCTGGGCCTGCTCCACGGCGGGCAGGACCTGCGGCACCTTGGTGTGCCCGAGGTGCAGCAGCGCCGCGCCCACCAGGCAGGCCAGGATGAGCACCTGGAGCAGGGAGTTCTCGGCGAAGGCGCCGATGAAACTGGTGGGCAGCGCGTTGACGATGAACTCGGTCGTCGACGGCAGCGCGGCACCACCCGTCTTCGCGTCCACCGCCGAGGTGTTGAGCGTGGACGGGTCGACGTGCATGCCGGAGCCGGGCTGGACGACGTTGGCGGCGACCAGGCCGATGATCAGCGCGGCGGTGGAGGCGACCTCGAACCAGATCAGGGCCTTCAGCCCGATCCGGCCGAACGCCTTCAGGTCACCGGCCTTGGCGATGCCGACGACGACCACGCAGAACACGAGCGGCGAGATGATCGTCTTGATGAGCCGGGTGAATCCGTCGCCGAGCGGCTGGAAGTCCGTGGCCACACCGGGCCACAGCTTTCCGACGACGATTCCGAGCACGAGCGCGACGGCGACCTGCGCGAAGAGCGAGGTGCGCAGGGTGCGCCCGACGCGTCGCGGCAGGGAGGGGACAGACGGCGGCACGGGTACTCCTCCGAGGGGCTTCTGTGATGCGGAAAAGTACTTCCGCGCCGCTCACTATTGAGGAATCGTTGATCCCGGCTGATACCTCCATATGACGTCCGTGTAAATCATGGCGGGGTGGCGGAGGGCATGCGAAAGGCCACGGGCGCCGGCCCGGGCGGGATCACCTGGGCAGCGCGCGAGCACGGCTGATGGCGGACCGACAGGCCCGGCACAGGAGGGCGGCGCACTCGCCCGGCGGGCGGGACCGGGAGGCCGCAGGACGCGTCCGCCGTATACGACGGCGGACGGCTACGCCTTCAGGTCGGCCTTGTCGCCCATGACCACCACGGGGTGCTGGGCCGGGTCGAGCGTGCGCAGCAGGTACTGCATGCCGGACTTGGACAGGCTCACACAGGCCGACGTGCCGCTGCCGTGGTCCATGTGGATCCAGATGCTGCCGCCCTTGGACTGTCCCTCGGGGCGCGTCGGGTCGTTCGGCGAGGTGCCCTTGACGCGGTTGTAGTCGATGGCGATGACGTAGTCGAAGTCGTGCCAGTGCGACTTGGCCCAGTAGTGCGGGGCCTGGAAGGCGGCGGACTGGGTGTAGGGGAGCTTGGCGCCCGGGTTCTTCAGGACACCGCCCGCGTCGCTGAGCGTGAACACGCCGACGGGGCTGCGCTTGTCGCCCTCGTGGTGGTCGGTGGTCCACCCCTTCTTGCCGTTGTGCCCCTCCCAGGTGCGGGTCTTCTTCCAGGTGGAGCCGCTCTTGGTGTACAGCACGATCGTGGAGTCGGCGGAGTTCTTGCCCGCGCCGTAGACCGCCACTACTTGGCGTGAATTGGACGGTATCTCGCTCTGCAGCCGGTTCCCGACGTCCGGGATCGTCTTCAGGCCGGTGGTCTTCGCCTCGGCACCGGTCTTGCCCTGCGCGGTCGTGTCGTTCGCCTTGCCGGAGGCGCTGCCGCCGCTCGCCGACCCGCCGTCTCCGTCCGAACTGCCGCACGCCGAGACCGACATGAGGAGGACCCCGCAGGCCGCTGCCGCGACCCCCGTACGTATCGCACCGTTCGTACCGCCTGTTCGCATGCGGTCCATCGTCGCACCCCGAAACCGACGACCACGAACGGGCCCCGGCTTCCCGGCCATCCCCGCACCGCGACGGAAAACCGGTTGCCCCGGCCCCCTCCGCGACGCGAACCTTGCACGGTTTGCTGCGAAGCGACGCGGATACGGGCACCGATGCCCGAGCCCAGCACCCCACCCCCACCTGTCCCCTCTCCCCCTTCTCCTTCCCTCCTCCTCGCTCTTCCCCTCCGTCCGTCCGCCCCTGATACGAACCACTGGGACGTCATGCAGATTCAAGACCTTCCGTACGCCGACCCCGGTGTGCCGGACGCGCGCTCGGGACCCCGTTTCCTGTGGTGGCTCTTCCGGAACCAGTTGGGCGGGCAGGCCAAGTCCCTCGCCTGGGGGCTGCTGCACTTCCTGTCCGTCGCCTCGCTGCCGTTCGCCGTCGGCATCGCCGTGCAGGCCGTGGTCGACCGCTCCGGCGGCCGCCTCGCCCTGGCGGGCGGACTGCTCGCGCTGTGCTGCGTGGGCCTCGCGCTCGGCGGTGTCCTCCTGCACCGCGCCGCGGTCACCAACTGGATCACCGCGGCCGCCCGGGTCCAGCAGCTGCTGGCCCGCAAGACCGCCCGGCTCGGCGCCGCGCTGACCCGGCAGGTGGCGGCCGGTGAGGTCGTCGCCGTCTCCACCGGTGACGTCGAGAAGATCGGCTGGTTCGTCGAGGCGCTCTCCCGGTTCACGGCCGGGGCGGTCACGATCGTCGTCCTGTGCGTCGGGCTGGTCGTGTACCAGCCTGCGCTCGGTGTCGTCGTCGCCGTGGGCGTCCCGGTCCTCGCGCTCGCCGTGCTGCCGCTGCTGCCCCGGGCGACCAAACGCGCCGACTTCCAGCGGGAGAAGGCGGGCAAGGCCACGGAGCTGGCCTCGGACACCGTCGCCGGTCTGCGGGTGCTGCGCGGCATCGGCGGCGAGGAACTGTTCCTGGACCGGTACCGCTCGGCGTCCCAGGAGGTACGGCGGGCCGCGGTGCGCAACGCGAGCATGTGGTCGCTGATCTCGGCCGTCCAGGTGCTGCTGCCGGGGCTGCTGCTGATCGCGGTCGTCTGGCGCGGTGTGCACCTGGCCCGGGAGGGCCGCATCGACGTGGGCGAACTGGTCACCGCGTACAGCACGGTGATGCTGATGACGTACCCGCTGCGGAACTTCGAGGAGATCGCGATGGCGTACTCCTTCTCCCGTCCGTCCGCGCGCCGTGCGGCCCGGGTGCTCTCGCTGGAGCGCAACGGCGACATCGACGGGTCGCGGGCGGCCGACCTGCCGTCCGGGGACCTGTACGACCCGGCGACCGGGCTGCTCGTGCCCGCGGGACGGTTCACCGCCGTCGTGTGCGGCGATCCGGACGCGGCGGGCGTGCTGGCCGAACGGCTCGGCGGCCATCCCACCGAGGAGAGCCCCTCCGTGCACCTGGGCGGCGTGCCGCTGGACGAACTGCCGCTCGACTCCGCGCGGACGGCCGTCCTGGTGCAGGACAAGGACCCGGTCCTGCTCTCCGGCACGCTGCGTGAACTGCTCGACGTACCGGCCTCGGGCGCGGTGGGCGCGGACGCCGCCCTCGCCGCGGCGCAGTGCGGCGATGTCCTGGAGTCGCTGATGCAGGGCTCGTTGGCAGCCGAGGACCCGCTGGACGCGCGGATCACCGAACGCGGCCGGTCCCTCTCCGGTGGCCAGCGCCAGCGGCTCGCCCTGGCCCGCTCCCTGGTCACGGACCCGGAGGTGCTTGTCCTGGACGAACCGACGTCCGCGGTGGACTCGCACACCGAGGCCCGCATCGCCACGGGCGTCCGCGAGCTGCGCGCGGGCCGCACGACAGTCGTCTTCACCTCCTCTCCCCTGCTCCTGGACCACGCGGACGGTGTCGTCCTGGTGCACGAGGGCAAGGTCGCGGCGGTCGGCGTCCACCGCGAACTGGTGCACAGCGAGCGCCGGTACCGGGCCGTCGTGACCCGCGAGACGGACGAGGAGGCCGGGCGCGGCGCCGCCCCGGCCGACGTTCCCGCGCCCGAACCCGCCGCACCCGGACTCGCCGCGATCGACGAGCTGACCGAAGCCGAACTGACCGAACTGGAAGAGATCGAGGAGACCGCATGATCGGCGTGGCGCCACCGGCGTACGACCCGGCGGCCCCGACGACGGCGCACACGCTGCCCGTCGGCGCCCCCGCGACCGTACACGCCTACGTGACCGAACTGTTCCGCCGGCACCGCAGGGCCTTCCTCCTGCTGATCGGCGTGAACACGGTCTCCGTCGTCGCCTCGATGGCGGGCCCCTACCTGCTGGGCGGGCTCGTCCAAGACGTCTCGGACCACGCCCGGGAGCTCCATCTGGATCGCACGGCCGCCCTGTTCACGGCCGCGCTGCTCGTCCAGGCCGTGTTCGTGCGGCAGGTGCGGCTGCGCGGGGCGGTGCTGGGCGAGCGGATGCTGGCCGATCTGCGCGAGGATTTCCTCGTCCGGTCGGTGGGGCTGCCGCCGGGTGTCCTGGAACGGGCGGGCACCGGTGACCTGCTCTCGCGCATCACCACGGACATCGACCGGCTCGCCAACGCGATGCGCGAGGCCGTGCCGCAGCTCGCGATCGGCCTGGTGTGGGTGGCGCTGCTGCTCGCGGGCCTGGTCGTCACCGCGCCGGTGCTGGCGCCCGCCGTACTGCTGGCCGTGCCGCTGCTGGTGCTCGGCTGCCGCTGGTACTTCAAGCGGGCCCCGGCCGCCTACCGCTCGGAGGCCGCCGGGTACGCGGCCGTCGCCGCCGCCCTCACCGAGACGGTGGACGCCGGGCGGACCGTCGAGGCCCACCGCCTGGGCGAGCGCCGCATCGAGATGTCGGACCGGCGAGTGAAGGAATGGACCAGCTGGGAGCGGTACACGATGTGGCTGCGCACGGTGCTGTTCCCGGTGGTCGACGTCACGAACGTCCTGGTGCTGGCCTCGGTGCTGATGGTCGGCGGGGTGTTCGTCCTCCAGGGCTGGATCGGGGTCGGCCAGCTGACGACGGCCGCGCTGATCGCGCAGATGCTGGTCGACCCGGTCGGCATCATCCTGCGCTGGTACGACGAGTTGCAGGTCGCCCAGGTGTCGCTGGCCCGGCTGGTCGGCGTCCGGGAGATCGAGCCCGACGCGGGCGACGCCTCGCTCGTGCCGGACGGGCGCGCGGTCCGTGCCGACGAGGTCCGCTTCGGCTACCGCGAGGGCGTGGACGTGCTGCGCGAGGTGTCGCTGGGGGTCGCGCCGGGCACCCGGCTCGCCCTGGTGGGCCCGTCGGGTGCGGGCAAGTCCACCCTGGGCCGGCTGCTCGCCGGGATCTACGCGCCCCGCCGGGGCAGCATCACCCTCGGCGACGCCGAGCTCTCCCGCATGCCTGCCGAGCGGGTCCGCTCGCACGTCGCTCTGGTCAACCAGGAACACCACGTCTTCGTGGGCTCCCTGCGCGACAACCTGCGGCTCGCCAGTGCCGGTGCGGACGACGACGAGCTGTGGGCGGCGCTCGGCGCGGTCGACGCGGACGGCTGGGCGCGCGCCCTGGACGACGGTCTGGACACCGAGGTCGGCTCGGGCGGCACGGTCCTCACTCCGGCCCAGGCACAGCAGGTCGCGCTGGCCCGGCTGGTCCTCGCCGACCCGCACACGCTGGTCCTGGACGAGGCGACCTCGCTCCTGGACCCGCGTGCGGCCCGCCATCTGGAGCGTTCCCTGGCGCGTGTCCTCGACGGCCGCACGGTGATCGCGATCGCCCACCGCCTGCACACCGCCCACGACGCGGACCTGATCGCGGTGGTCGAGAACGGCCGCATCACGGAGCTGGGCAGCCACGACGACCTGGTCGCGGCGGACGGTGCCTACGCGGCGCTGTGGCAGTCCTGGCACGGGTGAGCGGCCGGCGGTGGTGGCGGAGCCCTGCGGCAGGGCTCCGCCACCACCTGGCTCGTACGGCGGGGTGACGTCGGGCTTTCCCCGCCGGGCGGTGCCCGCCGACCGGGTTCCGGGGTCGGGTCGCGGGGCCCCGCTTCCGGACGGGATCACGCCCTGCCGTTGCGCGGTGTCGAAGCGGGGTGGAAGGGTGGAGGTCGGCATCGGGGCCGCCCGCACCGCCTGGAGGTACTCGTGGACAGCGCCGACGGATGGGGAGACGACGTCTACCAGCCCGACCGGTCCGAGATACAGGAGGACTCGGGGCTGCTCGACGCCGAGGACACCCTGCTCTCCGACGAGGTGGACGACCCGCTCGACCGGGGCTGGTCGCCGCCGGAGCGCCCCTGGGCGGTCGAGCACAGCGGCGTGACCGCGGCCGAACGCCTTCGGGGCGAGACCCTGGAACAGCGCCTCGCGGAGGAACTCCCCGACCTGGCGGCACCGGACGGCGACGGCATCGGCGACTGCCCGGACGGCGAGGGCGAACCGCTGGACAACGAGGTGGGCGACCTCCGCTCCGGCCGCCTCGTGGCCCCCGACGAGGGAGCGCACGAGGACGAGGAGAGCGGGCTGATCGCCACCGACGTGGGCATCGACGGCGCGGCGGCCTCGGCCGAGGAGGCCGCTATGCACATCGTGGACGAGGACACCGCCCCGTTCGGGTGAGCGCGGCTCCCCGGTAACGCTCGGGCTCGGATGACGTCGAGCGCCACGCGGCCGGTCTCCACGTCGCCGCCGCGGCCGGTCTCCGCCGCTCAGATGACGTTGAGCGCCGCCGCGCAGCCCACCCCGCCGAGCAGCATGAACACCGGCATGAGCACCTTCAGCTCGACCCAGCTGCCGGCCCGGAACCGCATCATCTTCGGCGGCCCCAGCGGGTACCAGCGCTTGCGGCCCACCGGGATCGGCCACAGGACCGGGCAGCCGGAGACGGTCAGCGCGTCCCCGAGGTCGTGCACTATCGCGCCGAGGACGATCGGCAGCCCGAGCCACAGATACTGCTGGCTCGGCTCCGTGAACAGCCAGTTCGACCCGTTGCCCGGCTTGTCCAGCACACCCGCGAGGATCCACGCGCTGGTCGCGGCCAGCAGCCACACCAGGATGTCGCTGCTGGAACCACGCGCCGCCCGCCACAGCAGCCCCTCGATCGCCAGCACCATGTGCACGAAGAGGATGCCGAGTACCGCCCAGCGGCCACCCGTGATGGCGGCGACCGACGTACCCGCGCCGATCAGCACCGCCCACAGCCAGGTGTGCGTCAACGTACGGTGACCACCCGAACGGCGCGGATCGGCGGGTTTGCGCGTCGCCTTGTACACGGCGTACGACAGCTTGTCGACGATCTCGCACAGTCCCTGGGAGATGGGCCCGAAGGCTCGGGAGATGGTGGCCGCCTTGTGGTCCAGGTCGGGGGCGAGCGCTGCCCCCGCGCAGATCAGGGCGCCGACCAGCACCACCGGCCAGGGCATCGGATCCCCGGCCGCGGCGGCCGCCGCGCCCACGCCGAGCCAGGCCGCGGCCCCCGAAAGTGAGTGTGCTGGTCCCATCATGGCCGTGCTTCGCCCCATCCCTCTTGTGCCACTGGCCAGTTGCCAGTGTGCGCTGACGCTGTGTCGGCGCCACAGCGTAGCGTTCGCGATCTTCGCACGGGCATCCGATTCCCCCCTGGGATGCGATGACAGGCAAGATGGGGGCGTGACCCTCATCGATCAGCTGCCGAAGACCGCAGACCCCGACGCCCTCTACGAAGCCTTCGAGTCGTGGGCGCAGGAACGCGGTCTGACCCTCTACCCGCACCAGGAGGAGGCGCTCATCGAGGTGGTCTCGGGTGCGAACGTGATCGTGTCCACGCCCACCGGTTCGGGCAAGAGCATGATCGCGGCGGGCGCTCACTTCGCGGCGCTCGCCCGGGACGAGGTCACCTTCTACACCGCGCCGATCAAGGCACTGGTCTCGGAGAAGTTCTTCGAGCTGTGCAAGATGTTCGGCACCGAGAACGTGGGCATGCTCACCGGCGACGCCTCCGTGAACGCCGACGCCCCGGTGATCTGCTGCACCGCCGAGGTCCTGGCGTCCATCGCGCTGCGCGACGGCAAGCAGGCCGACGTCGGCCAGGTCGTGATGGACGAGTTTCACTTCTACGCGGAGGCGGACCGCGGCTGGGCCTGGCAGATTCCCATTCTGGAGCTGCCGCAGGCCCAGTTCATCCTGATGTCGGCGACCCTCGGCGATGTCTCCATGTTCGAGAAGGACCTCACCCGGCGCACCGGCCGCCCCACGTCCGTGGTCCGTTCGGCGACCCGCCCGGTGCCCCTGTCGTACGAGTACGTGCTGACGCCGCTGACGGAGACCCTCACCGAACTGCTCGCCACCAAGCAGGCTCCCGTCTACATCGTGCACTTCACCCAGGCTCAGGCCGTGGAGCGGGCGCAGGCGCTGATGAGCATCAACATGTGCACGCGCGAGGAGAAGGACCGGATCGCCGAACTGATCGGCAACTTCCGCTTCACCACCAAGTTCGGCCGCAACCTCTCCCGTTACGTGCGGCACGGCATCGGCGTCCACCACGCAGGCATGCTGCCCAAGTACCGGCGTCTGGTGGAGAAGCTCGCCCAGGCCGGGCTGCTGAAGGTCATCTGCGGTACGGACACCCTCGGCGTGGGCGTCAACGTGCCCATCCGGACCGTGCTGTTCACCGCGCTGACCAAGTACGACGGCACCCGGGTGCGGACCCTGCGGGCGCGGGAGTTCCACCAGATCGCGGGCCGCGCGGGCCGGGCGGGCTTCGACACGGCGGGCTTCGTCGTGGCCCAGGCGCCCGAGCACGTCATCGAGAACGAGAAGTCGCTCGCCAAGGCGGGCGACGACCCGAAGAAGCGCCGCAAGGTGGTCCGCAAGAAGGCTCCCGAGGGTTTCGTGGGCTGGACGGACAACACCTTCGAGAAGCTCATCGCCTCCGAGCCGGAGCCGCTGACGTCCCGCTTCCGGGTGACGCACACGATGCTGCTGTCGGTGATCGCCCGGCCGGGCAACGCCTTCGACGCCATGCGCCATCTCCTGGAGGACAACCACGAGCCGCGCAAGCAGCAGTTGCGGCACATCCGGCGGGCCATCGCGATCTACCGCTCGCTCCTGGACGGCGGCATCGTCGAGAAGCTGGACGAGCCCGACGCCACCGGCCGCATCGTGCGTCTCACCGTCGACCTGCAACAGGACTTCGCGCTCAACCAGCCGCTGTCGACCTTCGCGCTGGCCGCGTTCGAACTCCTCGACCCCGAGTCCCCGTCCTACGCCCTCGACATGGTCTCCGTGATCGAGTCCACCCTGGACGATCCCCGGCAGATCCTCGCCGCCCAGCAGAACAAGGCGCGCGGCGAGGCGGTGGCCGCGATGAAGGCGGACGGGGTCGAGTACGAGGACCGCATGGAGCGCCTCCAGGACGTGACGTACCCCAAGCCGCTGGAGGAGCTCCTCTTCCACGCGTACAACACGTACCGCAAGAGCCATCCGTGGGTCGGCGACCATCCGCTGTCGCCGAAGTCGGTGATCCGGGACATGTACGAACGGGCGATGTCCTTCACCGAGTTCGTCTCCCACTACGAACTCGCCCGCACCGAGGGCATCGTGCTGCGTTACCTGGCCGGCGCCTTCAAGGCCCTCGACCACACCGTCCCCGACGACCTCAAGTCGGAGGACCTGGAGGACCTGACCGCCTGGCTGGGCGAGATGGTGCGGCAGGTCGACTCCAGTCTCCTCGACGAGTGGGAGCAGCTCGCCAACCCTGCGGAGATGACCGCCGAGGAGGCCCAGGAGCGGGCCGACCAGGTCAAGCCCGTCACGGCGAACGCGCGCGCCTTCCGCGTCCTGGTCCGCAACGCCATGTTCCGCCGGGTGGAACTCGCCGCGCTCGACCATGTCGGGGAACTCGGCGAGCTGGACGCCGAGTCCGGCTGGGACGCCGACAAGTGGGGGGCGGCCATGGACCGGTACTGGGACGAGTACGAGGAGCTCGGCACCGGCCCCGACGCCCGTGGCCCCCGGCTCCTGATGATCGAGGAGGAGCCGCAGAACGGGCTGTGGCGCGTCCGCCAGACGTTCGCCGACCCCAACGGCGACCACGACTGGGGCATCAGCGCCGAGATCGATCTCGCGGCCTCCGACGCGGAGGGTCGCGCCGTCGTCCGGGTGACCGACGTCGGTCAGCTGTGAGCACAGGAGAGAACCACCCATGACGAATCCAGCCGAGGCCAATCCGGCCGAAAGACTCGTCGACCTGCTCGACCTGGAGCAGATCGAGGTCAACATCTTCCGCGGGCTGAGCCCGAACGAGAAACTCCAGCGGGTCTTCGGCGGCCAGGTCGCGGGCCAGGCCCTCGTGGCCGCCGGCCGCACCACCGAGGGCGACCGGCCGGTCCACTCGCTGCACGCGTACTTCCTGCGTCCGGGGATTCCCGGGGTGCCCATCGTGTACCAGGTCGAACGGGTCCGTGACGGGCGGTCCTTCACCACCCGTCGGGTGACGGCCGTCCAGCGGGGCCGCACGATCTTCAATCTGACCGCCTCCTTTCACAAAGTTGAACAGGGGAGCTTCGAGCACCAGTTGCCGCCGGGCCGCAAGGTCCCCGACCCCGAGTCGCTGCCGACCGTGGCCGAGGAGGTCAAGGAGCACCTGGGCGGACTTCCCGAGCGGTTGAAGCGGATGAGCCGGCGTCAGCCCTTCGACATCCGCTACGTGGACCGGCTGCGCTGGACCACCGAGGAGGTCGAGGCCGCCGAACCGCGCAGCGCGGTGTGGATGCGTGCGGTCGGCCCGCTCGGTGACGACCCGCTCGTGCACACCTGCGCGCTCACCTACGCCAGTGACATGACCCTCCTCGACGCGGTCCGCATCCCCGTCGAGCCGCTGTGGGGACCGCGCAGCTTCGACATGGCCTCCCTGGACCACGCGATGTGGTTCCACCGCCCGTTCCGCGCGGACGAGTGGTTCCTCTACGACCAGGAGTCCCCGATCGCCGTCGGTGGCCGGGGCCTGGCCCGCGGACGCATCTACGACCTGGAGGGACGTCTGCTCGTGTCGGTCGTCCAGGAGGGCCTGTTCCGCAAGCTCGGCAGTTCCTCCGGTGCTTCCTCGGGCTCTTCCTCGGACAGCTCCTCGGGCATTTCCTCGGGCATTTCCTCGGGCAGCTGAGACGCCCGTCACCGGGCCTGCCCGGGCGCCGTCAGGGTTTTCCGCGCCGCAGCCACCCGAGCAGGCCGCGCGGCCGTTCCGGTGTCGCGCCTGCGGGCAAGGGCTCCGCGGGCGCGGTGGACGGGACGACCGGGGCGGCCACCGGCACGGGCGGCCGAGGAGCGCGAGTCTCTCGGGACGGCCGGGGCGCGGGCCGTTCCCGACGGGCCTCGGCGAGGGTCTGGGTCAGGTCGGAGCGGAGCCAGTCGATCTCGTCGGGGTCGTCCGCCGTGGTGATGCGGGCGGCGACACGGGCCGCCGGCGAGTCGGGGGCGCCGTAGGTCACCCGGTCGGGCATGAAGCGGTTCAGGTGGGCGCGTTCGTAGGGGTCCTGGACGATCTCCGCGACCTGGACGGGGTCGAGCAGACAGGCCGGTGCGGCGGCCCGTGCCCACGGGTCCTCGGCCTGGCGGAGCAGGAATCCCAAGTGCCGTCCGCGCCAGTTGCGGGCCCGCAGGTCCAGGCCCGTGTCCAGTTGGCCGCGCAGGCCCTGGGGCATACGGCCGGTCAGCAGTGCGGCGTTCTTCTTGTCGGCGGCGAACTCCCGCAGTTCCTCGGCCAGATAGAGCCAGACCACGGCCCGGTAGCGGTTCAGGTAGAACCGCACCGGGGTCACCAGCCCCAGGCGGGCCAGCCGGGTGAACCGCGAGAGCGGCACGTGCATGAGGGCGGCTGCCTCCGTGGTGCCGGCCAACTCGACGCGTGCGCGCAGGGTTTCGGGGAAGCCGGCCTCGCCGCGCACCCGGTCGATCTCCTCGCGGGTGATCCGGCGTCCTCCTCCCCCGTCGTCGGGGACCGTCCGGACGCACCCCAGGTGTACGGCGAGGTCGAGTTCGCCCCGCTTCAGCGCCAGTTCCCGCGCGGCCCGGCCGAGCGTGACGGAGGCCGCGCCGGCGGGCCGCTCGGTGGCGTACAGCGTGGTCGCGGACGTGGTGGTGACGGACGGCGTGATCGTGTTGACCGTGTTTCCGGACATAGTGGTTCTCCCCCGTGGAGCCAGTTGCTCGCGCCGGTCGGCGCTTGCCTCGGGAAAAACCGTAGCCCGATCCCGCGATCGGCGAATCGGCCTGTGGATAACTCCGTTCGAATCATCATTTCGGCAGGTCAGAGCCTTGCCCCGGGAGATTTCCGGTGGGCCGCCCGGCCGCTGCGTCAGCCCACCGAGTCGAGCAGCCGGGCGGTGTGCATCCGTCCGGCGTACTCGACGAGGCGGATCAGTACCTCCTTGCCGGAGTCGCGGTCGCGGGCGTCGCAGAGCACCACGGGCGTGCCCTGGTCGAGGTCGAGGGCGCGCGAGACGTCCTGGGCGCCGTAGGAGCGGGCGCCCGTGAAGCAGTTGACGGCCACGACGAACGGGATGTGGCGGTGCTCGAAGTAGTCGACGGCGGGGAAGCAGTCCTCCAGACGCCGGGTGTCCGCGAGGACGACGGCGCCGAGGGCCCCTTGCGCGAGTTCGTCCCACAGGAACCAGAACCGGTCCTGGCCCGGGGTGCCGAACAGGTAGAGCGACAGGCCGGACCTGATGGTGATGCGGCCGAAGTCCATGGCAACGGTCGTGGTGACCTTCTGGTCCACCCCGTCGGTGTCGTCCACTGTCTGGCCGGCTTCGCTGAGCAGTTCCTCGGTGCGCAGCGGCCTGATCTCGCTGACGGCGCCCACCAGGGTGGTCTTGCCCACGCCGAATCCGCCGGCGACCAGAATCTTCAACGCCAGCGGAGCCGTCTCGGCGTCCGGGGCGTCGGAGTGTTCGGAGACCATCGATCACTTCTCTCGGGAGTGCCGGCAACGGTCGGTGTCGGTTCGTCCGTGCGGATTCAGCATCATGACAACTGCGGCCCGCCGTCGGGCCGTTCGACCGGTACATGTCTGTTCGGACCGCTTTTCGCGCGTTCGGTGCCCGAATCTGCGCACGGTTCTCTGCGGGACGGCGCCGTCGCGGTCGCGGTCGGCAACGCCGTCGAAGTCACGGTCCATCGTTCACAGCGCTCTCAGTCCTTCGATGACCTCGCGGAGGATCCGCTCGTCGGGCAGTTGGGCGGGCGGCACCGGACGACTGACGGTGACGCGGCCCAGTTCCAGCAGGTCGCCCAGGAGGACGCGGACGACCCCCACGGGCAGGTCCGCGCCCGCCGAGAGTTCCGCGACGGACTGCGTCTCGATGCGGCACAGCGCGAGCAGGGAGCGGTGTTCGGGGCCCAGCGCGGTGTCGTCGTCAACCCCGGGTGCGCCGGGATCGAGCGTGACCAGGGCGATGAGGTCGAACTTCACGCCGGTGGGGCCCGGTTTGGTGCGGCCGCCCGTCATCGCGTAGGGGCGGACCAGGGGCCCGGCCTCGCCGTCGTACCACTGGCTGCCGGGCTGCGGTGGCAGGTCGGTCGGGTGTTCGGTCATCTTCGGCCGCCTTCGGCTGTCATCCGGCGGCGGGCGGGCGCGCGGCGGCGCGCGGTGCCGTGTAGAGGTGCTCGCCAACACGTTTCACCAGCCGCGCCATCTCGTAGGCGACCAGACCGATGTCGGCCGTGACGGCGGTGAGGACGGCGAGGCAGGAGCCGTCTCCGGCGGCGGCGACGAACAGGAAGCCGTCGTCCATCTCGACCATGGTCTGCCGCACTCCGCCGGCGCCGAAGTGGCGGCCCGCCCCCTTGGCCAGGCTGTGGAAGCCCGAGGCCACCGCGGCGAGGTGTTCCGCGTCCTCGCGGCTGAGGTCCGTGGAGGCGCCGATGGCGAGGCCGTCGTTCGACAGGACGACCGCGTGCCGGACCTCGCTCACGCGCAGGACCAGGTCGTCGAGGAGCCAGTCGAGTTCGCCGGACCGCTGGGCGGTCCTCGTGCCCGGGTTCTGGATCATGCGGGGTCTCCTTCACTGCTGTCGGCTGTGGGACCGGCTTCGCGGCCGGGTACCCGGCCGCCGCCCCGGGTCCAGCCGGCGCGGTAGGCGGCCATGCGGTCCCGTACGAGTTCGGGGGTGCGCTCGTCGCCGTCGTCGGCGGTGGCGCCGCGGGCCGGTGCCGCGGGTGTCTCGGTGCGGTGTTCGCGCAGTTGGGGGGCGAGGTTCGCCTGCCGTACGCGGCGCGGGAGGTTGCCGTCCGCGGCGTCCGAGCTTTCGGAGGCGTTGTTCGGGGTGCGGTGCAGGCGCAGCGGGGCCACGGGGGCCGGCGGGTTCTCCGGGGTGCGGTGCGCGGTGGCGCGGGTGACGGCCGGTGCCACGAGCGCGGGCCGGTCGGCCGCTTCGTGGGCCACCTGGTGTGCCTCCTGACGGTGTGCCGTATCCAGGGTGTCCGCGGCGGCGGGCACACGCGCGTACTCGCGTTCCGTCTCGTGCGCGGCGCCGGCGGCCCTGGAAGAACGTTCCGGCGTGCCGTTGTGCAGCAGGGCGGTGGGCAGCAGGACGACCGCGGTCGTGCCGCCGTAGGGGGAGGTCCGCAGATGCACCTTGATGCCGTGCCGGGCGGCGAGCCTGCTCACCACGAAGAGGCCGAGCCGGTCGCTGTCGAAGAGGTCGAGGGTCTCGGACTGCGCGATACGGCGGTTGGCCTCGGCCAGGGTCTCCTTGCCCATGCCGAGCCCGCGGTCCTCGACCTCGACGGCGTAGCCGTTGCCGACGGGTTCGCCGGTGACGCGCACACGCGTGTGGGGCGGTGAGAACTGCGCGGCGTTCTCGATGATCTCGGCCACGAGGTGGGTGAGGTCGGCGACCGCGGCTCCGACGACGGCGGTCTCCGGGAGCTGGCGTACCTCCACGCGCGCGTAGTCCTCAACTTCGGAGACGGCGGCGCGCACGACGTTGGTCAGGGAGACCGGCATGCGCCAGGCGCGGCCTGGTGCGGCTCCGGAGAGGATGATCAGGCTCTCGGCGTGGCGGCGCATGCGGGTGGTGAGGTGGTCGAGCCGGAACAGGTCGCTGAGTTCGTTCGGGTCGTCGGAGCGGCGTTCCATGCTGTCGAGAAGGCTCAGTTGTCGGTGCACGAGCACCTGGCTGCGGCGGGCGAGGTTGACGAAGACCCCGGAGATGCCGCTGGCCAGTTCCGCGCGTTCGACGGCGGCCCGCAGAGCGGCCCGGTGGACGGTGCCGAGCGCCTCGGTGACCTGCCCGATCTCGTCCTCGGACGGCGGTCCCGAGGGCGCCTCGGCCCGGACGTCGATCTCCTCGCCCGCCCGCAGCTTCCGCATGGCCTGCGGGAGTTTGCGGCGGGCGATCTCCAGGGCGTCGTTGCGGAGGCTGACGAGTTCGACGACCAGGCCGCGGCCGATGCGTACGGAGATCACCAGGGAGGCGGCCACGGCGGCGAGGCCGAGCAGGACGGCGGCGCCCGCCGGGGTCAGCAGTCCGCGCCGGAACGGGGTGGCACCGTCGGCGACCCGCTGGGCGGCCTGCGCCTCGATGGACCGCAGTCCGTCCCGCAGGCGCGCGTGTGCCGGATTCCAGACGGACCGCGGCGCCGCGGCGACGGCCCGGCCACCGGGGCGCGCGGCGAGCACCTTGTCCTCGACGGTGCGTACGTCGGCGTAGGCGCTGCCTGCCGACAGGTCCCGCCAGGCGGTCTCCTCCCGGCCGCCGAGGTCGGTGACGGCGACGTCGGTCAGGGCCCGGCGGGTGTCGACGGCGCCGGTGAACAACCGCATCCTGGTGCCGTCCAGGGTGCCCGCGAGCCGGGCGCTGTCCAGGAGCGTGTCCTCCTGGGCGAGGGCTTCGCCGGCCCGGGAGAGTTCGAGCAGCACGCGCGCGTCGGAGCCGAGCCCGGCGTCCTGGACACCGGTGAGCGCTCCGCCGACGGTGAAGGCGGTGGTGATGGTCCGGGTGTACTGCCCGTACGTCTGCGCCCAGTCGGCCCGGTGGCCGAGCACGGCGCCGCGCAGGGACCGCAGTTGACCGGCCGCGGTGACGAAGGCTTCGAGCCGCCCGGGGACCCGCGCGGGCAGGTCGGTGCCGTCGGCGACCGTGTTGTGGTCGTTGAGCCGCAGTTGGCCGACGGCCCGGTCGGTGCGTGCGGCGAGCGTCTTCAGGTCGTCCGGCGACTGTGCTCCGGGGTCGGTGGCATAGCGGACGGCGGCCGTGCGTTCGGCCTGGAGGGCGGCCACGGCGGCGTCGACCGGGGTGCGCACGGTCGCGTCCACGCGTTGCAGTTGGCGCAGCCGGGCGACGTCCTGGGCGGTACTCACGGTGGCGTACGCCCACAGGGCGAGCAGGGAGATCACGGGCACCATCAGCAGGCAGACGATCTTGGCGCGGACCGTCCTGGGGCGTATGTGCCACTGCCACGCGCGCGTGGGCGGTTCGGCAGGTTCGATGGTGGGTGTCTCCTCGGGTTCGGCGCGTTCGTCGGCGGGCGGGCCCGCGTGGGCGCGGCGGCCGCGGGCCGGCGGCCGGGCCGGCACCGGGGCGTCGGTCGTGGTGGTCCTGCGGGGTGTACGCATGGCCTCCTCGCTCGGGTGGTCCGGGGCGGGCCCCGGTGGGGACGGACGGGAAAGTGACGCCGACCGGGCGCCTACAGGGCGGCGCTCTCGACGGGCCGCTGGGCGGACGCGGACGCCTCGCGCTCGGTGGCCGTCGGCGACAGCGCGACGAAGGCCGACGTCAGGAACAGGTAGGACCCGAGGCCGACGGCGAGGGGGAAGATGAACTGCATCGCCGTGGCTCCGGGCAGGGCGGTGTCGGCGGGGCTGACCCGTACACGCACGGCGATCATGCCGGTGTAGTGCATGCTGCTCACCGCGAGCCCCATGACGAGGGAGGCGACGGCGACCGCGACCGGCGACCTGATGTTGAGCGCGGCCCACAGGGCCGCGGTCGCCGCGATCACCGCGATCAGCACGGACAGCGCCACGAGCACCGGGTCGTAGCTCACGGCCCCGTGCAGGCGCAGGGCCGCCATCCCCAGGTAGTGCATGCTGGCGACGCCGAGTCCGGTGGTGAGGCCGCCGAACAGGAGCGCCCGGAAGCGGTCCCGGCCGTAGCCGACGGCGAAGACCCCGGCGCCGACGACGAGTACGGCGACGAGGAGGCTGAGGATGGTCAGCGGCACGTTGTAGCGGATCTCGGTGCCGCTGACGCCGAAGCCGAGCATGGCCACGAAGTGCATGGTCCAGATGCCGGTACCGATCGCGGAGGCCGCGGTGAGGAGCCAGTTGCGGCGTGAGCGCCCGTCGGCCGCGAGCGCCCGGACCGTGCAGCGCAGCCCGAGGGCGGAGCCGATGCAGGCCATCACGTACGACAGCGCGGGGGTCAGCCAGCCGAAGGTGGCGTGGTCCATGTGTCCCATGGCTCCGGGACGCTAGCGGCGGTAGCGGCGCACCAAGGGGGCGCATTTCGAAAGGTGTCGCAATATGACATGCCTATGTGACTGAACGACCGACTCACGCTCGAACATGTGCACAGGACCGTCCTTCGTGTCGGTGAGGGATCATGCGGTGCATGAGCGAGGACCACACGCGCGTGCAGGAGTTCTTCACCTCAAGGGCCGCGGACTGGGACGCCCGTTTCCCGGACGACGGTCCCCGGTACGCGGCCGCGGTCGCCGAACTCGGCCTGCGCGAGGGCGATGGCGTGCTCGACGCGGGCTGCGGCACAGGACGCGCCCTGGAAGCGCTCAGGGCGGCCGTGGGCGCCCCGGGAGCCGTCCTCGGCGTGGACGTCACCCCGGCCATGCTCCAGGCCGCCGTACGGGCCGGACGCGACCGCTGGGGCCGGCTGCTGCTCGCCGACGTGGCACGGCTGCCGTTGCGCCCCGCGTCGCTGGACGCGGTGTTCGCGGCGGGCCTCGTCGCCCACCTCCCCCGGCCGGCCGAGAATCTGCGGGAGCTGGCGCGGGTGGTGCGGCCCGGTGGCCGGCTCGCGCTCTTCCACCCGATCGGCCGGGCGGCCCTCGCGGCACGCCACGGGCGCCGGCTCACCCCGGACGACCTGCGGGCCGAGGCCAACCTCGGCCCGTTGCTGGCCGGTTCGGGGTGGCACCTGACCTCGTACACCGACGAGGACGCCCGGTTCCTGGCCCTGGCGGTACGGCAGGACTGACGGCGCACGGCCGAGCCGCAGGACCGGCGGCCGGGTCGTGCCGGAAGCGGCGCCCGAGGTTCCGGCGCCGCGAACGGCCCGCTTCACCGCGGTTTGCCTCTTCTGTTGCCGAATTTCCAACTCTACGTTGGCTGGGAGAAGTTGACCGATCGGCGGTTCCAGCGGCCCAGGGGGAAGGTGGCCACATGTTCGACAGGCTCCGCAAGTCGTACGGCAGACTCGTCAAGTCCCTGCGTACAGAGGCAGAACCGGGCGGGCCCAAGCGGCCCCACAATTTGTTCGAGGCCGCGGCCGCCTATGTGTCGGCGTGCGCCGACGACGACCAGGAGCGGATCGACGAGGCCACGACGTGGGTGTCGCCGGAGGCGCTGTCCTTCGGCGTGAGTGAGCTGGCGTGCCGGGCCGTCATCGCGCTGGCCCGGGAGCGCGACGAGTCGCCGCGCAGCGTGGCGCGCTCGCTGCTGGGACTGCCCGCCGCCTGACACCGCCGGATTCGCCCCTTCCTGGTCGGGCGCCTGCCGCTCCTGATGTGCCGCCCGTCGTGACAACCGGCTCGCGGTCGCACTAGGGTGCGCCGACGAACGAACGGACACGGATGGGGAGGGTGGCATGACCGGGCCGGACGAGGACACCGTCAGCGCGGACGACGACGCGCTGTACGTACTGACGGCGATTCTGCTGACGCCCGCGAACTTCCCCAGTGTGCTGGGCGACGACTACCCGGAGGCGTGCGCGGCGCTCGGTCTGGTGCCGCTGGAGGGCGGCTACGGCCTCGTGCTCGGCCAGGACGGCGACGGTGCGCGCTGGACCGTGGTGGTCGACGACGTCTCGCTGGTGGCGGTGGCCATCTCCTCCTGGGACTGCGGCATGGAGTACGACCTGTCGCCCGACGAGCGCTCCATGGTGGCCGCGCTGCCGGGGTGGCCCCTGTCGGTCGCCGTCGCGGCGCCCGGGGTGCCCGCACCGCACGACCCTTCGCCGGAGCTGACGGACCGCGCACCGCTGTGCCCTCCGGACACCGGCGCCTGGGGCCCGGCCCAACGACGCCTCGGCGCCGACGAGATCGCGTTGCAGTGGGCGGTCTGGCGCGAGCAGATCGGCGAGGACTTCTTCGCACCGCTCCCGGACGCCGGGCCCGCGCCGGACAGGCCCGAGGCCGAGGCCGGGGAAAAGGCCGGTGCCGAAGCCACTGCGGAGGCCAGCCACACCGGCAGTGCCGACCACGCCGAAGAGACCGCAGGCCCCGCAGCGGCCACGGAACCCTCGGACGCCTCTGGCGCCGAGGCCGCGGACGAGCGCGTGGGAGCGGCCGACGCCGCCGCCGAGCCCACCGACACCCTCGGCAGGAGCCCCGCCCCCGGTGTCCGCCGTGTGCTGGCCGAGGCACGTTCGTATGTCGACACCCCGCCGCCCCTGGGCCGGGTCCGCTCCTCGTTCGCCCCCGGCGACGCGCGGACCCTGCGTGCCGACGGTCCCGGCTGGTCGCTCGTGGCCCGGACCGACGACATCGCCTTCGTCCTCCTCGACGAGAAGCCGGGCGAGGTGCTCCCGGTGGGCCGGGGTGCCGAACTTCCCGGCCTGCTGGAGGCCCTCGACAAGGTCGCGGTCCGCCCCTCCTGATGGAGAACCGGCACCGCCGTCGGGCATCTCCCCCGCGCACCGGCCCGGGCGCGCGGGGGTCCGCTCAGCGGCCCAGTTCCTTGCGCGCCACGCGGCGCAGCCTGCGCCGCTGGGACGGGTCCAGCGCCAGGTACGCGACGGCCGGTACGCCCACGACTATCAGCAGGGCCGCCCAGAAGGGCAGGCCCAGCCCGAGCCACAGGACGAGTCCGACCACCGCTGCACCCGCGGCGATCTTCGCGTTCTTCGACATGTCTGTCGCCTCCTCCGCGGCCACGGCCGCTCTCTGATGTGAAAACGGGTGTCCGCCTCCGGCAGTTCCGGACCGCACCCCTGATACAACCCTGAGCCGAGCCCCGAGTCGACCCTGAGACGCCCTTGTTTCCAGGGCCATGGCCCGGTATTTCCGGGGTCACGGCCCGATCGGCGGCCGACGCCGCGTGTTCACTCCGCGGTCGCGCGGCGTTCGGTGCGGGGGCGAACCCTGGCCGCTGTCCACCCTTCACTGTCGCAGGAGGCCCGATGTTCCCGCATGCCGCCGGACGGCACCGTGTCCGCCGTAGTGTCACCGCGTGCCTACCGCTCGCGGTACTGGCCGCCCTGACCGGCTCCGCCACGGCGAGCGCGCACGACGCGCGGCACGGGCAGCCGACGGTGACACGCACCGCGACGCTCGGGGACATCCCCCTGGGCGCGTTCAGCAACGCGCTGCTGCCCGGCACGGTGACCGACGACCACGGCATCGACCTCGGCGGCATCGGCAGCGACGTCTACCCCGCGGGCCGCGGCGGGGAGTTCTGGACCGTCACCGACCGCGGCCCCAACGGGCAGATCGGCGTGGACGGCACGAAGCGCCGGACGTTCCCCGTGCCCGGCTTCGACCCGGCGATCGTCAAGATCCGCGTGTCGGGAGACACGGTGCGGGTGCTCGACGCGATCCCGGTCACCACGTCCTCCGGCCGGCCCGTCACCGGCCTGTCCAACCAGCGGGGGCGTGACGAGGCGCCGTACTCGTACGACGCGAAGACCCCGCTCGCGTACGACCCGGACGGCCTGGACACCGAGGGCATCGTGCGGGCCGCTGACGGCTCGTTCTGGCTGGTCGACGAGTACGGGCCCTCTCTGGTGCACGTCTCCGCGCGCGGGAAGGTGCTCACGCGGTATGTGCCGGAAGGGCTCGGTCTCACCGGCACGGACTACCCGGTGGTGGAGGCGCTGCCCGCCGTCTTCCTGCACCGGAAGATCAACCGCGGTTTCGAGGGACTGGCCCGGCTCGCGGACGGTGATCTGGTGATCGCGCTGCAGAGCCCGCTGTCCCTGCCGGACACCGCCGCGGGCAACGCCTCGCGCACCACGCGTCTGCTGCGTTTCTCGCCGGGGAAGCGGGCCGTGACCGCCGAGTACGCGTACCGGTTCGACCCGGTGGACGTGGTGGACCCGAGCGAGGACGACCCCTCCGAGCTGAAGATCTCGTCCGTGGTGGCCCTGGGCGGCGACCGGCTGCTGGTGGAGGAACGCACCGACAAGGCGGCGCGTCTGCAGTCCGTGCGGCTGACGAAGAGGGCCGACATCCTGGGCGGACGTTACGACGACGCCGCCACGTCCCCGTCGCTGGAGCAGCTCGACGATCCGGCGGTCGCCGGGGTTCCGGTGCTGGGCAAGCACCTGGTCGTCGATCTGGGGAAGGTCACCGGCGTGCCGGGCAAGATCGAGGGCATCGCGCGCGTGGACGACGACACGCTCGCCCTGATGAACGACAACGACTTCGGTATGACCGACGGCTCCGGAGCCTTCGACGCGCAGGGCCGCCTGGTGGACAGCGGCATCAGGACGACGGTCACGTACGTGCGGCTGCCCCGGCCGCTCTGACCCCCGCCCGGCCCGGGTGCACGCACGCGTGCACCCGTGTCCGGCGTTCCCCGCGCGGGGCGGCCGTCGTTTCAGTGTGCGGCCGGCTTGTCGGCGCCCTTCCCGGTGTCGACGGCCAGGCTGCACGCGACGTCGTCGATGCCGACCTTGTACGTGTTCTGGTCCGGGTACTGCACGAGCGTGCCGCGCACGGTGCCCGCGGGCCGGTCGGCGGCGCCGCGCTCCAGCGGTGTCTCGCACAGGGCCGCCGCGGCCCGCCGCAGGGCGCTGTCGGTGGCGTAGGTGCCCCGGAGTTCGGTGATAGCGACGACCTCGGCCTCGTGCGGTGCGGCGCAGGAGCGCCGGGCGGCCTGGCCGAGCCGGTCGGCGTTCGTGTCGAAGCAGTCGCCCTTCTTCAGCAGGTAGTACGGCACTTCGTCGTTGGCCGGGGTCGCGAAGAGCGACTGGAGGTCGCTCGGGATCTCCGTGGGTATGCCGCTGGGCAGCCAGGACGGCACCTCCGAAGGCAGCGCGGTCGGGATCTCCGTCGGTATACCGCTGGGCAGTTCGGACGGGACGCCGGAGGGGATGTCGGACGAGGACTCGGATGAACTGCTGCTCGCGCCGGGCGACTTGTCGCCGGGACCGTCGCTGCCGCCGTTGACCAGCAGCACCACGACGACGGTGGCGGCGACCAGTGCCACGAGCACGGCCAGCACGACCAGGACGATCCGGTTGCGCCGCGGTCCGGGGCCGCCGGGCGGTTCTCCGGGCGGTGGCGGCCAGCCCCCGCCCTGTCCGGGTGGCCAGTCTCCGGCCCCGCCCGGTCCGGACGACCAGTTCCCGCCTCCCTGCGGCGGGCCGTAGCCCCCGGAGGCGTAGCTGCCCGGGGGCGCGCCCGAGGTCGGTTCGTGGCCGCCGTACGGCGATCCGAAGCCGCCGTCGTCCGGAGGCGGGCTTCCTCCGGGAGGGCCGGGCGGGAAGGGCGGCGTGGTCATACCGTCCAGAGTCGTCCCGGAACGGGCACCGCGCGAGCCCCGTACGGGAGTTGATACGGCCTCATGGCACGGACGCCACGATTCCGGAGCATTCCGGCCGCCACCATGCGCCACAACAACAACCACGCGCGTGTGGGACCTCCCGTGGCCCCACACGCGCGTGGCCGCGCCAGTCGCGCGACCCGTCCCGGGGTCCCGCCCCGTGACGCGGCCCCACGCGCGTGGCCGTGTTCGGCCGTGGTCAGCCGCGTGCGCCCAGCAGGTGGTCCATGGCCAGCTGGTCCAGCCGCTCGAAGCCCATGCCGCGCGCGGCGGTGGCCTCGATGTCGAACTCCTCGAAGGCCGAGCGGTCCGCGAGGAGCGCCTCCAGGCCGTCCGCGGCGGTCCGCTGGGCCAGTTCGTCGAGGCGGGAGGCGCGCAGGGCCTCCTGGACCTCCGGGTCGGCCCGGAAGGCGGCGGCGCGGTCCTTCAGGATGAGGTAGTTGCGCATGCAGCCCGCGGCCGACGCCCACACGCCGTCGAGGTCCTCGGTGCGCGGCGGCTTGAAGTCGAAGTGCTTGGGGCCCGCGTAGCCGGCGCTCTCCAGGAGGTCGACCAGCCAGAACGCGGCCCGCAGGTCGCCCGCGCCGAAGCGCAGGTCCTGGTCGTACTTGATGCCGGACTGGCCGTTGAGGTCGATGTGGAAGAGCTTGCCCGCCCACAGGGCCTGGGCGATGCCGTGCGGGAAGTTCAGCCCGGCCATCTGCTCGTGGCCGACCTCGGGGTTGACGCCGTACAGCTCGGGGCGCTCCAGGCGCTCGATGAAGGCGAGGGCGTGGCCGACCGTGGGGAGCAGGATGTCGCCGCGCGGCTCGTTCGGCTTGGGCTCGATCGCGAACTTCAGGTCGTAGCCCTGGGAGGTGACGTACTCACCGAGGAGGTCGAACGCCTCCTTCATGCGGTCGAGTGCGACGCGCACGTCCTTGGCGGCGCCGGACTCGGCGCCCTCCCGGCCGCCCCAGGCGACGTAGATCTGGGCGCCCAGTTCGACGGCGAGGTCGATGTTGCGGATGGTCTTGCGCAGGGCGTAGCGGCGGACCTCGCGGTCGTTGGCGGTGAACGCGCCGTCCTTGAAGACGGGGTGCGTGAAGAGGTTGGTGGTGGCCATGGGCACGGTCATGCCGGTGGTGTCCAGGGCCTGCCGGAAGCGCTTGATGTGCGACTCGCGCTCGGTGTCCGAGGACCCGAAGGGGATCAGGTCGTCGTCGTGGAAGGTCACGCCGTAGGCGCCGAGTTCCGAGAGGCGCTGTACCGACTCGACGGGGTCGAGGGCGCGCCGGGTGGCGTCGCCGAACGGGTCCCTTCCCTGCCAGCCGACGGTCCACAGGCCGAAGGTGAACCTGTCCTCGGGGGTGGGCTGGTAGCTCATGCTGCGGCTCCTTGTTCGCTGAAGACCATGCTCACTGAAGACTATTTCGTCATGGCGGTTAACAAATTAGTATGCGAACGCATCCCTGGGAAGAGACCATGTCCTGGAGAGCACGTCCCGCTGAGCCGCGGAAGAGGGAGAGCCCCATGTCAGCAGCCGAGGGTCCGCTCGTCGTCGGTGTGGATTCGTCCACCCAGTCGACCAAGGCACTGGTCGTCGACGCGTCGACCGGACGGGTGGTCGCGAGCGGCCAGGCGTCGCACACCGTCTCCTCGGGGGCAGGGCGCGAGAGCGATCCGCGCCAGTGGTGGGACGCGCTGTGCGAGGCCCTGAGCCAGTGCGGGGACGCCGCGCGGGAGGCCACCGCGGTGTCGGTGGGCGGCCAGCAGCACGGCCTGGTGACGCTCGACGACCGGGGCGAGCCGGTGCGTCCCGCGCTGCTGTGGAACGACGTGCGGTCCGCGCCGCAGGCCCAGCGTCTGATCGAGGAGCTGGGTGGCCCCAAGGCGTGGGCCGAGCGCTTCGGAAGCGTGCCGGGCCCTTCCTTCACGGTCACGAAGTGGGCCTGGCTGGCCGAGCACGAGCCGGAGGCCGTCCGCGCGACCAGGGCCGTACGGCTGCCGCACGACTATCTGACCGAACGACTGACCGGGCAGGGCACCACCGACCGGGGCGACGCCTCCGGTACGGGCTGGTGGGCGTCGGCGACGGAGGCGTACGACGAGGAGATCCTCGCGCGCGTGGGGCTCGATCCGGCGCTGCTGCCCCGGGTGGTCCGGCCGGGCGAGGTCGCCGGAACCGTGCGCGACGGCCACGAGCTGCCGTTCTCCAAGGGCACCCTGGTGGCCCCGGGGACCGGCGACAACGCGGCCGCCGCGCTGGGGCTCGGTCTGCGGCCGGGTACGCCGGTGCTGAGCCTGGGCACCTCGGGCACGGTGTACGCGGTGTCCACGCACCGGCCCGCCGATCCGACCGGCACGGTGGCGGGCTTCGCCGACGCGCACGGCGACTGGCTGCCGCTGGCCTGCACGCTGAACTGCACCCTCGCCGTCGACCGGGTCGCCGCCCTGCTCGGCCTGGACCGGGAGGCCGTCGAACCCGGCACGGACGTGACCCTGCTGCCCTACCTGGACGGCGAGCGCACCCCGGCCCTGCCGCACGCGTCGGGCCTGCTGCACGGCCTGCGCCACGACACGACCGGGGGGCAGCTGCTCCAGGCCGCGTACGACGGCGCGGTCCACTCGCTGCTGGGCGCCCTCGACCTGGTGCTGGACACGGACGCGGACCGTGCCGCCCCGCTGCTGCTGATCGGCGGCGGCGCCCGCGGCCACGCCTGGCAGCAGACGGTACGACGGCTGTCCGGCCGCCCCGTGCAGGTGCCCGAGGCGAAGGAACTGGTCGCGCTGGGCGCCGCCGCGCAGGCCGCGGGGCTGCTGACCGGCGAGGACCCGGCCGCGGTCGCCCGCCGCTGGGACACCGCGCGCGGGCCCGTGCTGGAGGCCGTGGAGCGGGACGAGGCGACGCTCGCGCGGATCTCCGGGGTAGTCTCCGACGCGGCCACGCTGCTCGAACGGGAGCCGGGCGGGCGCTGACGCGCCGTATCCGCTCCGGTGGCACCGACGGGATCCGAGGGAGGCATGACCGCACCGCCGCACGAGGCACATCCGCCGAGTCCCGGCCCTCGGCTGCCCGACACCCAGCAGGGCATCCGTCGGCGCAATCTCGCCCGGGTCATGCACGCCGTGAGCGCCGAGGGGCCGCTGTCGCGCGCCGCCGTCGCCTCCCGTATCGGGCTGACCCGGGCAGCCGTCTCCACCCTGGTCGACGAACTCACCCGTTCGGGGCTGCTGGAGGAGCTGGGGCCCGAGCGGCCCGGCCGGGTGGGGCGTCCGGGTTCCGCCCTGGCCGTCAGCGGACGCGGGCCCGCCGGGATCGGCGCGGAGATCGGCGTCGACCATCTCGCGGTCTGCGTGGTCGATCTGCGCGGTGCGGTGCGGGCGCGGGCGGTGCAGCACGGGACGAACCGGGGCCGGGCCCCGGAGCCGGTGCTCGGGGAGCTGACGGCGCTGGTGGGGCAGGCGGTCGCGGAGGCCGGGCGGGAGGGGCTGTGGCCCGCCGGGCTCGCCGTCGCGGTGCCCGGTCTGGTCGCGCAGGACGCCAGGACCGTGGTCCGCGCCCCCAACCTCGACTGGCACGACACCGACCTGGGCGCGCTGCTGCCCGCCGGGCTTCCGCTGACCGTGGACAACGAGGCCAACTTCGGCGGTCTGGCCGAACTGTGGCTGGGTGAGGAGACACCGCGGGACTTCCTGCACGTGTCGGCGGAGATCGGCATCGGCGGCGCGGTGGTCGTCGACGGCCGTCTGCTGCGCGGGACCCGTGGTTTCGCGGGCGAGCTGGGGCATGTGCCGGTGCGGCCGGAGGGGCCCGAGTGCGCGTGCGGCGGGCGCGGCTGTCTGGAGCAGTACGCCGGTGAGGAGGCCGTGCTGCGGGCGGCCGGGCTGACGCCGGGCGAGGACAGCGTCGAGCTGCTGGCCGAGCGCGCGGCGCGGGGCGACCAGGCCGTGCGGGGTGCGCTGCGGGACGCCGGGACCGCGCTCGGCATAGCGCTGACCGGTGCGGTCAACCTGCTGGATCCGCGGACGGTGGTGCTCGGCGGCGCGCTGGCCGCCCTCGCGCCGTGGCTGCTGCCGTCGCTGGAACGGGAGTTGGCGCGCCGCACGGCGGGACCGGCGTGCGCCGTGTCGGTGTCCCGGCTGGGGCCGCAGGGCCCGCTGCTCGGGGCGGCGCACTCGGTGGTGCGGGCGGTCCTGGACGATCCGGCGGCGGTGGGGGAACGGGGACCGCGGGTTTTCCCGGGCACGACTCCGGCCGTATAAGCATCTCTTCGCCCCGGCGGGCGGAGCCGTGTGGGTGACCTCTTCACTCACACGAGTGGCGGAGTTATCCACATTCCCCCGGTTGTCCACCGGAACCAGGGCGCTCTTCCTGCCCAACCGGCAAGCGCCGTACCTTGATTCGCACGAGGCATGGCCGGCACGGGACACAGTCGTCGCGGAGCTGTCGTGCGGGTTGCCCAGGGCACGATCGGGGGCTTCATGTCGGTTCAGACAATTCCAGGGCTGCGGCGCGAGGCGGTCGGGCTGCGCGAGGTCCTGTTCCAGAGCATCACGGCGATGGCGCCGGCGGCAGCGGTCGCCGCGTCCATTCCCTCGGGCGCGGCCTTCGCGGGCGGCAGTCTGCCGCTCGCGGTGCTCGTGGCCCTGGTGGCCTGCCTGTTCACCGCCTCGTGCGTGGCCGAACTGGCACGGCGGCTGCCCGCCGCGGGTTCGGTGGCCACCTATGCCGCGCGGGGCCTGCATCCGGCGGTGGGCTTCCTGGTCGGCTGGGGCTATGTGTTCGTCGAGGCGCTCGTGGTGCCGCTGCTCCTTCTGCAACTCGGCTTCACCACGGCCGGCACCCTGCACCAGGAGTGGTCGTCGTACCCGGGCGACCTGTGGTGGCCGTGGGCCCTGGCGGGCGCGCTGGTCATCGCGGTGACGGGGTACTTCGGTGTCCGTGCCTCCGCCCGCTTCGGCACGGTCCTCGGCGTCTTCGAGGTGCTGGTCTTCCTCGTCTTCGCCGTCTGGCTGATCGTCAGGGCGGGCGGGGACAACACGCTCTCGGTGTTCGGCACCTCGCACACCCCGACGGCGCACGAGGGCATCGGCGGCGTCTTCGCGGGCTCGGTCTACACGGTGCTGGCGTTCGCCGGCTTCGAGGCTGCGGCACCCCTAGCGGAGGAGACCAGGGATCCGCGCCGCACCATGCACCGGGCCGTACTCGGCTCGGCCCTGGCGATCGGGCTGTTCTACGTCCTCACCACCTACGCCATGACCGTGTACATCGGGCCGGACCGGTTCGGCGGGTTCGGCGCCTCCGGGGCCGACTCCTGGGAGGGCGTGGCACGCGCGTCGTTCGGGCTCTTCTGGATCCTGATCTTCCTGGCCGTCGTCAACTCGACGATCGCCAACGCCAACGCCTGCGCCACCGTCTCCACCCGCACCGCGTTCGCACTGGCCCGGATCCGGGTGTTCCCGGTCCTGTTCGGGCGGCTCCATCCACGCCACCGCTCCCCCGTCGCCGGAGTCGCCGTGCAGTGTGCCCTGGCCGTCGCCGTCACGCTGGGACTGGGCCTGTACTACGACCCGGTGACGGCGTATCTGCTGCTGGCCACGGTGATCGTCACGGTCGTGATCGGCGTGTACATCGTGGTGAACCTCGCCTGCGCGGGCTACTTCCTGCGCCGTGAACGGCATCTGCTGCGGCCGGTGCGGCACCTGCTGTTCCCGCTGCTCGGGATCGTCGCCTTCGTGCCCGCGCTACTGACGGCGGCGGGACTGCCCGTCTTCGACTTCGTGTCCAAGCTGACCTCGCCCGTGTCCTACGCGGGTGCGGTCGTCGGTGCCTGGATGCTGGCCGGGGCCGTCGTCCTGGTCGTGCTGATGCGGCGGCACCCCGAGCGAATAGCCGAGACCGCCCGGGTCCACCTCGACGAGGCTCCCGCCCCGGACACCCCCGACGCACCCGATCTTCGACAGGACGGAGCCGTACGACCATGAGCGACCCCCGGATTCTGACCGTGCGCCCCCAACCCGGCGAGTACGCCTGGACGTTCGGCGGTGCGCCGCCCGTGGCGCGGATCGTGCCGGGCACGGTGCTCGACCTGTACACCGAGGACTGCTTCGCCGGGCGGGTGAGGTCCGAGAAGGACCTGGTGTCCGAGGTGTGCGAGTTCCCGTTCCTCAACCCGCAGACCGGTCCCTTCCACATCGAGGGCGCGGAGCCCGGGGACACGGTGGCGGTGCACTTCGTGTCCGTGGAACCGGCCCGGGACTGGGCGGCGTCGACGACGGTGCCACTGTTCGGCGCGCTGACCTCCACGCACACGACGGCGACGCTCCAGCCGCCGCTGCCCGAAACCGTGTGGATCTGGCAGCTCGACCGGACCCGGCGCACGGCTCTGTTCAGGGCACGGGACAGCGACATCGAGATCGAACTGCCCATGGACCCCATGCACGGCACGGTGGGGGTCGCCCCGGCCAACCTGGAGGTCCGTTCGGCGCTGGTCCCGGACGCGCACGGCGGGAACATGGACACCCCGGAGATGCGGGCCGGTGTCACCTGCTTCCTCGGGGTGAACGTCGAGGGCGCGCTGCTCAGCCTGGGCGACGGGCACGCCCGGCAGGGCGAGGGCGAGACCTGCGGGGTGGCCGTCGAGTGCGCGATGAACACCGTGGTGATCGTCGAGCTGCTCAAGGGGCTCGCCACGCCGTGGCCGCGGATCGAGTCGGACACCCACATCATCTCGACGGGTTCGGCCCGGCCGCTGGAGGACGCCTTCCGGATTTCCCAACTCGACCTGGTGCGCTGGCTGGTGCGTGACTATGGCTTCAGCGAACTGGACGCCTACCAGTTCGCCACGCAGGCGGTCGAGTCACCGCTGGCGAACGTCTGCGACACCAACTACACCTGCGTGGCCAAGCTGCGGAAGGAGTGGCTGCCGGACCGTGAGACGCACCGCGGAATTCACGCACGACTGCGCGAAACCGCCGCCATACTGCGGCGTTAGCCCTGCGGGCACGCAAGGTCGGGCCGGGGGCGCGCGGCCGGCGCCCCTGGCCCGTACCGGAGTTCCCTGATCGGACTTCCCCGAACAGAAAGGCGCGTCGACTTCATGGAACGAGCCAAACCGTTCCCCACCCGCAGGCGACTCCTCCAGGGTGCCGCGCTCGCGGCGATCCCCTACGCGGTCCTGCCCGCCACCCGCGCCGACGCCGAACCGCACGCCGTCGACTACCCGACCGCCGAGTGGGCCTCGGCCAGCAGGTCCAACTACACGGCGGCGGACCGTCCTTCCCGGTATCCCGTCGAGCTGGTGATCATCCATGTCACGCAGACGGCCTACGCCGGCACCCTGGACATCTTCCTGAACCCGAAGAAGAAGGTGTCCGCGCACTACGTGGTGCGTTCGGCCGACGGACACGTGGCGCAGTGCGTGCGGGAGCGCGACGTGGCCTGGCACGCGGGCAACTGGGACTACAACACCCGCAGCGTCGGCATCGAGCACGAGGGCTGGGTCGACAAACCGGCGTACTTCACGGACGCGCTCTACGAGGAGTCCGCGCGGCTCACCTCCTCGGTCTGCGACCGGTACGGCATCCCCAAGGACCGGTCCCGGATCATCGGTCACTACGAGGTGCCGGGCACCGACCACACGGATCCGGGTCCGCACTGGGACTGGACGCGCTACCTGAGACTCGTCAACTCGGTGTGACGCGAGCGCGGGCGCCGCACCGCGCGTTCGGGGCCGGGACGGTCGCAACGGTTGTCGGTGCCGGGTCCTGGAGTGACGATGTCCCCGACCGCATCACCGCCCCGGGAGGCCGACTTGACCGATCCATGGGTCGCCCTGGAGCCGGGCACCGACCCCGTCGAACGGGGGCGGGCGCTGCACAAGGCGCACGAGTGGTTCACCCGGGCGGGCACCGTGCCGCGGCCGGTGCGGCCGGTGGTGGCCGAGTCGTGGCGGCGTTCGGCGCGGGCCGGCGTGGGGCCGGACGGCACCGCGTGCGTGGAGCTGACCGACGGTGACCTCGGCTCGTACCGGGCGGAGCATCCGCTGGCGCGGGTGATGCCGCTGTTCCGGGAACTGGTCGGAACCTTCGCGGCGGACGGCGAGCACCTGCTCGCGGTGTGCGACGCGCAGGGCCGGCTGCTGTGGGTGGAGGGGCATCCGCTGACGCGGCGGCGGGCGGAGCGGATGAACTTCGTGCCGGGGGCCCGCTGGGCGGAGTCGGCGATGGGAACGAACGCGCCGGGTACGGCGGTCGCGGTGGACCGGCCGGTGCAGGTGTTCGCGGCCGAGCACTTCACCCGGCGGGTGCAGCCGTGGACGTGCGCCGCCGCCCCGGTGCACGATCCGCGCACCGGGCGGGTGCTCGGCGCGATCGACATCACCGGTGGCGACGGGCTGGCGCATCCGCACAGTCTCGGGTTCGTACGGGCGGTGGCGCGGGCGGCCGAGTCCCAACTGGCGCTGCTCGTACCCGAGCGGACCCCGGCCGACGTGCCCGAGCTGTCGGCGCTCGGCCGGGACGAGGCCCACCTGCTCGTCGGCGGGCGCAAGACCGTGCTCAGCCGGCGGCACAGCGAGATCGTGCTGCTGCTGGCCCAGTCCCCGCAGGGGCTGGCGGGCGACGAGTTGCTGTGCGCGCTGTACGCGGACGAGTCGGTGACACCGGTGACGTTGCGGGCCGAACTGGCCCGGCTGCGGCGGCTGTTGGGCCCCGGCCTGCTGGCGTCGCGGCCCTACCGGCTGACGGCTGCGGTCGCGTGCGACGTCACCGTCGTGGAACGGCGGCTGGCCGCCGGCGCGGCGGGGGCGGCGGCAGCGGCGTACGCGGGGCCGTTGCTGCCGGGGTCGCAGGCACCGGCGGTGGTGCGGCTGCGGCGCAGGCTGGCCGACGGCCTGCGGGCGTCCCTCGTCGCCGCCGGGGACCCCGACCTGCTGGCCGACTGGGCGCACGCGCCCTGGGGCGCGGACGACCTGGACGTGTGGCGGGCGCTGGCGGCGGTACGCCCGACACCGACGGTACGGGCACGACTGCGGGAGCTGGAGGCGGAGTTGGGGGCACCCGCGGGGTGGGCCCGCACGGGGCACCCGCCGCGTTCCGCCATCCGCTGAGCCCAGGTGCACCGGCCCGCCCGCCCACCTCACGGCGCCGCCGTCGTCGTACCGCATGCGCCTGCGCCACGCCCCCCACGGCGGACCGCGCAACGTGGGTGCAACCTCCGTGCTCCTAGCCTCGCGGCGAGAGCTGTCCAACGGCGGGCAGCGCTTTCCCGGGAGGCAGACCAGGATGACTCGTTACACAGCGCCCGGCACCGAGGGTGCGATCGTCTCCTACCAGGCGCGTTACGACCACTTCATCGGGGGCGAGTACGTGCCGCCGGTCCGCGGGCAGTACTTCGAGAACCCGTCGCCGGTCAACGGGCAGCCGTTCACGGAGATCGCGCGGGGCACCGCCGAGGACGTCGAGCGCGCGCTCGACGCGGCGCACGCGGCCGCGCCCGCGTGGGGCCGCACGTCCGCGACCGAACGGGCCGGTGTCCTGCTCAGGATCGCCGACCGGATGGAGGCGAACCTGGAACGGCTGGCGGTCGCCGAGAGCTGGGAGAACGGCAAGCCCGTCCGCGAGACCCTGGCCGCCGACATCCCGCTCGCGATCGACCACTTCCGGTACTTCGCGGGTGCGCTCCGCGCGCAGGAGGGCTCCCTCGGCGAGATCGACGACGACACGGTGGCGTACCACTTCCACGAGCCGCTCGGGGTGGTCGCGCAGATCATCCCGTGGAACTTCCCCATCCTGATGGCGACCTGGAAGCTCGCCCCGGCCCTCGCCGCGGGCAACGCCGTCGTGCTCAAGCCCGCCGAGCAGACCCCGGCCTCCATCCACTACTGGCTGAGCCTGGTCGCGGATCTGCTGCCGCCGGGCGTGGTGAACGTCGTCAACGGCTTCGGGGCGGAGGCGGGCAAACCGCTGGCCTCCAGCGCGCGCGTGGCGAAGGTCGCGTTCACCGGCGAGACCACGACCGGGCGACTGATCATGCAGTACGCCTCGGAGAACGTCACCCCGGTGACGCTCGAACTCGGCGGCAAGTCCCCGAACCTGTTCTTCGACGACGTGTGGGACGCCGACGACGACTTCCGCGACAAGGCGCTCGAAGGCTTCACCATGTTCGCGCTCAACCAGGGCGAGGTGTGCACCTGCCCCTCGCGGGCGCTCGTCCAGCGCGGCAACTACGCCGAGTTCATGGCCGCGGCCGTCGAACGCACCCGGAACATCACGACCGGGCACCCGCTCGACACCGACACGATGATCGGCGCGCAGGCGTCCAACGACCAGCTGGAGAAGATCCTCTCCTACCTCGACATCGGACGGCAGGAGGGCGCCAAGGTCCTCACCGGCGGTGAACGCATCGAGCACGACGGCGAGTTGAAGGGCGGCTACTACGTCCAGCCGACGATCTTCGAGGGCGACAACCGCATGCGGGTCTTCCAGGAGGAGATCTTCGGCCCGGTGGTGTCGGTGACCTCGTTCGACGGCTTCGACGACGCGATCAAGATCGCGAACGACACGCTGTACGGGCTCGGTGCGGGCGTGTGGACCCGGCACATCGACACCGCCTACCGTGCCGGCCGCGCGATCCAGGCGGGCCGGGTGTGGACCAACTGCTACCACGCCTATCCGGCGCACGCCGCGTTCGGCGGCTACAAGGGGTCGGGGATCGGCCGCGAGAACCACAAGATGATGCTGGAGCACTATCAGCAGACGAAGAACCTGCTGGTCAGCTACTCACCGAAGAAGCTGGGCTTCTTCTAGGCGCAGGCGCAGGCGCGGGAAGAGGGCACCTGACCGGGGAAGCTGCCCGTCAGGTGCCCTTCGCGGCGCAAGCCGCTCCTGCTCCCGCTCCCCCGCTCCCGATCAGCGAACGAGGACGGGGACGGGGACGGAGGACGGGGGCCGAGGGCCGGGGACCGGGGACCCGGGGGGCCGGGCACGCCCCCGTCGCTCCGCCCTCCGTCACCCCTCCCCCGTCACCCCTCCCCCGTCACTCCGCCGCCCGGACCCCGGCGACACGGCCCGAACTGATCGCCCAGGACAGCGGCGTGCCGAACCGGTGCTCGTCGAAGCCGATCCAGCCGCCGACGACCGAGCCGGCTCCGAACAGTCCGGGGACGGGCCGGGATTGCGGGTCGAGGACCCGCAGGTGCTGGTCGATCCGCAGCGGCCCGGCGGTGTCGATCATGAGTGGCCGGAACCGCAGGGCGTAGAACGGCGGCTTGCGCAACGGGACCAGGTGTTCGGGGTCCTTGGCCCACATCGCGTCCCGCCCGGCGTCGCAGTAGCCGTTGTACTCCCGCACGGTGGCGTCCAGCGCCGCCGGGTCGGCACCGATCCAGCGCGCGATCTCCGGCCAGTCGTCGGCCGCGACGCACCAGTCCTTGTTCGCCGGATCGGTCAGCGCGTCACGCAGCGTGGTGCGGTAGCCCCCGGCGACCCAGGTGCCCGGATCCTCCTCGCCGGGGCGCGCCTCGCCGGCGAACGGGTCCGGCTGGTCGCTGACGTACTGCACCAAGGCGTCGTCGAACAGGGCGAACCCGGCCATGCCGGGCTGGGCGATCAGCGCGTTGGTGGTGGCGTTGACCTGGCCGGTCGACTCGTCGAGGAACCGTTCGCCGCGTGCGTTCACCCACAGGCAACGAGGCTCCATGCCCGCGCGGTTCGGCTTGTTCTTCTTGGTCTTGAAGCTGTAGCAGTTCTCCTTGATGAGGAACGAACGGCCGCCGGTGTCGGCCCCGACCGCGGCGGCGAGGGCGATCCCGTCGCCCGCGAGCCGCTTGGTGTCGGTCCAGTAGACGTCCTCGTCGTAGATCCCGGGGAACTTCTCGTGCAGCAGGTCGACGTTCCCGGTGAAACCCCCCGTGGCGAGCACGACCCGCGGGGTCTCGATCGTGATCCTGCCCTCCTTGGTGTCGGCCACCACCGCGCTCACCCCGGTGTCCGGCGAGCCGGTGATCCCGGTCGCCGCGGCCCGGGTGAGGATCCGGCCGCCACCGGCGGTGAAGCGCTCGCCGAGCGCCTCCATCACCCGCTGGAAGCTGCCGGGGTGGTTGGACCATCCGCTGGGCTCCACGCCCAGGTCCCTGCCCGTCATGGGCCGGTAGCCGATACCGCGGTCCTCCAGCCAGCGCACCGTCTCGTCGGCCTCGTCCACCCACAGCCGGACGAGCCTGGGGTCCACGCCGTCGTAGTGGTTGTACGCCATCGTGTCCCGGAAGACGGCGTCGGGCGAGTTCCCGAGGCCGGCCGCACGCTGGGACCTGCTCCGCACCGCGAACAGGAAGCCGCCGGACATACCGGCGTTGCCGCCCACGAGCGGGCGCTTCTCCAGCACCACGACCCGCTCCAGTCCGTGCTCCTGTGCGGTGATCGCGGCCGGCAGCCCGGCACCACCGGCCCCGATCACCACCAGGTCCGCCGTCGGTCCGCCGCTGAACTCGCTCACTGGTCCTCGCTCTCGTCGTTGGTCACGCGCTCCGGGCGCGCGGGCTTGCCGGTGTGGCTCGTCGTCCCGTCGAAGCCGTCGGACGGTCGCGGCGGTTCCGGTCGCGGTGCGGGCGCCGCGTTCGCCGCGCGCGGCCGGTCGAAGGTCGTGCCGGTCATGCGGTCGCTCCCTCGGGTTCGGGGCTGTCGGCGGTGAAGAGGTGGCAGGCGACCGTCCGGCCGTCGACGAGGGTGACGGCCGGCCGCCGGATCCGGCACGTCGGCACGGCGTGCGGGCAGCGCGGCGCGAAGGGACAGCCTTGCGGTGCGGTCCCCGTCCCCTCCCGGCCGGCGACCGGGTCGGCCCGCTTCCGGGCCGCTCGCCGTTTGCGCTGGCGGAGCGGGTCGGCCACGGGTGAACTGGCGATCAGCGCCCGGGTGTAGGGGTGCAGCGGCCGGCACAGGACGTCCCGCGTGGTTCCGGTCTCCATGACGCGCCCGCGGTAGAGCACGACCACGCGTTGGGCGATGGCGGCGACCACCGCGAGGTTGTGCGCGATGAACAGCATCGCCGTCCCCCGTTCGCGGCTGAGGCCGGTCATCAGGTCGAGCATGCGGGCCTGGGTGACGACGTCGAGGGCGCTGGTCGGTTCGTCGCAGATGACCAGCGCCGGATCGGTGGAGATCGCCCTGGCGATGGCGATGCGCTGACGCTGGCCGCCGGAGAACGCGCTCGGGTAGCGGTCGATCGCGTCGGCGGGCAGGCCGACGCGGGCCAGCAGCTCCTCGATCCGCGTCCGGGCGTCCGCGGCCCCGAACCTGCCGTGGACTTCGAGGGGTTCGCTCAGCGTCCTGCCGATGGTGCGGGCCGGGTTGAGCGAGGCGTAGGGGTCCTGGAAGACGGCCTGGAGCCCGGTGGACAGGTCCCCTCGTTCGGCGGCCCGCCGGTGGGTGATGTCCTGGCCGCCCAGGTGGATGGTGCCCCGCGCCGGGGCCGTCAGGCCGAGGATCGCCCTGCCCACCGTCGACTTGCCCGAGCCCGACTCGCCCACCAGGCCCACGATTTCCCCGCGGCCGACCGTGAGGCTCACGTCGTCGACCGCCCTGTTGGGAGTGGAGCGCCACCCGCTCCGGTACTCCACGCCGAGATCCTTGACGTCCAGCAGGGGTGTGCTCATCCCCAGCTCCTCTCCTCGCCTGCGTCGACCGGCAGCCGGGGCGTCGCCGCGACCAGCGTGCGGGTGTATTCCTGGGCGGGCGCCAGCAGCACGGCCTCCGTGGTGCCCTCCTCGATCAGCCGGCCGTCCGACATGACCGCGACCCGGTCGCAGATGTCGGCGACCACGCCGAGGTCGTGCGTGACCAGCAGAAGCGTCAGTGCGGACGCCTCCCGCAGATGCAGCAGGAGATCGATGATCTCCGCCTGGACGGTGACGTCGAGCGCCGCGGTGGGTTCGTCGGCGACCAGCACGTCGGGCTCGCCGCTGAGGGCGAGCGCGATCCCCACCCGCTGGGCGATGCCCCCGGAGAGCTGGTGCGGAAAACGGCGGGCGACCGCGGCCGGATCGGGCAGGCCGACGCGGGCCAGCAGGCTCAGCGTGATCCGCCGGGCCTCCCGCCTGCGGACGCGCCGGTGCAGGCGGATCATCTCGTCCAGTTGCGAGCCGACGGTGAAGGACGGGTCGAGCGCCGCCATCGGCTCCTGGGCGACGAGGCCGATCCGGCAGCCGCGGACCTTGCGCAGCTGGGCCTCGTTCAGGCGCAGCAGGTCCTCCCCGTGGAGCAGTACACGGCCGGAGGTGACCCGCCCGGGTGGCGGCACCAGCCCGAGGACGGACAGCGCGGTCGTCGTCTTGCCGGATCCGGACTCGCCGACCAGGCCGAACACCTCTCCGCGCCGCAGCTGGAAGCCGACGTCCCGGACCACGGCACGGTCGCCGCCGTCCTGTCCCGGGTAGCACACGTGCAGCCCGTCGACCGTCAGCACCGCGTCCGACGCCGGTGCGCGCGGGGCCGCCGTGTCCGCGGGCCCGTCCGGCACCGGCCGCCGCGGGTCGGGCAGTTGCGAGGGACGCCGGTGTCCGCTCAGCGCCTCCAGCAGGGCGTGGCCGACGAGGTTGAGGGCCAGCACGGTCGCGGTGAGGACGAAGCCGACCGGCACCATCAGCCAGGGGTGCTGGTCCAGGTTGTCGGCGGCGTCCAGGGTCAGCCGGCCCCAGCTCGGGGTCTCCGGCGAAAAGCCGAGGCCGAGGAAGGACAGGGAGGTCAGAAACAGGAACGTGCCGCTGTACTGCACGACTGCCTGGACGACGAGGGGACCGGTGACGTTGGGCAGGATGTGCCGGGCCAGGACCCGCGGGCGCGCCAGCCGGGAGACCAACGCGGCGTCGACGTACGGCAGTTCGCGGGCGGCGGCCGTCGAGGCGCGCACCACCCGGAAGACGCCGCCGCTGGTCAGCACGCCGAAGGAGACGGCCATCACGGTCAGGTTGTTGTCGGTCACCGCGGCGATGGCCAGCACCACCACCAGGCCCGGCAGCGCGAACAGGATGTCGACGACGAAGGTGGCGGCGGCGTCGACCCGCCCCGGCAGGTAGCCCGCGAGCAGCCCGCCGGGTACGGCGAGCAGCAGGGAGACCCCGACCGGGATGAGCGCGGTCAGCAACAGTCCGCCGCCGCCGTGCAGCAGCCGCGAGAAGATGTCGCGGCCGAGTTCGTCGGAGCCGAGCCAGTGGTGCGCGCCGGGCCCGGTGAACGGGTGGGAGAGATCCTGCTCCAGTGGGTCGATGGGGGCGAGGACCGAGGCCAGCGCGCACGCCACGCTGATCCCGGTCAGCCAGAGGAGGCTCACCCGGACCGCCGGGCGGGCGAGCGCCTTGCGCAGGGCTGCGACGGACGGGGTCATGAGAACCGGATCCTTGGGTTGAGGGCCGCGGCCACCACGTCGGTCAGCAGGTTGACCGTGACGATGACGAGGCTGAACGCCAGCACCGCGCCCTGCACGACCGGAAGGTCGTGCCGGCGGATGGAGCTGAGCATCAGGGTGCCCATGCCGGGCAGGTTGAAGATCGCCTCGATCACCATGACCCCGCCGAGGGCGAACACGAAGCCGAGGCTGCCCACGGTCACCACCGGGCCACTGGCGTTGCGCAGCACGTGCTTGCACACGATCCGCCTGCGGGACAGCCCATTGGCCGCGAGCGTGCGGACGTAGTCGCGCGAGAGCTGGTCGACGACGCCCGCCCGGGTCTGGAACGCCACCGGGCCCACCCCCGCCAGCCCCACGGCGACCGTCGGCAGCACCAGGTGCGACAGCCATTGCGCCGGGGAGGCGGTGAAGGCCACGTACCCGGTGGCCGGCAGCACCGGAAGCCGGATGGCGAAAACGAACACGAGCACGCCCGCGAGCCAGAAGCTCGGGACCGCCATGCCGATACTGGCCCCCCACATGACCGCACGGTCCACCGCGCCGCCCCGCACGGCCGCGACCGTCCCGAGGGCGACGCCGACCAGGAGGGTGAACACCGTGGCGAGCACGGCGACCGACACCGTGACCGGCAGCGCGCCGCCGAGGGCGTGGGCCACCGTCTGGTTCGACACCAGCGACACCCCCAGGTCGCCGTGGAAGAGGCCGCCGAGCCAGTCGCCGTACTGGACGAGTGCCGGCCGGTCCAGCCCCAGCGAGGCCCGGAGGTCGGCCACCTGGGCCTCGGTGGCCCCGGTGCCGAGCAGGAACGACGCCGGGTCCCCGGGCACGAGCCGGACCAGGAGGAACGTCAGCGTCGCGACGATCGCCATGACGGGCACCACGGACGCCAGCCGCCGCAAGCACAGTCGGAGCATGGTCACTCAGCTCCGGCCGGCCGCAGGTGGTACAGCATCGGCGCGCCGGCCCGGTCGGGCTCGACCACCTTGACGACGCCCGGGTCGTAGGCGTGCAACTGGCTGCTCAAGGCCGGGACCACGTACCACGCCTGCTCCGCGGCGGTCTCGGCCAACCGCGCGTAGAGCCGCTTCTGCTCGTCGCCTTCGGCCGACACGGCCCTGGCCAGCAGGGCGTTCACCGTCGCGTCGCTGTTGCCGAGCGGGTTCATCGAAGAACGCTTCGTCATCACGAAGGTGACGTCGCTGTAGGGGAGTCCGGTCACCGACAGCAGACACGTGGACATCGCCCACTTGCCGGAGTCGACCTGCTGCACGAAGTCGTCACCGTGGTTGCTGAGCTGCACGTCGATGCCGACCTTGCGGAGATAGCCGGCGAGGGCCTGGGCCATCCGGTCCCACTGCGGGTTGTTCAGCACCTTGACCGAGAACCCGTTCGGGTAACCGGCCCGGCGCAGCAGCCGCTTGGCCTTGGCGACGTCGTAGGCGTAGTGGCTGTCGACGGCCTTGCTGTGGCCGAGGCTGTCCGGTCCGAACGGCGTCGAGGCGTTGGCGACCCCCTGGCCGTCGAGCACGGACGTGAGGATCGCCTTCCGGTCGATCGCGTAGTTCATGGCCTGCCGGACGCGCACGTCTCCCAGCGGCTTGTTGATCTCGCCGGTGGTGTCGAAGACCGTGAAGCCGTAGAAGGCGGACGCGGAGCCCTGGGCGACCTTCCACCCGCTGATGTCCGTTCCCGCCGACACGATCGTGTAGTCGATCTGGCCGCCGCGCGCCGCGTTGTCGGTGGCCGTGGGGTCGGTCATCAACTGCACCACCAGCCTTTCGAAGCGGGGCCACTTGGCGGCCGTCGCCCAGTAGTCCTTGTTCCGGGTGAACGTGTAGGTCTTGTTCGGTGTCGTGCCGCTCTCGTCGAGGACGTAGGGGCCGGATCCGACCGCCGTGTCGGCGAGCGCCTCGGGCTTCTCCAGCGCGGTGGGGCTCACCATCCAGCCGGCCTGCTGGGAGAATCCGTAGGGCAGGTCGGGCTGGGCGGACGCCAGGTTGAAGCGCACCCTGCTCCTGGACACGACGTCGACCGAGCTGATGTACGAGAGGTAGGGCTGCGCCGCCACGTTCGGCGGAGTGACCGACTTGGCGTACTCGATATTGGCCTTGACGGTCTTGGCGTCGAATCGCGTGCCGTCGGTGAAGACCACATCGGTACGCAGTTCCATCACCAGGGTCGTGGCGTCGCTGTAGTCCCAGGAGGTGGCCAGCCAGGGGACCACGGTGCCGTCGGCGTCGAGATGGGTGAGCGTGTCGTACGTCGCGGCGGCCACGTACTGGCTCAGCTGTGTCTTCCACGGGTCCATCGAGTTTCCCGTCGGGAACGCGGCCATCGTGAAGGTCTTCGTTCTGGACCCTGCCGTGCCCGAGCCGGCACAGCCGGTGGCGGCCACCAGGACGGATGATCCGACGAGTGACAACGCGGTACGCCTCAACACCATGTACTCCTCAACGTCGACGCTGACTGAATGAGATATGCGGTGGCCTCGAATGCCATTCCTGGGACCGATGGGAGACGGTGGCCTTCTGGTCTCCCTCCAATTGCCCTCCAATCGCCTTCCGGTCGCCTTGTGGTCGCCGTCTAATGAGGGCGCGATTCCGGTGGGAATTCGGCGACGAGCGGGGCGTCCGCCGATATCGGGCCCATCCGCGCGCCCTCGTAGACGCAGTCCACGGGGCGTTCCTCCACGCAGGCCCGGTCTTTGACGTCCACGCGGGGCTGAGCGACGACGTACGTCATGGGGTGTTCCTCCGATGCGGTTGCACGGTCCAGGAGTCGCGGCCCCGCAGCAGGTCCCGCAGGGTGCCGCCGCCCCCGCTGCCGGCCGCCTGCCGCCGTACCAGGTCGTCGTAGGCGGGACGCCGGGCCGCCCGGAACACCCCGACGGGTACGACGGGGCCGTGGTCCCCGCGGTCCAGCCGGGACAGGGCGAACGCCTGCGCGGGGTCGTCGGCCGCGGTGTCGTGCACGATCACGGCGTCCGCGCCGGTCTCGGCGACCGGGGCCACGCGCAGTCCGCCGCCGCGGAGGTCCCGCACGACGCCGTACTCCCCCTGGGTCCCGAAGCGCACCGGCTCCCCGTCGCGCAGCGGGACGATCCGCTGGACGCGCGCCCGGGGCTCCTTCACCGCGTCGAAGGCACCGTCGTTGAAGACCGGGCAGTTCTGGTAGATCTCCACCAAGGCGGTTCCCCGGTGTTCGGCCGCCGCCCGCAGCACCTCGGTGAGCTGTGCGCGGTCGGAGTCCAGGGCGCGGGCCACGAAGGTCGCCTCCGCGCCGAGGGCGAGCGAGACCGGGTTGAAGGGGTGGTCGACCGAGCCCAGCGGGGTCGACCTGGTGACCGTCCCGGGTGGTGAGGTGGGAGAGTACTGGCCCTTGGTCAGGCCGTAGATCCGGTTGTTGAAGAGCAGGATCTTCAGGTTGACGTTGCGCCGCAGGGCGTGGACGAGGTGGTTTCCCCCGATGGACAGCGCGTCGCCGTCACCGGTGACCACCCAGACGCTGAGATCGGGGCGGGTGACGGCGAGACCGGTGGCGAGGGTGGGGGCGCGTCCGTGCACGGAGTGCATTCCGTAGGTGTCGAGGTAGTACGGAAAACGGGACGAGCAGCCGATGCCCGAGATGAAGACGATGTTCTCGCGGCGCAGCCCGAGTTCGGGCAGGAAGGACTGGACCGCGGCCAGTACGGCGTAGTCGCCGCAGCCTGGGCACCAGCGGACCTCCTGGTCCGAGCGGTAGTCCTTGGCGGCCTGCGGCCGGTCGGCCGGGGGCACGCCGTCGAGGCCGTGCCCGCCCGGCATGCCGAGTCCGGTCGTGGTCATGCCGGTTCTCCCTTCTCTCCCTCGATCACGGGTGCGAGGGCGTCGGCGAGTTCCTCGGCCCCGAAGGGTTGGCCGGTGACCTTCGAACGGCTGACGACGTCCACCCCGTACGCGGCGCGCAGGAGCCCGGCGAGCTGGCCGAGGTTCATCTCGGGCACCACCACCTGCCGGTAGGCACGCAGGACCGCGCCGAGATTGCCCGGGAAGGGCCGCAGGTGCCGTAGATGGGTCTGGGCCACGGGCAGGCCGCGGGCCCGCAGCCGACGGCAGGCCGCGCCGATCGGCCCGTACGTCGAACCCCAGCCGAGCACCAGGACGTCCGCCCGCCCGTCGGGGTCCTCGACCTCGGCGTCGGGCACCTCGATGCCGTCGACCTTCGCCTGGCGCAGCCGGACCATGCGCTCGTGGTTGGCCGAGTCGTAGGAGATCGCTCCTGGGCCGTCGGCCTTCTCCAGGCCGCCGACGCGGTGCTCCAGGCCCGGCGTGCCCGGGATCGCCCACGGTCGGGCGAGGGTTCTCCGGTCGCGCAGATACGGCCAGAACGCCCCCGAGCCGTCCGGGGCGTTGGGCTCCGTCGCGAATTCCACGCGCAGGTCCGGCAGGTCGTCGGGCTCCGGGATCCGCCACGGTTCGGAGCCGTTCGCCAGCGCCCCGTCCGACAGGAGCAGGACCGGGGTGCGGTGGGCGAGCGCGATCCGGGCCGCTTCCAGGGCGGCGTCGAAGCAGTCGCCGGGCGAACGCGGCGCGATGACGGGCAGCGGGGCCTCGCCGTTGCGACCGTGCATGGCCTGCAACAGGTCGGACTGCTCGGTCTTGGTGGGCAGCCCGGTGGACGGGCCGCCGCGCTGGACGTCGATCACGACCAGGGGCAGTTCGGTCATCACCGCAAGGCCCAGGATCTCGCTCTTCAGGGCGAGCCCAGGACCGGAGGTGGAGGTGACCCCCAGCGCGCCGCCGAAGGCCGCACCGAGGGCGGCGCCGATCCCGGCCATCTCGTCCTCCGCCTGGAGGGTGAGGACGCCGAACTCCTTGTGCCGGGCGAGTTCGTGGAGGATGTCGGAGGCCGGGGTGATCGGGTAGCTGCCGAGCAGCACGGGAAGGCCCGCCCGCTGTCCGGCGGCGGTCAGCCCGAGCGCGAGCGCGGTGTTGCCGGTGATCTGCCGGTACGTGCCCGGCGGCAGCTCGGCGGGGGCGATCTCGTAGGTGGTGGCGAACGCCTCCGTGGTCTCGCCGTAGTTCCGGCCCGCCCGGAAGGCGGTGACGTTGGCCTCGGCCAGCTCCGGGCGGTCGGCGAACTTCCGCCGCAGGAAGGTCTCCGTGCCGGCGGTGGGGCGGCCGTACATCCAGGCGATCAGGCCGAGGGCGAACATGTTCTTCGCCCGCTCCGCGTCCTTGCGGGACAGGCCGCTGCCGGCGAGCGCGCCACGCGTCAGGCTGCTCATGGGCACCTGGTGCACGACGTGCCGGCCCAGGGTCGCGTCCTGAAGCGGTGACGTCGCGTAGTCCGCGCGCTGTAGGTTGCGGCGGGTGAACTCATCGGCGTTGACGATCACGGTCGCGCCGGGCGGCATGTCGGCGGCGTTGGCCTTGAGGGCCGCCGGGTTCATGGCGACGAGCACGTCGGGGCGGTCGCCGGGGGTGAGGATGTCGTAGTCGGCGAAGTGCACCTGGAACGAGGAGACACCCGGCACCGTGCCCTGCGGGGCGCGGATCTCGGCCGGGAAGTCCGGGCGGGTCGCCAGGTCGTTGCCGAACGCGGCGCTGTCGGCGGACAGCCGGTCGCCCGCGAGTTGCATGCCGTCGCCGGAGTCGCCGGCGAAGCGGATGACGACGCGCTCCAGCCGCACGGGCGGACGCGGGACGGTCGGTGAGGTCACAGCAGTCCTCCTGGCCCGCCGCAGGCGAGCGGTGCGCGGCGGGTCCGTGTGGCGGGTGGGTGGGACACGGGGGCCTCCGGTATGGCGGGAATGGGGGGCCCGCGGACGGTCGCCCGGGGCCAGGTGAGGGGCGCCTGGCGCCGGAGCAGTGGGCACCGGGCGCCTCGTCGATGGAGTCACGGGCGCACCTGCGCCGGGTTCGCCGGGTCTCGCGGCGCCGGTTCCGCGCGTGCCTGCGGAATCTGCGCCGCGAGACCCGTCGCGATGTCAGTAGCTGAAGGTCTCGCTGAAGGTGCGGTAGGGCTCGGGCATCCGCGGCAGGTCCTGCGGCAGCTGGGTTTGGCTGTAGACCTTGTAGGTCTCCTCCTCGATGTCCGGGCGCGGCAGTTCCACCACGGGGCCACCGACGCCCATCGGCGCGTCGGCGGTCAGGTCCGCCCAGCTCGCGCCGACGGGCGTGAAGAAGTCCGTGTAGACGTGCAGGTGCCAGATCTTCCAGTGGCCCTTCTCGCGGACGAGGTCGACGCCGTACTTCTCCCAGATCCAGTTCGCGACGGGCTTGTACTCGGGCGGCATGATCTCGGTGACCTGGCCCGGGGAGTACCACATGCCCTTGGCGGTCTCCCCGTCGTCGGCGATCTCGATGATCGGGGTGGTCAACGGGTGCATGATCAAGGTGCCGGCGCCCAGGTTGTCGTCGGACTCCGCCAGTTCGGGGTGGTGCCGGCGCAGCAGCTTGAGGTTGGCCCGCTGCATCAGGCGGTTCAGCTCGCCGTAGTAGTAGGCGATCGACTCGTATCCGACGTAATAGCCCTGGTTCTGCGCGAAGGTGGGCTCCGGGGTCTCCTTGACCCAGAGCACGTCGAGTTCCTCGGCGTTCTTGCCGAGCCCGTGGTAGTAGGCGTGCCGGCTCATCACGTTCTGGACCTCGTGGATGTCCAGGATCCGCTGGATCTTCCGCTCGGCGGTCAGTTCCACGGTGTCGCTCATGTACGGCTCCTCGGCGATGGGGAGGGTGGTCGGGTGGGCAGTGCGCGCCGCCCTTCTCGCGGATCGCGTGGACGTCCTCCGGCTGGGCGGGCGGGCGCGCGGCACTGCTCGGGGTACGCGTTGACGGGGGTCGCGGGGCAGCTCGACGACGGCTTGCCACCAGCCCGGTCACCGGCTCGGTCACCACTCCTGCCGACGGCCCCGTCACCGGCAGAAGACGGCGGGAACGCCGTGTTCGACGGGCGTACGGGGGCCGCGATCGTCGCCGTGGAAGGCGGGGGCGGGGGTGACGGAGGCGAAGGGTGCGGTGCGGTGATGCCGTGTCAGGCGTGACGCGCGAGGCCGCGGACCGGGCCCGGGCGGGATCCGTCTCTCAGCAGCGTACGAGCGCTGGGCGTCGCGTGGGCGGGGCGGCACGGCCGGCCCGTGTGCATCACCGTGGATGCCTTCTTGCAGCCGGTCGGCATGGGCATCGAACCGCCGAGGCCGCTCATGGACGGTCCCGTGTCGTGGCGACGGCCGTCGGGGAAGGGAACAGGCCGCCGCGTGCCGTCGGACCGGACCGGCACGCACCGCACGGCGAGCATGGCGCCGCAGCGGCCCGGCTCGGACGTGATGGTGGTCATGCGGCGTTCCTTTGGCTCTGGGGACCCCCGCTCACCGGACCGGCCGCGAGGCCGGTGCGAGCGGGGCCGCGTGGGCGGTTCCCGTGTGGTCACCGTAGCGAGCGGGGCGCGTGGCCGGAAGACGATCCGAAATCGCGTCGCGGCATGGGTGCCATGTGACATGGATATGTGCTGTACGACCTCTTGTGCCACGTCCGGGAACGGGGCAGCGGGACCGGCGGTTCGTCACCGGCGTTCCGGCGCGCACGTGCCTGCCACGTGCCTGCCGACCGCCCGCGAAGGTGCCGCCGGTCAGCCCGCCATCGCGCTGTCGCCGCCGTCGACCATGAGGTTGGCGCCGTTGACGAACGCGGCCTCGTCGGAGCAGAGGAAGGCCGCCACGCGCGCGATGTCCTCGGGCTCGCCGACGCGGCCCACCGGGATGCGCGCCTCCAACTGGGCTTTCGGGCCGTTCGGGTCGTCGAGGAAGGGAGCGGTCGCGGAGGTGTGGATCATGCCGGGCGCGACGGTGTTGACGCGGATGTGGTGCGGGGCACCGGCCGCGCACAGGTGTTTGCTCATCGCCAGCACCCCGCCCTTGGCGGCGCCGTGCGGCACCATCGGCATGAACGGGGCGCCCCGTACGGCGGCGACCGACGCGACGTTGAGGACGGCGCCGCCGCCCCGGGCGATCAGGTGCGGCCAGGCCGCCTGCGTGCAGAAGTACGGGATGTCGAGCTCGTTCTTGATGGTGAAGTACCAGTCCTCGGCGGGCATCGTCTCGAACGGCCCGTTCCGCAGCGCCGAGGCGTTGTTGTAAAGGATGTCGATGCCGCCGAAGGCCGTTGTGCCGGCTTCGATCCATTCCCGGGCCCCTCCCTCGGTCGACAGGTCGACGCCCGCGAGGGACTTCATGACCCCACCGGCCTTCTCCACCAGCGCGACCGTTTCGGCCGAGGAGTCGGAATCGATGTCACAGCCGAATACGACGGCGCCTTCCGCGGCGAATACCTGGGCGGCGGCCCGCCCGATTCCGGCTCCTGTTCCGCTGATGAAGGCTATTTTTCCGGCCAGTCGACCCATGTTTTCCATATCCTTTGTTCCCTGCCGCCTCAGTGCGGTGCTGGAAGCGTAGGTATGCCGTATTGGCGGGAACAAGGATCCGTGCCGTCCAGGGTCATCGCACCTTCGGATGGCTGGTATGACCGGCACCTTCGGATGGCCGGTATGGCCGGTATGGCCGCGACTGGCGGCCTGGCGGCTCGGTCCGGTCCGGTCCGGTCCGGTCCGGTCCGGTCCGGTCCGGCGGAGTGTTTCCGGGCCGGGCTCACCAGTGCCTCGGCTTCGTACCGTCGCCGGTCGCGGGGCGGGCGTCGCGGACGCGGTTCAACTCCCCTCTGCCGCAGGGGAGTTCGGGGGCGGCGCGGGTCACGGACGGTCGTGCGCCCATGTGCGCAGGATGAATGTCCGGCCCTTGACGGCCCTGCTGATCAGCGGTTCGTCGGTCAGGTGGTAGCCCGCGGCCCGGGCCACCGCGGTGCTGGCGGCGTTCTCCGCCTCGATGTTCAGGGTCACCCGGGGCAGGTGCAGGGAGCGGTGGGCGTGGTCCGTCATGACCTTCAGGGCCCTGGCGGCGAGGCGTCGGCCGCGGTGTGCGGCTCCCACGGCGTAACCGAGGCTCGCGGTGCGGTCGTTGGCGCCATTGCGGATGATGAGCACTTCGCCCAGGGGGAGTTGGCCGTCGGTGGTGATGGCCAGCTGGATGCGCAGTCCCTCGGCGCGGGCCTGGAGGGCGGTGTCGAGGTAGGCGCGGGCGGCGGCCTCGTCGAACGGCGAGGCGAGCGGGGTCCACCGCGCGACCTCGGGGTCGTCGAACAGCTCCGCCATGGCGGGGAGGTCGTCCTCGGTCCACTCGCGCAGGATCAACCCCTCGCCCGTCAGGCGCAGTTGGGGACGAACAGGCGTCTTCTCACGGACCTTCTCAAGGACCTTCTCATGGGTCTGCTCGTGGGTCTGCTCGTGGGGCATCGGCGTTTCCTGTCTCGTGGTTGATCGTCGTGCTTGGTCGTCGCGCTAGGTCGTCGTGCTAGGTCGAGGCGGGTGGTCACGGGAGTATGACCAGGTCCCGGGGTGTGAGGTTGAGGCGTTCCCCGCCGTCGTCCGTGCAGATCACGATGTCCTCGATCCGCGCCCCGTACCGGCCGGGCAGGTAGATGCCGGGTTCGACGGAGAAGGCCATGCCCGGCGCCAGCGCGAGCGGGTCGCCGGTCCCGATGTACGGCTCCTCGTGACTCTCCAGGCCGATGCCGTGTCCGGTGCGGTGGATGAAGGCGGGCCCGTACCCGGCGTCGGTGATGATGTCCCGTCCTACGGCGTCGAGTTGGCCCGCGGTGAGGCCCGGCCGTACGGCGTCGGTCTGGGCGCGTTGGGCGCGCAGCAGTACGTCGTACAGATGGCGGAAGCCGGCGGACGGCTCGCCCGTCGCGTACACGCGGGTGGAGTCGGAGCAGTAGCCGTCCTGGGTCGTACCGCCGATGTCGACCACCACGGGGTCGCCGGGCCGGATCATGCGGTCGGACAGTTCGTGGTGCGGGCTGGCGCTGTTGGGGCCGGAGCCGACGATGACGAAGTCGACCCGGACATGCCCCTCGGCGACGATCGCGTCCGCGATGTCCCGGCCCACCTCGCGTTCGGTGCGTCCGGCCCACAACCACTCCCCCATGCGGGCGTGCACCCGGTCGATGGCGGCCCCGGCCCGGCGCAGGGCGGCCGCCTCCTGCGAAGTCTTGTGCATCCGCAGCACGTTGAGCACGTCTCCGGCCAACTCCTGGCGGACGTCCGGCAGTACGGCGCGGAAGGCGGTGGTCTTCTCGGCCCACATGCGGTTGTCGACGCCGACACGGGCCGTCCGGGCGGGCAGCCGGGCCGCCACGAGGGCGTAGGGGTCGTCGGCCTCGCCCCAGCCGGCGATCTCGATACCCAGGTCACCGGCCGGGGATGCCTGGGCGGCGAGTTCCTCCAGGGCCGGGACGAGCAGGAAGGGGTCGCCGTCGGCCGGCAGGACCAGGCAGGTCAGCCGTTCCAGCGGCTTGGCGTCGTAGCCGGTCAGGTAGCGCAGGTCCGCGCCGGGCGAGATCAGCAGGGCGTCCAGACCGGCTCGGGCGGTGGCCTCCCGGGCACGGTGGAGGCGGTCGGCCGGGTAGCGGAGTTCGGCGGAGTGGTCGTCGTCGGGCATCGGTTCTCCTTGCGGTGTCGGGTCAGGCCGCGTACCGGCGGCACGCGACGCCCCCGGCGATCAGCCGCGGTTCCTCGCGGTCGCAGCCGTCGTATGTCTGGGGGCAGCGGGGGTGGAGGCGGCAGCCGCTCGGTGGGTCGGCGGGGTCGGATACGTCGCCGGGGAGTTCGGCGGGCAGCACGCCCGCGCCGTCGGGCTTCGGTACGGCGGCAGGCAGGGCCCGGGTGCAGGGGTGGCGCGGGGCGGCCCAGACCTCGGCGGTGGGGCCGGTCTCCACGATCCGGCCGAGGTACGTCACCGCGATCCGGTCGGCGATCAGCCGTACGACGGACAGGTCGTGGCTGACGAACAGCAGTCCGGCGCCCGGCTCGACGGCCAACGACCGCATCAGCGTGGTCACTTGGAGCCGGGCGGAGGCGTCGAGCGCGGAGGTCGGTTCGTCCCCGACTAGCAGCCGGGGGCGGTCTGCGAGTGCGCGGGCGATGGCGATGCGATGGCGTTGGCGGGCATGCGTGCCTCCTTGAGCAGGGCGGAGCAGGGGCAGGGCGGGGCAGAAGCAGGCCGTGCGGGAGCGGGGGGGCGCCGGGAGGGGGCTGGACGATTCGCCGTTAGGGTGGGCTGAAACTAACCAGGACTCTCGGCCGACGGGATCACCGCGAGACGAATATCAAGGGAGAGGCGCGAACGTGGGAGATTTGTCGAGTCCGGAGACCCCGGGTGAACGCCGCTCTGGACGGATCGGCATCGGTCTTGCCCTGGATTCGGTGCATTTCAAGATCCTTGATGTGCTCCGTACACAGGGCCGTATCTCCGTCGCCGCCCTCGCGGAACGCATCGGCGTCTCCCGCGCGAACGCCTACACCCGGCTCGAAGCCCTCCGCGCCGACGGGGTGATCAACGGCTTCAGCGCCCGCGTCGACCACGGCCGGGTCGGTCTGGAGATCTGCGCGCTGATATTCGTCACGGTCCGCCAGGAGCTGTGGAAGCAGTTCCGCACCGCGCTCGCCCAGATGCCGGAGGTTGAGTACTGCGCCGTCACCACCGGCCAGCACGACGCCATGATCCAGATCCGGGTGCCCGACGTGACCGCCGTGCACCGCCTGGTCACCGACCGGCTGTCCACGATTCCCGCGGTCCGCGCGACCGAGACCGTGATCATCCTCGACGAGGTGCTCCGCCGCCCCTACGTCCTGCCGTCCACGCCCCGCGCCGCCGAGCCGACGACCGGCACGCCCCAGGACGCCCCCGGCACGAGCCAGTTCGGCATGACCCGCTTCATCCGCGCCGCCGAGGGCCGGGCCGACCTCCAGCGGACGTCCGAACCGGAGGACTGACGGCCGCCCCGGCTCACCCGAACGGGCCCCGCAGGTCCGACCCGAACGGGCCCCGCAGGTCCGGCGCGGTGGTGCGTCTGCCGGTCAGCCAGGCGGCGGTCTCCTTGCTGGTGTGGCCCTTGGCGACGAGTTCGGCCACCTCCCATTCGCGCTTCGACAGCACCCCGGACCCGGCCCCGGCCCCGTCGGTGCCCGGGGCCGGGGCCGAGTCCGCGCCGTCCGCCGGGCGGGGCGCCACGACGACGTCAACGGCCTGTTCCAGGGGCAAAGGACCGCGTCGGGGGGGGCGGCCGGCCCGTCCTCGAACGAGTCCGCCGTCTGCTCAACCGGCCGTAGGGCGCGCCCGGTTCACCCCGAAGAGCCGTGTCCGCGGACCCGGCGGCGGTCAGCGGGTGCTCCACTTCTGGTTGTCCTGGCCGTTGCAGTCCCAGAGTTGGAGCCGGGTGCCGTTGCCCGTCTTCTGGTCCTTGACGTCCACGCACTTGTTCGCCTGCGGATTGACCAGGTCGTTGCTGGAGTTGAGGCGGAACTGCTGGGCCGGGTTGCCGCTGCACACGGCGAGCTGGATCACCGCGCCGTTGGCCGACGAGCCCCAGGCGACGTCCATGCACAGGCCCATCGAGCGGACCGTCCCGTCCGAACGGAAGTCCCACTTCTGCCAGTTCTTGCCGCTACAGTCCCAGATCTGCAACGGTGAGCCGTCCGCGCCCTTGTGGCCGACCATCTCGATACAGCGGTTGGAGGCGTGGCTGTAGATGGTGGTGCCGGGCGCGGTGGTCACCGTGACCGTGGCCTTGGCGCCGGTGGACTTCTTCTTCGAACTCCCGCCGGAGGACGCCTTCTTGGGGGCCTCCGCGGAGCTGCGCGCGACCACCCCGGTACCGGCACCGGCACCGGCCGCCGCGGCCCCCGCGCCCTTCTTCGTCACGTTCTTCTTGCCGCTGTCCTTGGAGTGCGAGGCAGACGGCGACGGCGACGCGGACGACGGGCTGGCCGAGGCGTAGGCGCCCGCGGCGCTGTCCGTCGTCGCCCCGTTCAGCACGGTGCCGGCGTCGGCCACCCGGTCCGACGCCTTCCCGTCCGAACCCGACTTGCCGAGCATGCCGGAGACCAGGAACGGGACCCCGATCAGCAGCGCTCCCACGATCGCGGCTCCGGCCAGCAGGCCCCGCGAGGGACGGCCGAAGGCGGGGGCCGCCGCGGCGGAGCCTTCACCGTTACCGGATCCGGCTCCGGCCATGGCGTCGGCATCCGGGTCGGCTTCGATGTCGGCGTGGGCCTGGGGCTGGGGCTGGGGCTCGGCCTGGGGCTGGGCCTGGCTGTCGGGTTCCGCCTCCGCGGTCGTGTTCGGGGCCGGGGGCGGTGCCGATGTCGTGAGCAGCGCCGCTTCCGCCTTCTCGGCGGCCCCCGTGTCGCCGCCGGGCTCGGCCGCCGCCGAGGTCTCCCCGCTGGTGGACGGGAGCGCCGCCGAGGCCGCGGTGGCGTCCGGGGCCGGGGCGGGCTCCGTCTCGCCGGTCGCCGCCTGGTGCTGCGGGCTGTTCTTGCCGGACATGCTGTTCCTTCCAGAAAAAGTGATGGGGTGACGAACGGTCAGTCGCCGTCCTCGGCGGGCGGGTCGACCGAGAACCGGTTGCCGTCGAAGTACAGGGTCAGCGGGGCGCCGTCGGCCGGGCCGAACCGGTGGCCGCCGTCGCCGGGACCGAGCACCTGGACCGGTCGCCCGGTGCCTCGTGCGACCAGTGCCGCCAGGGTGGCCACGTAGGCGGGGGTGTCGGGGCCGGTCAGCACCAGGGCGAGGCGGGCGGGGTCGTCCAGTCCGGCCTCCGCGACGGTCACCGTGCCGTTCTGGAGGATCGACTGGGCGCGCAACTCCTCGGTGAGGGCGTCGATCTGCTCCAGGGCGTCGGTCGACACGGCGGTGTCCGGGGCCGGGAGTCCCGCGTCGTCGGGGGCGCCGTGCGCGGCCACGTCGGCCTGGGCCCAGGCGAGCAGCGCGGCGTGCGGGTCGCGGTCCCGGGTCCACGCGAGGGCGGGGGCGGGGGCGGTGCCTGAGTCGGCGAGCAGCCCGGCCAGGGAACGGGCGAACGTCTCGGGGCGCTCCGCCCGCGACACGACGGCGGGCCGACGGCCGCCTCGATCGCCACCGGATCCTTGGTCGCCGCCGGACCCTTGACCGCTTCCGGATCCTTGGCCGCCGTCGCCGCCGTCACCACCATGCCCCCCGTTCCCGCCGTCACCACCGTTCCCGCCGTCCTGCCGACCCTCCGGCCGCCGAGGCTCCACCTCGGGCTCCACCTGCGGCGCCTCCGCCCGTGCCGGTGCCGGTCGGGGCGTACGGCGGGGCCACGTGGCCGGGGTCGCGGCCAGCGAACCGGTCGGCAGCGGTACGGTGCCGTCGCCCGCCGTCGCCCGCCGTGTCTCCAGGAGGGGGGCCGCGTCGCCGAGGCCCCGTTGCGCGGTGCGCTGCCGGTCCGCCTGCCGGGTCAGCTCGGTGAGGGCTTCTCGGACCTGGCGTGCGAGGCCGTCCACCACCTGCTGGGCCGCGTCCCGGGCGGCCACCGTCTGGTCGCGGCGTGCGGTGGCCGCGGCGAGCGCCGTCCGGGCCGTGTCGTCCGTTGTGGCGGCCGTCGTGGCCGTGTGCCGGGCGCGGGTGAGGGTGTCGGCGGCGGTGCGGGCCGCGTCCCGGGCCAGGCCGAGCCGGCGCCCGGTGTCGTCGGCGGCGTGCCGGGCGGTCTCGGCGGCGCGGTCGGCCGCCGCGGCCGTCGTCCGTGCCCGTTCCAGCCTGGTACGCGCCTGCTCCCGGCGCGACTCGTACGGGGCGAGGGACCCGGCCGGGGCGGCGCCGGTCACGGCGCGGCCCGAACTCCCGCCCTGCGCGGCCGAGTCGGCGGCCTGCCTCAGCGCCTCTTCCGCCGCCTCCAGTTCGGCCTCCGCCGTCTCGACGGCCTCGTGGGACTCCGCGGCCGTCCGGGCCGTGGCCGTCGCCCGGTCGCTCTGACGCTGGAGGTCCCGGGTCAACTCCGTGACCCGGCCGCGCCGTTCCCGGTCGGCGAGTTCGGCGGTCTCGACGGCGCGGTCGGCGGCGGCGCGTCCGACGGCCGCGGTGCCGACGGTGGTGCGGGCGCCGGTCAGGTCCAGCTCGGCCTGCGTCACCGGCGGCTGGGCATCGTCCAACGTGCGGCGGGCGTCCGGCAGTTGGGCCTGGAGTTGGGCCTCCCGCGTGCGCTCGGTGTCCTCCGCCCGCCCGGCCGCCTCCAGCGTGCGGATCTGCTCGCGCACGGCCGTCCAGCCGTTGTCCTGCTGCCCGACCGGGTCACCGGCGGCGTCGAACCGCCTGAAGCGCACGCCGTGCCGGTCGCGCAGGGCCAGTTCGACCGGCCGGTGCAGGAGGGCGGCGGTGCCCGAGGCGGCGTACAGGGCGCGGGCGGTCTGCGCGGGGGTGTCGTCGACGGCCAGCCAGAGCTGGACCTCGCCGCCGTCGCCGTCCGGGTCCGGTCCGATGCCGTCGGCCAGCAGGGTCGGGAGGTCGCGCAGCGGTACGGTGCGCCAGTCCCGCAGGAGGTCGTCGGCCCGGTCGCCCGGCGCCTGGGCGTCGGCCGTCTCGCGGGCCAGGGAGGCGCCGTCGAACACTCCGGGGTCGGTGCGGGCGCCGGTGACGCCGAACCCGAGCAGGTCGCGCTCCAGGGGCCGCAGCCGCACGGTGCCGGTCACGTACCGGACGCCGTCGGGGCCGTGCACGGTGAGCACCGCGTCGGCGAGGATCTCGTGGCTGCGGGTGCCCCGGGTCCCCTCGGCGGCGGCGGTGTTGCCGTGCTTGAGCCAGTCGCGGCGGGTGCCGCTGACGGTGGCGCCCTGCCCCGAATCCTGCGGCTGGCGGGCCAGCACCGGCAGCGTGAAGCCGAGCAGGTGCCGGTTGGAGTCGGCGAGGCTGAAGCCGCCCTGCGCCGCGAGGCTCCCGGTGAGGCCCGCGTGCGAGGCGGAGCCCGCGCTGACCGTGCTGATCCGCAGCCGGTCCACCGTCACGTCCCCGGCATCGGTGACCGGGCGCGGCCGGTACAGCTCCACGGTGAGCCGGGGCGGGGTGTCCGGGCGGCCCTGGAAGGGGTACGAGCCCGGCATCGTGGTGGTGATGCCGGCCGGGCCGCGCGGGTGGTCCAGCGAGATCTCCCCCGCCTGGACGAGTTCGCCGATCCGTACGGCGGTGGCGTCCGCGGAGTCGGAGGTGGCCAGCGACCGCCAGGAGTGCGTCAGGTCGGGGGCCACCTCGGTGAGCGCGGCGGCGAGTTCGGCGCCCGCGTCGAAGCCGAAGACCGGTGCGGGGCCGCCCGGTGTGAACCGCCGCCCGGGCACCGTCGGCCGCTGCCCGGTCCGGCCCACCGCCAACGGCGTCTCGGGCCTTGGCGGTTCGGGGGTCTCGCTGCCGGTGAAGCGCAGCGCGGCGGCGGCGTACACCGTGGTGGTCCGGGTCGGCCGGCCGGTGAACAGGTGCGCGATCCGGCGGGCGAGCGGGGTGTCCGTGTCGGTCAGGCTCAGCACGCCGTGCTGGAACAGGCTGCCGGGCAGGTCCAGCAGCCAGTCGGCGGTCACGGTGGAGCGCACGGTGGCGACGATCCGGTACGGGACGCCCTCGAAGTCGGCGACGTTGTCGGTGCGCAGCCAGTAGCGGTCCTCGGCGGCCCGGGTCGCCCGCGCGGAGTTGCCGCGCACCGTGTCGGCGCCGAGCAGCACGCCCGCCCGGTCGGTGCGGGGGCCGCCGGTGACCCGGGGAATCCGGGTCTGGAGCTGGACGAACCCGGAGTTGCGGACGGTACCGGCACTCTGGTCGCTCACCGAGGACGGGGTGTGGCCGTGGTACTGCTCGATCCCGGCGCCGGCCGCCGCCGGGTGCCCGCGCAGGGGCCGCAGCGCGTGGTCGTCGGCGTCCGGTTCGGCCCGCAGGGTCACCTCGACGAGGCGGGCGCCGCCGTAGCCGACCTGCCGGAACCCGAAGCGCTGGAACCGGCCGGGGCCGCGTCCGGCCAGGGTGCGCAGGCCCGCCGTGGTGGTGAGGTCCGCGATGCGGGTGGCGACGCCCGAGCGGTACGACGCGTGCCCCGGCCGGGTGGTGCCGGGTACCTCCGCGTCGACCAGGTCCATGAGTCGCTGCCGCAGTTCGTCGGGGCTGGGCACCTGTCGGGTGGCGTCGGTGAACAGGTCCATGGCCTGGACGCTGCCGAGGCCCACCTCGCCGGAGACGGTGAACCGGCGCGGCAGCGGCACGGAGCCCGGTACCGCGGCGGGCACCGTGAGCCCGTTCACCGCCCTGAACCAGTCGGCGTGGCGCCGGACCTGGGCCGGGGTGGCCAGGAACCGCACGGCGTCCGGCAGTTCGACGGCCACCGTGATCTCCCGGCCCTCGCCCTGCCCGAACGCGTTGCCGACGACGTTGCGGCGGCCCCGCCGGAACGTCACCAGCAGGAGCCCGTCGGCCGCGATGCGGTGCTGGGCGCCGCTCTCGGTGGCGGTGCGGTTGACGACGGTCGAGGAGGCGAGCGCCCGTGACTGCTCGTGCCGGGCGGTGTGGGTGTACCGGGCCGACGGGTTGAGGGTCGACTTCCGGGGCGTGGACGTGGCCGTACCGCCGCCCTGTTGCTGCTCCGGGTCGTCGGCGCGGGCGTGGATGGTGCCGCTGTCGCCGACGTCGCCGTCGTTGCCCGCGGCCTGGTCGGCGGCCGGGGTCTGTGCCGACGAACTGTTGTGGACGGCGGTGAAGCCGCCCGCCCACTGGACGTTGCGGCTCGTCCCGCGCCGCTGTCCGGCGCCGTCGCCCGCGCTGAGCCCGGTCTCGAAGTACTGCGCGACGTCGCCCGCGGCCCGCGGGTTGCGCAGGGCGCCCCGGATCTCCACGGAGATCACCTCGTCCGCGGCGAGGCCCGGCAGGGTGAGCCCCTCGACCACGTAGGCGCCCTTGAACACCTGGTGGCCGCGGGCCAGCAGGGACGCGGGGCTCCGGGCGGCACTCAGCATCTCGGCCGCCACCGTGGTCGGGTCGGTGGCCGCGGCCCCGGCCAGCGACTCGCCCACGGCCCGCCCGACGCGCGCCACCGGTGCCGGGGTGTGCTCGGCGACCGCGTCCAGCAGGCCGCGCCCGGGGTGCCCGGGGTAGGTGTTGCCGAGCACCGCCCGGAACGCCTCGTCGAGCGCGGCCGACGCGCGGAACACCTCCATCATCGCGTCGTCCGGCAGCGGTACCGAGCCCGGCAGCGGGCGGCCGTGGTCGTTGGCCAGGGCGAGCAGGGCGCGGTCGGCGTCGGTGGCGGCCCGCACGGTGTGCGCGGGGGGCGCCGCCGGGGCGGGGTCGGTGGCGGGCAGCGTGCGGTGCGTGGGCACCGACAGCCGCAGGGTGCCCGGCACCCGGTCGGGCGGCGGGGGCTGCGGTCCGGCCGGCGGGGCGCCGTGCGGGAGGTACGGCCGGATCACCGTCTCGTGCGCGAACCGCACCAGGGGGTCCTGGTCCGGCCCCTCGTACAGGTCGAGCGCCAGGTCGGCCGGTATCTCGAAGACCTCGCTGCGCTGGCCCGCCCCGCTGCCGATGAAGAACTGGTCGTGTCCGACGGTCAGTTGCACGCTGTTGTCGTGCTGCACCTGGTGGGCGCGGACGTGGTCGCCGGTGCCGCCGAGGGTCCACGCGCCGCCGCGCACCGGCACCCCGAGCGAACCGCCGGCGCCGTAGGACGCCCCGTACTGCGAGCCCCGCTGGTCGTTGCCTGCCGTCGACAGCGACGCCAGGCCCATGCCCTGCACGTCCGGCAGCACCCGGGTGTGCGTGCTGGCGCCCGTGCCGCGCACCGCGCTGAGCACCAGCCGCACCCGGCGGGCCCCGGTCACCGTGGGGATCTCCAGGAAGAGCGGGTGGCCGCCATCCAGCATGGCGTCCGTCGCGGCCCGTTGGCCGACCTGGGAGCGGGCCTGCTCGAACCTGCGCAGGTTGTTCAACTGGGCCTGCACCAGGGCCTCGTCGGGCAGGACCAGGGTGCGCGCGTTGGCGTCGGCGGGCAGGAAGCCCTCGCGGCGCAGCCAGTTCTCGGCGTGCCCGAAGAGGGGTTCGGCGCCCGCCACGTGCAGGGGTGTCACCGTGGTGCCGATCGCCCGCAGGTGCTCCAACTCCGCCGGGAGCCGCCGCAGTTCCTCCTGCGTCGGGACGTGGCCCTCGGCGTCCTCGGCGGTCAGCAGCCGCAGGTGCATCCCGCGCGGCCAGGCGCCGGGCCTGAACTCCTCCTGCCCGCCGCCCGCCAGGTGCAGCACCAGCCGGTGCCGGACCTGGGCCGGGGCCAGCAGGTGGCTGCGGTTGGTGCGCACCGCGTGCATCAGGGCCGCGCTGCCGCTCTGCGTCAGCCCGTCGCTCGTGCCCGCCTGGACCGAGGCCCGCCCCAGCACCCCGCCGCCGACCCGCCGGACCGCGTCCGGGTGCCCCTCGGCGTGGTCGCCGGTGAGCGCCGGGCCGACGCTCCCGGACAGGGACAGGCCGCTGCTGTACTTCGACTGGGCGTCGATCTTCACCACCTGTGTCAGATGGCTCTCCAGGTTGATCTTCCCGGGGACGCTCCGCCGCAGCGGCGCCCCCACCTCCACGTCGGTCAGCAGCTGGAACATGCCGATCGCGCGCCCGGACCCGTCCAGCAGCACGGGCGAGAAGGCACCCCGGTCCCGCTGCATCGGCAGGGTGCCCCGCAGCAGCGGTTCCGACAGGAACGTCGACAGCTCCGCCAGGGAGTCCTCGCCCAGCGACCGCAGCCGGGCGTCGTAGTGCTGGAGCGCCTCCGCGAGCAGCCGCCCGGGATCGGCCACCGTGTCCACGCCCCACACCGGAAGGACGTCCAGGTCGGCCGCCCGGGGCAGCTCCCCCGCCTCGTCCTGCGCCAGGTGCTGCGGGAACCAGAAGGTCACCGCCCCGTGCGCCTGCGCCGGGCTCCAGGTGAGCGGCGGGGCCAACGCCGGGGTGTCCAGCCGCACTTCCCACTCGGCGGTGAAGTCGTACGGCTCCGACGGCTCGTTGCTGCGCTGCGCCGACGTCGACTGCACGACCGTGGTCACCGACGAGTTCGACGACAGCTGGTTCAGGGTCAGCGCGAGGGTGAGCGCGACGTCGACACCGCGCACCGGGATCGCCCTGCTCACCGGGAACAGCGCGGTCCACGGCAGCATCAGGGTACGGACGTTGCCGGAAGCCTCCGACGACACCGACTCCTGCGTGCCGATGCCGCGCCGCTCCACCCGCACGTCCCGCTCGGCACCCTCGGCCTGCCCGTACCGGGCCGCCGCCACCGGGTCCCTGAGCCGCATCCGCAGATCCACCACGCGGTCCCGGCCGTCCACCCGCAGTGTGATCCGGTGGCCCAGACTGCCGCGCAGATACGGCAGGTTGAGCGCCAGCTCCTCGGCGCTCGCCACCGTCCGCAGCTGCTCCCGCACCGGGTGCGTGTCCGGCGCGCCCGGCAGCCCGAGCGCCGCCATCACCTGCTGGTGCAGCCCGTCCACGACCGCTGCCGACAGCGGTTCGAGGAACACCAGGCCCACGTTGCCGTCCAGTTGGGACCCGTACGCGAGGACGTACGACGAGGACGGCGCCGCGACCGGTGCTTGGGAGGCGGGCCAGGTGAGGGGGGTGTCGGTGGGGATGGGGCTGGTGTCGGGGTCCTCCTGGACGGGGGTGGTGGTCTGGAACTGGCTTGCGTGGTCGTGGAGTTGGGGGCCCGAGGCGGTGACGTCCTCGATGATGCGGAGGTAGCGGTGGGGGATGTGGACGGGGGTGTGGGTGGTGGCCATGACGCCGGTGGTGCGTACGGCGGTGGCGTTGGGGTGGTTGCGCAGGAGGAAGTCGTTGTCGCGCTGCTCGTCGGGCAGGCCGAGGTAGTGCAGGACCTCGTGGAGGAGGTCGGCGTCGGAGTGGTGGGCGTCGAGGTGGAGCTGGTCCGCGCGGGCGGGGTGGGGGGTGTTGGTGAGGGTGACGGCCTCGGGGTGGGTCGGGTCGTCGATGAGGTTGAGGGTGATGTGGATCTGGTCGCCCGAACTCGGCAGCGCCAGACCTGAGTTGAGGTGCGTGTCCAGGAGACGGGTGATCCGGTCCCTGAGCTGCTGCCTGAGCGCCGGATCGGCGGTCGTGACCGGGAGATTGACCGTGTAGTCGCGGATCCACTGGCCGTTGGGCGCCTGGATACGACGAACCCGGGTGCGGATCAGGGTCGTTGCACCACTGAGCGTGCCCGGGCCGGGCGGACGGCTCTGGTCGGCGCGTGGATCGAAACGCTCGGCGCTGTGAACACCGGGGCGCGCGTGGGGGCGCAGGCCGTACCAGGTGTCCTTCGGCGCCGGGTTGACGGCACGGGGCGCGGGCCCCTCGTCAACGGCATCACGCGCGGGCGCGGGACGGAAACGACCCGGCGGCTCGACGCTGGGAGCATCGCCAGGGCCACGGGGCGCACTCGACGGGGTGATGGTGTTGCTGGTGGTGGCCGTGGTGGTGCCGGAGGTGGTGGTGACGGGGCCCGCGTCGCTGGCGCTGTAGTGGTTCAGGCCCGTGTAATACAGCTCCAGGGCGGGGGTGTTGGTGGTCGGGCCGTACGGCAGCACGATGCCCCGGGGGCCGCCGGTCGCGGTGGTGCCGGCGAGGGCGGCGGGCACCGGCTGGAAGACGTGGATCGGGACGCCGAGGGTGTCGGCGAGCAGCGGCAGGAAGGCGTCGCCGATCCGGTTCGTCCACACGCCCGACCAGTTGCGCACCGCGCGGTCGAGTTCGTTCGCCTCGGCCGGGGTGAGGGGGGCGGTGCTCTGGTGGTAGCCGGCGATCAGCAGCGCCCGGCGCGCGTCCAGCGGCATGGTGGCGAGCGTCGGCAGCGCGTTCACCGCGCGCAGATAGGCGAACATCCGCCGGTTGCTCGGCGCCCCGCCGACCGGTGCGGGCGGCGCGCCCGGCGTGGAGACGGCTTGCAGATAACGGGTCTGGAGGTCGGCCGGGTCCATGTCCTCGGGGCGGGTCACGCCCTGGATGCCGTACAGGGTCAGCTGGCTGTCGACCGTGCCGCTGGGCATGCCCTGCACCACCGTCCCGAACCGGCGGACGAGGACGCCCCGGAGCTGGCCGAGCACCTGCGGCGGGAGCGGCCGGGTGCCGTTGCGGGCCGCCGCCAGCCGGGCCCGCACCAGGGCCTGCAACCCCTGCTGCGCGGCCCGCAGATGGCCGGACCCCTGGACGGCGGTCTGCGGGTTCAGCGCCAGCGCCATGAGGGTCTGCCGTACGAGGTTGGGCTGGCCGAGCCAGCCCGCGGTACCCGCGTCGAGCGCCGGGTTGGCCCGCCGCAGCTGGGCGGCGACCAGTTGCGGCGCGCTGCCGATGACGGCGTACAGGAGGCAGTTGCCGTCGCCGGGGGTCGGGACGCTGTTGCCGTGGGGGGTGACGTACGGGGAGGGTGGGGTCGCCGTGGTCGCGGTCGTCACTGTGGTCGTGGCGGGCGGCGGGGCGAGCGGGACCTTGCCCTTGCCCTTGGCCTTGCTCTTGTCGGTGTTTTTGTCGGTGCTCTTGTCGGTGCTCTTGTCGGTGCTCTTGCCCGTGCCCTTGTTGGTGTTCTTGTCGGCTTTTTTGTCGGCGCCCGTGGTCGGCTTCTTGCCCTTGTCGGTCTTGGTGGTGCTCGTGCCGGACGTGGGCGGGCCGCTCTTCTTCGGCTTCGGCGGCTGTTTCGCCGGGACGGGCGTGATCGTCGTGGTGGTGACGGGGGGCGGGGTGCGGGTATGGCCGCGGG
>LJCV01000297.1 GCA_001298575.1 Actinobacteria bacterium OK074
CCCAGCCCCCTGCCCCACTGCCCCCGCCGGCTACCCCACCACCAGCAGAATCACCAGCACGACCGCCCCCGCGACCGCGGGGCCGATCACCTCGTAGGCCCACCGCACGGTGACCTCCCCCTGCGCCCGCTCGGCGGTCCCCTCCTTCTCGGCCAGCGCCTTCAGGTCGTCCATGATCTGGTCGGTGGTCGCGCGCGCGGGACCGCTCGACGCGGCCTCCGACCCGCCGGACAGACCGCCGCCCATCAGCCCGCCGCCGAGCAGGCCCAGCCCGCGCGTGCGGTTGTCCGGGACCCCCGACGCCTGCCGCGCCTCCCGCCGCACCGCCTTCTTGCGGGCCCGCAGGGACACGGGTATCGACCACAGCTGGAACTTCGCACCGGACTTGGCGACGACCTCGTTCGAGTAACCGGACCGCAGCCCGGCGACCTCGCCCCAGGGCAGCACGACCACCCGGAAGGGGTTGCGCACCCGCAGCCGCTCGTCGTTGACGAACACGGCGGGCCGCAGCGTGAAGGCGCTCACCAGCGGCACGACCAGGATCAGCGTGGCGAGCGCGAGCCACGGCGTGCGCCCCTCGCCGTGGATCAGCGCGTCGATGCCGAGCCAGCCCGCGATGACGAGCAGCAGCACGCCGCCGGCCATACCGGCGGGCGTCCGGTAGATCCGGTCCCGGGTCACGGGCACGGCGGCTCCGGAGTGGTCCGGGCCGGGCGAGTGGTGGTCCGCATGCGTCATGCCCCCGATTCTGCCCGACGGGTACGACAACGACCCGACCGCGGGTCCGCAGCCGCCCGCGGGGCCCCCGGTCCACGAGGGCCGACGCCGACGCACCCCCTCCCCAACCCCTTCCCCGGGCTGTACAGCAACTACGCGCGTAGATATGCTCGTCTGGTGACCATGCCCACCACCGCATCACCCCACGCCCTGCCGGACGTCACCGCGTCCGGCAGTACCCTGCGCCGTTTCCTGCACGGCCTGCCCGGAGTCGACGCCGTCGGCCTGGAGGCACGGGCCGTCGCGCTCGGCACCCGTTCGATCAAGACGACCGCGAAGGCGTACGCGATCGACCTCGCGATCTCGATGGTCGACCTGACGACGCTGGAAGGCGCGGACACCCCGGGCAAGGTCCGGGCCCTCGGCGCCAAGGCGGTCCACCCCGACCCGACCGACGGCGCCACCCCGGCGACCGCGGCCGTGTGCGTCTACCCCGACATGGTCCCGTTCGCCAAGGAGGCCGTCGCGGGCTCCACCGTGAAGGTCGCCTCGGTCGCGACGGCCTTCCCGGCGGGCCGCGCGGCACTCTCCGTCAAGCTGGCCGACGTGCGCGAGGCGGTGGCGGCGGGCGCGGACGAGATCGACATGGTCATCGACCGGGGCGCGTTCCTCGCGGGCGACTACCTGAAGGTGTACGACGAGATCGTCGCCGTGAAGGAGGCGTGCGGGACGGCCGCCCGCCTCAAAGTCATCTTCGAGACGGGCGAGTTGTCGACGTACGACAACATCCGGCGGGCGAGCTGGCTCGGCATGCTGGCGGGCGCGGACTTCATCAAGACGTCGACGGGCAAGGTCGCGGTGAACGCGACGCCCGCGAACACCCTGCTGATGCTGGAGGCGGTGCGCGACTTCCGCGCCCAGACCGGCGTCCAGGTGGGCGTGAAACCGGCCGGCGGCATCCGCACCACGAAGGACGCGATCAAGTTCCTGGTGCTCGTCAACGAGACGGCGGGCGCGGACTGGCTGGACAACCACTGGTTCCGCTTCGGCGCGTCCTCCCTCCTCAACGACCTGCTGATGCAGCGTCAGAAGCTGGCCACGGGCCGCTACTCCGGCCCCGACTACGTGACGGTGGACTGATCACCATGGCACCTGCATCCGCATCCGCATTCGAGTACGCACCGGCACCCGAGTCCCGCGCGGTCGTCGACATCGCCCCCTCCTACGGCCTGTTCATCGACGGCGAGTTCACGGACGCGGCCGACGGCAAGGTCTTCAAGACGGTCTCCCCCGCCACCGAGGAGGTCCTCTCCGAGGTCGCCCAGGCGGGTGAGGCGGACGTCGACCGCGCGGTGAAGGCGGCCCGCAAGGCGTTCGAGAAGTGGTCGGCGCTGCCCGGCTCCGAGCGCGCCAAGTACCTGTTCCGCATCGCCCGGATCATCCAGGAGCGCAGCCGCGAACTGGCCGTCCTGGAAACCCTGGACAACGGCAAGCCCATCAAGGAGACGAGGGACGCCGATCTCCCCCTGGTGGCCGCGCACTTCTTCTACTACGCGGGCTGGGCCGACAAGTTGGAGCACGCAGGCTTCGGCACAAACCCGCGCCCCCTGGGCGTCGCAGGCCAGGTGATCCCCTGGAACTTCCCCCTCCTGATGCTGGCCTGGAAGATCGCCCCGGCCCTGGCCACCGGCAACACCGTGGTGTTGAAGCCCGCCGAGACGACCCCCCTCTCCGCCCTCTTCTTCGCGGACATCTGCCGCCAGGCGGGCCTGCCCAAGGGCGTCGTCAACATCCTTCCCGGATACGGCGACACGGGCGCCGCACTGGTCGCGCACCCGGACGTCAACAAGGTCGCGTTCACCGGCTCCACGGCCGTGGGCAAGGAAATCGCGCGCACGTTGGCGGGCACGGACAAGAAGCTGACCCTCGAACTGGGCGGCAAGGGCGCGAACATCGTCTTCGACGACGCCCCCATCGACCAGGCCGTCGAGGGCATCGTCACCGGCATCTTCTTCAACCAGGGCCAGGTCTGCTGCGCGGGCAGCCGGCTGCTGGTCCAGGAGTCCATCCACGACGAGCTGTTGGAGTCGCTCAAGCGCCGCCTGACGACCCTGCGCCTCGGCGACCCGCTCGACAAGAACACGGACATCGGCGCGATCAACTCCGCCGAACAGCTGTCCCGTATCGGCGCGTTGGTGGCGCAGGGCGAGGCCGAGGGCGCCGAACGCTGGTCGCCGCCCTGCGAACTCCCCTCCGCCGGCTACTGGTTCGCCCCGACGCTGTTCACGAACGTCACCCAGGCGCACACCATCGCGCGGGACGAGATCTTCGGCCCGGTCCTGTCGGTGCTCACCTTCCGCACGCCCGACGAGGCGGTGGCGAAGGCCAACAACACCCCGTACGGCCTCTCGGCGGGCATCTGGACGGAGAAGGGTTCGCGGATCCTGGCCGTCGCGGGCAAGCTGCGCGCGGGCGTCATTTGGTCCAACACGTTCAACAAGTTCGACCCGACGTCGCCCTTCGGCGGCTACAAGGAGTCGGGCTTCGGCCGCGAGGGCGGTCGGCACGGCCTGGAGGGTTACCTCGCCCCGTCGAGCCCGGAGGGCGAGCGATAAATGAATGCAGTTGATCGACTCACGGTCTTCAAGACCTACAAGCTGTACGTGGGCGGGAAGTTCCCGCGTTCCGAGAGCGGCCGGGTGTACGAGGTGACCGACGCAAAGGGCAAGTGGCTGGCGAACGCGCCCCTTTCCTCCCGCAAGGACGCCCGGGACGCGGTGGTCGCCGCCCGCAAGGCGTTCGGCGGCTGGTCCGGGGCCACGGCGTACAACCGCGGCCAGGTGCTCTACCGGGTGGCGGAGATGCTGGAGGGCCGCCGCGACCAGTTCGTACGCGAAGTGGCCGACGCGGAGGGCCTGTCGAAGGCGAAGGCGGCGGCCGTGGTGGACGCGGCGGTCGACCGCTGGGTCTGGTACGCGGGCTGGACCGACAAGATCGCCCAGGTCGTGGGCGGCGGAAACCCGGTGGCGGGCCCGTACTTCAACCTCTCCTCCCCCGAACCGACGGGCGTGGTCGCGGTGTTGGCCCCGCAGGAGTCGTCGTTCCTGGGCCTGGTGTCGGTGCTCGCTCCGGTGATCGCTACGGGCAACACCGCGATCGTGGTGGCGTCGGAGAGGTCCCCGCTCCCGGCCCTGTCCCTGGCAGAGGTCCTGGCCACCTCCGACGTCCCCGGCGGCGTCGTCAACGTCCTCTCCGGCCGTACGGCGGAGATCGCGCCGACGCTCGCCGCCCACCAGGACGTCAACGCGATCGACCTGACGGGCGCCACCGACGCCGTACAGGCGAAGGAGTTGGAGATCGCCGCGGCGGACAACCTGAAGCGGGTGCTGCGCCCACAGCCTGTGGATTACAACGAGACGCCGGGCATCGACCGCCTGACGGCCTTCCTGGAGACGAAGACGGTGTGGCACCCGACGGGGTCGCTGGGGGCGTCGGGGTCGGCGTACTGACCGTCGGCCGGGTCGGGTCGGGGCACTGGCCGTCAGCCGGGTCGGGGCGCCGGCCGTCAGTGCCCCAAGCCTCCCAGCACCTGCCCCACCACCGGCACGGCCCCCAGCGAGGACGCCTGGGCCACCGGCCCGGTCAGCGCCTGTGAGGTCAGCGGCTTGAAGTCGGCGAGCTGGGTGCCGACGCCGTTGTCGAGCGGGTCGACGCCCGTGCCCGCCAGCGGGTTGGGCTTGAGGCCGGCGACCGGGCCGGTGACGTACTGGACCGAGTTGGTGAGGGCGGCCAGGCCCGCCTGGGGGTCGATGTTGCCGGGGCCGAGGTTCCGGCTGCGCATCACGTCGACCACGGGTGCGGCCTCTGCGGCGCTCGCGGGCGCCGCGGCGGCCGCACCCGCCGCGAGGGCCGCACCCACGGACGCGAGGGCGACGAGCGCGCGGGCCTGGTTCTGGTTCTGGGAGGACGTGGATCGTGCCATCACGGATGCCAGCTTTCGATGCGTAGGTTTCGATGCGTAGGTAAAGACACACAGGGGCAGACGCACAGGGTAATGAATCAGACACGAAGGGTAGTTGACGTGTGATCCCCGCTCCAAAGCCGACCCGCGGTCTCGGCGCGGACGCCGCCATGGCTCACACTGGTGTCTCGTGAGTTCCCAGCCGTTCATGTCGCCGATACCGCCCATACCCGCCGTTCCGGCCCGAGTGGTCCTGCTCTGCGGCCCGTCCGGCTCCGGCAAGTCCCTCCTGTCGGCCCGCTCCGGCCTCCCGGTGCTGCGGCTCGACGACTTCTACAAAGAGGGCGACGATCCGACCCTGCCGCTGGTCGCGGGGAGCACCGACATCGACTGGGACCACCCCGAATCCTGGGACGCGGACGCCGCCGTCGCCTCGATCACCGAACTGTGCCGCACCGGCCGTACGGACGTTCCCCTCTACGACATCTCCCTCAGCGCCCGCACCGGCACCGAGACCGTCGACATCGAGCGCACCCCCGTGTTCATCGCGGAGGGCGTGTTCGCCGCCGAGATCGTGACCCGCTGCCGCGAACTGGACGTGCTCGCCGACGCCATCTGCCTCTCCCGCGGCCCGGTGCGCACCTTCCGCCGCCGTTTCCTGCGCGATCTGCGCGAGGGCCGCAAGTCGGTGCCGTTCCTGCTGCGCCGCGGCTGGCGCCTGATGCGCGCGGAACGCTCGATCGTCACCCGCCAGACGGCCCTGGGCGCGTACGCCTGCGACCGGGACGAGGCGCTGGGGCGGCTGGCGGCGGCCGCGGCGGGCAGACACGTACGGGCGCGTACGGCGGCGTAGTCGCGTAGGGGTCCCGCAGGCCCGCAAAGAGCCACGCACGCGAAGAAGCGGGGCTGGATGGACCCCCCGGCCCTCCAGCCCCGCTCTTCTTACGCACCCCCGTGCGCTGTTCCCCCGTGTTCCCCGTGGTCCCCCCGTGATCCCCCGTTTTTCCCTGGGTTTCCCCGTAGTCCCCCCCCGGGACTTACTCCCCCGTATCCCCCAGGTCCCCCCTATTTCCCCTGTTCCCCCTTGTTTCCCCCAACCTTCAGGCGACAAGCTCCCCGAAGGCGTCCTCCTCGTCACGGCCGAAGCTGAGGACCTCGTCCTCGCGCAGGCGGCGCAGGGAGCGCCAGATGCTGGACTTCACCGTGCCGACACTGATGTCGAGGATCTCCGCGATCTCCGGGTCCGTGCGGCCCTCGTAGTAACGGAGGACCAGCATGGTGCGCTGGAGTTCGGGCAGCCGGGTGAGCGCCTGCCACAGGACCGCGCGCAGTTCGGTGCCGCGCATGGCGTCCGTGTCACCGGCCGTCTCCGGCAGTTCCTCGGTCGGGTACTCGTTCAGCTTGCGGCGGCGCCACGCGCTGATGTGCAGGTTGGTCATCGTCCGCCGCAGGTAACCGCCGACGGCCGCCTTGTCACTGATCCGGTCCCACGCCTTGTAGGTCGAGAACAGCGCGCTCTGGAGCAGGTCCTCGGCCTCGAAGCGGTCACCGGTGAGGTGGTAGGCGGTGGCGTACAGGGAGGCGCGGCGCTCCTCGACGTAGGCGGTGAACTCCGCCTCCGTGCGCGAACGACGCTCCCCCGTGACCTCCCCGTACGCGGCTCCCCCGTTGGCGCCGGCGGCGGCCGGCGCCGTGGTGGTCCCCCCCGAGACCGCCGCTGTTCCCCCCACAAACGCGTCAACCACCGTCATGTACGCGGTGTGCTGACGCCCGGTGCCGCGAGCGCACCCCCGCCCGCTCACGGCACCGGACTTCTCACCCGTCCGGGTCACATCGTGCAGACGCGTGACGACTGCGCTGGTGCTGGTACTCGTCCCATGCAGCGTGTCCATCTCGCGCCCCCCGTTGTGGAGTCCCGTTCGCCTTGCGGCCTTGCTGATGGGGAAGACTCTGCCGGGCCCACTTCATCGCCGTGTCCGTCGACTGTCACAGACCTGTCACAGGGGTCGGCGGCAGAAGTGCCGCACAGCGAAAGGGCGGTGAACGCACAGGTGGTGGGCGTAGGCAGGCGTAGAAATATGCAAGAACTCCCCTACGGGTGGACCCGGACGGCCCGTTCGTACGACCACCGACCGCATGTCCGTACGAGCGCGGGGCGCCCTTTCGTACGGTCCGGGCGGGCACGGAAGCGGCCGTGGCGCGGACCAACGGGCCCCGACAGTCGAAAGACGGCCACGGCATGGGCCAGAATGACCCCCGTGCCTTCCCTGTTGCTGATCGAGGACGACGACGCCATCCGTACGGCCCTGGAGCTCTCACTGACGCGCCAGGGACACCGGGTGGCCACCGCTGCCACCGGAGAGGACGGTCTGAAACTCCTGCGCGAGGCGCGGCCGGATCTGATCGTTCTCGACGTCATGCTGCCCGGCATCGACGGGTTCGAGGTGTGCCGGCGCATCCGGCGCACGGACCAGCTGCCGATCATCCTGCTGACCGCGCGCAGCGACGACATCGACATCGTGGTCGGGCTGGAGTCCGGCGCCGACGACTACGTCGTCAAACCGGTGCAGGGACGGGTGTTGGACGCCCGGATCCGTGCGGTGCTGCGGCGCGGCGAGCGGGAGGCCACCGACTCGGCGACATACGGGTCGGTGGTGATCGACCGCTCGGCGATGACGGTCACCAAGAACGGCGAGGACCTCCAACTGACGCCCACCGAACTGCGGTTGCTCCTTGAGCTGAGCCGCAGGCCCGGACAGGCGCTGTCCCGCCAGCAGTTGCTGCGGCTGGTGTGGGAGCACGACTACCTGGGCGACTCGCGCCTGGTGGACGCGTGCGTGCAGCGGTTGCGCGCGAAGGTGGAGGACGTGCCGTCGTCCCCGACCCTCATCCGTACGGTCCGCGGTGTCGGTTACCGCTTGGACGCGCCTCAGTGACCGACGCGCACGTCCCCGTGAACGACGACGGGGTGACTGTTCCACGCGGCGGTGCCGGTGCGGGCGAACGGGGCTGGACGGCGGCCCGCAGGACGGTCCTGTCCCGGCTGCGCTTCACAAGTCTGCGGCTGCGCCTGGTCGTTGTGTTCGGCCTGGTCGCGCTGACGGCCGCGGTGTCGGCGTCGGCAATCGCGTACTGGCTCAACCGCGAGGCCGTGCTGACCCGTACGCAGGACGCGGTGCTGCGCGACTTCCAGCAGGAGATGCAGAACCGCGCGAGCACGCTGCCGCCGCATCCGACGCGGGACCAACTCCAGCGCACGGCACGCCAGATGGCCAGCAGCAGCCAGCGGTTCAGCGTGCTGCTGGTCGCGCAGGACGAGAACGGCCGTACGATCACGGGTAATTCGGACCTGGACACGTTCACTCTGGAGGACGTGCCGAAGTCGCTGCGCAAGGCGGTGGCGAAGAAGCAGGCCGTCAACTCCAACAACAAGTCGGCGTACCACCTGTATTGGCAGCGGGTGGTGGACGGCGACCGGCCGTACCTGGTCGGTGGCGCGAAGGTGATCGACGGCGGCCCGACCGGCTACATGCTCAAGTCCCTTGAGCCGGAGGCGAAGGACCTCAACTCCCTTGCCTGGTCGCTGGGGATCGCCACGGCCCTGGCCCTGGTCGGCTCGGCGCTGCTCGCGCAGGCCGCCGCGACCACGGTGCTGAAGCCGGTGCACCGGCTGGGGATCGCGGCCCGCCGGCTGGGCGAGGGCAAGCTGGACACCCGGTTGCGCGTGTCGGGCACGGACGAACTCGCGGACCTGTCACGGACGTTCAACGACGCGGCGCAGTCGCTGGAGAAACAGGTCGCGGACATGTCCGCGCGCGACGAGGCGTCCCGCCGTTTCGTGGCGGACATGTCGCACGAACTCCGTACGCCGCTCACGGCGATCACCGCGGTGACGGAGATCCTCGAAGAAGAGCTGGACGCGGAGACGGGCAGCGTGGACCCGATGATCGAACCGGCCGTCCGCCTGGTGGTGAGCGAGACGCGGCGCCTCAACGACCTGGTCGAGAACCTCATGGAGGTCACCCGCTTCGACGCGGGCACGGCCCGACTGGTCCTGGACGACGTGGACATCGCCGACCAGATCACCGCGTGCATCGACGCGCGCGCGTGGCTGGACGCGGTCGAACTCGACGCCGACCGCGGCGTGATCGTCCGCCTCGACCCGCGCCGCCTGGACGTCATCCTGGCGAACCTGATCGGCAACGCGCTCAAGCACGGCGGTTCCCCGGTCCGCGTCTCGGTCCGCACCGAACCGGGCGTCGAGGCCGAGGAGTTGCTGATCGAGGTCCAGGACCATGGTCCCGGCATCCCCGAGGACGTCCTCCCGCACGTCTTCGACCGCTTCTACAAGGCCAGCGCGTCCCGCCCGCGTTCGGAGGGCAGCGGCCTCGGCCTGTCCATCGCCCTGGAGAACGCGCACATCCACGGCGGCGAGATCACCGCGGCCAACTCCCCCAAGGGCGGCGCGGTGTTCACCCTCCGCCTCCCCAGGGACGCGTCCCCCCTGATAGAGCCACAGAACACTCCAGGGAACACTCCCGAAGGACCCCCAGAACAATGAAGACGCCATTGCCGATGCGCACGCCGACGCGGACGGCACGAGGTCTGCGCCGCGGTCTCCGCCGCGGTCTCGCGCTGCCGTTGCTGGCGGTGCTGCTGGGCGGCTGCGGCATCCGCGCGACCCAGGTCCCGACGGACTTCGGCCCGGCCCCGACCCGAATCCACTGCGCCCTGACGGACGACGGCCTGTCCCCCCAGTCGACGCCGGGCATCCCGGTACAGGTCTTCCTGGTCTGCTCCTCCCAGCTGGTCACCCTGGACCGCTCGGTCCGCATCCCCGACGGCACGGCCGAGGCGGAACGTCGAGTCCTGGTGGCGCAGGGTCTGGTGGACGAACTATCCCAAAACCCCTCAGCGGCGGAAACCCAGGCAGGGTACACAACGGCGGTACCGAAGGACCTACGGGTAAGCGGCCCCTCCCCCAAGGACCCCGAAAACACCTTCCGCCTGACCAAGCCCCCCACCTCCCTCTCCTCCTACGCCCTCGCCCAGATCATCTGCACCTTCGCCGACTCCGAGGCCACAGCCGCAGACGACGGCTCAGTAATCCTGGGCGGCCCCGGAACGGGCAACCTACGGCGCTACACCTGCACGACAGAGCTACGCGACGCCCCGGGAGAGGAACGCCCGGAGTCCACGGCGGTGGGGGCTTGAGCGGGGGTGTTTGAACCGGGGGTGCGGTTGGCAGGGTGCCGCTTGGGTGCTGGTTGCCCGGGGGTGGTGCAGGTTGGGTGCGACGGGGGTTCTTGGTTGCCCGGGAGTTGGTGCCGGCCGGGTACAACGTGGTTACAGGTCACCCGGGGTTGGTGCCGGCCGGGGGTAGGGTCCGCTCACCCGCGCTCGCGGGGTGCCGCTGCGCCCACCCGTGCCGCCCCTAGCGGCACGCATGCCCGCAGCGGCGGCAGGGTGGCGGGGAGGGTGCGGCGCTGCGGGCCACAGCGGGGGCAGGGCGGGGTGCCCGGGTCTGGCGAGGCCGCGTGCCCGCAGCGGCACGGGGCGGGGCTGGCGGCGCGGCTGCTCGCAGCGAAGGCGACTATGCGGCTACCGCTGCTGGGCGGGCTGCCAGCCCTGGCGGCCCACAGCGGCGACAGCGGCGACAGCGGCGACAGCGGCGACAGCGGCGACAGCGGCGACAGCGGCGACAGGGTGAAGCTGCCGGGTCTCACGGAGTGCGGCTACCCACAGCGAAGGCAGCCGCACAGTCGCCCCCTACCTGGTGCGCCGTCGCCGCCCGCAGCAAAGGCGACGACTGTGACGCTCGCCCCCACCCCGGGACAGCCGCGTACGGCGGCAAGGGGACGGTACGGGGGTGTCCGCCCGCAGCGGATGGCGCGTCAAAAAACAGCACCCTCCACCACCCCACCCATTCCGCGCCAGACCGAGGACGGATACCCCCGTGGCGGCCCCGACCCCCAACCCACCCCAGGGGCGCGGGGAACTGCGCGACCAGCCACAAACAAACCCGCACCCGAACACACTCACCCCCCCGCCTCCACCCGCTTCTTCAACCCCGCCAACGCCCGGTCAATAATCACCTTCTCCGCCTTGCGCTTGATCATCCCGAGCATCGGAATCTTCACATCCACCGTCAGCAGATACGTGACCTCCGTCGCCCCGCCCCCCGCCGGCTTCAGGACGTAACTGCCGTCCAACGACCGCAGCATCTGCGACTTCACCAGCGTCCAGGAGACCTCACTGTCGCTGGCCCAGGTGTACGCCAGCACCTGATCGTCCTTGATCGCCCCGGCGTCCATGACAAGCCGTACCTGCTCCGCCCGCCCCTGCCCGTCCCTCGCGAGAACCTCCGCCTCCTTGACCTCGCCGGTCCAGTCGGGGTAGCGGGCGAAGTCGGCGATCACGCCCATGACGTCGGCCGGTGCCGCCTCGATCGTGATGCTCGAACTGGTGTGTTCCGCCATCGCCGTGGCTCCTCCAGGTGCGGTCCGGTGAGGGAGGTGGGGTGCGCACATGCGCATGCGTGTGCAGCGTGAAGGCTACCGCGCACGCGAGCCCCCGCCATCACCCCACCTGCGGCGCGACCCGGAAGGCGGGACACCTCACCCGGCGGTCACCCCCACTCCAGCACCCAGGGCTCCCCCCGCCCCGCGAAATGCCCCACATTCACGCACTCCGTCCGCCCCACCCGCATCCGCCGCACCAACGGCTGATGCACATGCCCGAACAACGCGTACCGCGGCCGAGTCCGCCGAATCGCGTCCAGCAACGCCGTACTCCCCCGCTCGAAACGCCGCGCCACGGTGTCGTAGACGAGTTCCGGCACCTCCGGCGGGATGTGGGTGCACAGCACGTCGACCTCCCCCACCGCCTCGATCTTCGCCGCGTACTCCTCGTCGGAGATCTCGTACGGCGTCCGCATCGCCGTCCGCAGCCCCCCGCCGACGAACCCGAACACCCACCCGCCGATCTCCACCCGCTGACCGTCCAGCACGGTCGTGCCCGGCCCGGCGAACTCGGGCCACAGCGTCGGCATGTCGACGTTGCCGTAGGTCGCGTACGTCGGCGTCGGGAACGCCGCGAACATCTCCGCGTACTGCCGCCGCACCGCCTTCTCGATCGCGGCCGCGCGGTCGGTGTCCAGGCCGCCCCACAGGCGGGCGCCGAGCGCGTGGGCCTCCTCGAAGCGGCGGGCGGTGCGCAGCTCGACGATGCGGCGGGTGTTCTCGGCGCCGAAGAGGTCCGGGAAGATGCCGCGGGAGTGGTCGGCGTAGTCGATGAAGAGCACCAGGTCACCCAGGCAGACCAGGGCGTCGGCCCCCTCCCCGGCGCGGGCCAGGTCGCGCGCGTTGCCGTGCACGTCGCTGACGACATGGACACGGGTCCTGGAGGTGGCGCGGTTTCCGCCCGGTGCAGGTGCCATGACGATCAAGGGTAAAGGTGTGCGGCATACGTGAACAGAGGTGAACAACGGAGGTGGACGCGGGTCACCGCGGCTAGGGTTACTGGCTAGTCAGTTAGTTCGTGCACTACCGTGACGACAGGAACGCCACCCGCGTGTGACGCACGGAACATCTCGCCGAAAGCCTCTGTCGCAGAGCACTACCGGCGGGTAACGTCCGGGCAGTCCAGATGCGCTCAGGTTCCAGCCGGATGCCGGGGAGATGCGCCGAAGTCTCCCGTCGTCCTGCTTGTTCCTCCCGCGCACCTGCCCGAGCCGTGGACCGTACCGTCGCAGCACACGAAGTCGTGGCGTCGGCGCCCTATGAGGAGCAGCAGTTTTGCGCGAGTTCAGCCTTCCGGCTTTGTACGAGGTCCCCGCGGACGGAAATCTGACCGACATCGTCCGCAGAAACGCCGCGCAGCACCCGGACGTCGCCGTGATGGCCCGCAAGGCCGACGGCGCCTGGCAGGACGTCACCGCCACCGTCTTCCTCGACGAGGTGCGGGCCGCGGCCAAGGGGCTCATCGCCTCGGGCGTGCAGCCGGGCGACCGGGTGGGCCTGATGTCCCGCACCCGCTACGAGTGGACCCTGCTGGACTTCGCGATCTGGAGCGCGGGCGCGATCACCGTGCCGGTGTACGAGACCAGTTCGGCGGAGCAGGTGCAGTGGATCCTCGGCGACTCGGGCGCCACCGCCTGCATCGTGGAGCTGGACACGCACACGGCGACCGTCGACTCGGTGCGCGACCACCTGCCCGCCCTCAAGCACGTCTGGCAGATCGAGGGCGGTGGCGTCGAGGAGCTGGTCCGCTCCGGGGTGGACGTCAGCGACGAGACCGTCGAGGAGCGCGGCTCGCTCGCCAAGGCGGACGACCCGGCGACGATCATCTACACGAGCGGCACCACCGGCCGCCCCAAGGGCTGCGTGCTCACCCACCGCGCCTTCTTCGCCGAGTGCGGCAACGTCGTGGAGCGGCTGCGCCCCGCCTTCCGGCCCGGCGAGTGCTCGGTGCTGCTCTTCCTGCCGCTGGCGCACGTCTTCGGACGGCTGGTGCAGATCGCCCCGATGATCGCGCCGATCAAGCTGGCCAACGTGCCGGACATCAAGCACCTCACCGACGAACTCGCCTCGTTCCGGCCGACGTTGATCCTCGGTGTGCCGCGCGTCTTCGAGAAGGTCTACAACTCGGCGCGCGCCAAGGCGCAGGCGGACGGCAAGGGGAAGATCTTCGACAAGGCGGCGGACACGGCAATCGCGTACAGCCGCGCGCTGGACGCCCCGTCGGGCCCGGCCCTGGGGCTGAAACTCAAACACAAGGTGTTCGACGCCCTCGTCTACAGCAAGCTGCGGGCCGTCCTCGGCGGGCGCGGCGAGTACGCCATCTCCGGCGGCGCCCCCCTCGGTGAGCGCCTCGGCCACTTCTTCCGCGGCATCGGCTTCACCGTCCTGGAGGGCTACGGCCTCACCGAGTCCTGCGGCGCCACCGCGTTCAACCCGTGGGACCGGCAGAAGATCGGTACGGTCGGGCAGCCGCTGCCGGGTTCGGTGATCCGGATCGCGGACGACGGTGAAGTCCTGCTGCACGGCGAGCACTTGTTCAAGGAGTACTGGAACAACGAGGGCGCGACCGTCGAGGCGCTGACCGACGGCTGGTTCCACACCGGCGACATCGGCACCCTGGACGAGGACGGCTACCTCCGGATCACCGGCCGCAAGAAGGAGATCATCGTCACCGCGGGCGGCAAGAACGTCGCCCCGGCAGTGATCGAGGACCGCATCCGCGCGCACGCGCTGGTCGCGGAGTGCATGGTGGTGGGCGACGGACGGCCGTTCGTGGCCGCGCTGGTCACCATCGACGAGGAGTTCCTGGGCCGTTGGGCCGCCGAGCACGGCAAGCCGGAGGGTTCCACCGCGGCGTCGCTGCGCGAGGACCCGGATCTGATCGCGGCGGTCCAGAGCGCGGTCGACGACGGCAACGCCGCGGTGTCGAAGGCGGAATCGGTGCGGAAGTTCCGCATTCTGCCCTCCCAGTTCACGGAGGACTCGGGCCACCTGACGCCCTCGCTGAAGCTGAAGCGGAACGTGGTGGCGAAGGACTTCACGGACGAGATCGAAGCGATCTACCAGAAGTAGCAAGCAGTACGCGCGAGTTGGCTCATGACGCGGTGTCCTCGGCGAGGACCCGCGTCATCGTGCGTTCGGCGAGCGCGGTGATCGTGAGGAACGGGTTCACCCCGATCGAGCCGGGCACGAGCGAGCCGTCGGTGACGTACAGCTTCGAATACCCCTTCACGCGGCCGTAGTTGTCGGTGGACTTGCCCAACACGCAGCCGCCCAGCGGGTGGTAGCAGAAGTCGTCCGCGAACGCCTTGCTGGTCGAGCCGAACAGGTCGTACCGGTAGATGGTGGAGTTGGCCGAGTTGATCCGGTCGAAGAGGTTCTTGGCCATGGCGACGGAGACCGCGCTCTGCGCGGCGCTCCAGCCCAGCGAGAGCGAGTCGCTGCTCGCGTTGTACGAGAACGAGGCCCGCTGCGGGTTCTTGGTGATCGCCAGGTAGAGGCTGATCCAGGTCTCCAACCCGGCGGGCAGCGGGGCTATTTCGGCGAAGACGGGGTTGGCGGTGTTGGCCCAGTCGTCGATGCCCATCACCGGGATGGTGGCCTCGTTGGCGCCGGTGGTGTCCCAGACGTGGTTGGCGCGGCCGACCATCGTGTTGCCGTTGGTGCCCCAGCCGGTGCCGATGCTCGCGTCCAGCGCGGGCAGGGTGCCCTTCTCCCGTGCGCGCAGCAGGAGTTCGGTGGTGCCGAGGCTGCCGGCGCCGAGGAAGAGGTAGGTGCACGAGTACTGCTTGGTCTCCACGACCGCGCCCGTGACGTCGATGCGGTCGACGGTCAGGACGTAACTCCCGTCCGCCGCACGGCTGATGGACTTCGCCTTCTCCAGGGTGTTGATGGTGACCCTGCCGGTGCCGAGCGCGGCGGCGAGGTAGGTCTTGTCGAGGCTGCGCTTGCCGTAGTTGTTGCCGTAGATGACCTCGGCGGCGAGCGCGGACTTCGGGGCGGTGCCTGCGGCCTCCTGCTGCATGTAGCCGAAGTCGTAGACGTTCGGCAGGAAGACGGTGTTCACGCCGGCCGCCGTCGCCGCCTTACGTGAGGTACGCGCGAACTGGTACCACTCGGTGGACTCGAACCACGTGGGGTCCACGCTGTTGACGCCGAGCATGGTGCGGGCACGCGGGAAGTAGGTGCCGTACATCTCCGTCGCGTCGACGGTGGGGAACTGCTCGGCGAAGTACGACTGCACGGGCGCCGGGGCCATGCCGCCGTTGACGAGGGAGCCGCCGCCGACGCCCCGGCCGACGTACACCGACATGTTGGCGAAGGCGACACGGTCGAGGACGCCGGGGTAGGGGGTGATGTCCTTGTTGATGACGTCGAGCCAGAGGAAGCTCGCGAGCGGGGCCTCGGTGCGGGTGCGGAACCACATGGAGCGCTGGTCGGGGGCGGTCATGGAACAGAAGACCTTGCCGTCCGTGCCCGCGGTGTTCCAGAGGCGGCCCATTTCGAGGACGAGGGTGGGGATGCCGGCCTGGCCGAGTCTGAGGGCGGCGACCGCTGCGCCGTAGCCGGAGCCGATGACGATGGCGGGGGAGGTTTGGACTGCGTCCGGCTCGACCGCTTGGGCGGACTGGAGCGAGACTCTGGTGAAGCCGAGGGCGGCGGCGGTCTGTAGGGCCGCCATGCCTAGGATCTGACGACGTGTCAGGTTTCTGGTCATGGGCGCATCATCTGCGGAATATGGGGGTCCGCCTAGGGGGAGTCTGTGGGTTTTGTGCGCCTACGGGTTCGCTGCGCGGGCAGGTGCGAGTTCGCTGCGCGGGCAGGTGCGAGTTCGCTGCGCGGGCAGGTGCGAGTTCGCTGCGCGGGCAGGTGCGAGTTCGCTGCGCGGGCAGGTGCGAGTGGGTGGGGGTTGCTCGCGCAGTTCCCCGCGCCCCTTAAGGGCGCAGGGTCACCCGAGGGTTACAACAAACCCCTCAACCGCTCCGCCAGCAGATCCCAGCGCCAGCGTTCCTCCACCCACGCCCTCCCCCGCTCCCCCATCCGTCGCCGCAGCTCCGCGTCCCCCAGCAGTACCGTGATGCGGTCCGCCGTCTCCTCCGGGGAGCCGCCCCGCACCACCCACCCCGTCTCGCCGTCCAGCACCGCGTCCGGGGCTCCGCCCGAGTCGCCCGCCACCACCGGCAGGCCCGTCGCCGACGCCTCCAGGTACACGATCCCCAGCCCCTCCACGTCGAGGCCGCCGCGACGGGTGCGGCAGGGCATCGCGAAGACGTCGCCGGCGCCGTAGTGGGCGGGGAGTTCGGACCAGGGGACGGCACCGGTGAAGCGGACCGAGCCGGTCACGCCGGTGTCGTGGACCAGGCGGCGGAGGTCCTTCTCGTAGGGGCCGCCGCCGACGATCAGCAGGACCGCCTCCGGGTGTGCGGCCAGGATGCGGGGCATCGCGAGGATCAGGGTGTCCTGGCCCTTGCGCGGCACCAGGCGGGAGACGCAGACCACCACCGGGCGGTCCGTGAGGCCGAGCCGCGCGCGCACCTCCGTACCGCCGGAACCGGGGTGGAAGGTCTTCTCGTCGACGCCCGGCGGGAGTTGGACCATCCGGCCGGCCGCCCCCGGGGTGAGCGCCGCCGCGATGCGCGAGCGGGTGTACTCGCCGAGGTAGGTGATCGTGTCCGTACCCTCGCCGATGCGGCGCAACAGGTCGCGGGCGGCCGGGAGTTGGGCCCAGCCCGCCTCGTGCCCGTGGGTGGTCGCCACCAGGCGCTCCGCGCCCGCCCGGCGCAGCGCGGGGGCCATCAGGCCGAGCGGGGCCGCCGCGCCGAACCACACCGACGTGCAGCCGTGCTCGCGCAGCAGTCCGGCCGCGCGGCGGGTGGCGCCCGGCGTCGGCAGCAGCATCGTCGTACGGTCGCGGACGACGGTGAAGGGCTGCTCGGCGTCGAAGGCGGCCGTCGCCTCGACGCCCTCGCGGCTCCGCTTCCAGGTGGAGGCGTAGACGACGACCCGCTCGGGGTCCAGCCGCAGCGCCATGTTGTGCAGGAACGCCTGGATACCGCCGGGCCGGGGCGGGAAGTCGTTGGTCACGATCAGGGTCTTGTGCATCGCGGTCGACAGTACCGAACCTGTCGGCGCGCTGTACGCACGGCCGGACCGGTGGATGGAGCCCGTCCGCCCGTCCCTCATGGCTCCCGCACAGCCCGTCACGGGACCATGCCGGTACCCCTCACGCAACACACGCCCCGATCGGCGGACAGTTGACGCCCGCCCGTCGGACAATCGAGCGGAGCGGCGGACCCGTGGAACCACAGCCCCGCGAAACGGCGACACACACAGCAGCGCGACAGTCGAACAGCCGAGACGAACGGACGGACACCCGGGTGGCGGACACGGAATCGACGCGGCGGCCGAAGGCGACGGCCGCGACCCTGCCCCTGCTGCTCGGCACCTGGGCCCTGACCCGGCTCCTGCTCCTCCTGTACGTCTACAAGGTGTTCGTCTTCCCGGGCCCGGACGTCACCAGCGACGTGTCCGTCATCTACCAGGGCTGGTACGACACCCTGCGCACCGGCTCGTTCCCGCACAACGACGTGACCTGGCAGTACCCGCCCGCCGCCGCGCTGCCGATCCTCTCCCCCGCGCTGCTGCCGTTCCTGGACTACGCGCACGCCTTCTTCGTGCTGGCCTTCCTCGCCGACCTCGCCGTCCTGTGCCTGCTGCTGTACGCGGGCAGGCGCCCGGGGGCGAGCCTGCGCGGCGCCTGGGTGTGGGTGGTCGGCGTCGCGCTGCTCGGCCCGACCGTGTACGCCCGCTACGACGTGATGGTGACCGCGGTCGCCGTGGCCGCGCTGCTGGCCGGGGTGCGCCACCCGCGCGTGATGGGGGCGCTGGCGGGCTTCGGCGCGCTGCTGAAGGTGTGGCCGGTGCTGCTGCTGGTGGGCGCGGTCCGGCGCCGGGCCTGGTTCGCGGCGGCCGTGACCGCGGTCGCCGTCGCCGTGGTGTTCTCGGTGTCGATGCCGGGCGCGTTCGCCTTCCTGACCTTCCAGAGCGAACGCGGCACCGAGGTCGAGTCGCTCGGCTCGCTGGTCTTCCACGTGGCCACCCACTTCGGCTGGCAGGGTCAGGTCCTGCTGAACTACGGCTCGGTGGAGTTCCTGGGCCCCTACGTCGACAAGGTGAGCGCGGCGGCCGTGTTCCTGACCGTGATCGCCTTCGCGTGGCTGCTGCTGTGGCGGCTGAACCTCCGCCACGCCCGCCCGCACACCCTCGCGGACGCGGCCTTCACCGCGGTGCTGCTGTTCACGGTCACCAGCCGGGTGATCAGCCCCCAGTACCTGGTGTGGCTGGTCGGCCTGGCCGCGGTGTGCCTGTGCCTGCGCTCGACCCGGATGACCGTACCGGCCTGCCTGGTGGTGGCCGGATGCCTGCTGACGGTGCTGGAGTTCCCGGTCTACTTCGCGGACGTGGTGGCCAGCGACGCCCTCGGCGTGACCCTGCTGTTCCTGCGCAACGGCCTCCTGGTGGCCGCGACCGTGCTGGCTGCCCGCGCCCTGTGGCGCGACACGGTCGCCGAGCCCGACGCCCCGGAGATCCCCGGCCAGTCGGCCCCGGCGCAGGAGTCCGTGCCCAGCCAGTAGGCCGCACGCCGGGGTTCACCCCAGCTGGGCGCGCAGATACGCCTGCCACCGTGCCGTGAACGCGGCCGGTGTCGTGTCCAGCACCGACTTCAGGGCGGCGGCCACCGCGCCCGGCCGGGTGTCGTGCTCGCCCACCGCCCGGTAGAACTCGTCCAGCCGGACCTCGCCCCAGTGGTCCGCGATCATCCGGCAGGCCATCCAGCCGCCCTCGTACGCCCGCGCCAGCTTCCCCGCGTCCGAGCCGAAGGCGAAGTCCCCGTCCGCCGGGAGCGCGGCCGGTACGTCGCCCTGGGACATCGCGGTGTCCAGCTCCGGCGCGATCTGCGCGGCGCCGCGCCCGGAGCCGCGGTAGCCGACCCAGTCGGCGTACCCCTCGGAGAGCCACAGCGGGGTGGCCGGGGTGGTGTGGGTGCGGGTGGCGACGTGCGTGGTCTCGTGCGTGAGCACCACCTGTCGCCCGAAGTCGCCGAGCACCCCGTACGCCTCCGGGTTGACGACCACCCGGTCCGCGGGCGCCTTCCCGGCCCCGCCCACCTCGCCGGTGGTGACGGCGGCGATCCCCCGGTACGCCGACGCCTGCGCGCCCAGCAGCCCCGCCATCCCCGCCAGCGACTCGGGGACGACGACCACGACCTTGCGCGCCCAGTCGGTGCCCCACGCCTCCGAGACCGCCGGTACGGCCCGGTCGGCGAGAGAGGCGTAGCGCTTCAGTTCGGCATCCGTCCGGCCCACCCCGAGCACCAGGCTGTGCGCGCCCCGCACCACCTCGACGGCGCCCTGGTCCCACAGCTGCACGGCGGACTTCTTCGCGGGCTCGTCCGAGGTCACGTACCAGCGTCCGGCCGAGCGCACCAGCGTCAGGGTGCGGCCCGCGGTGATGGGCGCCCGGTCGTAGCCGGTGAGGCGGTAGCGGAGGTCGGCGTCGACGGTGGCCCGGTCGCCGCTGCGATGGAAGCCGGTGACGCGGTACGCCCAGGCGGCCAGCGGCACCTCGGCCAGGTTGTCGAACTCCTCCCGCCCGGTGGCCAGTTCGTCGGCCTGCGGCTGCCCGGTGGGCGCCTCGGTGGTCAGGAAGCCGGACAGGTCCCGGTGCAGCACGGCCGTGGCCCGGTGCTCCAGCAGCCGCCGTACGGCGCTCTGCGCGGAGTCCGGTGCGGACGGCTGCCCGCCACAGCCCACCAGAGCGGCCAGCAGCACGCAGACGGCCGCCGGCGGTGTCGTACGTCGCCAGGCCACCTCCCGATCGTACGGGGCGGCCACAGCGGGGTTCAGGGCGCGTTCAGGGCAGGCTCAGGGACGTACGACAGCGGGCTCAGGGGCGGGTGACGGACGCGATGGGCATCATGCCGACGGGGTCGTAGCGCACCGGGGCGCCCGGGTAGGGCGCGTGGATGACCTGGCCGTTGCCGACGTACATGCCGACGTGACTGGCGTCCGAGCGGTAGATCACCAGGTCGCCGGGGCGGGCCTGGGAGAGCGGGATCGGGTGACCGGCGTACCGCTGGGCCTGCGAGGTGCGCGGCAGTCCGATGCCCGCGTGCGCGTACGACCACTGCATCAGGCCCGAGCAGTCGAAGCCGCCGGGCCCGTTGGCGCCCCACACGTAGGGCCGGCCGAGCGCGGAGCGGGCCGCGGCGACCGCCGCCGCCGCGCGGGAGTCCGGGGCGACGGCGCCGCCGGAGGGGTCGGGCAGCCCCATGGTCTGCATGTCGGCGCGGCCCGAGCGCGAGGCCCGGTCGTACGCCTCGCGCTCGGCGGGCGGCAGCGCGTTGAGCAGCTGCCGGGCGCGGGCGAGCTTCCGCTCCACGGCCCGTTTGTGCTTCGTGACGGCCGTGCGGCTGTGCTCCAGCTCGGTGAGTGTGCCGGAGACCTCGGCCCGCTCCTGCGCGAGGTCCCGCATGGCCGACTGCAACTCCCGCAGCTGCCCGGCCTGTTGGGCGCCGATGCGGTCGATCACGGCGGCCTTGTCGAGGTAGTCGTCCGGGTCGTCGGAGAAGAGCAGCGCGATGGTGGGGTCGATGCCCCCGGAGCGGTACTGGGCACCGGCGAGGGCGCCGAGGGCGTCCCGCATGGCGTTGATGCGCTGCTGCTGGCGGGCGATGCGGTCCTGGGCGTGCCCGACCTGTCTGCGCAGCTGCCCGGCGTGCTCGTCGGCCTTGTCGTATGCCTGGGTGGCGCGTTCGGCCTCGGTGTAGAGCCGGTCGACCTCGGCCCTGGTGTCCTCGTGCGGCGCGGCCGCGGCGGGTGTCACCGGTACGGCGGCCAGGGCCGCGGGCGCGGCGGCCGCGGCGGACAGCACGGTGACCGTGGCACCCCGGCCCCGGCTCAGTCCGGATGGTGCAAGGCGGCGATGGAACCCCACGACCGGTCGCGCTCCTTCCGCTGACGGATCCCCCGGGTTGGGGGAAACGCGGCGAACAGTAGCCGTGCGATCACACCGTGACCAACGACCTCCGCGGCCGGTATCCGGCCCGCACACGCCGACGCCCCGCCTCAGACGCAGGTCATCGGCGGGGCGCGGGGTCAGCCCGGAGTGCTGGAATTCGCCCGTTCGGGGGGAGGAGCGGGGTGTCCTGATCTTGAAGTGGGCGGAGAGGTCCCCGACCGGTTCAGATCCGGTCCCCGACCGGCTCAGATCCGGACGCCGAACTGGAACGGCATGTCGCTGATCGCCTCGGTGCGGACGACCGCACCCGTGTAGGGCGCGTGCACGACCATGCCGCCGCCGGCGTAGATGCCGACGTGGTGCATGTCGCTGTAGAAGATGACCAGGTCGCCGACCTTGAGCTGGCTCTGGCTGTAGATGCGCGTACCGGCGTTGGCCTGGGCCTCGGAGGTGCGCGGGATGGAGACGCCGGCCTGGGCGTAGGCCCAGGAGGTCAGGCCCGAGCAGTCGAAGGTGGAGGGGCCGGAGGCGCCGTAGACGTAGGCGGAGCCGCGCTTGCCCATGGCCGCGAGGTACGCGTTGTAGGCGAAGTTGGAGGAGGCGCTGGAGGAGACGGCCGTGCCGGTGCTCGCGCCGGCCGCGTTCTTGGCGGCTTCCTTGGCCGCGAGGGCGGCCTTCTCCGCGGCGGTCAGCGAGTTGAGCAGGGTCCGCGCCTCGGCGAGCTTGGCCTGGACGGCCTTCTTGTTCTTGGCCAGCGCGGTGCGGGTGTCCGCGAGGTCCTTGAGCTTGTCGGTGGCTTCCTTGCGCTCCTGGGCCAGTTCGCGCTGCTTGTCCTGGATCTTCTTCAGCGCCTCGACCTGCTGGCTGCTCAACTGGTCGAGCGTGGACGCCTTGTCGAGGTAGCTGGAGGGGTCCGAGGAGAGGAAGAGCTGCACGGAGGGGTCGATGGACCCGGTGCGGTACTGGGCGGCGGCGGCGAGGCCGAGGCTGTCGCGCAGGTCGTTGAGGTCGGACTGCTCGCGGGCGACCTTGTCCTGGAGGGCGGATATGTCCTTCTGGAGCTTGTCCTGCTTCGCCTGGGCCCCGTCGAGCGCCTCGGTGGCCTGCTCCGCCTCTTCGTAGAGCTTGTCGACCTTGGACTTGACCTGGTCCTTGGTGAGCTTCTCGGCGGGGGCCGCGTTGGCGGCCTGCGAGCTGAGGGCGACGGCGGCGGCTGCCGCGGTGGTCAGCACGGTCACTCGGGTGCGGCTCGGCTGCTTGGGTCGACGGTGGGACGCCACGAAGGCGAGCTCCTTCTTCCTCCGGCCGCCTACCGATACGCCGGCGGGCGGTGCCCCTTCGCCGTCACTCCCATTGAATGATCACCTGAGCGGAGGTTCGAGGCTCGACCCTAGTGACCCTCTTGTGATCAGTTCAAATCCTCTCGTGAAAATTTCCTGTCACAGTCGGCATTCTTTGCACTCAATCCACATGCAGTAACGCTCGATTGACGCTACGTTGCGTGACGTTTCCGTCAATTTGGGCAACTGGGACGGATGTTGTGGTTGGTACGCAGGGTTCCTTTGACGCGTCGGGGGACGAGTCTTTGCCCGGATCGGACAGGATCGTAAACCGGCGTTTTCCAGCCGCCGCCGAGCAACGGAATCGGCGTCCGTCAGCCGCGCGAGAACCGCTTCAGCAGCACCACCGAGGCGACCGGCCGGGCCCCGGCCTTGGCGATGCCGTCGGCGACCTCGCGGTCGGTGGAGACGACGATCACGGGCCGCCCGGGCGGCTCCGCGCGCACCAGCTGGCGGATCAACTCGTCGGCGGTGACGCCCGGTTTGGAGAACAGCACCCGTACGCCGCGCGGCGGTGCGAGCAGGACGGGCGCGGCCAGTTCGGCGCCGTCGAACACGCAGGTGACCTCGGCGCCGCTCTGCGCGGCCAGTTGCGAGAGCTGGCCGAGGAGCCGCAGCCGCTGTTTCTCCAGCGGCATCTGCGGATAGCCGGTCTTGGTGACGTTGTAGCCGTCGACGACCAGATGCGCCTGCGGGAGCGCGAGCAGCTGGTCGAGCACGGCGGGATCGTTTTCGGACAGGGCGCGGTTGGCGATGTCCTTCGGGGTCATCCGCCCCGGCTCCACCGCGTCCACGGTCTCGGCGGGCCGCACCGACACCGGCGGCAGCGCCAGCTCGCGCCTGAGACCCTGGGTGGCCTCCAGCACGGTGTCCAGCAGCAGCCGGACCCGCATGTCCTCGACGCTGCGCCCCTCGCGGGCCGCGCGCCGGGTGGCCTCCAGCGCCGTCTCGGCCTCCCCCAGGCGCGCCTTGAGCCGCCGGCCCTCGCTCTCGGCGGCGGACAACTGGGTCTGCCCCTCCGCCCGTACGGTGTCCAGCTCGCCCTGGAGCTTGCGCAGGGCGGCCTCGCCGCGCTTGACGTCGCTGAGGGCGGCGCGCAGCTTGCGGCCCAGCGAGTCGGCCTCCCGCTTGGCGGTGTCGAGGTCACCGCGCAGCCGCTCGGTCTCGGTGCGGATCTGCTCGCGGGCCCCGGCGAGTTCCTCGCGCAGCCGCTCCAGTTCGGCCCGGCTCTCCTCGTCGGCGCGCTCGGCGTCCGCCCGCAGGGCCTCCTCGCCGGCCGCGGTGACGAGCTTCACCCAGCCCGTGGGGCGCAGCACGTAGGCCGCGGCCGCCACGTCGAGCGGATCCGCGGCCGGGGGCGGCGAGCCGGAGTCGAGGGCGCCGGCGAGTTCCGGCTGGGCCTCTCTGAGCCGTTCCGCGATGCGCTGGCGGAAGAGGGGGTCGCTCTCCAGCGCCGCGGCCATGGCGTTGCCCGCGAACTTGGCCCGCCGGTTGGGCGCGAACCGCGCGTACTGCCGCAGCTGCGCGGGCAGTTCGGCGACGGTCAGGCCGCCGAAGCCGTCGGACACGATCTGCACGACCCGCCGCCGCACGCCGTCGGGCAGCGGACGGTCGAGCACCTCGGCGGCGGCGTCGGCCGTCCCCCCGCCTGAGTTGTCCACCATCCGTCACACCCCAATACGTGTGCGGGGCCCGCCCCTGTCAGGAGCCGGCGCCCGGCCTGTCGACGAGCTCCACCTGGTCCACCGCGTTGCACCAGCGGCAGCGCACCGACTCGATGGTCTCACTGACCACCTCGCGCTCCTCGACCTTCGGCTCACCGGCCAGGTCGAGGTGGAGGTACTCGACCACCTTCGACGAGCGGGTCACGTCGAACCGCGTGAGGTTGCCGCACAGCGTGCAACGCCAGCGGGTCGTCTCGGTCGGCAGGGGAACCGTCATCGTGGCTGCTCTTCCTTCTTCCAGTCTCCGTGATGCGCCAGTTTCCCTGGTGCGTGTGGCTCGTAACCCTACGGCCTGCGGGGTGCCCGCCGCCCGCCCGTCCGGCCGTCGTACTCCTTCCGTCCCACGTCCGTGGCCCTTCCGTCTCCGCCGCGCCGCCCCCGGCGAGGCACTCTGCATGGCTGCGTCCCATTACGTCATGCTCTGTCACATGATCGGCGCATGGGGTACGGCGTTGCGGGGCAGGACGGGGCGCACGGGGCCCTCGGGCTGGCGGGTGCCACCGGGATGGGCCTCGGCACCGGTGACGTACGGCCTGATCGCCGTCTGCTGCCTGGTCTTCGCCCTCGGCCCCGCCTCCGGCCTCAACCCGGTCTACGGCACCGGACAGCACCTGTTCGCCGCCCGCCAGGAGTACTTCGCCCGCTGGGGCATCATCCCGGCCGACCTCCTCGACGGCTCGGCCCGCGCCGCACTGACCCCGCTGACGGCCCTGTTCGTGCACGCCGGCTGGGTCCATCTGCTGGGCAACATGCTCTTCCTCTACGTCTTCGGGGCCCTGACCGAGGAACGCATGGGCCGCGTCGACTACACCCTGTGCTACGTCGGCTGCGGCGCCCTCGCGCTCGTCGGCTACGCGGTCTCGCGCCCCGACTCGACGCAGACGCTGGTGGGTGCGTCCGGCGCGATCTCCGCCGTCCTCGGCGCGTTCCTGTACCTGTTCCCCAAGGCCCGGGTCACCAGTCTCCTGCCGTTCCTCTTCTTCCTGCCGCTGCGGTTCCCGGCGTGGGCGACGCTGCCGTTCTGGGTGCTGCTCCAGTGGGCGGCGCTGCGCGGCTCCCCGGCCGGGCCCGGCGTCGCCTACCTCGCGCATCTCGTGGGGTTCGGGCTGGGGTTCTGCTACGCGTGGGTCAGATTCGGCCGTGCCACTAGAGTGAAGAACACCCCAGTGACCGCCTCCGAGGGAGAGAACCAGCCGTGATCAGCGCGATCGTCCTCATCAAGACCAGCGTCGACCGGATCCCGGAGATCGCCGAGTCGATCGCCGCGCTCGAATCGGTGAGCGAGGTGTTTTCGGTGACCGGGACGTACGACCTGATCGCCATGGTGCGGGTGAAGGCGCACGAGGAGCTGGCGGACGTGATCCCCGGCCGGATCAGCAAGATCCCCGGGGTCGAGGCGACGGACACGCACGTGGCGTTCCGGACGTACTCCCAGCACGACCTGGAGGCGGCGTTCGCGATCGGTCTCGACTCATGAACACCGCCTCCTGACACACCACTTGAGTCAGGTCAGACCGCCGGCACGCAACGCCCGTCCTCCGTGCGGTACTGCCACTTCGCGCCCTCGCGGACCAGTTCGCGGACGGCGGTCACGAAGCGGTCGACGTGCTCGTCCGGGGTGCCGGCGCCGAAGCTGACGCGGATCGCGTTGAGGGACTTCTCGCCCGGGGCCGCCTCCGGCGCGCCGCACTCGCCCTGGGTCTGGGGGTCGCTGCCCAGCAGGGTGCGGACCAGCGGGTGGGCACAGAAGAGGCCGTCGCGGACGCCGATGCCGTACTCGGCGGAGAGCGCGGCGGCGAAGTGGGAGCTGTTCCAGCCGTCGACGACGAAGGAGATGACGCCGACGCGGGGGGCGGTGTCGCCGAAGAGGGACAGGACGCGGACCTCCGGGACCTCGGCCAGACCTGCCCGCACCTTCGCGATCAGGTGCTCCTCGCGGGCGACCAGCGTGTCGAAGCCCGCCTCGGTGAGCGCCTTGCAGGCGGAGGCGATGGAGTAGGCGCCGATGACGTTCGGGGAACCGGCCTCGTGCCGGGCGGCGCTCTCGTGCCACTCGACGTCCACTCCCCCGTCCGTGCGCCGCGTGACCTTGCGGCTGGCGCCGCCGCCCGCGAGGTAGGGCTCGGCGGCGCGGAGCCAGTCGGCGCGGCCGGCCAGGACACCCGAGCCGAAGGGGGCGTAGAGCTTGTGGCCGGAGAAGGCGACCCAGTCGACGTCGAGGTCCTGGACGGACACGGGGTGGTGCGGGGCCAACTGGGCGGCGTCCAGGACGATCCGGGCGCCGTGGCTGTGGGCGGCGGCGGCCAGTTCACGCACCGGCCACAGCTCTCCGGTGACGTTCGAGGCGCCGGTGACGCAGACCAGGGCCGGGCCCTTCGGGTCACGCTCGGCGAGGGCGCGCTCCAGGGTGGCGACGGCCTGGCCGGGGGTGCGGGGGGCGTTGAGGTAGGTGACCTTCGCGTCCTGCCACGGCAGCAGGCTCGCGTGGTGCTCGGTCTCGAAGACGAAGACCTGGCAGTCGGCGGGGAGGGCGGCGGCGAGGAGGTTGAGCGAGTCGGTGGTGGACCGGGTGAAGACCAGCTGGTCGTCGGCGCGGCAGTCCAGGAACTCGGTGACGGTCCTGCGGGCGTTCTCGAAGAGGTCCGTCGACAGCTGCGAGAGGTAGCCGGCGCCGCGGTGGACGCTGCCGTAGTACGGGGCGTACGCGGCGACGTCGTCCCAGACGCGCTGGAGGGCGGGGGCGCTGGCCGCGTAGTCGAGCGCCGCGTAGGTGACTTCGCCGCCCGTGACGAGCGGGACGGTGACATCCCGGCCCAGAACGGGCAGCGGGGCACAAATGACCTGGTCGGCGGCAAGAGTGGAGACAGACATGGCGGAACTCCCGTGAAGGCAGAGGGAACCTCCGCGCGAGCGGACATCGCTCAAGCGCGGTGAGGTGGAAAAGGGGGATGCGGAGGCGGGGCTCTGCGGCCCTATCGCATTCGCTTGCTCACGGAAGGCACTCCCTCGAAGGACCCAGGACCCCCGGGCCGTGCTCTGTCAGAAGAGCTACGAGGGGTCCGCGCTTGCCGTAGACCTTGCTGCCTACGGCCTGGTCTTCACCCGGGGCACCCCACCACGGACGGAGGGTTGCCGGACAGTCGGCCGGGGCCTCATGACTGTCACTCATGACCTGGAAACGACGTTAGGGGAAATGATCGCGGTCCCGCAACTCCTGTCCGGATCGCGGAACCGCGCCTTACGTTCAGGGCCTTCAACCGACTGCGCACCCACGCCCCGTAAGGGGCGCGGGGCTGTGTCATCGTGCGGCTCCGCCGCGTGGGCGCGACCAGCCCCCACCGGGCCCGCAGCCAAAATCCGCGCCCCCCCCCCAGCGGAGCGCCTACGCGTTACTGGCCGCCACCCAGCGCTCCAGCGCCAGCCTCGCCGCCCCCGAGTCGATCGACTCCGCCGCCTTGGCCATCCCGACCCGCAGCTGCTCCGCCAGCGGCGCACCCTCCGGGTTCAACGCCACCAGCGCCGCCGCCGAGTTGAGCAGCACCGCGTCCCGCACCGGCCCCGTCTCGCCGTTCAGCAGGCGCCGCGCCACGTCCGCGTTGTACGACGGGTCGCCGCCGCGCAGGGCCTCCACCGGGACCAGGGCGAGGCCGACCTCGCGCGGGTCGAAGGTCTGCTCCTCGACCTTGCCCTCGCGCACCACCCACACCCGGGACGTCGCCGTCGTCGTCAGCTCGTCGAGGCCGTCGTCGCCGCGGAACACCAGGGAGGAGTTGCCGCGTTCGGCGAAGACCCCGGCCACGATGGGCGCCATGCGCGGGTCGGCGACACCGACCGCCTGGGCGCGCACGCGCGCGGGGTTGGTCAGCGGGCCGAGCGCGTTGAACACCGTGCGGATGCCCAACTGGCCGCGGGCGGCGCCCACATGGCGCAGGGCCGGGTGGAACTTGATCGCGAAGCAGAAGGTGATGCCCGCCTCCTCGGCGACCTCCGCCACCCGCCTGGTCGACAGCTCCAGGTTGACGCCGAGCTTCTCCAGCACGTCCGAGGCGCCGGACGCGGAGGACGCGGCACGGTTGCCGTGCTTGACGACCCGGGCGCCCGTACCGGCGACGACGATCGCGGACATGGTGGAGATGTTCACCGTCTTCGCGCCGTCGCCGCCCGTGCCGACGATGTCGACGGTCGGCCCGGGCACCTCGATCACGTTCGCGTGCTCGTACATCGTGCGCACGAGGCCGTTGATCTCCGCGACGGTCTCGCCCTTGGCCCGCAGCGCCACCACGAATCCGGCGATCTGCGCGTCGGTCGCCTCGCCGCGCATGATCAGGTCCATCGCCCAGGCGGTGTCGTCGGCGCTCAGGTCGCGGCCGTCGAGCAGTCCGTTCAGCAGGGCGGGCCAGGAACGCACCGCCGCGGTGTCGCCTCCGGCGGGGGTCACAGCGCTCATAGCCGCTCCTGGGGTGGTCGGGGCCGTCGGTGGCCCGTCAACGTCGTACGACCCCACCCTATCCAGCCCGGGACGACGACGAGGGGCCCCGTCCGAACACCGGACGGGGCCCCTCGGCCGTGGCGTGGCGAAACGCAGCGATCAGTGGTGGCCGTGGCCGCTCGTGATCTCCTTGTACTCCTCGACGGTCGGCTTGGGGATCTGGTTGTCCTCCCCGTAGTAGCCCTTGCTCAGCTTCACGCGCAGCTTCTCGATGCGCTTGACCTTGCGGGCGACACCGTTCTCGTCGACCGCCGGGCCGATCTCGGCCGGCGCGTACTGCTCGTGCGCGGTGAGCGTGTGCAGCTGCTCCTGGCTGAGCGGCTCGTGCACCTCGATGAACTCACCGTGCGGCAGGCGCTTGATGATGCCGGACTCGCGGCCGTGCAGCACCTTGTCCCGGTCGCGGCGCTGGAGGCCGAGGCAGATCCGCTTGGTGACGATGAACGCGAGCACCGGGGCGACGAAGAACGCGATCCGCACGAACCAGGTGATCGAGTTGATCGACAGGTGGAAGTGCGTGGCCCAGAGGTCGTTGCCACCGCCGACGAGCAGGACGCCGTACCAGGTCATCCAGGCGACGCCGAACCCGGTGCGGGTCGGGGCGTTGCGCGGACGGTCCAGGATGTGGTGCTCGCTCTTGTCGCCGGTGACCCAGGACTCGATGAACGGGTAGACCGCGATCGCGACCAGGACCAGCGGGAAGATCACCAGCGGGACGAACACGCCCAGGACGAGCGTGTGGCCCCAGAAGTCGATCTCCCAGCCCGGCATGACACGGATCAGGCCCTCGGAGAAGCCCATGTACCAGTCGGGCTGAGCGCCGGTGGACACCTGGTCGGGACGGTAGGGGCCCATGGACCAGACCGGGTTGATCGAGGCAATCGCCGAGATGGCCGCGATGACACCGAAGACCAGGAAGAAGAAGCCTCCGGCCTTGGCCATGTAGACCGGCAGCAGCGGCATGCCGACGACGTTGTTGTTCGTCTTTCCGGGACCCGCGAACTGCGTGTGCTTGTGGTAGAAGACCAGGATCAGGTGGCCCACCATGAGCCCGAGCATGATGCCCGGCAGCAGCAGGATGTGGATCGAGTAGAAGCGGGCCACGAAGTCGCCGCCCGGGAACTCGCCGCCGAAGAGGAAGAACGACAGGTACGTGCCGACGATCGGCACGGACAGGATCGCGCCCTCCATGAAGCGGACACCGGTGCCGGAGAGCAGGTCGTCCGGGAGCGAGTAACCGGTGAAGCCGGTGAACATGCCCAGGACGAACAGCAGGAAGCCGAACAGCCAGTTGACCTCACGCGGCTTGCGGAACGCACCCGTGAAGAACACGCGCATCATGTGCACGAACATGCCGGCGAGGAAGACCAGCGCCGCCCAGTGGTGGATCTGCCGGACCAGCAGACCACCGCGCACCTCGAAGGAGATGTGCAGGGTGGAGTTGAACGCCTCCGACATCAGCTGTCCCTGGAGCGGGACGTACGAGCCGTCGTACACGACCTCGTTCATCGACGGGTGGAAGAACAGCGTCAGATAGACACCCGTGATGATGATGATGACGAAGCTGTACATGCACACTTCGCCCAGCATGAACGACCAGTGGTCGGGGAAGATCTTGCGCATGTTGGACTTGGCGAGGGAGTAGATCCCCAGCCGTCCGTCGGCCCAGTCGGCCACCCGCTCACCGGCGGGCGCCTTCTCCCGGGACGTCGTCTCGTTGGTCGTCGTAGTGCTCATCCGCGCTCCCAGAATGCGGGCCCGACGGGCTCCTCGAAGTCGCCGAGCGCTTCGAGGTAACCCTCGTCGTTCACACCGATGCGCAGCTGCGGCAGGGCGTGACCGGCGGGACCGAAGATCACTCGGGCCCCGTCGGAGAGGTCGAAGGTGGACTGGTGGCACGGGCACAGCACGTGGTGCGTCTGCTGCTCGTACAGGGAGATCGGGCAACCGACGTGGGTGCAGATCTTCGAGTACGCCACGATGCCCTCGTGGGACCAGGCGAGTTCCTTCTTGTCCTTGATGTTGTCCGGCTGGAGCCGGACGATCATCAGGGCCGCCTTGGCGATCTCGGTCTGGAAGTCCTCGTCGTGCTCTTCCAGGCCCTCGGGCCGGGCGAAGGTGAGGGACCCGACCGCCACGTCCGAGGGACGCAGCGGCTCGTTGGTGTTCATGTTGACGAGCAGCTTGCCCCTGCGCCACAGCGTGTGCCGCAGCGAGGTGCCGGGCAGCGGGCCCAGGTCGCGCAGCAGCATGACGCCGGAGAGCGGGAACAGGGCCAGCGCGCCGAACATGGTGGTGCGGATCAGCTTGCGACGGCCGAGCGCGGACTCCTTGGCGCCCTGCTTGAAGTCGGCCAGGACCTTGGCCTTGACCTCCGGCGGCGCCGCGATGGCGTGCCGCTCGTCGGCGACCTCGACGTCCGACATCAGCGTGCGGGCCCAGTGGACCGCGCCCGCGCCGATGGAGAACAGCGCCACGCCCAGCGTCAGACCGAGCGAGAAGTTCAGCGCGCTGATCCGGCCGATCGGGAAGATGTAGACCATCTTGTCGACGGGGAACGCCACGTACGAGGCGATGAAGCCGACGGTGGCCAGCATCGAGATCGTGAACAGCAGGGCCACCGTGCGCTCGGACCGCCGGGCGGCCCGCTCGTCGATGTCCTGGATCCGGTGCTCGTGCGGCGGCAGACCGGGGTCGGCGAACGGGCTCTCCTCGTCCGCCACGGCCACCGTGCCGTGCGCGTCGTCCTGCGCTGCGGGCAGGTTCTCTTCTGGAATGTCTTGGCTACTCATGACTTCTTGGCCTTTGCGGTCCGAGCGGCGACCCAGACGGCGACCGCGATCAGCGCACCGAGTCCGAAGACCCAACCGAACAGACCCTCGCTGACCGGGCCGAGTGCACCGAGCTCAAGGCCGCCGGGGCTGGAGCTCTTGTCACCGTTGATCGCGTCGAGGTAGGCGATGATGTCCTTCTTGTTCTTCTGCGACAGCGTGGTGTCGGGGAAGGAAGGCATGTTCTGCGGGCCGGTGAGCATGGCCTCGTAGATGTGCTTGGAGGAGACGCCGTCCAGGCTCGGCGCGAACTTGCCCTCCGTCAGAGCGCCACCGGCACCCTTGAAGTTGTGGCACTGCGAGCAGTTGTTGCGGAACAGCTCGCCACCCCTGGCGATGTCCGCGCCCGCCGGGTCGGTCTCGTCCTTGGACGGCGCGGCCGGACCGGCGCCGAGCGAGGAGATGTACGCGGCGAGCTGGTCGATCTGCGCCTGCGTGTAGATGTTCTTCTTCTTGGTGATCTGGGCGCCCGCGGAGGTCGCGGCCGGCATCCGGCCGGTACCGACCTGGAAGTCGACGGCGGCGGCGCCCACGCCCACCAGGCTCGGGCCGTCGGAGGAGCCCTCTCCGCCCAGGTTGTGGCAGCTGGCACAGCCCACCGCGTAGAGCTTCTTGCCCTCGGTGATGGCGAGGGACTGGGCGGTGTCGTCGGCCTCGGCCTTGCCGGCGGGCGCGAACGCGGCGTACAGCCCCCCTGAGAGCGTCAGCGCGATGAGTAGGACGACGAGCGCCGCCAGCGGATGGCGTCGTCGTTCGGAGAGCTTTTTCACGGATTACCCCGGTGTCAGGATCTTCTGCGTCGATGTGCGTCGGTGTGCTGGATGGATCGGTGGCCGGCCGGTCGGTTTCGGTTCCGGCTCGCCCGTACGGCTCGGCCGCGGACCTACCGGATCAGGTAGATCGTCGCGAAGAGGCCGATCCAGACGACGTCGACGAAGTGCCAGTAGTAGGACACGACGATCGCGGCGGTCGCCTGCTCGTGCGTGAACCTCTTGGCCGCGTAGGTACGGCCGAGGACGAACAGGAAGGCGATGAGGCCACCCGTCACGTGCATGCCGTGGAAGCCGGTGGTCAGGTAGAACACCGAGCCGTACGGGTCGGAGGAGAGCGAGAGCCCGTCCTTCTTCACCAGCTCGGTGTACTCGAAGATCTGACCGCCGACGAAGATCGCGCCCATGATGAAGGTGACGATGAACCAGCCCCGGAGCTTCTTCACGTCCCCGCGCTCGGCGGCGAAGACGCCGAGCTGGCAGGTGAGGGAAGAGAGCACCAGGATCGTGGTGTTCGTCGCCGAGAAGGGAAGGTTCAGATGGTCGGCCATCGCCTTCCAGTGATCCTCACCGGTCACCGATCGCAGGGTGAAGTACATCGCGAAGAGGGCCGCGAAGAACATCAACTCGGAACTCAGCCAGATGATGGTTCCGACGCTGGTGAGGTTCGGCCGGTTGACCGTCGGGTGCGCGTGCCCGGTTTCTACTGTCGTTGCTGTCGCCACGACCGACATTATGTCGGTCGCTTATCTCGCCCTCACTCCGGGGGGTGCCGTTCGGAGTGTTCGTGGGGTGTGTACTGCCCGTATGGCCCATCGCGGGGCCGTCACGACTGGTGTTGACGGGGTGTGGGCAGGAGTAGCATCCGGCACACCGGTCCATTCCGTACGACGATGACGTCCCGGAGGAAGCATGCAGCCGACCGCCACCGTGCTGGTCTACAGCGACGACTCCAACACCCGTGCGCAGGTTCGTTTGGCGGTGGGGCGCCGGCCGGCTCCCGATGTACCGGCCGTGGAGTTTCTGGAGTGTGCGACTCCGGCCGCCGTTGTCGCGGAGTTGGACAAGGGGGGCATCGATGTCTGTGTCCTTGACGGGGAGGCCGTGCCGGTGGGGGGCATGGGGGTGTGCCGGCAGATCAAGGACGAGGTGTTCGGGTGCCCGCCGGTGTTGTTGTTGATGGGGCGGCCGCAGGATGCCTGGTTGGCAACTTGGAGTCGGGCTGATGCCGCTGTGACCTTGCCGGTGGAGCCTGTTGAGTTCGCCTCGGCGTTGGCTTCGCTGCTGCGGGAACGTAAGGCTTTGAGCGCCTGATAGCTCGGGAGCTGCTGTTTGTACGCGGCTGCGGGCTCGTTCGGGTTGCTCGCGCAGTTCCCCGCGCCCCTAAAGGCGCGGGGTTCAGTCGCGTCAACAGGCACCCGTGCGGAGGCACCCGTGCACAAGTCACCGTCAACAGGCGTCCTCCGCCGTCACCCCTACACGTCCTCCGGACGCAGACGTGCCTTGTCCGTCTCCGTGGGGCCCTTTTGCAGGGCGCTGCCCTGGTGCCACTTCTTCCAGGTGACGTTCCAGTCGCCGTAGCCGTTGCCGAAGGGGTCCATGTCGTCGCCGTTGGAGTTGACGACCTTGACGATGTCGCCGGTGCGGACCGTGTCGAAGAACCATTCGGCGTTGCCGGTGCTCATGCCCGTGCAGCCGTGGCTGACGTTCTCGTAGCCCTGGGAGCCGACGGACCAGGGGGCGGCGTGGACGTACTCGCCGCTCCAGGTGACCCTCGTGGCGTAGTAGACGGGGAGGTCGTAGGAGTCCGAGGAGCCCTCGGAGATGCCGACCGTCGTACCGCGCATACGTACGTAGTACTCCTTGCCCAGCACGACCTTGACGCCGTTGCGGGTCTCGAAGCCGGGCTTGCCGGTGGTGACGGGGATCTCGTTGATCTCCTCGCCGTTGCGGTAGACCGTCATGGAGTGCGACGAGGCGTCGGTGACCGCGATGACCCGGTCGCCGGTGGTGAGCTTGAGGGGGGCCACCTTGGCGCCCCAGAGGCGGGTTCCGACCTTCACGCCCTCCAGGTTGGCGTGGGCCGTGATGGTGGCGTGGGTGGGCCAGTAGGTCTTCGGGCGGTAGTGCAGGGTCTCGTCGTCGACCCAGTACCAGGAGCCCTGCACGGCGGGCACCGAGTCGACCTGGAGCGCGCGTTCGACGACCGCGCGGGCCGCCTTGTCCTTGACGGGGACGCTGAGTTCGGCCGTGACGGGCTGGCCGACGCCGTACTTGCCCGCGTCGGGGCCGAAGGTGACCTTCAGGCGCTTCTTGGTCTTGGGGGTGCTGGTGTCGAACGTGACGGTCCTGCGGCCGGGTTCGCCGTCCTCGTTCTCGGTGCTGACGCGGACGGTGTAGTGGGCGCCGGCGGCCAGCGGTGCGGTGCTGTGCCAGCGTCCGCCGTCGGCGGCGAGTTCGCCGGCGACCTGGCGGCCCTTCTCGTCGGTGGCCGTGACGTCCGTGATGCGCCCCTCCGCGCCCCGGGCGGTGACCTCCAGGGGTTTGTCGGGGTCGGCCTTGCGGGCGCCGTCCACGGGGGCGCTGACGGCGATCTGCCCCGCCGCGTCGTAGGGCTTCGCCGAGAGGGGGTGGCCACCGCTGCCGCAGGCCGCCAGGCCCGCGCTGAGGGAGGCGACCAGCAGGGTGCAGCCGACGACCGTGCGGCTTTGCGGTGAGTGGCTCATGAGTTCACGCTAGGGACGCCGGTGGGGCACTGCGCGGCGGGTGGGCCGGGTGGGGTACCCCGGTGTGGCAAACGAGGGAGCCCGGACCCTCCTGACGGAGTGTCCGGGCTCTGTCGCGCGAGCGTGCGTGCTACTGCGTGCGGCTCTCGCCGTGGTAGTACTCGAAGACCCAGCCCCACAGGCCGATCGCGATGATCGGGGCCGAGAAGAAGATCAGCCACCAGCCGAAGACGACGCCCAGGAAGGTGAGCGCGCCGCCGACGCCGAGGGCGAGCGGCTGCCAGCTGTGCGGGCTGAAGAACCCGACCTCGCCGGCCTCGTCCGAGACCTCGGCCTCCTTGTTGTCCTGTGCCTGCTGGTCGAGCCGCCGGGCCGTGAAGGCCAGGTAGTAGCCGACCATGACGCACAGTCCGAAGGCCATGAAGAGGGCGGTGGTACCGGCCGCTTCCTTGGACCAGATGCCGTAGACGACGGCCATGCCCAGGATGAAGAGGGCCAGCCAGAGGAACATCTTGCCTTGGACCTTCACTTGCCGGCCTCCTTCTCACCCGTGGCGGAACCGGCGCCCGCACCGACGGCGGCCTTGACCGGCGCGTGCTCCAGCTGCTCCAGGGCGGCGATCTCCGGGTGGTGCAGGTCGAACGCCGGGGATTCGGAGCGGATGCGGGGCAGGGTGAGGAAGTTGTGCCGCGGCGGCGGGCAGGAGGTCGCCCACTCCAGCGAACGGCCGTAACCCCACGGGTCGTCGACCTCGACCTTCTTGCCGTACTTGGCCGTCTTCCACACGTTGTAGAGGAACGGCAGGATCGACATGCCGAGCAGGAACGAGCAGATCGTCGAGATCGTGTTCAGGGCGGTGAAGCCGTCGGCCGCGAGGTAGTCCGCGTACCGGCGGGGCATGCCCTCGGCGCCCAGCCAGTGCTGGACCAGGAAGGTGCCGTGGAAGCCGACGAACAGCGTCCAGAAGGTGATCTTGCCGAGACGCTCGTCGAGCATCTTGCCCGTCATCTTCGGCCACCAGAAGTGGAATCCGGCGAACATGGCGAAGACGACGGTGCCGAAGACCACGTAGTGGAAGTGCGCCACCACGAAGTACGAGTCGGAGACGTGGAAGTCCATCGGCGGCGAGGCCAGGATGACGCCGGTGAGACCACCGAAGGTGAAGGTGATCAGGAAGCCGATCGTCCACAGCATCGGGGTCTCGAAGCTCAGTGACCCCTTCCACATGGTGCCGATCCAGTTGAAGATCTTCACGCCGGTCGGTACGGCGATGAGGAACGTCATGAAGGAGAAGAACGGCAGGAGCACGCCACCGGTGACGTACATGTGGTGCGCCCACACGGTCACGGAGAGACCGGCGATGGCGATGGTGGCCGCGATCAGGTTCATGTAACCGAAGATCGGGCGGCGGCTGAATACCGGGATGACTTCACTGATGATGCCGAAGAATGGCAGAGCGATGATGTACACCTCTGGATGGCCGAAGAACCAGAAGAGGTGTTGCCATAGCAATGCTCCGCCATTGGCTGGGTCGAAGACATGTGCCCCGAATTTCCGATCCGCCTCCAGCGCGAACAGCGCGGCGGCGAGGACCGGAAAGGCGAGCAGGACAAGAACACCCGTCAGCAGCACGTTCCACGTGAAGACCGGCATGCGGAACATGGTCATGCCGGGGGCGCGCATGCAGATGATGGTCGTGATGAAGTTGACCGCGCCGAGGATGGTGCCGAAGCCGGAGAAGGCCAGACCCATGATCCACATGTCGGCGCCGATGCTCGGCGAGCGGACCGCGTCCGACAGCGGGCTGTAGGCGAACCAGCCGAAGTCGGCCGCGCCCTGCGGGGTGAGGAAGCCACCGACCGCGATGAGCGAGCCGAACAGGTAGAGCCAGTAGGCGAACATGTTCAGCCGCGGGAACGCCACGTCGGGCGCGCCGATCTGCAGCGGCATGATCCAGTTCGTGAAACCGGCGAACAGCGGCGTCGCGAACATCAGCAGCATGATCGTGCCGTGCATCGTGAACGCCTGGTTGAACTGCTCGTTCGACATGATCTGGAGGCCCGGCCGGGCCAGTTCGGCGCGCATGAGCAGCGCCATGACGCCGCCGATGAGGAAGAACGCGAACGACGTGACCAGATAGAGCGTGCCGATGGTCTTGTGGTCGGTGGTGGTGAGCCACTTGATGACCACGTTGCCGGGTTGCCTGCGCCTGACCGGCAGCTCGTTCTCGTACGAGTCCTCAGCTGCGGCGGCACCCTGGGGTTCGTTGAGGATGCTCACAGGTTGTTCGTCTCCCGGTTCTTCTCGTGGCTCGTCTGCGCGATGCCGGCGGGAATGTAACCGGTCTGCCCCTTCTTGGCGAGGTCCTTGAGGTGCTGCTCGTACCGCTCCGGGGAGACGACCTTCACGTTGAACAGCATCCGCGAGTGGTCGACGCCGCACAGCTCGGCGCACTTGCCCAGGTAGGTGCCCTCCTTGTTGGGGGTCACCTGGAAGGCGTTGGTGTGGCCGGGGACGACGTCCATCTTCATCAGGAACGGCACCACCCAGAAGTCGTGGATGACGTCGCGCGAGGTGAGGACGAAGCGGACCGTCTCGCCCTTGGGGAGCCAGAGGGTCGGGCCGGGGTTGCCGGTCTGCGGGTTCTTGGTGGCGGGGGTACCGACGTCGTAGACACCGCCGGCGTTCGCCGGGAACTGGTCCTTGAACCTGTTCGGAATCGAGGCCAGGTTCTCGTCGGTCTTCGCGTCACCGGTCACGCCGGGGACCGGGGTGACGTAGTTGAAGCCCCAGCTCCACTGGAAGCCGACGACGTTGATGGTGACGTCGGGCTTCTTGGAGAGACTGAGGATCTTCGTCTCGTCGCGAGCCGTGAAGTAGAAGAGCACCGAGACGATGACCAGCGGGACCACGGTGTACAACGCCTCGATGGGCATGTTGTACCGGGTCTGCGTCGGAACCTCGATCTTGGTGCGGCTGCGCCGGTGGAAGTAGACGCTCCACAGGATCAGGCCCCAGACCAGCACGCCCGTGGCGATCGCGGCCGCCCACGAGCCCTGCCACAGGGAGAGGATCCGCGGACCCTCTTCGGTGGTCGGGGTGGGGAAACCAAGGCGAGGGAAATCCTTGGATGTGCAACCGGTTGCGGTCGCCAGGACCAGGCCCGAAGTCATTGCCTGCAGCAGCTTCCGCCGCATCGGGCGCCGCGGCGAGCGGTCGGAGCCGTTGGGACTCACGTAGCGCCTTCCCGAGAGTCTCGCCCGCGCGTACGGCTGCGGCCTTCTCGCTGGTCGGTCGCCGCCCTGCGTCGGGCAGGGGTTTGGATGTTTATGCGGACCAAACCCTACTGGACGCCTCCCGGCGGGTCGCGGGGAGGGGGGCATACGCGCCGGGGGTCCAGCCGAACGGGGTTAATGCGGGACTCCGAGGGCGGGTTGAGTGCGTGACAGGTCGGGTGGTTGGGCGCCTGATAGCTCGGGTGGTCGGGGGGTGTTTGCGGGTGCGGCGACGTCGTGGTTGCTCGCGCAGTTCCCCGCGCCCCTGAATGGTTGCCCGGGGGTTTAGCGTTGCCGCGTGGTCTACTTCGATGCTGCTTCCGCCGTGCCCCTGCATCCCGTTGCCCGGGAGGCGTTGGTTGCCGGGCTGGAGGACGGGTGGGGGGATTCCGCCCGGTTGTACCGGGAGGGGCGGCGGGCGCGGATGTTGCTGGATGCCGCCCGGGAGACGGCGGCGGAGGCGGTGGGGTGCCGGGCGGACGAGTTGGTGTTCGTGTCTTCCGGGACGGCGGCCGTGCACGCGGGGATCTCGGGGGCGTTGGCGGGGCGTCGTCGCGTCGGAAGTCACCTGATCGTGTCAGCGGTCGAACACTCCTCCGTGCTCCATTCGGCGGAGGTGTGGGAGTCGGGGGGCGGATCGGTCACGCGGGTGGGGGTGGCGCGGACCGGTGCGGTGAGCCCGGCGGCGTACGGCGATGCCCTGCGGCCGGGTACCGCGCTGGCCGTGTTGCAGTCGGCCAACCACGAGGTGGGGACCGTGCAGCCGGTGGCGGAGGTGGCCGCGGTGTGCCGGGAGGCGGGGGTGCCGTTGCTGGTGGACGCGGCGCAGTCGCTGGGGTGGGGGCGGGTGGACGGTGACTGGTCCCTGCTGACCGCGAGTGCGCACAAATGGGGTGGGCCTCCCGGGGTCGGGCTGCTCGTCGTCCGCAAGGGGGTGCGGTTCGCGCCGCAAGGGGCCCTCGACGAACGGGAGTCGGGGCGGGCGCCCGGCTTCGAGAACCTCCCGGCGATCGTCGCGGCGGCGGCCTCCCTGCGCGCGGTCCGCGCGGCGGCGGACACGGAGGCGGCCCGCCTGCGGGAACTGACGGACCGGATCCGGACCCGGGTCCCGCACCTGGTGCCGGACGTGGAGGTGGTCGGCGATCCGGTACGACGACTGCCGGGCGTCGTGACGTTCTCGTGTCTCTATGTCGACGGGGAGACCCTGTTGCACGAGCTGGACCGCGCGGGCTTCTCCGTCTCGTCCGGTTCCTCCTGCACGAGCAGCACCCTGACGCCCAGCCATGTGCTGGTCGCGATGGGGGTGCTGAGCGAGGGCAACGTCCGGGTGTCCCTGCCGTCCGGGACCCGGGCAGAGGACGTCGAACACTTCCTGGACGTACTGCCCGGGGCGGTGGCCGGAGTACGGGAGAAACTCGGCGCCCCGACGACCGCGGCGACGGCCGCCCCGGGCACCACCTCACTCGTGGTCGACGCCCTGGGCAAGCTCTGCCCCCTGCCCGTCATCGAACTGGCGAAGGTGATCGGCGACGTCCCGATCGGCGCCACGGTACGGGTCCTGGCGGACGACGAGGCGGCCCGCCTGGACATCCCGGCGTGGTGCCAGATGCGGGGTCAGGAGTATGTGGGGGAGGAAGAGGGCGCGGGGGGAAGCCCGGTGTACGTGGTGCGCAGGGTGAGTTGAGGCAGAGGTCCCGCGCCCCGTTACTAAAGGGGCGCGGGGCTGTATCAATGTGCGGCTCCGCCGCGTGGGCGCGAGCAACCACAACGAACCCGCAGCCGACATCCCACAGACCGAGGCACCCCCCTTAGTCGCCTGAGTCGGCAACCCCCACCTCAGCCAAGGTGAACCCGAACCTCCGCAGCGGCAGCGTCCCCGTACGCCTTGGTGAACCGCTCCAGGAAATGCCCCCGCCGCAACTGGTACTCCTGCGTTCCCACCGTCTCGATCACCAACGTCGCCAGCATGCACCCCACCTGCGCCGCCCGCTCCAGCGAGACCCCCCAGGCGAGCCCGGACATGAACCCGGCCCGGAAGGCGTCGCCGACGCCCGTGGGTTCGGCCTTGCGCTCCTCCTCCGGGCAGCCGACCTCGATCGGCTCCTCCCCCACCCGCTCGATGCGGACGCCCTTGGCGCCGAGCGTGGTGACGCGGTGGCCGACCCGGCTCAGGATCTCCGCGTCGGACCAGCCGGTCTTGGACTCGATGAGGCCCTTCTCGTACTCGTTGGAGAAGAGGTAGGTGGCGCCGTCGAGGAGGATGCGGATCTCCTCGCCCTCCATGCGCGCGATCTGCTGGGAGAAGTCCGCGGCGAAGGGGATGTTCCGGGTGCGGCACTCCTCGGTGTGGCGCAGCATCGCCTCCGGGTCGTCCGCGCCGATCGAGACGAGGTCGAGCCCGCCGACGCGGTCGGCGACGGTCTTCAGTTCGATGAGGCGGGCCTCGCTCATCGCACCCGTGTAGAAGGAGCCGATCTGGTTGTGGTCGGCGTCCGTGGTGCAGACGAAACGGGCGGTGTGCAGCGTCTCGGAGATGCGGACGGACTCGGTGTCGACGCCGTGCCGGTCGAGCCAGGCCCGGTACTCGTCGAAGTCCGAGCCCGCCGCGCCGACCAGGATCGGGCCGGTGCCGAGCTGGCCCATGCCGAAGGCGATGTTCGCGGCCACCCCGCCGCGGCGGACGTCGAGGCGGTCGACGAGGAAGGAGAGGGAGACCGTGTGCAGCTGGTCCGCGACGAGCTGGTCGGCGAACCGGCCGGGGAAGTTCATCAGGTGGTCGGTGGCGATGGACCCGGTGACTGCGATACGCACGGCTAGGCGCTCCTGTGGCGGAGGGGGGATTGACAGTTCACGCTACCCGGTCCGCCCCGCCCGTTGAAGCGGCCGAAACTACCCGATAGTAGCCCTTACTTCGCGGAGTCGAGCGTGCTTACGGTGCCGTCATGACGAACTTCGAGTACCGCACGACCGAGAATCGCACGCCGTGGCCGTTCCCGGAGGGTGAAGGGGCGATCGACGCCGACGGCGACGGTCTGGCGGCGCTGGTCGGCGACGGCGCCCGGATGGCACCGCACTGGAACGTGGCCGTGACCGCGGAGGCGGACGTGCCTGCCGTGGTCCCGGTGTCGCCGTCGCGGATCCTCGGGGTGCGGGTGCCGGCCGCCTCGGCGCGGCTTGTGGGCGCAATGCCCGAGTACGCGGACTGAACCGGGCGCGCGGGGCAACCCGCGCAGGGAACCGTGCGCTCCCCTGCTGCGTCCCATCGCCGTCCCCCGGAAAGGGGAGGCGACATACGACCCCCGTGAGCCCGTCGGCGCCATCGCGCCGCGCGGGCCTGGGGCTCCTGGGACAGCAGTGAGCCGAAGGAGCGATGCGGTGAACACCGAGCGACCCGACGACGACACACCCGGCGTCACCGCGTCCGGCCAAGACGCCGGAGGCGAGGACACCGGGGACGCGCGGAGTGCCGCCGCGGACGGCGACGGCCCCACCACCTCGGACAGCCCGGACGACGGCCCCGGTACCCCCGACACCCCCGACATCTCTGGTGCGAAAGCCGAACCCGAGGCCGAACCCGAGGCCGAGGCCGAAGACAGCAGCGCCACCGAGCCCGGTCCACGCGCGGAGACCACCCCTGACGACGGCGAAGCCGAGCAGGCACCGCCCACCGCCGAGAACGAAGGCAGCGACGACGGCGACAGCAACGACGGCGACGACGGCGAGATCGCGGCCCTCGCCGCCGAAGAACCGGCCCCCGCCGAAGAAGCCGCCCCCGACCTCCTGGTCACCCCCCCCCCCCCCGGCCCCCGCCCCCCCCCCCC
>LJCV01000298.1 GCA_001298575.1 Actinobacteria bacterium OK074
GAAGGGGGGGGGGGGGGGGGGGGGGGGGGGGGGGGGGGGGGGGGGGGGGGGGGGGGTGGTGCGGCCGGTCGGGGTTCACGCGCGCGTGGGGCGGCGGTGTCCGTCGGGTTCACGCGCGCGTGAACCCCGACTTCTCATTCTTAGTTGTGCTGGTCGCTCCCGTGCAGCGGGAAGCCCGCGATGCCGCGCCACGCCAGGGACGTGAGCAACTGCACCGCCTGGTCGCGCGGGACGCTGCGGTCGCTGTGCAGCCAGGAGCGGGCCACGACCTGGGCGAGACCGCCGAGGCCGGAGGCCAGTAGCATGGATTCCGCGCGCGAGAGCCCGGTGTCCTCGGCGATGACCTCGCAGATCGCCTCCGCGCACTCGGTCGTGACCTTGTCGACGCGCTCGCGCACCGCGGGCTCGTTCGTCAGGTCCGACTCGAAGACCAGGCGGAACGCGCCGCCGTCGTCCTCGACATACGCGAAGTACGCGTCCATCGTCGCCCGGACGCGCTGCTTGTTGTCGTTCGTCGACGCGAGCGCCTTGCGTACGGCCAGGATCAGCGACTCGCAGTGCTGGTCCAGCAGGGCCAGGTACAGGTCGAGCTTGCCCGGGAAGTGCTGGTAGAGCACCGGCTTGCTGACGCCGGCCCGCTCGGCGATGTCGTCCATCGCGGCCGCGTGGTAGCCCTGGGCCACGAAGACTTCCTGGGCTGCGCCAAGGAGCTGGTTGCGCCGGGCACGGCGCGGCAGGCGTGTGCCGCGCGGGCGTGCCGCCTCTGTCTGCTCGATGGCTGTCACGCCGCCTCCCAAAGTCGTAAACGTGCGGTGTGCGCCGCGCGGCCATCGTACTTTTCAGTAACCCTGGTGTGCGCGGTGCGAGCGCAGAATTTCACGGAGCGGACGAAGGTGAAAGCCATCCGGAGCGCCGCAAAGAAGGGCAGGTCGGGCGAAGGTTGGCCGACCGGTCGCCTCGTACCGGCCATTTCCTGTCGGTTTTGGTAGGTTCCAGTCGCTTCCGGTCCGAGTTGGGCCCGCTTCGATCCGGCCGGTCGGGTCGTCCACCTGTTCGGTTCGCCGGTCGCGGTCGGTGATCGCCCGGGCGGCCGTCAGCGATAGTCGTCGTCCTCGTCGAAGCCCACGGCGCGGGCCTGTTCCGCGAGGTCCGCCTCGGTCGCGTGGTCCGTGTCCTCGCCGGTCACGGGGGCGTCCCGGTTCGGGGTGAGGTCCGTGTGCTGCTCGGCGGTGTCGCTCTCGGGTGCCTCGACGTCGATCTCCGCGTCCTCGGGGAAGTCCGCCTCGTCCTCGAAGGTGTCGGGATCGCTGGGGTCCACGGCCATGGGGGCTCCCTTCCTAGAACGTCCCTGCGGAAACAGGGGGCCACGTGCGGGTGCCCTGTTTCGAGCGTAGGAGACACGGGATGCGGACGCCATGCGGTGAGCGGTACCCCGGGGTGGGCCCAATGGCCCTACGTGTGCGTAACTTGTGATGGCGAACACATGAACCAGTGCGTGATCGTCTCGTAACATTGCCGCATGTCTTCGACCGAATCGGCCCAACTGCCTTCTCCGGCACCGGCCGACGCACCTGTGCAGGCGACACCCGTCAGGGTGGCGGAGGGCGAGCGGCTCAGGTCGGTCGGGCTGCCCGGGATCACCCTGACCGTACGGTCGCGGCAGCCCGCGCGCACCGGGCTGCCGCCCGCGCTGTACGTGCACGGCCTGGGCGGTTCCTCGCAGAACTGGTCGGAGCTGATGCCGCTGCTCGACGGGCTGGTGGACAGCGAGGCCCTCGACCTGCCCGGCTTCGGGGACTCCCCGCCGCCGGACGACGGCGACTACTCGATCTCCGGGCACGCGCGCGCGGTCATCCGTCACCTGGACGCGGCCGGACGCGGCCCCGTGCACCTGTTCGGCAACTCGATGGGCGGCGCGGTCTCCACGCGCGTGGCCGCCCTGCGCCCCGACCTGGTCCGCACCCTCACCCTGATCTCGCCCGCGCTCCCGGAGATCCGCATCCAGCGCACCGCGATCCCCACGGGGTTGATCGCGGTACCGGGCATCGTCAACCTGTTCAACAGGTACAGCAGGGACTGGACGGCCGAGCAGCGGGTGGGCGGAGTGATGTCCCTCTGTTATGGCGACCCCGGCCGGGTCACGCAGGAGGCGTTCCTCCACGCGGTCGAGGAACTGGAACGCCGTCTGCGACTGCCGTACTTCTGGGACGCGATGACCCGCTCGACCCGCGGCATCGTGAACGCGTACACCCTGGGCGGCCAGCACGGCCTGTGGCGCCAGGCCGAACGGGTGCTCGCACCGACCCTCCTCGTCTACGGCGGCCGGGACCAGCTCGTGGCCATCCGCATGGCCAAGCGGGCCGCCCGCGCCTTCCGCGACTCCCGGTTGCTGACCCTGCCGCAGGCGGGGCACGTCGCGATGATGGAGTACCCGGAGGTGGTGGCCGCGGCCTTCCGCGACCTGCTGACGGACACGGCGGAGCAGCCCGAGGCGGGCCCGCAGGCGGCCCCGGGCCGGCCGGGCGTCTCGGTGAAGTCCTCGGCGGTTTCCGGGGGTTCGGGCGCCGAAGGCGGCGCCGTCGCGGACGGTTCCGGCGTGGGGAGTTGAGGCGCGGCGTGGGACGACACAGCCGCAAGGGGCGGGGCGACAAGAGCAGAGCGAACCGGGGGAGCGGCGGCAAGGAGGGCGCGGGCGGCGGGAACGACGGTACGGGCGGCGTGAACCGGGTCCAGGGTGTCGATCCCGGTACCGGCGACACCGGTTCCGTGCCGGTGGTGCCGCGGCTGCCCGACGGCACTCCGGCGGCGGGTACGCCCGTGGTCCCCGGCGGTACGGCGGCGCAGGGCGCCCCCAGGCTGCCCGACGGCAGCCCCGCGCGCGGTGTGCCCCATGTCCGCGGCGGCCATCCCGAGCAGCGTGAACCCGGCGGCGGCTGGGGCGAGTTCGGGCCCGGCGTCCCCGTGTCCGAGAGGGCGCCGACCGGTCCCCGGGTCCCGCATCAGCGGCCGCGGCCAGGCCCCCGCCAGGAGTACCTGGACGCCTTCGACGGCGACGCCGAGACCGACGTCTTCGCGCCCCGCGGCTTCCGGTCGGCGACGACACAGCGGCAGGCGGGCCCGCCGCATCCGTACCCGCACCCGCATGACCCGCACGCGCGCGTGGAGGACGGCCGGGGTACGCGTGGCGCCTCGGCGGGCGGCGGCGGTGGCCGCGGTGGCGCGGGGGAGGGCCTCGCGGCCGATGGGGCCGATGGGGCCGATGGGGCCGATGGGGGCGATGGGGGCGAAGGCGGGCGTGGGGGCTCTGCGGGGCCTGGCGGCCGGCGTGACGGCCGCGGCGGGGCTGCCGGGCCGGACGGGGCCGACGACTCCCGTACCGGCGTCAGGCCCGATGCCAGGACCGGCGTCAGGCCCGGTGTCAGGCGTGGCACCAAGGCCCGTACGTTCACCGGTCTCGTGGCCGCCGCGTTCACCACCGCGCTGGCCGTCCTGATCGCCGGTCAGGTCGCCGACGGACGGGACGGCACCGGTCTTGGGGCACAGTCCGCCACCGGCAGGGTCAAGGACGTACGCGCCTCCGCGTCCCCGTCGGGTTCGGCCTCGCCCAGCCCGAGTCCGACCCCGTTGACGTACGAGCAGCAGATGGACAAGAAGTACCCGTTCAGCGCCTCGCTCAAGGGTTCGGGGAAGTTCGACGCGGTTCCGGGCGTGGACAAGGCGCCGGGGAAGGGGCGCAAGTACACCTACCGCGTGGACGTCGAGCAGGGGCTCGGGCTGGACGCGGCGGTGTTCGCCGAGGCCGTACAGAAGACGCTCAACGACAAGCGCAGTTGGGCCCATGCCGGGGCCCGGACCTTCGAGCGGATCCACAGCGGACCGCCCGACTTCGTGATCACGCTGGCCAGCCCCGGAACCACCGCCTATTGGTGCGACAAGTCCGGTCTGGACACCACCGTGGACAACGTGTCGTGCGACTCGGCGTCCACCGAACGAGTGATGATCAATGCATACAGATGGGCCCAGGGCTCCAAGACCTACGGTGACCAAATTCACGCCTACCGGCAGATGCTGATCAACCACGAGGTCGGCCACCGGCTCGGCTACCACCACGTGACCTGTGAGAAGGACGGGGAGCTGGCCCCGGTGATGCAGCAGCAGACGAAATTCCTCGACCATGACGGAATCCACTGTCTGCCCAACCCGTGGCCCTATCCCGGGAGTTGACAGGCGCCCCTTATGTCACATTGACACGCGCCGAAAGTTCGTTCATATTTCTGCGCATGTCGCCCCGTCACGCCCTCATACGCGCCACGTTCCAACTGGCGCTCATCGGTGTGGCCCCGCTCTGCGTGGCCGACATCGACTGTCGCTGACCCCGCTCCGGCGCGGGTCGCGCTCCCTCCCCCCATCGTGACCGACTCGATTCCTCCGCCTCCCTCACCCCTCGCTCGTCCGTCGTCGCACGAGTTCAGCGCCGCCTCCGGCCGGGTGAACGGCCGGAGCCCCCGACGATCCGACGCCGGGGCCGACGTATGCGCGCGGTCGTCTCACTCCTTGTCCATCCGTCTCGCCAGTCGAGACAAATGGGGTGGACCTGGAATGGACGGGGGCGCGGGGCCCTTCTTCCTTCTGCTTCTTTCTTCCTGTCTCCTGCTCCTCATCCGTCTTCCGAGAGGTCGTCTTCCGATGCGTCGTCCACCGTCCGTCCCAGCCCGCCGTACGGCAGCGGTAGCCGCCACCCTGGTCATGGCCATGGGCGTCGCCGCCTGCGGCCCTGACGACAACGATGCCAACGGCTCCGGAGGCGGCTCCACGCCCCACAAGGGCGGCACGCTGACGGTCCTGAACTCCAACCCGCAGCAGAACTTCGACCCCGCGCGGCTGTACACCTCCGGCGGCGGAAACGTTCCCTCCCTGGTCTTCCGGACGCTCACCACCCGCAACCGCGCGAGCGGCGCCGCCGGTGCCAAGGTCGTCCCCGACCTGGCCACCGACACCGGGCGCCCGAACAAGGACGCGACCGTGTGGACGTACACCCTGAAGAAGGGCCTCAAGTACGAGGACGGCACCGCGATCACCTCGGCCGACATCAAGTACGGCATCGAGCGCTCCTTCGCGCCCGAACTCTCCGGCGGCGCGCCCTACCTGCGCGACTGGCTGGTCGGCGCGGCCGACTACCAGGGGCCGTACAAGGACAAGAAGGGCCTGTCCGCGATCGAGACGCCGGACAGCCGCACCATCGTCTTCCACCTGAACAAGCCCGAGGGCGAGTTCCCGTACCTGGCCACGCAGACGCAGTTCACGCCGGTCCCCGAGGCCAAGGACACGGGCGCGAAGTACGAGGAGCACCCGGTCTCCTCCGGCCCGTACAAGGTCGTCGAGAACGACAACGACGGCGAGAAGCTCGTTCTGGAGCGCAATAAGTACTGGTCGAGTGCCGTGGACGACCAGCGCAAGGCGTACCCGGACAAGATCGAGGTGGAGTCCGGGCTCGACTCCTCCGTGATCAACCAGCGGCTGTCGGCGTCCCAGGGGGCGGACGCCACGGCCGTCACCACGGACACCAACCTCGGCCCGTCCGAGCTGGCCAAGGTGACCAGCGACAAGGAACTGGCCGAGCGCGTGGGCACCGGCCACTTCGGCTACACCAACTACCTGGCGTTCAACCCGACGGTGAAGCCGTTCGACAACGCCAAGGTCCGCGAGGCCATCTCGTACGCCGTCGACCGCACCTCGGTCGTCAACGCGGCCGGCGGGTCCTCGCTGGCCGAGGCCGCGACCACCTTCCTGCCCGACCAGAAGTCCTTCGGCTACACGCCCTACGACCTCTTCCCGGCGGGCGCCACCGGCAACGCGGCCAAGGCCAAGGAGCTGCTGAAGGAGGCCGGGTACGCCAACGGGCTCACCATCACGCTCACCCACTCCAACAGCGACGACTTCGAGACCAGCCCGGAGATCGCCACCGCCGTCCAGGACGCCCTCAAGAAGGCGGGCATCACCGTCAAGCTCCAGGGCCTGGAGGAGAACGACTACTCCGAGACGGTCCACGACGTGAAGACCGAGCCGGGTCTCTTCCTCGCCCACTGGGGTGCGGACTGGCCCTCCGGCGGCCCCTTCCTGGCGCCGATCTTCGACGGCCGGCAGATCGTCAAGGACGGCTCGAACTTCAACTCGGGCCTGCTGAACGACAAGTCGGTCAATGCCGAGATTGACGCGATCAACAAGTTGACCGACCTTGACGCCGCCGCCAAGCGGTGGGGTGCGCTGGACAAGAAGATCGCCGAACAGGCCCTCGTCGTCCCGCTGTTCCACCCCGTCTACAAGCGCCTCTACGGCAAGGACATCAAGAACATCGTGATCAGCGACTGGACCGGCGTCCTGGACATCTCCCAGGTCGCGGTGAAGTAGCACTGTGAGCGAGGCACTTGCCGCCGCCGAAGCCGCCGCTACGGGTGTGACGCCCGTACCGGCGGCTTCGGGGGCTCGTCAGTTCTGGCGGCGGCTGCGTACGCAGCGGGCCGCCCTCGTCGCGGCGGCCGTCGTCGCGCTGCTCGTCCTGGTCGCACTCGCCGCGCCGCTGCTCACGGCGATCGAGGGCCAGGACCCGACCACGTACCATCCCGCTCTCGTCGACTCCGCGCGCGGTGGCGTGCCGATCGGCTCCTTCGGCGGCATCACCGGGGACCACTGGCTGGGCATCGAACCGCAGACGGGGCGGGACCTGTTCGCCCGGCTCGTCTACGGGGCGCGGGTCTCTCTGGGGGTCGCGCTCGCGGCGACGTTCGTTCAAGTGTTGATCGGTGTCGTCGTGGGTGTCGCCGCCGGGCTCGGGAATCAATGGGTTGATCAACTGTTGAGCCGGTTCGCCGACATCTTCATCGCCATGCCGCTCATGATCATGTCGTTGGCGCTGCTCGCGATCGTCCCGTCGAGCTTCCCTCGGCCCGTTCTCGTCGCGCTCGTCATCGGTCTGATCGCCTGGGGCTCGATCGCGAAGATCGTGCGCGCCCAGACCCTCACCCTCAAGGAGCTGGACTACGTGTCCGCCGCCCGGCTCAGCGGCTGGGGCACCTGGCACATCGCCCGCCGCGAACTGCTGCCCGCCCTCGCGGCGCCCGTCATCACGTACGCGGCGCTCCTCGTCCCGACGAACATCACCGTCGAGGCGGCCCTGTCCTTCCTCGGCGTCGGCGTGAAGCCGCCGACGCCCTCCTGGGGGCAGATGCTCACCTCCGCCGACGTCTGGTACCAGGCGGCGCCGCAGTACCTACTGCTGCCCGCCGGGGCCCTCTTCGTGACCGTCCTGGCCCTGACCGTCCTCGGCGACGGCGTCCGCACGGCCCTCGACCCCCGCGCGGCCTCCCGGCTGCGGGTGGGCACGGGACGCAAGCGGGAGGCGAAGGCGGACGCGGCGACGGGAGCCGGTACTGGTACCAGTGCTGGTTCTGGTACCGGTGCTGGTGTCGACGGTGGCGGTGCGGACGCGCGTGGTGAGGAGGGGGCGTCGTGAACCTCTTCGGCCCCGGCTTCGGGGGTTTCCTGCTGCGCCGGGTGACCGGCGTCGTCGTCACCCTCTTCGCCATCTCGGTGATCGTCTACGTCGTCTTCTACGTCACCCCCGGCAACGTCGCGCAGATCACCTGCGGCCCGCGCTGCTCGCCCGCGCAGGTCCACCAGGTCGCCCAGAACCTGCACCTGGACGACCCCCTGTTCGTGCGCTACTGGCACTTCCTGGAGGGCATCTTCGTCGGCCAGGACTACTCGACCGGCGCGGCCGTGGCGCACTGCTCCGCGCCCTGCCTCGGCGAGTCGTACCAGACCGGCCAGCAGGTCACCGACATCATCCTGACGAAGCTGCCGGTCAGCCTCTCGCTGGTGCTCGGCGGCATGGTGGTCTGGGTGATCCTCGGCGTCGGCACCGGTGTGCTCTCGGCATGGCGGCGCGGCCGGGTCTCCGAGCGGCTGCTGACCGCCGTCACGCTCGCGGGCACGGCGACCCCCGTCTTCGTCATCGGCCTGGTCCTGATGATCGTCATCTGCGGCCAGCTGCAACTGCTGCCCTTCCCGCAGTACGTCGCCTTCACCGACGACCCCGAACAGTGGGCGTGGAACCTGCTGCTGCCGTGGGTCACGATCGCCCTCGCCGAGTCCGCCCCGATCGCCCGCCTCACGCGCGCGTCGATGCTGGAGACACTCGCCGAGGACCATGTGCGCACCTTCCGCGCGTACGGCGTCGGGGAGCGGTCGATCGTCGGACGGCACGCCCTGCGCGGCGCGCTCGCGCCCGTCATCGCCCTGAACGCCAACAACCTCGGCGCGAACATCGGCGGCGCGGTCCTCACCGAGACCCTCTTCGGACTGCCCGGCCTCGGCCAGGAACTGGTGCAGGCGGTCAAGGTGGTCGACCTGCCCGTGGTCGTGGGCGTGGTCCTGGTGATCGGCTTCTTCGTGGTCCTGGCCAACGCCGTCGCGGACGTCCTGTACGCGGTGGCCGACCGACGGGTGGTGCTCGTATGAGCCGGACGGAAGACGGGGCCGAGGGGCGGGTGGACGGTGTGGACGGTGCCGTGAGTGGTGTTGACGGTGTTGATGACATTGACCATGTTGATCGCGTTGATCGTGTTGACGAGGTCGGCAACCTGGTGGACGTCACCGACCTGACCGTCGCGTTCGGGTCCCTGAAAGCCGTCGACGGGCTGTCGTTCCGGCTCGCGAAGGGCGCCGCGCTCGGCCTGGTGGGGGAGTCCGGCTCCGGCAAGTCGACGGTGGCGTCGGCGCTGCTGGGGCTGCACCGGGGGACGGGCGCCGTGGTCGGCGGTTCGCTCCGGGTGGCCGGCGTCGACGTACAGGCGGCCTCGGACGAGGAACTGCGGCGGCTGCGCGGCGGCAGGGCGGCGATGGTCTTCCAGGACCCGCTGTCCTCCCTCGACCCGTACTACGCGGTCGGCGACCAGATCGCCGAGGTCTACCGCGTGCACACGCGCGCGTCCCGCCGGGCGGCACGCGCGCGTGCGGTGGAGGTCCTCGACCGGGTCGGCATCCCGGACGCGGCCCGCCGTTCCCGGTCCCGCCCGCACGAGTTCAGCGGCGGCATGCGCCAGCGGACGCTGATCGCCATGGCCCTGGCCTGCGAACCTGAGCTGCTGATCGCCGACGAGCCGACGACCGCCCTGGACGTCACGGTCCAGGCCCAGATCCTCGACCTGCTGCACACCCTGCGGGAGGAGACGGGGATGGGGCTCCTGCTGGTCACCCACGACGTGGGCGTCGCGGCGGAGAGCGTCGACGAGGTCCTCGTCATGCGGCACGGCCGGGCGGTGGAGCACGGCAGTGTCGGCGAGGTGCTCGGGGCGCCCCGGGAGGCGTACACGAGGCAGTTGCTGAGTGCGGTGCCCCGGGTGGACGTGCCCCGGGCGGACGTTGCTCGGGTTGACCGTGCGGGTGCGGGTGTTGATCGTGTTGACGGTGGCGGGGGCGATGTTGATGACGTTGACCGCCTCGACGGTCACATTGCTGATGTTGATGGCCGTGACGTCGACATTGACGCCGTCGATCCCGGACCGGAACCGTCAACAATTGATCCCCCCGTCCTCGAAGCCGTCGCGCTGACGCGGGAGTTCGGGCGCGGCAAGCGGCGGTTCGCGGCCGTCGACGGTGTCTCACTGGAGATCCGCCGGGGCGAGACCCTAGGCGTCGTCGGCGAGAGCGGCAGCGGGAAGACCACGCTCGGCCGGATGCTCGTCGGACTCCTGGAACCCACCTCCGGTGAGGTCCGGTACGCGGGGCGCGCCCACGCGGGCGTCAGCCCCGCCGTCCAGATGGTGTTCCAGGACCCGGTGTCCTCCCTCAACCCCCGCCGCAGCGTGGGCGAGTCGATCGCCGACCCGCTGAGGGCACGCGGCGAACGGGACGAGGAGCGGATCAAGGGGCGCGTACGGGAACTCCTGGAGCGCGTCGGCCTCGACCCGGAGCACTACGGCCGCTACCCGCACGAGTTCAGCGGTGGGCAGCGCCAACGCGTCGGCATCGCACGGGCGTTGGCCGCCGACCCGCGGATCATCGTGTGCGACGAGCCGGTCTCCGCGCTCGACGTCACCACGCAGGCCCAGGTCGTCGCCCTGCTCGGCGAGTTGCAGCGCGAGCTGGGTCTCGCCCTGGTCTTCGTGGCGCACGACCTCGCGGTGGTGCGCCAGGTCAGCGACCGGGTCGCGGTGATGCGCCGCGGCGAGATCGTGGAGTACGGCCCCGCGGACCAGGTGTACGACGCGCCCCGGGACCCCTACACCAAGCAGCTGCTGGCCGCCGTACCCGCCCTCGATCCGGCGGTGGCGGCCGAACGCCGGGCGGCGCGGAGGGAGTTGGCGGCGGTGTGAACCGGGCCGCCCCACACGCGACTCGGCCCTCGTCGGCCTCCTGCTTCTCCCTGGCCGATGGTTGACGAAACGTAACTGCTTGATCCCCTAGCGCGGGAAAACGCAACCCGCACGGGAAAGTTACGACCGTTCACCCCTTTTGGTGGCGTGACGGACAACCGTCCGTCGCGCCACCGGCATGTCCGCATACGTTCGTCCCGCTGCGAGCCGCCGGGTCAACGGCGGCTCCCCATAAGGGAGATCGGGGGTGCGCGCGTGCGCATCGGACTGCTTACGGAGGGTGGCTATCCGTATGTGAGTGGTGACGCCAGGCTCTGGTGCGACCGGCTCGTACGCGGGCTCGGGCGGCACGAGTTCGAGGTCTACGCGCTCAGCCGCGGCGCGCGCCAGGACGACGAGGACTGGGTCCCGCTCCCGCCGCAGGTCACCCGCGTGCGCACCGCGCCGCTGTGGACCGCGGAGGACGACGGCGTCACATACGGCCGCCGCACCCGTCGGCGGTTCGCCGAGGCGTACGCGGAACTGGCCACCGCGGTCTGCTCGGCGGGGCAGCCCGGCGCCACGCTGGGCGCCCCGGTCGCCGCGGGCCCCGAGGCGGACCGTTTCGGCAACGCCCTGTACGCCCTCGCCGAACTCGCCCGCGACGAAGGCGGACTGACCGGCGCACTGCGCTCCGAGACCGCCGTACGCATCTGGGAACGCGCCTGTCGTGCGCCCGGCGCACTCCGCGCGGCGCGCACGGCCCGCGTACCGGAACTCCTCTCCGTGGCCGCACAGGTCGAACGCTCCCTGCGCCCCCTCTCCCTCGACTGGTACGAGGACGACGGCCTCGCCGCGGTCGACCTGTGCCACGCCACCGCCGGCGGCACGGCGGCCCTGCCCGGACTGCTCGCCCACCACTTCGCCGGGGTCCCGCTGCTGGTCACCGAGTACGGCCTCCAGCTCCGGGCGCACTACCTCGCCTCGGGCGACGCGCCCCCCGCCGTACGCGCGCTGCTCGCCGCCTTCCACGGCCGCCTCGCCGCCGAGGTGTACGGACAGGCCGCCCGCATCACACACGGCAACGCCCATGCCCGCCGCTGGCAGGAACGGTGCGGCGCCGACCGGGACAGGCTCCGCACGGTCCACCCTGGCATGGACGCGACACGGTTCGCCGAGGTCGGCGAGGCGGGCACGGACCGCGCGGAGCCGGACACCCTGGTCTGGGTCGGCCGCGTCGAACCGGCCAAGGACCTGGTCGGCCTCCTGCACGCCTTCGCGGAAATCCGCAGGCGGCAGCCCGGGGCGCGGCTGCGGATCGTCGGCGCGGCCGTCGGCGGCGAGGGCGCGGCCTACCTGGGGCACTGCCGGGCGCTGGCCGCGCAGCTCTTCCCCGACGAGGCAGAGGGCACCTACGCGATAGGCGACAACCCGGTGTCGTTCGAGGAGATCGGCGGCCCGGACGTGCCCGAACTGGCGCAGGCGTACGCGGCCGGCGCCGTCGTCGTGCTGTCCAGCGTCGTCGAGGGCTTCCCGATCAGCCTCGTCGAGGCCATGTTCTGCGGACGCGCGACGGTGTCGACGGACGTGGGCGCGGTCGTCGAGGTCATCGGCGGTACGGGGCTGGTCGTGCCGCCGCGCAATCCGCGGGCGCTCGCGGAGGCGTGCGTCGCGCTGCTGCGCGACCCCGAGCGCCGTGAGCGCCTGGGCGCGGCGGCCCGCGCCCGCGCTCTCGAACTGTTCACCGTCGAGCAGAACATCGCGGCATTTCACGGCATTTACCTGGACGTCGTCTCGCACTTCCCGGCGCACCGGCCGGTCATGGACGACACGGGCGACCCGCTGCCGTTCGGCGTCCCCGCCGAGGCCCACGTCCCGGTCCGCTGGACCGAACCCCGCCGCAGCCCCCGGGTCCGCCCGAGCTGGGCGCTGGGCGGGGCCCCGGGTGGGGTAGCGGCGTCGGGCGGGGCCGGGGCGTCAGGGGCGCCCGTGAGCCTGCCGGCGCCGGTGACGCCGGTACGGGTGACGCCGCCGGGGCCGCCGCCGACGCCACCCCGGCAGCCGGATCCGGTCCCGGCGGGGGAGGGCGCGCGATGACCGAACGCACGGAACTCGGCGACCACCCCGACGGCCTGGAAGTTCCCGACCGGTCCGGCGCCGCAAGTCCTCTTCCCGCTCCCGCCGCCCCCCGGCGCGCCGCCGCCGACCCCGTCAAAGCCCTGCTGCACCGCCACCGTGACCTCTGTGAACGGGCCGTCGACCCGCTGGAGATCGCGGCCGGTCTGGAGGCGCACGGCATGACCGACCGCACCGCCGCCCGCTTCCGGCACCGTGACGTGTTCTCGCTCGCGGAGGAGCTGTACGCGCGCGTGCCCCGCGACGGCGACACCGCCCCCTGGCCGAACGACCCCACCGGCCGACCGAACGCGCCCGGCACGTACCCCGGCGCGCATCCCTCCGCCGCGCGCTCCGGCGCGACCGCACGCCCCCCGTACGCCGGAGCACTCCCCGGCAGCCCCTACCCGCGGGCCCGCACCTGGGCCCCGCTCGCGCTCCTGCCCGGCACCCTGTGTGCGGCGGCCCTCGTCGGCCTGCGGCTCACCGAGGGGCGGCCCCGGTTGGCCGTGGGCGCGGCCGGGGTCCTCGCCGTGGCCCTCGGCCTGCACGCGGCGCTCGGTCGTGGCCCCCTGCACAGCCGGTACCGCACACGGACCGTCACCTACGGGTGGACGTGCTGGCTGCTCGCCTACGCCTTCCTCGGCGACGGCTTCCTGACCGGCGGACTGCCCGGCGGCCCCGACCGTCTGTGGCACCCCGCCACGGCCTCCCTCCTGGCCCTCGCCCTGGCCTGCGCCCCCGCGGCCTTCTGCGCCCACCTTCTGGCCGCCGGCGCCCGCCGCCGACTGGCCACCAGCCGCGCCCTGACGGACTTCGCCTCCTCCCTGCGACCGCTGCTCCTGGGCGTGTTCACCCTCTTCCTGTGCGCCCTCGGTGCCCTGCTGGCCCTGTGCGGCCCGCTGCTCGGCGAACCCACCGGGATCGCCGCGTACGCCGGAGCCTGGACCCTCGGTGCCCTGCTCCTGCTCGCCCGGCTGCTCACCGCGCACGGCTTCACCCGCGCCCCGGCGCCGGCCCTCGCCACGGCAGGCACCGTCGAGGCCGTCGCCCTGACGGCGGTCCACGCCGCGCACCTGCCGTACTGCTCCTCCCTGGCCACCCCCGTCGAGCGTCTCGTCGGCGCTCTGGGCGCGACCGTCCTCCCGGCGCTCACCTGCGGCGGCGCCGCCCTGGTCCTGCTCGTCCACGCGATGCGCCGGCTGACCCGGGCCTCCGCCCACGCCCACCCGGGCGAGCCGCCCACCGAAGACCTCCGCACACCACCCCCGACGACCCGTTGAAAGCCCGATGAAACCGTTGAAAGAGAGCACCACATGACCACCACCCACCCCGGAACACCCGGCCCGTCCGACGGGGGAGCCGCACGATGAGGGTCCTGCTGATCGGAGCCAACGGCTACATCGGCCGCTTCGTCGCCGAACGTCTCCTCGCCGACCCGGCCGTGCAGCTCACCGCGCTCGGCCGCGGCGACGACGCCGACGTACGGTTCGACCTCGCGACCGGCAGCCCCGGCGCGCTCACCCGCTTCCTGGGCGCCGTCCACCCCGGTGTCGTCGTCAACTGCGCGGGCGCCACCCGTGGCGGTGCCCGGGAACTCACCCGCCACAACACCGTCGCCGTCGCCACCGTCTGCGAGGCGATCCGGCGCAGCGGTTGCGGGGCCCGGCTCGTCCAGGTCGGCTGCGGTGCCGAGTACGGCCCCAGCCAGCCGGGCTCCTCCACGCCCGAGGACGCCGTCCCCCGTCCCGGTGGCCCGTACGGCGTCAGCAAGCTGGCCGCCACCGAACTGGTCCTCGGCTCCGGCCTGGACGCCGTGGTCCTGCGTGTGTTCTCACCCGCGGGCCCCGGCACCCCGGCCGGCTCCCCCCTCGGCCGCCTCGCCGAGGCCATGCGCCGCGCGATGCAGTCCGGCGACGGCGAACTCAAACTCGGCGGCCTCGGCGTCCAGCGCGACTTCGTGGACGTACGCGACGTCGCCCGTGCCGTGCACGCCGCCTCCCTCTCCGCCGCCCAGGGCGTCATCAACATCGGCTCCGGCCGTGCCGTACGCCTGCGGGACGCGGCCGCCATGCTCGCGCGCGTGGCCGGATACGGCGGTGCGCTGCACGAACTCGACGGCCCGCCCGGCCCCGTCCGCCCGGCCATCGGACACCCCCGCCCCGACTCCGACCACGCCGTCCCGGTCGCGTACCCGTACCCGGACGGCTGCGGCAGCTGGCAGCAGGCCGACGTGCGCACCGCCCGCGACCGGCTCGGCTGGCGGCCCCGGATCAACCTGGAGGAATCCCTGGCCGACATCTGGATGGAGGCCGCATGCCGCATGTGACGAGCACCCCGGCGGGCACCCCGGTGGATACTCCGGCCACCCGGCTCAGCCTCGGCTTCGGCATCCCCGGCTACGCCCACCCCCTCCTCGCACCGGCCCAGTGGGGGCAACTCGCCCGCCCCGGCGCCCCCCTCCACTGGGCCGTCCTGAACGTCGCCAACGGCCCCGGAGCCTTCCCCGACCCGCACTGTCTGGAGGCCGCGGGCCGGCTGCGCAACGCGGGCGTCCGCGTGCTGGGCCGCCTCGACGCCGCCTACGGGGCCCGCGCCTCCGGCGAGTTGGCCGCCGACGCCCACCGCTACCTCGACTGGTACCGGACCGACGGCTTCCTCCTCGCCCGCTGCCCCACCGAACGCGCCGCACTGCCCGCGGTCCACCGCACGACCGCGACACTCCGGACGCTTCTCGACGGCGGTCACCTCGTCCTCGGCCACGGCACCCATCCGCACCCCGGATACGTCGAGGCCGCCGACCAGTTGGTGACCTTCTCCGGCCCGTGGAGCGAGTACCGCTGGTCGCAGGTGGCCGAGTGGACCGCCGGGCATCCACCGGAACTCTTCTGCCACTTCGTCCACGGCGTGCCCCGCGGCCACCTCGACGAGGCGCTGCGCATCGCCCGTTGGCAGGGGGCCGGCACGGTCTACTTCACCGACCGCACGGACCGCGACGGCCGCGCGGACCCCTGGGAAACGGTGCCCGGCTACTGGGACGACATCGTCTCGCGCCTCGGACCGGGTGTCTCGGAATGAAGAAAGGCGTGGCAGTGTTACAGACAGAACAACTGTAGTGATCGACCGACCAACGGAGTCCCCGTGTCGCTGCCACCCCTGGTCGAGCCCGCTTCCGAGCTCACCGTAGACGAGGTCCGCAGGTACTCCCGCCACCTGATCATCCCGGACGTGGGGATGGACGGGCAGAAGCGGCTGAAGAACGCCAAGGTGCTCTGTGTGGGCGCCGGCGGCCTGGGCTCGCCGGCGCTGATGTACCTGGCCGCGGCCGGGGTGGGAACCCTCGGCATCGTGGAGTTCGACGAGGTCGACGAGTCCAACCTCCAGCGCCAGATCATCCACAGCCAGGCCGACATCGGCCGTTCCAAGGCCGAGTCCGCGCGCGACTCCGTCCTTGGCATCAACCCGTACGTGAACGTGATCCTTCACGAGGAACGGCTTGAGGCCGAGAACGTGATGGACATCTTCAGCCAGTACGACCTGATCGTCGACGGCACGGACAACTTCGCGACCCGCTACCTGGTCAACGACGCGTGCGTGCTGCTCAACAAGCCCTACGTCTGGGGCTCGATCTACCGCTTCGACGGCCAGGCGTCCGTCTTCTGGTCCGAGTACGGGCCCTGCTACCGCTGCCTCTACCCGGAGCCCCCGCCCCCGGGCATGGTCCCCTCCTGCGCCGAGGGCGGCGTGCTGGGCGTGCTGTGCGCGTCCATCGGCTCCATCCAGGTCACCGAGGCCATCAAGGTCCTCACCGGCACCGGCGAATCGCTGGTCGGCCGCCTGATGATCTACGACGCCCTGGAGATGCAGTACCGCCAGGTCAAGGTCCGCAAGGACCCCAACTGCGCGGTGTGCGGCCCCAACCCGACCGTCACCGAACTCATCGACTACGAAGCCTTCTGCGGCGTCGTCTCCGAGGAGGCCCAGGAGGCGGCGGCCGGTTCGACGATCACTCCCAAGCAGCTCAAGGAGTGGATCGACGACGGCGAGAACATCGAGATCATCGATGTCCGCGAGGTCAACGAGTACGAGATCGTGTCCATTCCGGGCGCCAAGCTGATCCCGAAGAACGAGTTCCTCATGGGCACCGCCCTGGAGACCCTCCCGCAGGACAAGAAGATCGTCCTGCACTGCAAGACGGGTGTCCGCAGTGCGGAAGTCCTCGCCGTCCTGAAGTCCGCCGGCTTCGCGGACGCGGTGCACGTCGGCGGCGGTGTGATCGGCTGGGTCCACCAGGTCGAACCGCACAAGCCCGTGTACTGAGCCTTCGCTCACCTCCCCTTCTCGTCGGCGGGGGCCTCGCGCACTTCGGGTGCCCGGGGCCCCCGCCGCCGTTACGAGCAGACCTTGCCGTCCTTCGGCACCGTCCCGTCCAGCAGGTAGCTGTTCACCGTGGAGTCGACACAGTCGCTCCCACTGCCGTAGGCCCCGTGTCCCTCGCCCTTCCAGGTGAGTTCCACACCGACGCCCTTGCCCAGCGCGTCCGCCATCCTGCGGGCCCCCTCGTACGGCGTCGCCGGGTCGCCGGTGTTGCCCACCAGGAGGATCGGCGCGGCCCCCGCCGCGCTCACCTGCGGATGGTCGAACTCGCCCGCCACCGGCCAGTCGTGGCACCAGCCCGCGGTGTCCCAGCCCAGGAAGTCGCCGAACACGGGCGAGACCTTCTCGAACTCGGCCAGCCGTTTCTTCGTCTCGGCGGCGGTCGGCCGCTGCTTGTCGTCCAAGCACGATATGACCCGTTGGGAGTGGGTCGTCGTGCCGTAGTGCCCCGAGGCGTCCCGCTCGTTGTACCCGTCGGCCAGCGACAGCAGGGCCGAACCGTCCCCGTTCTCGGCCGACTTGAGCGCCGCGGTGAGCGTGGGCCAGCTCTCCTCGCTGTAGAGGGGCAGGACGATGCCGGTGACGGCCAGCGTCTGGGTGAGTTCGCGGCCGGAGGACGTCTTCAGCGGCTTCGCGTCGATCCGCTTCAGCAGGGCCGCGATCTTCCGGGTGCCCTTCTTCGGGTCCTGGCCGGTCGACTTGAGGTAGTCGTTCAGCGCGCGCTGGAAGCCCCGAGTCTGGTTCAGCGCGTTGCCCACGGCGTCGGCGGTCGGGTCGACGACCGCGTCCAGGATCAGCCGCCCCACCTTCGAGGGGAACAAGTGGGCGTAGACGCCGCCGAGTTCGGTGCCGTAGGAGATGCCGAAGTAGTGCATCTTCGTGTCGCCGAGGACCTGGCGCATCAGGTCCATGTCGCGGGCGGTGTCGGTCGTCGAGACATGCGCGAGCAGCTCGCCCGCGGCCTTCTCGCAGCCCTTGCCGAAGGCGGCGGCGTCCTTGAGGTAGGCGGTCTCCTCCGCAGCGTCGTCCGGCGTCGCGTCGACCGTCTCGGCGGCCTGGATCTGTTGGTCGCTGCGGCAGCGGATGCCCTCGCTGGCGCCCACGCCCCGCGGATCCCAGCTGACCAGGTCGTACCGCTCGTGCAGCTTCGGCACGATCGCCGAGTACCCCGGCATCGTCGACACGCCCGAGCCGCCGGGGCCGCCGAAGTTGAACAGGAGCGAGCCGATGCGGTTGCCGCCGGTCGCCTTGGACCGGATCAGCGCCAGGCCGATCGTCCTGCCGCCGGGTTTCGACCAGTCCAGTGGCGCCTTGAGGGTCGCGCACTGCCAATCGCCCCCGGGCGCGGGCGAATCCGTCGTGCCCGTACAGCGGCCCCACGCGAGCTTCTGCGAGGTGAGCGAGGCCGGCAGCACCGCCCCGGAGGCATCGGAGGCGGAAGCCGAAGACGCCGTGTCACCGCCGGGCGACGCGCCGGACTTGCCGTCGGCCGACGAACCGGCGCTGCACCCGGCCACCAGCAGAGCGGCACCGGCCAGAGCCGTCCACCGTACGAAACGTGCCATGTCCTCGTCCCCCCACTCGCAGGCCCGCCGCATCTGATCGCGAAGGGCGCTGTGGCCATGGTAGGCGGATCACGACAAGCCCGTTGCGGCCTGTGGATAACTCTCTGACCTGCTGTTTTCCGTGCCGGATCGAGTCGGCGGCCCATTTCGCGGCCCGCCGTCGAACCGCCTTTGGCCCTACGAGCACACGGTCCCCGCGGCCGGCACCGTCCCGTCGAGCAGATAGCCGTTCACCGCGTTCCGCACGCACGTGTTCTTGCTGTCGTAGGCGCCGTGCCCCTGGCCCTTGTACGTGAGTTCGACGCCGACGCCCTTGCCCAGCGCGTCCACCATCTTCCGCGCCCCCTCGTACGGCGTCGCCGGGTCGCCCGTGTTGCCGACCACCAGGACGGGCGCGGCGCCGGACGCGGAGACATCGGGATGGTCGGCGGCACCGGCCACCGCCCAGCCGGTGCAGCTCGGCATGGACCAGGCCAGGTAGTCGCCGAACAGCGGCGAGGCGGCCCGGAACTCCGCGAGCTTCGTGCGGACGTGGTCCTGGGTGTAACGCGGCTTCTCGTCGGCGCAGTTGATGGCCGCGTTCGCCGCCGCGATGTTGCTGTACTGCCCGTTCTGGCTGCGCCCGTTCAGCGAGTCCGACAACAGCAGCAGGACCCGGCCGTCGCCGTCGTACGCCTGTTGCAGACCCTCGGTCAGGTACTCCCAGAAGTCCTTGGAGTACAGGGCCTGCGCGATGCCGTTGGTCGCCGCGGTCTGGGTCAGCCGGCGCGGGAGGATGCCGGGGATCGGGGTGCCGTCCAGGCTCTTCAGGAGCTTCGCGATGCGGTCCTTGACGTCCTGTTCGCTGTCGCCGACCGGGCAGCCGTCGCTCTTGGCGACGCAGTCCGCGGCGAAGTTGTCGAGCGCGAGCTGGAAGCCCTGGGCCTGGCCGAGCGCGCTCTGTTCGGGGGTCTGCGTCGGGTCGACGACGCCGTCGAACACGGCCCGGCCGACGTTCTTCGGGAACAAGTGGGCGTAGACGCCGCCGAGTTCGGTGCCGTAGGAGATGCCGAAGTAGTGCATCTTCGTGTCGCCGAGGACCTGGCGCATCAGATCCATGTCACGGGCCGCGTCGGTGGTGCGCACATGCGGCAGCACCCGGCCCGAGTGCTTCTCGCAGGCCGCGTTGAACTCCTTGGTGTTGTCCAGGAGTTGCTTCTCCTCGGCGGTGTCGTCGGGGGTGGCGTCCTGCTGGAAGTACGCGTCGAGCCGCGTGTCGCTCTCGCAGCGGACGCCCGCGCTGCGGCCGACCCCGCGCGGGTCGAAACTCACCAGGTCGTAGCGGGTGCGCAGGGTCGCGTAGTCGTCGGCGAAGGAGGGCAGCGCGGAGATGCCCGAGCCGCCGGGGCCGCCGAAGTTGAAGATCAGTGAGCCGATGCGCCTGCCCGCCGCGCCGCTCGCCTTCGCCCGGATCAGCGCGATGCCGATCGTGTCCCCCTTGGGCTTCGACCAGTCGAGCGGCGCCTTCAGGGTGGCGCACTGCCAGGTCGCCCCGCCCGGCAGCGCGGAGGGTGCCGCCCCGCCGCCCTCGGCGGCCGAGGGCGCCGCACAGGTCTTCCAGCTCAGCTTCTGGTCCGGCAGGTTCTCGTCCGGTGAGCTGTCGTCACACCCGGCCAGCAGACAGGGCAGCAGGACGGCGGTGGCGGTCAGGGCGGCGGCACGCAGCCGGACAGGGGTGGGCATGTCCCCATCCTGCGGTCGTAAGGGGCCGGACGCTCGGGACGCGGTCCGTGCGGGTGAGTTCGGCGCCCGGGCCACGCACGCGTGTGCATGAGCACCGGCGTCCGTGCCCTCCTGGCTCGTGGACGCGCACGTGCACGAGGAGGCTTACCGCGTGCACGAGGCGGCTTACAAGGAACCCTTCCGCGACAGATGGTTGAAGGCCAGCCACCCCGGCAGGACGGGGATCCACAGGGTCAGGAGGCGGAACAGCAGCACCGCCGGGGCGGCGACCTCCTTGGGGAGCCCCACCGCGATCAGACCGACCGTCAGGGTCGCCTCGACCGCGCCCACGCCGCCCGGGGTCGGTGCGGCCGAGCCGAGCGCGTTGCCGGCGAGGAAGACGACGGCGACGCTGGCCAGGCTCAGCGTGGTCGGCGCCTCGTGGCCGAACGCGCGGATCGACGCGTCCAGGCACATCACGAAGCAGGCGGTCAGCAGCAGCGTGCCGCCGATCCCGGTGATCAGCTTCTGCGGCCGCTGGAGCACGTCGAGCATGCGCGGCACGACACCCGCGAACAGCGACCTCACGCGCGTGACGACGAATTTCCGCAGGAAGGGCACCGAGGTCACCACGAGCACGAGCACCGCGACCGTCAGCAGACCGGCGATGACCGTGCGGGACGGCGACAGCGACGGCGTCTTCTCGGTGCCGGTCAGATAGCCGAAGGACAGCAGCATCAGGATGTGGCAGCCGAGCCCGAACAACTGGGAGGCGCCCACACTCGCCACCGCGAGCCCCGGCCGCACCCCGGCCCGTTGCAGGAACCGCGTGTTCAGGGCGACACCGCCCACCGCGGCCGGTGCCACGATCTTCACGAACGACCCGGCGACCTGCGCCGCCACCGTCCGCAGGAACGGCACCCGCTCCGGCACGAACCCGAGCAGGCTCATCGCGGCGGCGAAGTAGCTCAGCGCCGAGAACATCACGGCCGCCGCCACCCAGCCCCAGTTCGCGCTCTCGAACAGAGGGCCGAACTCGATATGGGTGAGCTGCGTGAGCAGGAAGTACGCGCCGATGGCACCGGCGAAGAAACTCAGCAGCGTGCGCGCCCGCACCCGCTCCAGACGGGCCGGTTCGACCGGCGCCTGCGGGCGGATCAGCAGCACCTGGTGCCGGATCTGGGTGAGCAGATCCTCCTCGCGGGCCTCCTCCAGTGCCTCGTCGATGGCCCGCTTCTCGGCCCGCTGCTCGGCCCGTACGAGCTTCTTGTCGGCCTTCTTGTCGGCCTTTTCCAGGACGACCCCGGGCTGCTGCTGGACCTCCGCCAGCCGGGCCGCCTTGGCCTGCCTGGACGCCTCCAGGACCGCGTCACGCTCGCGCTGCGCCCGCTCCCTGGCCAGTCGGCGCAGCGTCGCGCGCGTGGAGCGCGTCAGCGCGATCGGCTGGAGCATCGGCAGACAGTCGGCGACGGCGTCCGGGCCGAGCACGCCGACCGCCGAGGCCACCGCGCGCTCCGCGCCCACCCGCAGCCCGAGCGTGGTCAGCAACTGCGCCACGTCCATGCGCAGCAGCAGGTTGTTGGCCGCGATCTCGCCGCCGCGCAGATCGGTCAGGATGACCGTGCCGGAACGATCCACCAGGATGGCGTCGCCCGCCAGCCTGCGGTGCGCGATCCGCCGCGACTGCAGGGCCCGCACCTGAAGCCAGGTGTCGTGCAGCAACTCGTCGGTGATCGCCTCGTCCGGCAGCGAGTCGAGCGTACGGCCGCCGGTGTGCTCGTAGACGAGCATCACCGCGTCGGGGCCCAGTTCGGAGGTCGCGATCAGCTTGGGCGCGTTGGCCCCGGCCGCGATCGCCGCGTAGGCCAGCAGCGCTTCCTGCTCCAGGGCCTGGCGCAGGGACTGCAGGCTGCTGCGGGTGGCGAAGCCGCGCAGCGTCAGGTTGCGCCACGCACGGTAGAAGAAAGCCTGCGCCTGCTGCTCACGGTCGACGACCGTGACGTCCAGCGGCGGCCCGTCCTCCAGGGTGACGAAGTAACGCCGTCCCCGGTCGCTGTTCTCGGGCGTGTCGAGCGCGTCCTCGCGCGCCGCGCTCACCGGGCGGAACCCGACCGTCCGCAGCCCCGCCATCAGCGTCTGCCCGGTGGGCCGCACGTTCGGCGAGCCCACCGCGTACAGCGTCGCGTACGCCACGGTCCAGCCGATCAGCACCGTCAGGAGGATCGAGAACGGGGTCGTGTACCCGGTGACCAGCATCGAGAACGCGTCCAGGAGCAGCACCACCCACAGCACCGCACGCCAGCGCGGCCGTCGCGACATGCCGACGGCGGTCATGTACGCGATGACCGGGGCGAGGTAGCCGTGCACCGGGTCGGTCAGGGCGTGGATGTCACCCGGCGAGGGCTGGGTGAGCGCCTCCTGGATGGAGCCCGGGGCGGCCCTGGCGACCCACAGGTCGGTGGCGAGGGTCACTCCGTGCGCGAGGACCGCGGCCAGGACGCCGTCGGCGATGCGCAGCCCGTCGCGCTTGATCAGCCGTTCGATCGCGAAGGCCACCGGCACCAGCAGGATCGCGATGCTCGACACCAGGCCAGCGAGCTTGATCAGCAGGTCGGGTGCCTGTCCCGTGCCCTTGTTGATGTCCTGTTCGAACCCGGACGTGGTGCCGTGCGCGAACGCCGAGATCGCGAGCAGGACGACGATCGCGAGAATGCCCGCCACGACCCGCATCAGGTCCAGCGGACGGTGCACGCGCGCGGGGAGCAACGGTTCGTCGCCCTCGACCTCGTCGTTGTGGGTCTCGTCCGCGCAGGGCGGGTCCGTGCCGTCCTCCGGCTCGGCCTCGCTCACCTGCGGGGTCTCGTTTCCGGGCGTCTTCTTGTGCACGCCGTCCGTCTCCCGGTGCACATCCCCACCCGTGTCGGCGGCGTCCGGGCGCGCCGAGGCATCAGGGTCGCCCGCCGTGTCCTCGGGGTGCACGCCCTGTTGCATCGCCGTCTCTTCTTGATCTCGTATCACCGGTCACCGCCCGCACGATGGTGGCATGCCCACCCGACACACGCGGGCATCAGGGTGCAAAAGAGGGGGCGCACAGTCTGCCCCAAGCGCCGCCTCGGGGCGAGGGTTACTTTCGGTGACCATCTCGTCGCATTGTCCGTGGCGTGGGGCAGGATGGGGCGGATGAGCGAGGAGAACCTTCCGGCGACCGCCCTGCCGGAGTACGCGGAACGCGTCCTGGAGGTCGCCGAACTGATCCCGCCCGGCCGCGTGATGACGTACGGCGACGTCGCCGAGTGGCTTGAGGAGGGCGGCCCGCGCCAGGTGGGGCGGGTGATGGCCCTCTACGGAAGCGCGGTCCCCTGGTGGCGTGTCGTCCGCGCGGACGGAGTGCTGCTCCCGGGGCACGAACTGGAGGCCCTGGGCCACTACCGCACCGATGGCACCCCTCTGAAAGAGGCGAGTCGGGCCACCGAGGGCCACCTGCCCCGCGTCGACATGAAACGGGCGCGATGGGACGGCGGCGCACGCGGGGACGGTCACATCTGACAGCTTCCGCCATCCACGGGCCCTGGGGGCGGCGTGTGGTCCGTACGGGGGAACGGGGGCACATCCGTCGCATGCCGTACGTTCGTCCAGCGAGGGACGCGCGTGCCGCGTGTGCGGGGAGGGAACGGGCCGAAGCGCTCCGTCCGCCGCCCCCACCGGCGTAGCGTCGGCGGCAGGCGTCCCCCTCATCCCGCGGTCACCGCCCGCCACGCGCGGCAAGGGGCCCACTCGTACGACCAGTGCGACCAGTACGAACACCAGGACCGGCGAACCACGTGAGCTCCTCTTCCTCCACCAGGCGTCCGGCGCACCATCAGGTGCGCCAGGGGAACCGTGGCGCCTACCGGCTGGTCCGTACCCCTCCGGCCCGGATGGATCCCCCTCCTCTGGACGCAGACCAGCGCACAGTGGTTGACCACCGCACCGGCCCCCTGCTCGTCCTGGCCGGTCCCGGCACGGGCAAGACGACCACGCTCGTCGAGTCGGTGACCGCCCGCATCGCCCGCGGCGCCGACCCGGAACGCATCCTGGTGCTGACGTTCAGCCGCCGGGCTGCGGTCGAACTGCGCGACCGCACGGCGCTGCGCACCGGCGACGCCCGCGCGCCCAGGGCGACCACGTTCCACTCGTTCTGCTACGCCCTGCTCCGCGCCCACCAGGACAGCGACCTGTTCGCCGAACCCCTGCGGCTGCTGTCGGGCCCCGAACAGGACGTGGCCGTGCGCGAACTGCTCGCGGGCCAGCCGGACCTGGAGCGGCTCGGCCTGGCCCACGTGCGCTGGCCCGACGACCTGCGCGCGTGCCTGACCACCCGCGGCTTCGCCGACGAGGTCCGCGCGGTCCTCGCCCGCACCCGCGAACTGGGCCTCGGCCCCGGCGCCCTGTACGCCTTCGCCCGGCGCATCGGCCGCCCCGGCTGGCAGGCCGCGTCCGCCTTCCTCGCCGAGTACCTGGACACCCTCGACCTCCAGGGGGTGATCGACTACGCGGAACTCGTCCACCGCGCGGTCCTCCTCGCCCACCGCCCGGAGGTCGCCCAGCGGCTCGCCGAGCAGTACGACGCCGTCTACGTGGACGAGTACCAGGACACCGACCCGGCCCAGCTGAGGCTGCTGCACGCCCTCGCGGGCGGCGGCCGCACCCTGGTGGCGTTCGGCGACCCCGACCAGGCGATCTACGCCTTCCGGGGCGCCGACGTGAACGGCATCCTGGACTTCCCGGCGGCCTTCCCACGCACGGACGGCCGCCCGGCCCCGGTGCACGTCCTCGGCACCTCCCGCCGCTCGTCGGCCGTCCCGCTGGCCGCCACCCGGCTCCTGACCCGGCGCATGCCCCTCACGCGTCTGCCCGGCGACAAGGTGCGGGCCCACCGGGAGCTGACCCCGGTACGGGACGGAGGGCAGGTGGAGGCCCACACGTATCCGACCGCCGGTGCGGAACTGGACAACATCGCCGACCTCCTGCGTCGCGCGCACCTGGAGGACGGCGTCCCGTGGAGCGAGATGGCGGTCCTGGTGCGTGCCGGCTCCCGCACCCTCCCCACTGTCCGCCGCGCCCTCACGTCCGCCGGCGTCCCCCTCGACATCGACGGCGACGACCTGCCCCTGCGCCACGAACCGGCCATCGCCCCCTTGCTGACGGCCCTCGGAGCGGTGGCCCGCGCGGAGACGCCGGGCACGGACGACGACGTACGCGCGCGTGCTGAAGAAGAAGCTGAAGAAGCCGATGAACCGGTGGACGAAGCCGATGAAGTCGACGAAGCCGGCGAAGAGCCGCAAGGCGACGCCACCGCCACGCCCGCCGACGCCCCCACCCCCTGCTGGCTCGACACCGAAACCGCCCTCGCCCTGCTCGCCTCCCCCCTCGCGAGCATGGACGCCGCCGATCTGCGCCGCCTCGGCCGTGCCCTGCGCGAGGAGGAGCGGGCCGGTGGCAACGCCCTGCCGCCGCCGTCCGGCGAACTGCTCGCGCGGGCGCTGGCGGAGCCCGAGCGGCTGGTCGCGCACGACCCGGCGTACGCCCGCGGGGCCCAGCGGCTCGGCGCGCTGCTCAGGAAGGCCCGTGAGCGCCTCGCGGGCGGCGGCACGGCCGAAGCCCTCTGGGAGCTGTGGGCCGGTACACCGTGGCCCAGGCGCCTGGAGAGCGCCTCCCGGCGCGGCGGCGCGGCCGGGCGCAACGCCGACCGCGACCTGGACGCCGTCTGCGCGCTGTTCGCGACCGCCGCGCGCGCGGAGGAACGCACCGGTGGCGGCGGCGCCCTCAACTTCCTCGCCCAGATCGAGGCCCAGGACATCGCCGCCGACACGCTCACCCGCCGCGCGGTGCGCCCCGACGCCGTACGCCTGATGACCGCACACCGCGCCAAGGGCCTGCAATGGCGCCTGGTCGTCGTCGCGGGCGTCCAGGAGGGGCTGTGGCCGGACCTGCGCCGCCGCGGCTCCCTCCTGGAGGCCGACCGCATCGGCCGCGACGGTCTGGCCGAACCCCTCACCCCGGGTGCCCTGCTCGCCGAGGAACGCCGCCTGTTCTACGTGGCCTGCACGCGCGCGCGGGAACGCCTGGTCGTGACCGCTGTGAAGGCGCCCGCCGACGACGGCGACCAGCCCTCCCGGTTCCTGACCGAACTCGGTGTCGAACCCAAGGACGTCACCGGACGCCCGCGCCGCCCCCTGTCGGTCGCCGCGCTCGTCGCCGAACTGCGGGCCACGATCGTCGACCCGCGCGTGTCCGACGCCCTGCGGGAAGCCGCCGCCCGCCGCCTGGCCCGGCTCGCCGCACTCACCGACGACGACGGCCGTCCCCTGGTGCCGTCCGCCCACCCCTACCGCTGGTGGGGCATGTGGGACCCGACCGAGAGCAAGGTGCCGCTGCGCCAGCGCGACGAACCCGTCGTGCTCTCCGGCAGCGCCCTCGACCAGCTCGCCAACACGTGCGCCCTCCAGTGGTTCCTGGGCCGAGAGGTGAAGGCCGACACGCCGGCGAGCACCGCCCAGGGGTTCGGCAACGTGGTGCACGTCCTCGTCGACGAGGTCGCCTCCGGACGCACCCCCGCCGACCTCGCCGTCCTCATGGAGCGCCTCGACTCCGTGTGGAACGCCCTCGCCTTCGACGCGCCGTGGAAGTCGGCCCAGGAGAAGGACAACGCGCGCGTGGCGCTCGAACGCTTCCTGAAGTGGCACGTCGACTCGGGCGGCATGCGCGGGGGCCGTACGCCGGTGGCGAGCGAGCACGGCTTCGACGTCACCATCGAGGCGGGCGACTACGAGGTGCGCGTCCGCGGCTCCATGGACCGCGTCGAGACGGACGGCGAGGGCCGCGCCTACGTGGTCGACTTCAAGACCGGCAAACAGGCGCCGAGCGCCGCCGAAGTGGCCCGGCACCCGCAGTTGGCCGTGTACCAGCTCGCCGTCCGCGAGGGCGCCGTCGACGAGGCGTTCGACGGCGTACGCCCCCCGCCTGGCGGCGCCGAACTCGTCCAGTTGCGGCAGGGCGCGGCCAGGAAGGACGGCGGCGACACGCTGCCCAAGGTGCAGACCCAACTGGCCCTGGAGGGGGAGGCGGGGGAGTGGGTGGGCGACCTCCTGGCCACCGCCGCGGGCAAGGTCCTCGACGAACGGTTCTCGCCGACGGCCGGGCAGCACTGCACCCACTGCACCTTCCGCGCCTCGTGCAGCGCGCGCCCGGAGGGCCGTCACGTGGTGGAGTGACACGCGCGGACGGGCGGTTGCGCGGACCCGGCAGGGCCGACCCTCCGCGTGACACGCGCGTGTGTGTGACGTGACACACAGGTGTGACGGACCGCACCACACGTGCTGACCAGCGCATCCTCCGCCCCGGCCGCCAACGGGGCCTCCGTTGTCAGTGCCCGCCGCTAGCCTCGTCGATGTGCCCGCCCGTATCACCCACCCCGACCAGCTCAAAGAGCTCCTCGGCATCCCGTTCACCCCGGAGCAGACGGCCTGCGTCACCGCGCCGCCCGCCCCGCAGGTGATCGTGGCCGGGGCCGGCTCAGGCAAGACCACCGTGATGGCGGCGCGCGTGGTGTGGCTGGTCGGCACCGGCCAGGTCGCCCCCGAACAGGTGCTCGGGCTGACCTTCACCAACAAGGCGGCGGGCGAACTGGCCGACCGCGTCCGCAAGGCCCTCGTCAAGGCGGGCGTCACCGACCCGGACGTGATCGACCCGGACAACCCGCCCGGCGAGCCGGTCATCTCGACCTACCACGCCTTCGCGGGCCGTCTGCTGACCGACCACGGCCTGCGCCTCGGCCTCGAACCCACCTCCCGGCTGCTGGCCGACGCCACCCGCTACCAGCTCGCCGCGCGGGTCCTGCGCGAAGCCCCCGGCCTCTATCCGGCGCTCACCCGCTCCTTCCCCGACCTCATCGGCGACCTCCTCGCCCTCGACGCCGAACTCTCCGAACACCTCGTACGCCCCGAGGACCTGCGCGCCCACGACGCCGATCTGCTGCGCGTCCTGGAAGGCGCCCGGCTCACCAACGACGACCTGCGCAAAGTCCCCCAGAGCGCCACCGCCCGCCGTGAACTCGCCGACCTGGTCGCCCGCTACCGCGCCGCCAAACGCGACCGCGACCTCCTCGACTTCGGCGACCAGATCGCCCTGTCGGCCGCCCTCGCCGACGTCCCCGAGGTGGGCCGCGCCCTGCGGGACGAGTTCCGGGTCGTCCTGCTGGACGAGTACCAGGACACCTCGGTCGCCCAACGCGTCCTGCTCGCCGGGCTCTTCGGCGGCGGCACCGGCCACCCGGTCACCGCCGTCGGCGACCCCTGCCAGGCCATCTACGGCTGGCGCGGCGCCTCCGTCGCCAACCTGGACGACTTCCCCGAACACTTCCCGCATGCCGACGGCCGTCCCGCCACCCGCCGGGCGCTCAGCGAGAACCGCCGCAGCGGCGGACGCCTGCTCGACCTGGCCAACGGCCTCGCCGAGCCCCTGCGTGCCATGCACGCGGGCGTGGAGGCACTGCGACCGGCCCCGGGCGCCGAACACGACGGCCAGGTCCGCTGCGCGCTCCTGCGCACCCACGCCGAGGAACTCGACTGGCTCGCCGACTCCGTCGCCCACCTGGTGCACACCGGGACGGCACCCGGCGAGATCGCCGTCCTGTGCCGCACGGCCACCGACTTCGCCGAGATCCAGGGCGCCCTCGTCGCCCGCGACATCCCCGTCGAGGTCGTGGGCCTGTCCGGGCTGCTGCACCTGCCCGAGGTCGCCGACCTCGTCGCCGTCTGCGAGGTCCTCCAGGACCCCGGCGCCAACGCCTCCCTGGTCCGCCTGCTGACCGGACCCCGCTGGCGCATCGGCCCTCGCGACCTCGCCCTCCTGGGACGGCGCGCCCGGATTCTCGTCTCCCACGCGCGCGTGGACGGCGACGACGACCCCGACCGGCGGCTGGCCGAGGCCGTCGAGGGCACCGACCCCTCCGAGGTGACCTCCCTCGCGGACGCCCTCGACACCTTCATCGAACTGCCCCTGGACGCCGACCGGGCGGACGACGGGCTGCCGTTCTCGCCGGACGCGCGCGTGCGCTTCGCCCGGCTCGCCACCGAACTGCGCGAACTGCGCCGCTCGCTCGCCGACCCCCTCATGGACGTCCTGCACCGCATCCTCGCCGTCACCGGCCTGGAGGTGGAACTCTCCGCCTCCCCGCACGCGCTGGCCGCCCGCCGCCGCGAGACCCTCTCGAACTTCCTGGACGTCGCCGCGTCCTTCGCCGCGGGCGACCAGGAGGCCAGCGTCCTGGCCTTCCTCGGCTTCCTGCGTACGGCCGCGCAGTACGAGAAGGGCCTCGACAACGCCCTGCCCGGGGGCGAGAACACCGTCAAGGTCCTCACCGCGCACAAGTCCAAGGGCCTGGAATGGGACGTCGTCGCCGTCCCCGGCCTCGTCACCGGCACCTTCCCCAGCACCCAGGGCCGCGAGAAATGGACCGCCCAGGCCAAGGTCCTGCCGCACGCCCTGCGCGGCGACTCCGCCACGCTGCCCGACGTCCATGCATGGGACGCACGCGGCCTGCGCGCCTTCCACGAGGACATGAAGGAACACCAGCACACCGAGGAACTCCGCCTCGGCTACGTCACCTTCACCCGCCCCCGCTCCCTGCTGCTCGGCTCCGGACACTGGTGGGGACCCAACCAGAAGAAGCCCCGCGGCCCGTCCGACTTCCTGACGGCCCTGTACGACCACTGCACCGCCGGGTACGGCGAGATCGAGGCATGGGCCGACCCGCCCGCCGAGGACGAGGAGAACCCGGCCCTGCACGAGGCGAGGGCCGACCACGCCTGGCCGCTCCCGCTCGACGAGAGGGCACTGGCCCGCCGCCGGGCCGCCGCCGAGACCGTACTGGCCCACCTGGAACGCCTCGCCACACAGGAGAACACCGGGCCGGAGACCGCGCACGACCCGGAGTGGCCGCCCCCGCCGGAGGACGACGAGGTCCCCTACGACGACGCCCTCTACGAGGAGGACGTGTTCCCGGAGGACGACCAGGGGCCCACGGACCTTCCCGAGGACCCCGACGGCTTCCTCCCGGAGGACGACCCCGACTGGGACTCCCTGACCGCAGGCCGCCCGTCGGATCCCCCGCACGAGCCCCACGCGCGCGTGCCGTCCCCCGACGCCGCCCCGACCGTCCCGCACGCCCGCCAGCATCCCGCCGACGCCGACGACCTCACCCCCGAAGAAGCCCGCACCGTCGCCTCCTGGGACCGTGACCTCGACGCGCTCACCGGCGAGCTGCTGCGGGCCCGCGAGGGCGTCACCGACGTCCCCCTGCCCACCACGCTGACCGCCACCCAGCTCCTGAAACTGGCCGCCGACCCGGACGGCCTCGCCCAGGAACTCGCCCGCCCCCCGCCCCGCCCCCCGCAGCCCGCCGCCCGCCGCGGCACCCGCTTCCACGCCTGGGTCGAGGCACGCTTCGAAGAACTGCGCCTGCCCCTGCTGGAGCCGGAGGAACTGCCCGGCGGCGACGCCGAGATCGCCGACGAACGCGACCTGGAGGCACTCAAGGACGCCTTCGAACGCAGCGAGTACGCCCACCGCACCCCCTACGCGGTGGAAGTCCCCGTCCAGCTCACGCTCGCCGGACGCGTCGTACGCGGCCGTATCGACGCCGTCTACCGGCAGGGCGAGGGGGAGACGGCGACGTACGAGATCGTCGACTGGAAGACCAGCCGCACCGGCACCGGAGACCCCCTCCAGCTGGCCGTCTACCGGCTCGCCTGGGCCGAACGGCGGCAGGTGCCCCTGGAAGCCGTCACGGCCGCGTTCCTGTACGTGCGCGGCGGCGAGGTCGTACGACCGCACGACCTGCCCGGCAGGGACGCCCTGGAGCGGCTGCTCACGGGGGAGGAACCGGCCCCGGAGGCACCTCCGGACCGGGATGTCAGTGCGGGCCGATAGGCTCATGACCATGAGCGAGACCCCGGACAGCGTCGTCCGCACCCACATCGACGGTCACCGTGCCGCCTTCCTCGACGACCTCGTCGAGTGGCTGCGCATCCCGTCGGTGTCGGCGCAGCCCGACCACGCCCCGGACGTCCGCCGCAGCGCCGACTGGCTCGCCGCCCGGCTCAAGGAGACCGGCTTTCCCACCACCGAGGTGTGGCCGACCCCCGGTGCCCCCGCGGTGTTCGCCGAGTGGCCCTCCGACGACCCGCAGGCACCCACGGTCCTCGTCTACGGCCACCACGACGTGCAGCCCGCCGCCCCCGAGGACGGCTGGGACAGTGACCCCTTCGAGCCCGTCGTCCGCGGAAACCGCCTCTACGCGCGCGGGGCCGCCGACGACAAGGGCCAGGTGTTCTTCCACACACTCGGCGTCCGCGCCCACCTCGCCGCCACCGGCCGCACCGCCCCCGCCGTCCACCTCAAGATGATCGTCGAGGGCGAGGAGGAGTCCGGTTCGCCGAACTTCCGCGCGCTCGTCGAACAGCACACCGACCGGCTCGCCGCCGACGCGGTCGTCGTCTCCGACACCAGCATGTGGTCCGAGGACACCCCCACCGTGTGCACCGGCATGCGCGGCCTCGTCGAGTGCGAGATCGTCCTGCACGGCCCCGAGCAGGACCTCCACTCCGGCGCCTTCGGCGGCGCGGTGCCCAACCCGGCCACCGCCCTCGCCCGCCTGGTCGCCGCCCTGCACGACGAGCACGCACGCGTGGCCGTCCCCGGCTTCTACGACCACGTCACCGAACTCACCGACCGGGAACGCGAACTCTTCGCCGAACTGCCCTTCGACGAGGAGAGCTGGCTGCGCACGGCCCACTCCACCGCGACCCACGGAGAGGCCGGACACACCACGCTGGAACGCGTCTGGTCCCGCCCGACGGCCGAGGTCAACGGCATCGGTGGCGGCTACCAGGGCCCCGGCAGCAAGACGATCATCCCGGCCTCCGCGTGGGTGAAACTCTCCTTCCGGCTGGTCGCAGGACAGGAACCCGACCACATCGAAGACGCCGTCCGTGCGTGGGTCGCCGGCCAACTGCCCGCCGGCATCCGGCACGAGATCGGCTTCCTCCCGGCCACCCGCCCCTGCCTGACCCCGCTGGACCACCCGGCCCTGCGGGCCGTCGTACGTGCCATGGGGCGCGCCTTCCAGCAGCCCGTCCGGCACACGCGCGTGGGCGGCTCCGGACCCGCCGCCGACCTCCAGGACGTCCTGGACGCGCCCGTGCTCTTCCTCGGCATCTCCGTACCCTCCGACGGGTGGCACGCCCCGAACGAGAAGGTCGAACTCGACCTGCTCCTCAAAGGCGCCGAGACCGCCGCATACCTGTGGCAGGACCTTGGGGAGAACTGGCGTGATGAGCACTGACCACCGCCCCGCACCGACCACCGGCCGCGCGGACCGGGGAACGCGGCACACTGAAAGGGCCGCCCCGCACGCCCAGAGCCCGCCGGACCCGGTCTCCTCCCGCCGTACGTCCCGCTGAACCGCCTGCCGAAACATCCGTTCCACCGGGGGAGTTGGAAGCACCTGTGACCACCTGGACCGACCACACCGCCGACCGTCCCATCTCGCTCACCGCCCCGAGCGGCATCGACCGGGCCGCCCACCACCGGCTCGACGAGGCATGGCTCGCCGCGGCCTGGAGCCACCCCTCCACCCGATGCTTCGTGGTCTCCGGCGGCCAGGTCCTCATCGACGAAACACCGGACGGCACGACCGAACTGGTCATGACCCCGTCCTTCGAAGCGCCCCTCACCGAGGCACACCGCTACTTCCTCGGTACGGACGACGACGGCGTGAGCTACTTCGCGCTCCAGAAGGACGCCCTGCCCGGCCGCATCGACCAGTCCGCCCGCCCGGCCGGTCTGCGCGAGGCGGGCCTGCTGCTCTCCCCCCGGGACACGGGCCTGATGGTGCACGCCGTCGCCCTGGAGAACTGGCAGCGCCTGCACCGCTTCTGCTCCCGCTGCGGCGAACGCACGGTGATCGCGGCGGCCGGCCACATCCGCCGCTGCCCGGCCTGCGGCGCCGAGCACTACCCGCGCACCGACCCGGCCGTGATCATGGCCGTCACGGACGACGAGGACCGCATCCTGCTCGGCCGCCAGGTCCACTGGCCCGAGGGGCGCTTCTCGACGCTCGCGGGCTTCGTCGAACCCGGCGAGTCCATCGAGCAGTCCGTGCGCCGCGAGGTCTTCGAGGAGGCCGGCATCACCGTCGGCCAGGTCGAGTACGTCGCCAGCCAGCCCTGGCCCTTCCCCTCCAGCCTCATGCTCGGCTTCATGGCCCACGCCACCTCGACGGACATCAACGTCGACGGCGACGAGATCCACGAGGCCCGCTGGTTCTCCCGCGAGGAACTGCACGCGGCCTTCGAGTCCGGCGAGGTGCTGCCCCCGTACGGCATCTCCATCGCGGCCAGGCTGATCGAACTGTGGTACGGCAAGCCGCTGCCGACCAGGAGCTTCGTCTGAGCCCACCGGCCGCACGACGCGGCGGAGGGCGACCGCCCCCAAACGCTTGGTTCAAGGGTGGCCGCCCTCCGCGGAGAACGACCGGCGGCCGTGGCCGCCGACGTGGGTCTCAGACCCCGATCTTCTGCTTGACCTGGGCCAGCGAAGGGTTGGTCAGCGTCGAACCGTCGGGGAAGAGCACGGTCGGAACCGTCTGGTTCCCGCCGTTCGCCTTCTCCACGAACGCGGCGGACTCCGGGTCCTGCTCGATGTTGATCTCGTTGTACGCGATGCCCTCTCGGTCCATCTGGCCCTTCAGCCGACGGCAATAGCCGCACCACGTGGTGCTGTACATCGTCACAGTGCCCGACATGTCGGTCGCGCTCCTTCACGGCTTGGTTGCGTGCTCGCTGAGGACGAAACGTACGGGAGGGGTCCGCCATTCCCGCACGTGCGGTACCCGCGGCACCTCTCCTGCGCCTCTCCCCGCGACGACGCCTGCCGCATTAGTACGACCGTAGGCCCGTGCCTGTGGACAACTTTCACCCCCGTCCCGGCCGACCTGGCAGCATGGCCGTGTGACAGCAGCAACGCACTCCCCCCTGTTCCCGCAGGGCCCCGACAGCTCTCCGTACCCGGCAGCGCCGAGCGGGGCCGACGCGGTGCTCGAGGGGCTCGACCCCGAGCAGCGCGAGGTGGCCACCGCCCTGCACGGCCCGGTGTGCGTACTGGCGGGCGCCGGCACGGGCAAGACGCGGGCGATCACCCACCGCATCGCCTACGGCGTCCGCGCGGGCATCCTCCAGGCCCCCAGCGTGCTCGCCGTCACGTTCACCAACCGCGCCGCCGGCGAGATGCGCGGCCGGCTGCGCCAGCTCGGCGCCGCCGGTGTCCAGGCCCGCACCTTCCACTCCGCCGCCCTGCGCCAGCTCCAGTACTTCTGGCCGAAAGCCGTCGGCGGCGGCCTGCCCAGGATCGCCGACCGCAAGTTCCCCCTTGTCGTGGACGCGGCCGCCGCCTGCCGCATCCGTCTCGACCGGGGCGAACTGCGGGACGTCACCGGTGAGATCGAATGGTCGAAGGTCACCCAGACCGTCCCCGCCGACTACGCCGCCGCCGCGGCCAAGGCCGGCCGCGAAGCTCCGCGCGACCCGGCCGAGATCGCCCAGCTCTACGCCGCCTACGAGGACGTCAAACGCGACCGCGGCGTCATCGACTTCGAGGACGTCCTGCTGCTCACCGTGGGCATCCTCCAGGACCGGCACGACATCGCCCAGGAGATCCGCGCCCAGTACCAGCACTTCGTGGTCGACGAGTACCAGGACGTCAGCCCCCTCCAGCAGCGTCTGCTGGACCTGTGGCTCGGCGACCGCGACAACCTGTGCGTCGTCGGTGACGCCAGCCAGACGATCTACTCCTTCACCGGGGCCACCCCCGACCACCTCCTCGACTTCCGCACCCGCCACCCCGGGGCGACCGTCGTCAAACTGGTGCGCGACTACCGCTCCTCGCCCCAGGTCGTCCATCTCGCCAACGGCCTGCTCAACCAGGCCCGCGGTCGCGCCGCCGAACACCGGCTGGAACTCGTCTCCCAGCGCGCCGCCGGACCCGACCCCGTCTACACCGACTACCCCGACGAACCCGCCGAGGCCGAGGGCGCCGCCCGCCGCATCCGCGAACTCCTCGCCGCGGGCGTACCGGCCGCGGAGATCGCGATCCTCTTCCGCGCCAACTCCCAGTCCGAGATCTACGAACAGGCCCTCGCCGACGCCGGAATCCCCTACCAGCTCCGCGGCGCCGAACGGTTCTTCGACCGCCCCGAAGTGCGCAAGGCGGGCGTCGCCCTGCGCGGCGCGGCCCGCTTCGGAGCCAACGACTCGCTCCTGGAGGACGCCGTCGACCTGCCCTCCCAGGTCCGTGCGGTGCTGTCGGGCGAAGGATGGACCACCGAGCCACCGGCGGGCTCCGGAGCGGTCAGAGAGCGCTGGGAGTCCTTGGCGGCCCTCGTCCACCTCGCCCAGGACTTCGTCACCACCAAGCCCGACGCCACCCTCGGCGACCTCGTCGCGGAGCTCGACGAACGCGCCGGCGCCCAGCACGCCCCCACCGTCCAGGGCGTCACCCTCGCCTCGCTGCACTCCGCCAAGGGCCTGGAATGGGACGTCGTCTTCCTCGTCGGCGTCGCCGAGGGCATGATGCCGATCACCTACGCCAAGACCGACGAACAGATCGAGGAGGAACGCCGCCTCCTCTACGTCGGCGTCACCCGCGCCCGCGAACACCTCTCCCTGTCCTGGGCGCTGTCCCGGTCGCCCGGCGGCCGGCCCAGCCGCAGACCGAGCCGTTTCCTGGACGGGCTGCGCCCCGGCTCGGGCGCGGCGGCGGGCCGCGGCGCAGCGGGCGGCCGCGGGGGAGCGGGCGGCGTCGAGCGCGGCTTCGCCGGGAGCGGCGCGAGCGGCGCCACGGCGGCCGTCCCGGCCCGGCACCGGGGTCCGCGGACCGTGGCCCGCTGCCGCGTCTGCGGGCGCACGCTGAACGACGCCGGTGAGATGAAACTGATGCGCTGCGAGGACTGCCCCTCCGACATGGACGAGGGCCTCTACGAGCGGTTGCGGGAGTGGCGGGAGGGGGAGGCGCGGCGCAGCGGACAGCCCGGGTTCTGTGTTTTCACCGACAAGACACTGATGGCGATCGCCGAGGCCGTGCCCGACGACGCGGGCGAGCTGGCACGGATCCCGGGCGTGGGTGTGCGGAAGTTCAACCGTTACGGCGCCGATGTTCTGGCCATCTGTGCAGGTCAGGAGAGCGGGGGCGACGAGGAGGAGAGCTGACGCGAACTCGTCGAAAAAATAGTTTGCGCATGCCCCGGCAATCCCCATAGGTTCTTAACCACGGGGCCAGCGGTCTTCTCGAAGACCCTGATTCCGTGCTGTACTTGCATATCCGTCGGACTGGCTCACCCCAGTCCCCCAAGACGCCGAGAGGAGGCGATTGAAGTGATCAGCATCGAGACCCGCTCCACCAGCGCCGTCAGCACCAAGAAAATGACCGATCTCTCGGTCGTCTCCCTGTGCATCCTCGGCGTCTCCGGTCTGGGCACCGGTCTGTCCGGCATCAACGCCGGCCGTCCGGAGTCCGCTGTGCCCTTCACGGGTCTTCCCGTCCGCGAGGGCAATGTGCGACCGACAAAGGCACTGGAAGCAGTAGCGGCAGAGGCACGGACCTATGCCCTTGCGGCGGCCGGTGCCGGAAGCCGGAAGCAGACGACGCAGCACCACCAGATGTGGGCCTTCCGTGGGCCAGAACCCTGGAGTGATCCAGCCTGATTGGCAATCAGGCCGGCGCCTTCAGGGCCGCGGAACCCCATCCGGGATCCGCGGCCCTTCTGTTTTCCCCGAACGGGGACAGCAGACCGAAGGGGCCTCGGGACAAGAAAAGAACCCGGTACCAGCCGACACCCGGTCCAACCCGACCGGACCGACCAGACGAGGAAGACACCCCGTGCAACTCGAAGCGCACGCCCCGTCCGTACCGCCTTCCGAAACGATCCCCCCGCCCGGCCTCACGGAGGACCCGACCTTGATCCCGCTCACCGCGCTGACCGCGCTCGACGACGCCATCGAGAACCTCGGCGTACCCGTCCCCTGCCGTTCCTACGACCCGGAGGTCTTCTTCGCCGAGTCGCCGGCCGACGTCGAGTACGCCAAGTCGCTCTGCCGCACCTGCCCGCTGATGGAGGCATGCCTCGCCGGCGCCAAGGAGCGGCGTGAGCCCTGGGGCGTCTGGGGTGGCGAGCTCTTCGTGCAGGGCGTCGTCGTCGCCCGGAAGCGGCCGCGTGGCCGCCCGCGCAAGAACCCGGTCACAGCATGAAAATCGCCGGAACGATCGACCGCCCCCTGACGCACGACCCCAAGAAGCAGGCCCCGATGAAGCCGTCCACGAGCGAGCCCGCCGGCTCCGCGATCCCAGACTTCACCACTCCCGGTGCGACCGAGACGCGCCAGAACAGGACCCGAGAAATGCAACTCATCCCAGAAGCCCTCGCTCGTGCGCATATGCACGAGCGACTGTACGAGGCCGAGCGGGAACGCAAGGCCCTGCGCCTGGCGACCGCTCGACGGATGCAGCGCCGTGCCGAGCGCGCCTCGATGCGTGCCCGGCGTGCGCTCGCCATGGCCGTCATGCAGTAACAGCCAGTCAGTAACAGGCAGTCAGTAACAGACAGCCAGTCACCCACACCTGAAACGGTGGCCTCCCGACCCGGGAGGCGGTAGCTCCCCCGAGGGGGCCGGTCCCGACCGAACGGACCGGCCCCCTCGGTGCGTTGTGCCCGGGAGAACCTCGGGTCGAGCGAGGGGTGGCCGGATTCCGCCCGGCGACGAGTGCCCGCCGGTGCGGTGCGGTGCGACCGGCCCGGGGGGCTCACGCCTCCATGGCCGGCTTCTCCTCCAGGTCTTCCAGGTCTTCCAGCTCTTCGGCGGTCGTCGGCTCCTCCTCCGGGACGAAGCCCGGCAGCCACTCCTCCAGTTCGTCGCGCAGCCGGACCGTCGAGCCCAGCTGGCACAGGACGCCGATCGTGCTCAGGGTGACGCGGTGGATCAGGAGGTACGCCGGAGGGAGGTTCAGACGCTTGCCCAGCTGGTGGGCGGGGGAGCGGGGGTCTCCCAGGCGGGCCGCCTGGCTGCGCATCCAGCCGCGGGTGAAGGTGAACTCGTCGAGCAGGGCGGGCTCGATGATCGGCAGGAGGTAGTCCAGGACCGCGGCCGGGTCCAGATCTATCGACTCCTTGACGAAGCCCTCCGCACACAGCAGTTCGTAGACCGCCTCGGCGTCGCCGTCCAGGGTCATGCGCAGCGAGTCGCCGATCGGGGTGGGCAGGCCGCCGGGGAGACGGTCGACCGTGCCGAAGTCCAGGACACCCAGGCGCCAGTCGTCCTTGCCGTCGGGGCCGCCGGGCAGCAGGCGGAAGTTGCCGGGGTGCGGGTCCGCGTGCAGCAGGCCGGTGCGGGCCGGGCCCGAGAAGAGGAAACGGGCCAGGAGCTGGCCGGCGCGGTCGCGCTGTTCCGGGGAGCCGTCGGCGATGACCTCCGACAGCGGTGTCCCGTCGATCCACTCGGTCACCAGGACCTGATCGCACTGGTGCACCACCGACGGCACGACGACGTCCGGGTCCCCGGCGAACTCCTCGGCGTGCACCCGCTGGGCCTCGGCTTCCAGGCCGTAGTCCAGCTCCTCCGACACCCGGTCGCGCAACTCCGTGATCAGCGGCTTGACGTCCATGCCGGGGATCAGCGGCCCCAACAGGCGGGCGAAACGGCTGAGTTGGGTCAGGTCGGAGAGCAGAGCCTCGCCCGCGCCCGGGTACTGCACCTTGACCGCGACCTCGCGGCCGTCGTGCCACACCGCCCGGTGCACCTGCCCGATCGACGCCGCTGCCGCCGGTTTGTCCTCGAACTCCACGAACAGGTCCCGCCAGTCGGCGCCCAGCCGCTCCTCCAGCACGGCGTGGACCGTGCGTGTCGGCATCGGCGGCGCCGCCTCCTGGAGTTTCGTCAGGGCCGCCCGGTAGGGGCCCGCGACCTCCTCGGGGAGCGCCGACTCGAAGACGGACAGCGCCTGCCCGAACTTCATCGCACCCCCCTTCAACTCGCCCAGCACCTTGAACAGCTGCTCGGCGGTGCGTTGTTGGAGTTCGCGGCCGACGATCTCGGCGGACTCACCGACGATCCGTTTGCCCAGCCCCCAGGTCGCCCGTCCGGCGAAGCCGAGCGGGAGCGCGGCCAGCTTGGCGGTCCTGGTGACCGCCTTGCGCGGAAGATCAGACATGCGCCCTCCAAGTACCGGACGTTCGTGCCGCGTGACCCTTGCGGGACAGGTCCGTCGACGGCTGTTGCTCCGCCATTGTCGCGCGCGGCTCCTCGATCTCCGATGCCCCTTCCCCCTTCTTACCTTTCTCCCCGGCACCGCAGGGGCACGCGGGGTGCGGCCACACCGGCCGGGCGTGCCAGTCGAGCCGGGGCACGGACGCCTCCCAGCGGGCGCCCGCGCTGGAGGGCAGGGTCCCGTCCAGGAAAGCGAGCGCGTGCCCCGCGGCGACGCCCGCGACGGCGGTCGCCAGCGCCAGATCGCACGGCTGGACCTGACGCGGACGCCCGGAACGCCACTGGGTGACCAGCAGGGGCCAGGTCTTGTCCCGGTCCGCGTGCTGCTGGTCGAAACAGCCCGCGCAGCCCGTCTCGCCCGGCAGGACCAGGGGGCCGACCACCCCTGTGCACTCCACCACGCCGGCGTAGAGGTGCGGGGTGCCGGAGGCGATCAGTGGTTCGGCGGCGGCCGGGTCCGGTGCGTGGACGCCGAGGCTCTCGCGCGGGGCCAGGACCACCAGGGAGAAGCCGGGTTCGGCCGGGTCGTCGCCGAGATCGCGGTGTGCCGCGCGGGTGCGGCGCGGTGGCCGGTCGGGGGCCGCGTGCCGCACCTCCCGGCGGGCCGCCTCGTCCCTGCGCTCGCCGATCGACTCCGCGGGCAGTCCGCCCGGTGCCACGTCCCAGGGCTCGACCCGGCCCACGTCCTGCACGTCGACCTCGCCGACGCCCGCGCCGGACAGGAGCGAGGCCAGCAGCACGCCCACCCGGCCCGCGCCCCGGACCTGCACCCGCAGGGCACGGCGGGCGGCCAGGCGCTCCAGCGCGGCACCCGGGGCGCGGTCGGTCACCGACAGGGAGGCGAGGTCGGACCGGAGCCGGTCCAGGACCGTCTTCTTCTCGCGCAGCGCGACCGCGGCCGGACCGCCGCCCGTCGCGTCGTCCAGCAGGCCCGAGTCCGACAGCCGGCGCAGGAGACCGTCGACGTGCCCGTCCGGCAGGCCCATGTTCTTCGCCCGTTCCCGCAGGAGGGGCAGTCCCCGGGTGCCGTCGAGCAGGTCGAGGAAGCTGCCCGTGGCCACGTCGACCGGGCCCAGCAGCATCGCGTGGGTCGGCGACAGCCCGAACTGCACGGTGTTCCGGTCCCGCCAGGCCCGCCGCAGGGCGGGCTTCACCACGGGGTGCGCCGAGTCGGGCAGGGGTGGCGGAGCGGCTCGCGCCGTGTCCTGGGCGGTACCTCGTCCTGTGCTCGGCGTGTCGGAAACCTTCGTCTTCGCCGTACCGGTCTTCGTCGGACGTGCTGGGCGTGTCGACATCATGAGTGGCCCCCGTTGTTGTGGTTCGTCAGCGCATGTCCCGCTCTGTCGATGCCTGCCAGCATGCCCAATGCGGCCGGACGCGTGCAGAAAGTTGTCCACAGGCAGTGGTGTTCGTCGTACAAATGGAGCGCATGGAGTGCGGATCGGCATGGAACCCTCCCGGAGGCGGGACTTCCCCCGTGTGCAGCGGGTAACGTCGGGGCGTGCCCGCCGACCCACTGCACCGCGCCGGTCAAACACAGCGCAGCACGACGAGTCAGCCGCCGAGCTGCTCGGGGGCGAGCGCGATCGAGGTCCGCAGGAGTGCGCGACGGCGCAGAACGGTCTCCGCGTACCGCGAGGGCGATCGCACCATCGTGCTCATCCCTGCCCGCATGTCCGAGGCAGAGGAACAGCGCTGGGTGACCGTCATGCTCGACAAGCTGGCCGCCCAGGAGAGCAAGCGGCTGCTGGGCGACGACGAGCTGGCCGAGCGCGCCGAACGCCTGTCGCTCCAGTACTTCGACGGCCGCGCCGTGCCCACCACCGTTCGCTGGGTCACCAACCAGAACACCCGCTGGGGCTCCTGCACCCCCGCCGAGGGAAGCATCCGGCTGTCGCACCGGCTGCAGGGCATGCCCGAGTACGTGCTCGACTACGTGCTCCTGCACGAGCTGGCCCATCTGCTCGTCCCCGGGCACGGGCCGCGTTTCTGGCGGCTCCTGGAGGCGTATCCGCGTACGGAGCGTGCTCGTGGCTACCTCGAAGGGGTGGTCGCCGCGGACCGGCTGCCGCACCAGCCCGCGCCGGGTACGGAGCAGTCCGAGTAGACCGCCCGCCGCCCGCTGTCCCCTACGGGGTGCGGCCGGAATTCGGTCCGTCACCGCTATCCCCGTCCGCCATCGGGGCCAGGTTCGGCCATGTTCCCCGTGAGCGGTGGTTTGTGTACCGGATTCGTACCGGCTCCGGTCGTTGTCGGACCCAGCCGTTAGCCTGGCGCGACGTACACATACTCGGGACGGGGGACGGGCGCTACGCATGGCCAGGGAATTCCAGCGCGGCCACAAGGCCAGAATCAGTGACCTCACCGCGGGGACGGATCTGTACGTGGGCGTGCAGATCGGTGGCCCCGGGCTGACCTTCGACATCAGTTGCTTCGGTCTGGACGCCGACGAACGGCTCTCGGACGACCGGTACTTCGTGTTCTTCAACCAGCCCAAGACCCCCGAGGAGTCCGTTCAGCTCCTCGGCGCCCAGGCGGGGGACACCGAGTCCTTCCGGGTCACCCTCGACAGGATCCCGGCACAGATCCAGAAACTGTCCTTCACGGCGACGATCGACGGCGACGGGCAGATGGCGCAGGTCGCGCCCGGGTACCTCCGCATCGTGGCCGGTGGCGAGGAGGTGGCCCGGTATCCGTTCAGCGGCGCGGAGTTCACCACCGAGCGCGCCGTCATGCTGGGCGACTTCTACCTGAAGGACGTCTGGCGGTTCGCCGCCGTCGGGCAGGGATTCGACGGTGGCCTGGACGCGCTGCTGAAGAACTTCGGCGGCGAGGTCGCGGAGGAGGAGCCCGCCGCGCCGGAGCCCGCGCCGCCCGGCCCGGTCCCCGGCTTCGCCCCCCCCCCCCCGCCCGCCGCAGGG
>LJCV01000299.1 GCA_001298575.1 Actinobacteria bacterium OK074
GGGGTTGCTCGCGCCGTTCCCCGCGCCCCCGTTCGCCTGCGGCGGGCCGCCCCATGAGGCCGGGGCGCTTGTTCGTTGGCGAGTGCCGGTTGTCGTGCGTTGCTCGCGCCGTTCCCCGCGCCCCCGTTCGCCTGCGGCGGGCCGCCCAATGAGGCCGGGGCGCTTGTTCGTTGGCGAGTGCCGGTTGTCGCGGGTTGCTCGCGCCGTTCCCCGCGCCCCTATTCGCCTGCGGCGTGGGGTGCCTGAGCTGGTTGTGTAAGCGATTGTGATGTTGTTTCTGCCTCGTCTGCCAGGCGGACCAGGTCGCTCACCGGTAGGGAACCCGCTGGTTTTCGTTCCCTCGCGAAGGTGTTGGCCAGGTTCTGGAGGAGGGTGTTCAGGGGGGTCGGTACGTTGTGCAGACGGCCCAGTAGGGTGATTTCGCCGTTGAGGTAGTCGGCCTCGATCGTTCCTGTGCCGCGGGTCAGGGACTGCCAGGAGGAGCCGCCGCCGCGTACGGCGTTCTCCCCTGCCAGGGCGACCAGTTCGACCTTGTCGCCGCGTGCGGTGCGTTGTTCCTCTTCGGTCGCGTGGGGGATGCCCGCGGCGGACAGGACCCTCTCGCCCTCCGCCCGCACCCTCGCGTACAGGGCCAGGGCCTCGTCGTTGCCGAGGACGACCCCGGCGACCGCCTCGATGGCGTTGACGAGGTTGCCGAGGAGTTTGGCGTACTGCCAGCGGGTGACGTCGGGGGTGACCGGGGCCTCGAAGTGGGCCTTCTCCAGGTCCGCGGCGATCAGGCGGGCGGTCTCGTCCGTGCCGTGCGGGTAGCGGCCCAGGTGGAGGATGCCGGTGAGCGGGCTGCCCGCCGCGGAGACCACGCCGGGTTCGACGAAGGTGGACGGCAGCCAGACGCAGACGCCGTACACCCGGCGGAACCGGCGCAGCGCCAGGCGCTGGCTCTCCACCCCGTTCTGCGCGCAGACCAGGGGCAGTCGCTCCGCCGCCGTGCCGCCGCCGGACACGGGGGCCGGGCCCCAGGTCGCCAGCGCGTCTTCGCTGTCCTGGGTCTTGACGGCGAGGACGAGGACGTCGTCGGGGCGGAGTTCGCCGAGTGCGCCGGGACCGTCGACGGTGGGCAGCCGGTAGGTGAACTCGCCGTCGGGTACCCGTAGTTGCAGCCCGCGTTCGGTGAGCGCCGCGTACTGCGTCCCCCGCGCGACCAGCACGACCTCGTGTCCGGCCCCGGCCAGCCGGCCGCCGAGCGTACCGCCGACCGCCCCTGCTCCGATGATGATGTAGCGCATGCCGACCAGCCTCGCACAGTCGTGTGTAGGCGCCATGAAATCGTGGGCGAGACCTTTGATCTGCTGGAGCTGTCGGACCGGCCGCCTCAGCGGCCGGACGGCTCCCCCTCGGTCAACTCCACCAGTTTCACCACGGTGTTCCAGTTGCGGGTGGTGGCGATCAGACCTTTGAGCAGGCGCGGCCTCGACAGGGTCTCGGCCAGCTTGGAGCGGCCAAGGCCGTCGGGGGCGTAGAGGTACAGCACGCGGTCGCCGAGCCGGAAGTCCTCCGGCGCGAAGGCGGCGCGGTCGAGCCCCGTGAAGCGTTCCTCGGTAACCGGTTTCGAAAAGTACGTCACGTGCAGTTGCTTCGCCTCCAGTTCGGCGGCCGGGAAGGGGCACGCCTCCCGGACGGCCCGCAGGTACGCGTGGTCGCGCACCAGTACGTCGACGTCGAAACCGAAGTGCTTCTCGATGGCCCGCGAGATCTCCGCCGCCAGGGACTCCTCGTCACCCGTCTCGGCCGTGAACACCGCGTTGCCGCTCTGGAGGTAGGTGGCCGTGCCCGTGTACCCGAGCCCCTGCAACAGCGAGCGCAGTTCGGCCATGGGGACCTTCTTGTTGCCGCCCACGTTGATCCCGCGCAGCAACGCCGCATACGTCGTCATGTACACACCTTAGATCGCGAGGCACCCCCGGGCCCGGGCAGGCACGCCTGGCAGCGCACGGGCCACGACCCTGAGTCCCGGCCCCGAGAACCCCTGATACGTGTAGGGGCCCGTGATCCTCCCTGACGTCGAGATCCCCCGGTCCGTACGGATGAGCCGGGGCCCTACCGGTTCATCGATCAGCACGAGGAGCAGCGCTTATCCGGCCCATACGTTCATGGTGACGGGCGGCGGCACCAGGTCGCCGCCGTACAGCAGGGGGAGACACATCCGTCATGGCGAACGGAGAAACACGCGTGCGTGGCCTGGCCGCACGGGCCGGTGGCTGGAGCGCCCGGCACCGCTGGGCGGCGGTCGGCATCTGGGTGCTGTTCGTGGTGCTGGCCCTCGGGCTCGGCTCGGCGGCCGGTCAGGTCGACGTGAAGGACAGCCAGCAGCTCAAGGGGGAGACCAGTCGGGCCGCCCGGATCATCGAGGACGCCGGGATCGACGAACCGGCCGGGGAGACCGTCCTCGTCCAGGCGAGGACGGCGGCCGGAAAAGCCACCGACAGCGGTTTCCGCGCCGCCGTCGCCGATGTCGTCACCGCGGTCCGGGGCACCGGGGAGGTCAAGAACGTCAAGTCCCCGTACGACACCGGGACGATCTCCAAGGACGGCCGCAGCGCGCTCGTCCAGTTCGACCTGCGCGGCGACGCCGAGAACGCCGCCGACCGGGTGCAGCCCGTGCTCGACGCGGTCAAGGGCGTCGCGGGCGACCACGGCGGCCTCCGGATCGAGGAGGTCGGCAGCGCGAGCATCCAGAAAACTTACGACAACGCTTTCGGCGACGATTTCCAGAAGGCCGAGTACTCCGCCGTACCCGTGGCCCTCGGCATCCTGCTGATCGCGTTCGGCGCGCTGGTGGCCGCGCTGCTGCCGGTCGGGCTGGCGCTGACCGCGATCTTCGCGACGACCGGGCTGATGGCCCTGGTCAGCCATCTGATGCCGATGGGTGATGTCGCCAACTCGGTGATGCTGCTGGTGGGTCTGGCCGTCGGCGTCGACTACTGCCTGTTCTACGTCCGCCGCGAGCGCGAGGAGCGGGCCGCGGGCCGGGACGCGGAGACCGCGCTGCGGGTGGCGGCGGCCACCAGCGGGCGGGCGATCATCGTCTCGGGGGTGACGGTGTGCGTGGCGATGGCCGGCATGCTGTTCACCGGTCTGCCCGACTTCGAGAGCATGGGCCTGGCCTCGCTGATCGTGGTGGCCGTGGCCATGGTGGGGTCGGTGACCGTGCTGCCCGCGCTGCTCTCGCTGCTCGGCGACCGCGTCGACAAGGGCCGACTGCCCTTCCTCAACCGGTCCCGTCGGCAGGCCGGTCCGCGTCCGATGGAGGGCAGCCGTTTCTGGAAGCGGATACTGCGCGTGGTCCTGGCCCGGCCCCTGGTGTCGATCGTCGTCGCGACGGGCGCCCTGCTCGCTGTCGCGGCGCCCGCGCTCGGCATGAAGACCCAGAACCTCACCCTCGACCAGGAGTTCGGCAGCTCACTGCCGATCGTGCAGACGTACGACCGCGTCAACGCGGCCTTCCCGGGCGGCTCGGAACCGGCCACGGTGGTGGTGAAGGCGAAGGACGTCGAGGCACCGGAGGTGCGGGACGCGATCACCGCGTTCAAGCGGCAGGCCGTGGACTCGGGTGCCTCGCGCGGCCCGGTCGACACCACGACGTACCGGAAGCAGAACGTGGTCTTCATCAACGTCCCCCTCGTCGGCGGCTCGGACCTCGACCGGGCGGGCCGGAGCCTGGACCTCGTCCGCGACCAGGTGCGCCCCGCAACACTCGGGAAAGTGGCGGGAGTTGAGGCCCCGGTGACCGGCGAGGTCGCGGGCTCGAAGGACTTCAACGACCAACTGGCGGGCTCGGTGGCCCCGGTGTTCGCGTTCGTCGTCGTCTTCGCCTTCCTGCTGATGCTGCTCTCGTTCCGTTCTCTCACCATCGCGATCACGTCGATCGTGCTCAACCTGCTGTCGGTGGGCGCGGCTTACGGCATCCTCGTCGCCGTCTTCCAGCACGGCTGGGGCGCCTCGCTGGTGGGCGCGCACGGGGTGGGCGCCATCATCACCTGGCTGCCGCTGTTCCTGTTCGTGATCCTCTTCGGGCTGAGCATGGACTACCACGTGTTCGTGGTCTCGCGGATCCGCGAGGCGTACCTGCGCGGTCGTACGACGAAGGACGCGATCACGCACGGGGTGGTCACCACGGCGGGGGTGGTCACCAGCGCCGCGGTCATCATGGTCGCCGTCTTCGCGATCTTCGGGACGCTGTCCATGCAGTCCATGAAGCAGATGGGCGTGGGCCTGGCGGCCGCGGTGCTCATCGACGCGACGGTCATCCGGGGTGTGCTGCTCCCGGCGGTGATGGCCCTGCTCGGCGAACGCAACTGGTACCTGCCGAAGTGGCTGCACCGTCTGCCGGACCTCACGCACGACGAGTCGGCGGAGGCCCCGGCCACGCCCGCGGCGCGGGGTGAGGACGAGCGGCTGCGGGTCTGAACCCGGCAGCGGCCGGGGCAGCCGGCTGAGGCCGGGGGCTGAACTCGGCAGCTCCGCAGGGCCTGTTGAAGCCCTGCGGAGCTGCGCCTGGGCCGAGGGTCCGTCGACTCCGGGGGAGCCGACGGGCCCTCTTCGGCACCGAAGCGGCGTCATCGCCGAAGCAGCGTCGTCGCTAAAGCGTTTTCGCGCGTGTTTCAGCGCAGGAGCGCCTCGTGCGACCGTGACCACCGCTCCGGTGGGATCCGGCCGCGTGAATGCGAGACTGACGCCCGTACGAACGCGGGCAGCACCACGGGCAGAACGCAGAACACGGAGTTGGACGATGGACGAGGCACAAGCGCGGGACGTACTGGCCGCGGCGGGCGTGCTGCCGGCTGCGGCGGGCGGCGCGCGACTCCTCTCCCTGGGCGAGAACGCGGTGTTCGCCGCCGGTGACCTGGTGGTCAAGGTGGGCCGGGACGCCGAACTCCTCGACCGGGCGCGGCGGGAGCTGGACATCGCGCTCTGGCTCGCCGAGGCGGACGTCCCCGCGGTGCGGGCCGCCGAGCCCAAGCCGCGCCTGGTGGACGGCCACCCGGTGACGGTGTGGCACCGGCTGCCCGACGCCGTACGGCCCGCCGAACCGCGTGACCTGGCCGAGTTGCTGCGCGTGGTGCACGCGCTGCCCGCCCCCGCCTTCGCGCTGCCGCCGCGCGAACTGCTCGGCGGGGTGGAGCGCTGGCTGCGGCTCGCGGGCGAGGCGATCGACCCGGCGGACGCGGCGTATCTGCGCGCGCGGCGCGACGGTTTCGCGACGGCCGCGGCGGCGCTCATCCCGCACCTGCCGCCGGGCCCGATCCACGGCGACGCGCTGCCCCGCAACGTGCACGTCGGCCCGGCCGGTCCGGTCCTGGTCGACCTGGAGACCTTCTCCGCCGACCTGCGCGAGCACGACCTGGTGGTCATGGCCCTGTCCCGCGACCGCTACGGGCTCCCGGCCGAGGCGTACGACGCGTTCACGGCGGCGTACGGCTGGGACGTGCGCGCGTGGGAGGGCTGTGCCGTGCTGCGCGGTGCCCGCGAGACGGCGAGTTGCGCGTGGGTGGCCCAGCACGCGCCCAGCAACCCCAAGGCGCGGGCCGAGTTCGAGCGCCGGGTGGCGTCCCTGCGGGACGGGGACGAGTCGGTGCGCTGGTACCCGTTCTGAGGGACGACCACGGGCCCGGGGCGGACACCGGTCAAGAACGGTCGACTCCCCCGCCCTCATCGGCTCCCCCGCGCTCATCGGCTCCCCCGAGTTCGTCGCTTCCGCCGCGTTCGCCGGTCTCGCCGCGTCCGTCGGCTCCCCCGCGTTCCCTGATCCCGCGGGCCACGGTGCGCAGTTCGGTGAGGACCGTGCGGACCGCCGTGCGGGCGGTGCGTTCCGGGCGGTGCAGGGCGTCGATGTCGCGGCTGGCCTGGACGCCGTCGAGCGGTCTGAGGACCAGTTCGGGGTGGCGGCGCATCGTCCAGCGCGGCATCAGGGCGATGCCTCCCCCCGCGGCGACGGCCTCGGCGACCACCGCGAACTCGTTGATCCGGTGGACCAGCCGCAGCGGGCTGCCCGCCGCCGCGGCGATGGCCTCGATGGTCGCCATGACCGGGAACCCGTCGTGCACGGTGATCCACGGCTCCCCCGCCACGTCCGCCGGGCGCAGCCGTTCCCGGTCGGCCAGGCGGTGACAGGCTGGAAGGGCCACGTCGAGCGGCTCGCGCAGCAGCGTCGTCGCGGTCACCGACCGCGGCCACGGCGGCGCGTGGACGAGGCGGTGCGCGAGGACGAGGTCGTACTCCCTGGTCAGCCGCGGGAAGTCCTGCTGCGGAACGTCCTCGTCGGCGAGCGTGAGGAGGGGCCCGTCCGGTGCGGCCAGGGCCCGCAGCAGCGGCGGGAAGAACGTCGCCGCCGCGCTGTGGAAGGCCGCGACCGAGACCTCGCCGTCGGGCCGGCCCAGGTAGTCGTCGACGGTGTGCCGGGCGCGCGCCAGCGCCGACTCGACCTCGATCGCCGCACCGGCCAGGGCCTGCCCGGCGTCCGTGAGCACCAGACGGCGGCCCTGGCGTTCGGTGAGCGGGACCGGGATCGCCCGTTGCAGCAGCCGCAGTTGCTGGGAGATCGCGGACGGCGTCACCAGGAGCGCCTCGGCGACCGCGGTGACGCTGCCGAGTTCGCCCAGCTCCCGCAGGATCCGCAGCTGCCGTTCGTCCACGCGTCCAGTGTAGGCGCCGGATGTAGGACTGCTTAAAGATCGCTTTAGAAGCTGGTACTGGGCTTCACGGTCGCTGTGGGTGCACGGTGGGCGGGTGCCCGATTCCCGTCGTACCGATGCGATACTCCTGCTGGTCGCGCTCGTCTGGGGTTCCAGTTATCTCTCCGCCCAGACCGCCACCTCCGTCCTGCCCGTCCTGGTCGTTCTCTTCGCGCGGTACGCGCTCTCGGCGCTGTCGGCGCTGTTCGCGGTCGTCTGTCTCGGGCCGCCCCGGTGGACCCGCGCGGAGCTGCGCGCCGGCATCCCGCTCGGGATCACGCAGGCCGTCGTCCTGGTCGTCGAGACGTACGGCGTGGCCCACACGAGCGCCGCCAACGCCGGTCTGATCATCAGCCTCACCATCGTCCTCACCCCGCTCCTGGACCGGCACGGCCACCGCTCCGGTCCGCCGCCCGTCTTCTACGCCGCCGCCGGCGTCTGTCTCCTGGCCGTCGCCCTCCTGATGTCCGGCAACGGCTTCCACGCGCCCCGCTCGGGCGATCTGCTGATGCTGGCCGCGGCGGTGATACGCGCCGGCCATGTCGTCCTGGTCGGCAGGCTCACCGCACGCCGGCCGGTCCGTCCGCTGCACCTGACGGCGGTGCAGACCCTGGTCGGTACGGCCCTGTTCGTGGTGCCCGCCGCGCACGGGCTGCCGGAGCTGGCCCGGGCGAGCGGCGCGACCTGGGCGCAGCTCACGTATCTCGCCCTGTTCTGCAGCGTGTTCGCGTTCCTCGCGCAGACCTGGGCGGTGCAGCGGACCTCCGCCGGGCGGGCGAGCCTGCTCCTGGGCACCGAGCCGGTCTGGGCGGCCTTGGTGGGCGCGACCTTCGGCGGCGACCACTTCACCCCGCTCACCGCCCTGGGCGCGGCCCTGCTGGTCGCGGGCACCTACTGGGGCCAGGCGGTGGAGCGCGCCCACCGCGCCGGGCTCACACCGCTGCCCGCGCCCGAACCCGCCCGCGGCGTACCCGTCTAGACGCCCTGCTCCTAGACGCCCTGCTCCACCGGCTCCCGCAAGGGCCACGTCCCGTCCACCACCGCGTCGGGTGTGCCCTTGCGGCGCAGGAACGCCTGGAAGTCCGCCGCCCAGGCCGCGTACCACTCGATCTGACGGCGGTGCAGCTCCGCCGGGCCGAGGGCGGCGACCTTGGGGTGGCGGCCGGCTATCGCGATTGCGAGCCGGGCCGCGGCCAGGGCGTCCGCCGAGGCGTCGTGCGCCGACTCCAGCGCCACTCCGTACTCCGCGCAGACCGCTTCGAGGTTGCGCTTCCCGCGCCGGTAGCGGTCGACTTCGCGGTCGATCGTGTACGGGTCGATCACCGGGGAGGGCACCGGTCCGCCCGGCTCCTGCCCGGTGTCCTGCCCGGTGTCCTGCCCGGCGTCCGGTCCGACGTCCTGTCCGGTCAGGCGGTCGCGCAGGGACGGCAGGCCGTGGCGGCGGAGTTCGGCGCCCAGGAGCGTGAGATCGAAGGCCGCGTTGTACGCGACGACCGGGACGCCCGCCCGCCAGTAGCCGGTGAGGACGTCCGCGAGTTCGTCGGCGACGCGGTCCGGGGCGCCGCCCTCGGCCGCCGCCCGTTCGTTGGTGATGCCGTGCACGGCGACCGCGTCGGCCGGGATCTCCACGCCCGGATCGGCCAGCCATTCGCGGTGCCCGAGCCGTTCGCCGTCCCGGACCTCGATCACCGCCCCCGTGACGATGCGTGCCTCGTACGGATCCGTCCCGGTCGTCTCCAGGTCGAAGCCGACGAGCAGTTCACGGTGCCAGGTCATGGCAGGTCCCCCTTCGTACCGGGTGGTGCTTCCCCCGAGTGCCTCCACCCTCCCATGCACCACTGACAATCAGAGGGCCGCGTTCCGCTTACGGCCGCCCACCCCGCCGACACCCGGGATGTTTCACGACACGGGGCGCGAATCCACCCAAGCCGTCTCGAACTCCTCGCGATACGTGGGGAAGAGCCCGCCCTCGTCGGTGTCCTCCGCTTTCAGGACCCGGCCCCCGCCGCGCAGCACCAGCACGGGTGCCTCCATCCCCCGGGCCCGCCGCAGATACGACTGCACGACCCCGACGCCGTCCGGGCCGTCGCCGTTGACGAGGTAGGCGGTGAAGCGGGGTGTCTCGTCGTAGACCTGGATCTCGAAGGCGCCCGGGTCGCGCAGTCTGGCCCGCACCCGGCGCATGTGCAGGATGTTCATCTCCACCGAGCGGCTCAACTCGCCCCGCTTGAGGCCCAGTTCGCGCTCGCGGCGCTTGACCGCGCTGGACGCGGGGTTCAGGAACAGCAGGCGTATTCGGCAGCCCGCCTCGGCGAGCCGGACCAGGCGGCGGCCGGAGAAGTTCTGCACCAGCAGGTTGAGGCCGATGCCCGTCGCGTCCAGCCGGCGGGCGCCGCCGAATATGTCCTCGGCCGGGAACTGCCGCAGCAGCCGCACCCGGTCGGAGTGGACGGCGACCACGTCCGCGTACCGGTCGCCGACGAGTTCCTCGACGGCGTCGACGGGCAGCCGGCGCGCGGAGGGCACGTCGCTGCCCGCGCCGAGGACGTCCAGGAGCTTCGCGCAGGCGCGTTCGGCCTGGGCGAGGACGGCCTGGGAGAGCGCGCGGTTGCGGGAGACGACGTTGCGGGTCACCTCCAGTTCGTCCAGGGCGAGTTCGACGTCGCGGCGCTCGTCCACGTACGGCTCGAAGCAGGGCCAGTGCTGCACCATCAGCTCGCGCAGCTGGGGCAGGGTGAGGAAGCTGAGCACGTTGTCGTCGTCCGGGTCGAGCAAGTAGCCCTTGCGGCGGCTGACTTCGCGGACCGCGACCGCCCGCTGCACCCACTCCTGACCGGCCGGTCCGGCGGCGGCGACCACCCAGTCGTCGCCGTGGACGGGTTCGTAGATGGGGCGCAGCACGGCGGCCACGACCGCGCGCAGCCGCTGCTCGACCAGGTTCAGCCAGATGTAGGCCCGCCCGGCCCGCTGGGCGCGCACGCGCACCTCGTGCCAGGCGTCGGCGTTCCAGTCCAGTTCCGGTCCGATGGATCCCATGTCCATCGGCCGTGCCAAGGACACCGCGCCGGGCGGGACATCTGTGGAGTTCCCCTCGTGACCCTCGTCACCAGGAGGCAGCTCCAGCCCTCCCGAGCCCACCCGCGTACCGCCTTCCGCTCCCCTAGCCAACGATCAAGGAAGGGTACTCCGGGAGTGGTCGGCGGTGCAGCCCGATGGGCAGGGTCGTTTCTCAACCTCCGCTTTCCGTCTCGCCGTTCTGATCGGCCAGCTCGGCGGGAGTGAGCGGATTCATCGCGGTCACGTCGCGCGGGAGCAGCGAGAAGCCCTGCCAGTGGACCGGCATGGGCTGCTGGTCCTCGTCGCGCACGATGTGGTGGAAGTCGATGTTCACCCAGGCCACGGGGTGGGTGAGGGTCTGTCCGTCGACCCACTTGTCGACCGACCTGCCGTGTCCGGCACCGCAGTTGAGCAGGTTGTCGCTGGCGAACTGCTCGCACTTGTTGTACTGCGTGAAGTAGACGTCGTGGCGGGTGAAACCGCGGCCGGGGTACCTGGTGGTGGCGCCCGGCACTATCTGGTACGACCGCGCGTGTCCGTCCTTGTTCTTCCCGGCCGTGCTGACCACCCGCCACCAGCGCATGTTCCGTGCGTCGCCCGCGAGTTCCCTGGTGACCGCGGTCCGGGTGGTCCGGGTGGTCGGCGCCTCGTTCCCGCGCGCGGGCGGGCTGACCTTCGAGTCGTACTGTTCGACGCGGCTCCTGGAAGAGCCGTCCAGGTCGAAGTCGAGCCGCCAGAAGACGTTGTGGCTGTGGCTGGTGGCGTACGAGGTGGCGCCCTTGCCGATGGGCCAGCCGCGGCCGTCGCCCGCGTCGTAGTCGCCGGGCGAGAGGCTGCCGGTGGCGCCGACGCTCATGTTGACGGTGCCGTCGTCCTGGAAGCGCCACTCGGTGATGTATTCGTACCAGCCGACCTGGTTGACGGTGTAGACGAGCAGGTCCTTGCCCTGGGCCTGGTAGACCTTGGTGCCGGTGTCGGCCTGCATCCGGTAGGCGTGGCCGCGCGAACGGGTCGTGGTGCACAGGCCCTTGACGTTCGGGTGCCGCGGGTCGTAGGCGTCGGGCACCTTGACCGTCCTGATCGTGCCGCCGGGGCATTCGCCGGGAGCCATGTTCACCAGGCCCTGGCCGAAGCCGGCCCCGGTGAGATCGCTGTACTCGGACTTGCCGTCGTCGTAAGGGACGTGGATCTGGGCGAGTTTGGCGCTGGCGAGGACCTTGATGGGCCGGGGTTCGCCCGGCGGCTGGTACGAGATGTGCTCCAGGACGAGTCCGGCCTCGCGCTCGTAGTGCCAGCACATCCGCCAGGTGGTGCCGGTGGAGAGCTTCTGTTCGATCCGGTAGGCGGCGCTGCAGTCGGCGGCGGCAGTAGTGCCGGCCGCCCGGGGCCCGGCGACGGCGGTCGGGCCGGCGGCGGTGCTCACGCCGGCCGTGAGCGCGACCGCGGCGAGGACCGCGGCGGCCCTTCTGCGGGCAGGGTTGATCGTTGGTACGCGCATGAAGAAGTGACTCCTTGCCGAAAATGATGAGGGGGGTCAAGAAGAAGGTGAGTTGGAAAAACGAACGCACGACATGTGGGATGCCGGACGGGCGCGCGAGGCGCGGGGGCGCGAGGCCGGAAGCGGCCCGGCCCGGTCTCAGCCGAGCGCGGCGACCGTGCGGGCGCTCAGGTCGACGATCAGCTTGCTGCTGTCGATCCAGGGCCCGTTCTTCACCTTCGGGAACAGCCGTACGCAGCGGTGTTGTCCGCACTGCGCGAGGGAGGCCGGCCGCACTCCCGGGACGGCCCGGTAGGTCATGCTGTTGAGGATCAACTGGCCGGGCGAGGTGAGGGCGTTGCCGGTGGCGTCCTTGAAGTCGGCCTTCAGACCGGCGCCGAGCGGGTCGGCGATCAGCAGGGCGGCCGCCTCGGTCATCTCGGCCTGGCTGAGCGGGGGTTGGACGCCATGCTGCGCGGAGGACCGCTCGACCGTGCCGGTGTCCAGGTCGACGGTGCGGGTGACGAGCGTGTCGTCCCGGTAGTCGTAGAAGGTCACGTCCGCGCCGCGGGCCGCTCCGGCGGCGTCGTTGTCGGGGTCGGGTTCGGCGAGGTCGACCCCGAGGAGCTGTGGTCCGCGCCACCCCTGGGCGTTCTCGCTCTCGGTGGTCAACTTGCCGGTCAGGGCTATCTTTTCGGCCCGCGCGGTCTCGTCGTCGGTGAGCGGGTCGCGGCCGGTTCCCCTGGCTCCTTCGGTGGGGGCCGGTTCGACCGTGGCCGGCTGTACGGCGGCCGGGTCCTGCCCCGCGGCCGTGCCCCCGCCGGACTCGTCGGCCCCCGCGGACCCGGGCAGGGTGACGCCGATCGCCACCGCGGTGCCCGTCACCGCCACGGCCGCGCCCGCGAGCACCTTGCCCAGATGTCGGCGCACGCCTATGTATCTCTTTACTGGCACATTTCCCCCCTGCTCCTTCTAAGGGTCCCTTGGGACTCTTGTCGGCTGTTGGGACCGAATACGCCGTATGCGTCGGTCGCGCGGTAAGAGGGGCATAAGTCGTTGGCGGTTCCCTTACTTTTGCGGAGACTCGCCCCCAAGGCGCCCCCAGGGGCCCGGCAGAACTGGAAGAGTCGTATCCATGCAGGTCTGGCCTGGAGAGGCATATCCGCTCGGCGCCACGTACGACGGCGCCGGCACCAATTTCGCGGTCTTCTCGGAGGCCGCGCACCGCATCGAGCTGTGTCTGCTGCACGACGACGGCTCGGAGACCGCGGTGGAACTGCGGGAGACGGACGCGTTCGTGCGGCACGCGTACCTGCCGGGGGTGATGCCGGGGCAGCGCTACGGCTTCCGGGTGCACGGCCCGTACGCCCCGGAGCGCGGGCTGCGCTGCAACTCGGCGAAGCTGCTGCTCGACCCCTACGCGCGCGCGGTCAGCGGCAGCATCGGCTGGGGGGAGGAGGTCTACGGCTACCACTTCGACGCCCCGGAGCGGCGCAACGACCTGGACTCGGCGCCGCACACGATGTCCTCGGTCGTGGTCAACCCGTACTTCGACTGGGGCGACGACCGCAGGCCGCGCACCGAGTACCACCACACGGTGCTCTACGAGGCCCACGTCAAGGGCCTGACGATGCGCCACCCCGAACTGCCCGAGGAACTGCGCGGCACCTACGCGGCGCTCGCCCACCCGGCGATCATCGAACACCTGACGAAACTCGGCGTCACCGCGCTGGAACTGATGCCCGTGCACCAGTTCGTCAACGACCACCGCCTCGCCGACATGGGCCTCAGTAACTACTGGGGCTACAACACGATCGGTTTCTTCGCCCCGCACAACGCGTACGCCTCCTGGGGCGACCGCGGCCAGCAGGTCCTGGAGTTCAAGTCGGCCGTGCGGGCGCTGCACGAGGCGGGCATCGAGGTCATCCTGGACGTGGTCTACAACCACACCGCCGAGGGCAACCATCTGGGCCCCACGCTGTCCTTCCGGGGCATCGACAACCCGTCGTACTACCGGCTCGCGGACGACCCGCGCTATTACACCGACACCACGGGGACCGGCAATTCGCTCCTCATGCGCTCCCCGCACGTACTTCAGCTGATCATGGATTCGCTGCGGTACTGGGTGACCGAGATGCACGTGGACGGCTTCCGCTTCGACCTCGCGGCCACGCTGGCACGGCAGTTCCACGAGGTGGACCGGCTGTCGTCGTTCTTCGACCTGGTCCAGCAGGACCCGGTGGTCTCCCAGGTGAAGCTGATCGCGGAGCCCTGGGACGTCGGCGAGGGCGGCTACCAGGTGGGCAACTTCCCGCCGCTGTGGACCGAGTGGAACGGCAAGTACCGCGACACCGTACGGGACCTGTGGCGCGGTGAGCCGCGCACGCTGGCGGAGTTCGCGTCCCGGCTGACCGGCTCCTCCGACCTCTACCAGGACGACGGCCGCCGCCCGCTGGCCTCCATCAACTTCGTGACCTGCCACGACGGTTTCACCCTGCACGACCTGGTGGCGTACAACGACAAGCACAACGACGCCAACGGGGAGGGCAACCGGGACGGCGAGAGCCACAACAGGTCCTGGAACTGCGGCGTGGAGGGCGACAGCGACGACCCGGCGGTGCTCGCGCTGCGCGGCCGTCAGATGCGCAACTTCGTCGCCACGCTGATGCTGTCCCAGGGCGTGCCGATGCTCAGCCACGGGGACGAGTTCGCGCGCTCCCAGGGGGGCAACAACAACGCGTACTGCCAGGACAGCGAATTGGCGTGGGTCAAGTGGCCCGACCCCGGACCGGCCCCCGATTCCGACCCCGACCAGGACTCCGGGTCCGGCTCCGGGTCCGACGACGGCAGCAGCAGCAGCGACCAACTCCTCGCCTTCACGCGCGCGATGGTGTGGCTGCGGCGCGACCACCCGGTGTTCCGGCGCCGCCGCTTCTTCCACGGCCGCCCGGTGGAGGGCACCCACGACGACCTGTCCGACATCGCCTGGTTCACCCCGGAGGGGCAGGAGATGACACAGCGCGACTGGGACTCGGCGCAGGCCAGCGCGCTGACGGTGTTCCTCAACGGCAACGCGATCTCCGAGCCCGACGCGCGCGGGGAGCGGATCGCGGACGACTCGTTCCTGCTGATGTTCAACGCCTTCCACGAGCCGCTGGAGTTCGTGGTGCCGGTGGACCACGGCCGCCAGTGGCAGGTGATCGTGGACACCTCCCGCGAGGAGGGCGTCCCGCCGGGCACCGGCGCGAAGGTCCAGGCAGGCGAACGGCTGACGCTGACGGACCGGAGCATGACCGTGTTGCAGCGGCCGGCATAGGCGCGTGGCGACCGGTGCCGTTCTCGTGTGCACGCGTGCGTGGCGTGGTTTTTCACGGGCCCGCGCGGCGGATCTTCATGGGCACACCCGGTGGTTCTCGTGCACACACACGCGTGCATCCGGCGGCCCCGGTGTGTCGGTGGGCACGAAAGGGCGGCGGGCGGGTACGTAGGTTGCCATGACACCTGAACGACCCGCCCCCGGGGCGGTGCCCACGGCCACGTACCGGCTGCAGTTGCAGCCGGAGTTCCCGTTCCGGGCGGCCGAGGCGGCGGTGCCGTATCTGGCGTCGCTCGGGGTCTCGCACCTGCATCTGTCGCCCGTCCTGGAGGCGGTGCCCGGCTCCACGCACGGGTACGACGTCGTCGACCACACGCGCGTGCGCGGCGAACTCGGCGGCGAGGCGGGACTGCGCGCCCTGTCGCGCACCGCGCGGGCGCACGGGCTCGGCCTGGTCGTGGACATCGTGCCCAACCACATGGCGATGGTCCCGCGCCACAACCGCCCGCTGTGGGAGGTGCTGCGCGAGGGGCCGGCGTCGCCGTACGCGCGCTGGTTCGACATCGACTGGGACGCGCAGGGCGGGCAGGTGCTGCTGCCGGTGCTGGGGCATCCGCTGGGCGCGGAGATCGACCGGCTGGTGGTCGACGGGGACGTGCTGCGCTACTACGACCACGTGCTGCCGTTGCGCGAGGGCACCGCGAAGCTGCCGCTGCCGCAGCTGATCGACGCGCAGTTCTACCGCCCGGTGTGGTGGCGGCTGGCCAGGACCGAGCTCAACTACCGCCGGTTCTTCAGCATTTCGGAGCTCATCGGGGTGCGCGTAGAGGACCCGGAGGTCTTCGAGGCGACCCACGCCACGGTCCTGCGGCTGCTCGACGAGGACGTGGTCGACGGCCTGCGCATCGACCATCCCGACGGCCTGGCCGACCCGGACGGGTACCTGCGCCGTCTGCACCGGGCGACGGGCGGCCGCTGGACGGTGGTCGAGAAGATCCTCGCGGACGGCGAACCGCTGCCCGCCGCCTGGCCGGTCGCGGGCACCACCGGCTACGACGCCCTGCGCCACGTGGACGGGCTGTTCACCGACCCGGCGGGCACGGCCGGACTCCTGGAGCACTACCGCCGGTTCGCGGCCCCCAGGGCGGACGCGGGCGGCGACTGGGAGGCGACCGTCCGGCGTGCCGCGTACGAGGTGGTCACGCACGAGCTGGCCGCCGAGACCGACCGCCTCACGCGCGCGGGCAGTCGCCTGTGCACCGCCTCGCCGGACCCGGCCCTGCGCGACCACGCCCCCTGGGCGCTGCGCACCGCCGTACGGGAACTCCTCGTACGGCTGCGGGTCTACCGCCCGTACGCCTCCGGGGACGGTACGGCCGTCCTCACCGAGGAGGCCGCCGCCGAGGCCCGTACGGCGTTCGTGGTGCCCGAGGAGGCGCATGCCGTGAGCGTGGTGCGGGACCTGGCCCTGGGCCGGGCCGGGGACGGGCCTCAACAGGCGGAGTTCCGGGCCCGTTTCGCGCAGACGGCCTCGGCGCTGCGGGCCAAGTCCGTGGAGGACCGGGCCTATTACCGCTTCGTCCCGCTGCTGTCGGCGAACGAGGTGGGCGGGAATCCGGGTGCCCCGGCGGTCTCCCCGGCCGGTTTCCACGCCTTCTGCGCGCGCGTGCAGCGGGACTGGCCCGCCACCGGGACGGCCCTGTCGACGCACGACACCAAGCGCAGCGCGGACGTACGGGCGGCGCTCGCGGTGCTCACCCAGTGCCCCGAACGCTGGGCCGACGTCCTGGCCGCGGCGGCCGGCGCGGCTCCCCCGGCGCCCGATCCGCAGTCGGCGTGGACCGCCTGGCAGACGCTCTTCGGGACGGGCCCGATCGCCGGGGAGCGACTGCGGGGGGCGTTGCTGAAGCACATCCGGGAGGCCGGGCTGCACACGTCGTGGACCGAGCAGGATCCGGCGTACGAGGAGCGGGTCGCGGCGTTCGTCACCGAGGGGCCGTGCGGGCCCCCTGGACGGCCCGTGACGGCCCTGCGGGCCGAACTGGCCCCGCATGTGCGGGCGAACGTACTGGGGGCCGCCCTGGTCCACCTGACGATGCCCGGGGTCCCGGACGTCTACCAGGGCACGGAGGACGAGTACCTGGCGCTGGTGGACCCGGACAACCGCGGCCCGTTCACGCCGCCCGGGGAACCGTCCGGAGAATCGCCCGGGGAGCTTGCAGAGCCTTTCGAGAGGTCCGCGGAGCCTTTCGAGGGATCCGCAGAGGCCGAGGTGTCAGAGAAGGCCGCGCTCACCGGTGCCGCGCTCCGGCTGCGCCGCCGGCTGCCGGACGTCTTCGGTACGGAGGCCGCGTACGCGCCGCTGGAGGCGGCGGGTCCGGCCGCCGCGCACTGCCTGGCCTTCGTGCGCTCCGGCCGGGTGCTCACGGCGGTGACGCGGCTGTCGCTGCGCCTTGCCGAAGCGGGCGGCTGGCGCGGAACGGTGCTGCCGCTGCCGCCGGGCCGCTGGGCGGACGCGCTCGATCCGGGGAGGCAGTTCGAGGGGCACGCACGCGTGGCGGAGCTTTTCGGGACGCTGCCGGTGGCTTTGCTGGAGCAGGTTTCCGCGGAGTGACCGCCCCCTGCGGCCTCGGCCGGGCCCGGCGGTGCCCCGGGCGGCGACCGGGCGAACGTGGCCGGAGGGCGCCGTCGTCGAATGCCTCGGGGCGCCCCCTGGAGCCGCCCCTGAATGTTCTTGACACGGCATCCGGTCCATGGGAGTACTTCGGTTGGCGACGTCGGGCGGGCAAGTCGGGGGTGAGTCTCCTGCCGGAGCTGCGCTACCCCACTGTGAGCGAAATCGAGGCGTCCGCCCGGACGCTGGCGGCCCAGCGGCCCGGACTGTGCACGTTGCGGCACATCGGTGTCTCGCGCGCGGGCCGCCCGTTGCAACTGCTGTCCGTCGGGCACGCGCGCCGTGCGGTGCTGATCGTCGCGGGCGCCCACGCCAATGAGCCGACCGGCGGTGCGACCCTGCTCGTGCTCGCCGAACGGGCGCTGCGCGAGCGGGAGTTGCGGGCCGACACGTCCTGGCACTTCCTGCTGTGCGCGGACCCGGACGGCGCCGCCCTGCACCGGGCGCCCGCGCCGCGCACCCTGCTCGACTACCACCTCGGCTTCTTCCGGCCCGCCGGCGCCGAGCAGCCGGAGTGGTCGCCCTCGCTGCTGCCGCCGGACCTGCTGCCGCCCGAGACGCGTGCCCTCATGCGCCTCATCGACGAACTGCGCCCCTATCTTCAGGTGACACTGCACGGCACCGACCTGGGCGGCAGTTGGGTGCAGTTGACCAAGGACGTGCCCGGCCTGGCGGAACCATTCGCCAAGTCGGCGGCCGAACTGCACATCCCGGTGGAGACGGGCGCCTGCGACGCCGCGGGCTGGCGGGCGTCCGGCCCCGGGGTGCGCGTGATGCCCTCGTCGAGCCTGGACGCGGCGTACCCGAGCATGCCCGACGACGCGCGGCTGAGCACCTGGTACCGCCCGCACCGGTACGGCGGGCTGACCGCGGTCGTCGAGGTGCCGATGTGGGCGAGCGACCTGGTGGACGACCCCGGTCAGCACCCCGCCCCGGTGGCCGCGCTGCGGCACCTGGCGCGGCGGCTGTGCCTCGACGCCCAGCGCGTGGAGCGGATCCTGGCCGACGCGCTGCCCCGGCTGCCCGGGCCAGACGGACCGCTGCTGCGGGCCGCCAAGTGGGCCCTGGAGCTGGTGCCGGGGCTCGCCTCCGACCTGGTCGAGGTGGCGCCCGTGGACACCACGCGCGCGTACATCGGCAGCGTGGACGCCTTCGGGCGCCGGCTGCCGCTGCGGGCCGCCGCCATGCTGCTGCGCGTCCTGCGCGAGGCGGGCGACCACGCGGCGCCAAGGCTGGAGGAACTCGTCGCCACCTGGAGCGACGCCTTCTCCGACCGCTTCCGCGCACGCTGGGTCCCGGTGGCGGACCAGGTCGAGCACCAGGCCCGTACGGTCGTCGCGGCGGCGCTGCACGCGCGCGGGAGCGACGTCGGGTGAGCGGACGATCGCCCGCGCACCTGTCGTACGGCGCCCCGCACGCGCGCGTGACGCCCCGTCAGCCGCGCCCGGCCGGCGCCTCCCCCACCGGCCTGACCTGTCCCTGCCCCTCCCCGGCGAAGGCGAAGACCGCTCCCGTCCCGGCCGCCAGGTCGCACGCGTTCGTGAAGGTGCGGGTGTATTCGACCGGGCTGCCGTGCCACTCGCCGTGGGCGGACGCGGTCACCGGTGCGTAGATCATCGGGCAGTTGGTGTCCGCGCGCGGGATGCGGCCGATGTCGCCGTCCGCGGTGGCGAGTTGGGCGCACGCCTCGGCCGCGTGCGCGTGGCCCTGGGGCGGGTCGCACATCAGCAGCGTGCCCGAGGTGTCGCTGGAGTGGGCGTCGCCCTTGGTGACCTTGACGTAGAGCCAGTTGCCCGGGATCCGGTCGTGGGCCGTCGCGTGGGCGGGCACGGCGGTGAGCAGTGCGGTGGCGGCGGCCGTCGCGAGCACGGCCGCGCGGAACGCGGGCCGCCGGACGGTCGTGCCGGTGAGGGTGTGTGTCATTCCCTGTGCATCGGCACGGCGGCCTGCGAACCCCACTCCGGCTCACCCGAACGAGAGCGCACGCGCGTGTGCCGCCCGGCCAGTTCGAACGCGGAGAGCACGACACTCGCCTGGTATTCGACCTGGCGTGCGACCGGGATCCAGCGCGCCCCGTAGCCGTCGCGGTAGTCGGCGCACCAGGCGTCGATGCGGCGGTCCAGCTCCGGCAGGACGCCCGCCGCGCGCGGTCCCGCCGCCATCGCGAGCCGTCGCAGCAGCCCGGCCGTGCGCAGGGCGACCCGGCGGCCCGAGATGCCCAGGGCAGTGAGTCGGGCGTTGGTGAGGGGTGGCAGCGGCCGGCCTCCGGGGACGTAGGCGTCCGGGTCCCAGGAGTCGGCGAGGCCGGGGCCGACCAGTAAATGGTCGTCCACCGGGGCGAGCAGGGAGGCCGTCTCCGCGGTGTCGGGCAGATAGGGGCGGATCCGCCCGAGGATGCCCTCCAGAAGCCGTGTGTCGCGCCGCAGGGCCCCGCTGACCGCCCGCAGGACCCCGGCGGCGTCCGCGGGCCGGGAGGCGTCCCCCACGGCCGTCACGCCCCACATGGGCGCCTCCACGACCGCGGTCACGGTGCCGTAGTCGTGCGGATGGAACCACGTGGACTCGACGGCGGCCTCGGTGATGGCGGCGGCGAGGTCGGCGGGGCGCGGCGGCGGGATGCGGTAGACGGCGGGGCCGAGGACGGGCCAGTACAGGGTGTCGTACGGGCCGAGTTCGCGCGGCACGCCGAGGCGGGCGGCGGTCTGCGCGAGGCGCGGGGCGAGGCCGGGCAGGTCGCGGGTCAGCTCGACGAAGCCGCCGCCGACGTCCACGCCGTGCAGCGAGCCCTGGAAGAAGGGCCGCAGTTCGTCCTGGACGTCGAGGAGGGCCCGGGTCTCCGGCAGGACGGTCCCGCGGGCGCCGTCGGGCAGCCACTCGGGCTGTTCCAGGAAGCCGGGGCGGAAGAAGTGCCGGAAGTAGTGGCCGAGGGTGTACGGGCCCGCGAGCCAGCCCTCGTTGCGCCGGGCGCCGTCCGGGTCGAGGCACAGCAGCAGGTTCCAGGTGGCGTCGGCGTCCTCGGTCAGGTGACGGTCGGTGAGGACCCGTTCGGCCAGGCGCAGCGCGGTGGCGCCGCCCACGGGCTCGTTGGCGTGCGGCCCGGCGACGACGAGGGCCTGGCGTTCGCCGTGGCCCACGGAGAGCAGCAGCAGGGGCGCACCGGCCCGTGAGGTGCCCACACGGCGCAGCCGGGCGGCACGCGGATGGCGGGCGACGAGGGCGGCGGCACGCGCGCCCAGCTCGTCCACGGTCGGGTAACGGAGGAATGCCGACAGGGCACACCTCCCCCTTGTGTGGTGCCGTCGGTTCACCTGATGTACATGGTGTACGCACAGTCAGTCACGGCTCGGCGGGTACGTCAACACCACGGCGGGTAAGGGAAATCGGCCGGTGCGGCGGGTGGTGCCGGGACCGTGGAGGCATCTCGCCCTCCACGCGCGCGTGCGGCTTTGCCACCGCCAACGCACGCGGACCGTGGCGCGAACCGCGCCACGGGCTTCGCGCGGGCTACTGCACGGCCAACCGGAACGTCATGTTCCCGAAGCCCACCAGATCGCCGTCGCGGACGACCGCCGCCCCGATCACGCGGCGCCCGTTCACCGTCGTGCCGTTCGTGGAGCCGAGGTCGCGCAGCACCCACAGCCCGCTCTGGCGGCTCAGCTCGGCGTGCACCCGGGAGACCGTGTCGTGGCTCAGCCGCAGTCCGCTCGCCGGATCGCGCCCTATCCGCAGCGGGTACGGCCGGTCCTGGCCCGGCAGCAGCAGCTTGGGCAGCCGCTCGGCCTGCCACGCCCTGCGCAGCCGTACGGTGAAGCCCGAGACCGCCCCGACGGCGTCGAGGAGCAGCCGGGTCCAGCCGCGCTCGGCGGGCAGGTCGGCGGTGAGCGCGGCCAGTTCGGCCTCGCGGCGGGCGGCCAGCGCCAGTTCCATGCGCCGGACGAACGTGTCGTGCGAGAGGCGCCCCAGGGCGACGCCGTCGCGGAGGACCTTCAGTGCCCTGTCGCGGTCGGCGTCCGACGGCCGCGCGGGGTACGTGTGGAACTCGAAGGACGACGTCACGCAGGTGATTGTCGGTCAGCGGACCGGGGCTGTCCAGGAAACCCGGAAAGCGGACGGCCCGCGCGGGGCCGGTCGCCACCCTTGCCGCATGGTCGTTCGGCAAATGGGTCGTTCCGAAAGCGCGTTGATCGTGTTTGCCGCACCATGGACGGACCGGACGGTCGCCGTGCCGCGCCCCTCGGGGTCGCCGCGGCGCCGGTCCGGGGCGCAGCACGACTCCGTTTACAGCTCCTTGACGGCCCCAGGGCGGGCCGCGTGACGACGAGCAGACGAGGGGGACCGTCCGTGCGGTTCGAGGTGTGGGCACCGCAGGCCCGCCAGGTGACGCTCCACTGCGGCGACACCACGCGCGCGTTGGAGCGCGATCCGGAGCGGACCGGTTGGTGGGCGGGCGACGCGCCCGCCGAGGACGGCACGCGGTACGGGTACGCCGTGGACGACGGCCCCGTGCTGCCCGATCCGCGCTCGTGCCGCCAGCCGGACGGGCCGGACGGCCGCAGCGCGGTCGTCGACCACACGCGCCACGCGTGGCGTGCCGAGTGGCCGGGGCGCGGGCTGCCGGGCGCCGTGCTGTACGAGCTGCACGTGGGCACGTACACGCCCGAGGGCACCCTGGACGCGGCTTCCGAGCGCCTCGGGCACCTCGTGGACCTGGGCATCACCCATGTGGAGCTGATGCCGCTGTGTCCCTTTCCGGGACGGCACGGCTGGGGGTACGAGGGCGTCTCGCTGTGGGCGGTGCACGAGCCGTACGGCGGGCCCGCGGCGCTGAAACGGTTCGTCGACCGGGCGCACGGGCTGGGCCTGGGGGTCGTGCTGGACGTCGTGCACAACCACCTGGGCCCGTCCGGCAACTACCTGCCCGCCTTCGGGCCGTACTTCACCGACACGCACCACACGCCGTGGGGCGCCGCGGTGAACCTGGACGCGCCCGGTTCGGACGAGGTGCGCGCGTATCTGCTCGGCAGCGCCCTGGCCTGGCTGCGGGACTACCGGATCGACGGGCTGCGGCTGGACGCGGTGCACGCGCTGCACGACACACGCGCGTGCCACTTCCTGGAGGAGCTGTCGGCGGCCGTGGACGCGCTCGCCGCCGAGCTGGACCGGCCGCTGTTCCTGATCGCCGAGTCGGACCTGGCCGACCCCCGGCTCATCACCCCGCGCGCGGAGCACGGCCTGGGGCTGCACGCGCAGTGGAACGACGACTTCCACCACTGCCTGCACACCGCGCTCACCGGCGAGTCGCAGGGCTACTACGAGGACTTCGCCCGTGCTCCCCTGGCCGCCCTCGCCAAGACGCTGACGGGCGGTTACTTCCACGACGGCACCTACTCGGCGTTCCGCGGCCGCCACCACGGCCGCCCGCTGGACCGTACCCGCGTCTCCGCGCACCGGCTGCTCGGCTACGCGCAGACGCACGACCAGATCGGCAACCGCGCCCAGGGGGACCGGCTCTCGGCCACGCTCTCCCCGGGGCTGCTGGCCTGCGCCGCCGTACTGGTGCTGACGGCGCCGTTCACGCCGATGCTCTTCATGGGCGAGGAGTGGGCCGCGGGCACCCCCTGGCAGTTCTTCACCGACCACACCGATCCCGAACTCGCCGACGCCGTACGGCGGGGCAGGCGCCGGGAGTTCGCCGCGCACGGCTGGGCCGAGGAGGACGTGCCCGACCCGCAGGACCCGGCGACCCGCGACCGCTCCTGCCTCGACTGGTCCGAGCCGGAAAACGGCCACCACGCGCGTGTGCTCGCCTGGTACCGCGACCTGATCGCCCTGCGCCACCGCCAGCCCGACCTGACCGACCCCGACCTCGGTGACGTCAAGGTCGTCTTCGACGAGGCCGCCCGCTGGATCGCCTTCCGCCGCGGGGACGTCCGTGTGGCCGTGAACCTCGGCAAGGAGGCGGCCGACGTTCCCCTGGGCGTCCGCCACGCGCGCGTACTGGCCGCGTGGGAGCCGGTGGCGGCGGGGGGGGGGGGGGGGGTGCTGCGGGTGCCCGGGGAGTCCTGCGTGGTGCTGGTGCAGGAGTGAGCGGGGGGCTCCGGGGTGGGTGATTGCTCGCGCGAGCGGGTTCGTCTTTGAGCCTCTCTCTTCGCTCGCGCGGGCGACTACCCCTTCTCCCCCGGCAGTTCGGTGACCCGCTCCAGCAGGATCTGTTCCCACGCCCGCCGCACCTGCGAGCGCAGTGCCGGGACCGGGGGGCCTTCGCCCGTGCCGGTGCGGAGCTGGGCGGCCAGTCGGACGACGGTGTCGCAGCGGGCCAGCCAGAGGCCGCGCAGGCAGGGGCGGGCGGCGTAGCCGGCGAGGGTGGCGGCGCGTACGGCGGCGGGGGCGCCGACGGCGGCGGCGAGCCCCACGATGTCCTCGGCGGGGTCCCCGAGGACCGCGTCGCCCCAGCCGAGGACCCCGCGCACGCGGCCGTCGCCGCCGAGGACGAGGTGCTCGCCGGTGAGGCCGTGGTGGACGAGCACGGCCGTACCGGGCTGGACGGCGAGCTGGGCGGCCGTGGCGGCGGTGAGCCGGTCGAGCGGGGCCGGGTCGAACTCGTCGGCCCCGGCGAGCTGTTGGGCCGCGGTCAGCGCGGCCGTGCGCAGGGTCTCCAGGGAGCGGGGCGCGGCGCGCGGGACGCCGAGCGCCTCGGCCCGCCGTACCGGGACCTCGCGCAGTCCGGCGAGCAGGCCCGCGAGATCGGTCTCGCCCACGGCGGAGACGTCCTGTTCGGCGGCGGTGGTGCCGGGCAGCCGGGTGTCGAGGGTGTAGCCGAGGCCCGGCGCCCACTCGCCGTGGGCGACGCCGGCCGGGAGCGCGACCGGGACGTACGGCCGCACCAGGTCGCGCAGGCGCAGTTCGCGGCGCCGGCGCAGGGAGGTGTCGGGGTCGGGGGCCAGCCGCAGCACGTGCCGGGTGCCGACCCACCAGCTGAGGTGGCCGCCGCCGGTCGCGGCGAGCCGCGCGTCGGGCCCGCTCTCCTTGAACAGCGAACGGACCAGGCGGCGCACGGTGTCCGGCGTGGGTGCCGGTGCCCGGGTCACGGCCCTGCCGTCCCGGGCGCCGGGCGGGTCGGCGGGGTCAATCGACGATCACCAGCTCGCGGGAGGTGTTGTTGAGGCGGCGGCCGCCGTCCCCGGTCACCGTCACGATGTCCTCGATGCGGACCCCGAAGCGGCCGGGAAGGTAGATGCCGGGCTCCACCGAGAAGCACATGCCGGGCACGAGGGGCAGTTCCTCGCCCTCGACCATGTACGGCGGTTCGTGCGTGGTGACGCCGATGCCGTGGCCGGTGCGGTGGATGAAGCGCTCGCCGTACCCGGCGTCGGCGATGACGGCGCGGGCCGCGCGGTCGACGTCCTGGCAGGCGGCGCCGGGCCGTACCGCGCGGCAGCCCGCCTCCTGGGCGGCGCGCACGACGTCGTGCACCGCGCGCTCCTCGGCGGTCGGCTCGCCGACGTGGACCGTGCGGGAGGTGTCGGAGCCGTAGCCGTCCATGAGGCCGCCGAAGTCGAGGACGACCATGTCGCCGCGTTCGATGACGCGGTCGCCCGCCTCGTGGTGTGGGTTCGCGCCGTTGGGGCCCGAGCCGACGATGGTGAAGTCGACCTGGGAGTGTCCGAACCGCCGTAGCAGGGCGGCGAGTTCGGCGGCGACCTCGGTCTCGCGGCGGCCGGCGAAGGGCACCGTGCGGATCTCCTCGAACGCGGCGTCGGCGGCGGCGCCCGCGGCGGCCATCCGGTCCAGTTCCGCGGCGTCCTTCACCGCCCGCAGCATCGGCAGCGCCTCGGTGAGCGCCACGTGGGCGGCGTCCGGCAGCCGCCGGTTCAGGCCGAGCAGGTGCAGGGCCCAGGTGTTGTCGCTGACGCCGTAGCGCCCGGCCGGTTCCAGGAGCGGGGCGGCGGCCTCGTAGGGGTCCTTGCCGTCGGTCCAGTCGCGCAGCGTCAGCGCGGGCGCGGCGGGCGCCCGGTCGGCGTCGGGTGCCTCCAGGGCGGGCACGACCAGGACGGGGTCCCGGTCCGGCCGCAGCACGAGCAGGGTGAGCCGCTCGGTCGGCACCGGCCGGTAGCCCGTCAGCCACACCAGGTCGGGGCCGGGGGCGACGAGTACGCCGTCGAGCCCGGCGTCGGCGGCGGAGCGCGCGGTACGGCGCATCCGGGCCGCGTAGTCGGCGGCGGTGAAGGGGCGGGGGGTGTCCGGGGCCGCGGCGTCGGGGTCGGGATCGGGGGCGGCGTCGGGGTCGGGGTCGGGTGGCGTGCCGGTCATCCGTGCCTCCGGGGGTCGACGGTCTCCCAGGTTCTGCGGGGGTCCACGGGCAGCATCCTGCCCCTCCGCGGGGGCGGACGCGAGCGGGTTGCGGGGCGGATCGTCGGCACGCCCGCCCGGGTTGGCGCGCGCCGGGGCGCGTCCGCCGGCCGGGCCGCGTCCGCGCGCCCGTACGCCGTCGTGGGCGCCCCCGGCGGCTCACGTGACGATGCCGGGGGTCGCCGTCAGTTGTGCGCGGGTGCCGTTGGCGTGGCGGACGACGAGGGTGAGGGGGGTGCCGGGGTGGGCGGCGGCCACCGCGCGGGCGAGGGCGGCGGCCGAGGTGACGCGGGTGCCGCCGAGGGACAGCAGGACGTCGCCGCGGACCAGTCCCGCGGTGTAGCCGGGGCCCGGCACGTGCACGCCGACCAGGAGGGCGCCCGTGGGCTCGGCGTCCACGGCCTCGACCCCGAGGGCGGCCCGGCCGGAGGCCGAACTCCCGTCCACGGGACCCGACTTGGCGCCGGTGGGCGACGGCTCCGACGACGTACGGCCGGGCGCCCCCGAGACGGACGGCGCGGCCTTCCCCGGTACGGCCTTCCCCGGCGCGCCCCCGCCCGCGCCCGCCTGCCGTTGCAGTTCCGCGAGCCTGCTCATACCGATCACGGTGGCGCCGACCGTGCCGAGGCCGACTCCGGACAGGACCAGGACCAGGCCGACGAGGAGGGCGGAGAGCAGGGTCAGGAGCCGTCGGCCCCGGCGCGGGGGCGCGGCGTGCGGGCGGCGGGCGGCGCCGGGCGGCCGATCGCCGTCCGGTGCCCCGCCCGGCATCGGCTTGGGACGCAACGCGGTCTGTTCCATGGGCTCGCCTCCGGATCGCTCCGGCAAGGGCTACCCGGCCCCCCGACGCACCACGTTCCCCGAACGAGTGAGACTGACGCGCCGGTTCGACGACCGTGCCGGGCCGCCGGGCGGTACGCGGGCGCCTCGTGGACATCGCGCGGCACTTCACCGACGTCTCACGGCACTTCGCGGCGGCCCGCGTCCGCTCACCCCTGCCCGGGCTCCCCCAGCAGTTCCCCCGCCAACGCCGCCGCGGCTCCCCGCAGCGCCCCGGCGTGCACCAGTTCGACCCGGTGCACGACGCGCGGTGCCACCAGCGGTACCGCGACCACGTCGGCCGCCCCGCCGGCCACCGGGCTCGGCAGCAGGGTCAGGCCGTGGCCCGCGGCGGTCAGGGTGACGAGGGTGCGCAGGTCCGTGCCGTCGTAGCGGAGGGCGGGGCGGAAGCCGCCGGGGTTGCCGGTCGCGGCGCGCAGGCCGGTCAGCGGCAGGGCGGCGCCGGGGGCGTCCAGCCAGCGGGCGTCGACGAGGTCGCCGAGGCGCAGTCCGGTGCGTCCGGCGAGCGGGTGGTCGCGGGGCAGGAGCACGCACACCGGGTCCTCCGTCACGCCCCGCGTGGTGAGCGGGGCCACGTCGGGCAGCCGGAGGGGGTCGTTCGGCGCGGCGAGGCCGTCGACCAGGCCCAGGTCCGCGGCGCCCGTGGCGACGGCCGCCGGGACCTCGTCGCGGGCCGTCACCCGCAGGGTCACGCCCGCGGCGGGCAGGGCGGCCACGACGTGCGGGCCGAGCGCGGTGGGGGCCGCCGCGAGCGCGAGGCCGTGCTCGGGGGCGGCGGCCATCCGGGCGACCTCGGCGCGGGCGGCGTCCAGGCGCAGCAGCAGCGGGCCCGCGTGTTCGAGGAGCCGTTCGCCCGCGGCGGTCGGCGCGACGGGGCGCCGGGTCAGCAGGGAGGTGCCGAGGTCCTGTTCCAGGGCGGCGATGTGCTGGGAGACCGCCGACTGGGTGTAGCCCAGCTCGCGCGCGGCCTCCGAGAAGGACGCGAGGCGGGCGACGGTGACGTACGTGCGCAGGAGGTGCGGGTCCATGGCGGTCAGGGTGCCGCACGGCCGGGCCGTTCCACCACACCGACATCAGCATCGCTTATCGAGCGTGCAGGAATCATCGTTGGACGTGAACCGGCGGGCGCCACGAGCATGGTGGCCATGACCTCCGCTGCCGCACGGCCCGCCCGGATCGCCCTCGTCGGCGACCGCTCCCCCAACGTCGTCTCCCACACCCGTATCCCGCTCCTGCTCGACGCGCTCGCCGAGCGCGACCGGCTCGTCCTGGACCCGTACTGGATCCCCTCCGAGGACCTCGGGGCGGGCACGGGCGACGCCTCGGTGCACGGGTTCGACGCGGTGTGGGTGGTGCCCGGGAGCCCGTACCGCAGCGAGGCGGGTGTGCTCGCCGCGATCCGCACCGCCCGCGAGGAGGGCATCCCCTTCCTCGGCACCTGCGGCGGGTTCCAGCACGCCGTGCTCGAATACGCACGCAACGTCTGCGGTCTCACCCACGTCGCCCACGCCGAGACCGACCCCGACGCCGAGGACCTCCTCATCGAGCCGCTCTCCTGCTCCCTGATCGGCCACGAGGGCGTGGTCACCACGGAGCCGGACTCGCTCGCCCGCGCCGTGCTCGGCGCCGAGCGGACCGTGGAGCGCTACCACTGCTCGTACGGCCCGTCCCGGCACCTGGACACGCTGCGGGCGCACGGGCTGCGCTTCAGCGGGTACGACGAGGACGGCCACGTACGGATGGCCGAACTGCCCGGTCATCCGTTCTTCCTGGCCTCCCTCTTCCAGCCGGAGCTGGCGGGCGACACCGCGCGACCGCACCCGATCGTGCGGGCACTGGCCCGGGCCGCGGCGGAACACGCCGGCGCGCGCACCGCCGGGCCCCGGGCCACCACCGTCGGGTGACCGCCCTCGGCCGCCCCCTCAGCCGCCGTGCGGGTGCCCGCCGTGACCGGCCCCGTGGTCGAAGGGCATGACCTCCTGGGGCATCACGACGAACGGCCGCATCATCCCCATGTCCTCGTGCTCCAGCAGGTGGCAGTGGTACATGAACCTGCCGTACGCCCCGTCGAACCGGCCCATCACGCGCAGGGCCTGACCGCCGGGGACGCGGAACACGTCCTTGTAGCCCTGTTCGTTGGGCGGAATCGGGATCTGGGTGTTCGGGTCGAAGGCGAGCGGCCTGGCGGTGCCGGCGGCGGCCGGGACGAACCCCGTCACGTCGTACGGGTCGCGGCCGAGCACCTGGAAGTCGGCCAGGTGGATGTGCATGGGGTGCACGATCGGCGCGAGGTTGAGGAACGTCCACTGCTCGTACGTGCCCTCGCCGATGGTGAAGCCGAGGCCGTCGTTGAAGGTGCGGGCCGTGCGCGTGTACGTCTTGGTCACGCCGTCCGCGCCGGTCAGCTGGATGACGCCGTCGGCCGGGAACTGGATGCCGCTCGGGTCCTCGACCTCCGTCATCTCCCAGATCTCCGGGTGGCCGCCGCCGCCCGTGGTGGCGGGCGGGGTCAGCACGATCAGCCGGTGGCCGTGCGGGGTGTCGTGCGTGAGACGGCGGAAGGAGCCGGAGAGCACCTCGGGCAGTTCGAAGGTGTCCGCCGCGTCCGCCCCGTCCACCTCGCCGCACGCGCCGACGCGGAATTCGAGCACCGCCGGGTAGGGCACGTCGTTGGCCGGGTCGGGTACGCCGGGGGCCTGGCCGCGCCCCTTGTTGACCAGGCGCAGCGTGCGTCCGGCCAGGCCGCGGAAGTCGGCGAGCAGGTCGAAGCGTTCGGCCGGGGCGGCGGTGAGCGTGGGCTGGGCGGCGTCGAAGTCGAGCGGCACCGGGCGCGGCAGCAGTCCGCCGTCGCTGCCGATCTGGTGCAGCACGCCCGGCACCGGCCGGTTGTCCTCGTCGACCAGGACGAGGTCGTAGATGCGCGCGTTGGACGCGTTCACCAGCCGGAAGCGGTACCAGGCGTCGTCCACGTCGGCGTAGGGCCAGATGCGGCCGTTGACCGTGGTGTACGGGCCGGTGAAGGGGATGGTGACCGGTTCGCCGGTCTCCGGGTTCTGGGCCTGGACGACGACGGTCTTGTGCAGCAGGCGGCCGTTGAGCCGGCCGTCCTCGTCGGTGTCGAGGTTCCGGTCGGCGAGCAGGAGCGGGATCTCGCGTTTGCCGCACGGCAGGTGGAGGGCGTCCTCCTCGTCGTCGCGCAGCAGGTAGGTGCCGTACAGGCCCGCGTACACGTTCCACCGCGTGATGTTCATGGCGTGGTCGTGGTACCACCACTGGACCGCCTGGTGGTCGTTCGGGTACTCGGAGAGCTGGGCGTCGCCGGTGGCCACGGCGTTGTCGGCCCAGCCGTCGTTGCCGCCGCCGGTCTGGGCGCCGTGCAGGTGCGTCACCGACCAGGCGGGCAGGACGGCGACCTCGGGGTCGGGGTCGACGCCCTCGCGGCCGGGCCGGGTGGTCGGCGAGGGCACGGTGCGCGGGACGGCGACGGCGGTGACCGGGTACTCGCTGCCCTTGGGGACGCGGTTGGTCCAGGCGATGCGGACGCGTTCGCCGCGGCGCACCTCGATGGTCGGGCCCGGCACATGGCCGTCGTATCCCCACATGAGGGTCGGCGGCAGGCTCGGGTGCAGGCGCACCCAGGCCGGGCGCAGGGCGATCTCGGTCTCCTGCCGGACGTCGTACCCCGTGTACGGGCGCAGCACCGGCGGTACGGTCAACTCGGCCACGTACGGCTCAAGTTCGCCCGGCGCGGCGGCGGCCCGGTCCAGTTCGGTCTCTCCGGTCGGCCTCTCGATGGTCTCGATCATGTCGGTCAAGGTCGAACACCCCCGTGTTCTGTGTTTCTTCGTTCGTTCTGTTCGCTCTGTTCGTTCTCCTACCTCGTCAGACGCAGAAGGCCGCCCCAAAGTTCCCGGAATGACCCATTCCAGCCGGTTTCAGGTCCGGTACGAAGCCGTGGGCGCGCCGGGCGAGGTCGGCGGCGCCGTAACGGTGGCATTCCGCGTGCCAGTTGAGGATGCCCGCCATGTAGTTCTGGAGGTCCAGGACATAGCCGTCCATGATCGCGCGGGCCTCCGAGGAGAGCTTGAAGTCGTCGTAGAGGACCGGCAGTTCGTGCGCGACGACGTGTTCGAACTGCTCCACGCGCTGGTTCATCAGGTCGGCCACGATGGCGAGCGCGGTCGGGTAGTCGCAGCCGAAGAAGTTCTGCACGACGAGGATCGCGTTGTGGATCTCGCCCTCGTACTGGATCTCCTTCTGGTACGAGTACACGTCGTTGACCAGCATCGCGAAGTCGACGGCCGCGTTCTCCATCGCGCGCACCGGGCCGCTGCGGTAGACCTCCGGCGGGACCGCGGGGCCGTGGCCCATGCGGCAGAGGTCCTTGGTGAGGGGGGCGCCGAAGGTGTCGCGGCGCATCTCCAGGTAGTCGACGGGGTCCGGGACGCGGTGCTGGAACTGGTTGGACAGCTCCCACACCCAGCTCTCCAGCATCCCGTTCACGGCCTGGCGCAGGGTGCCCTTCTGGTCCGGGGTCATCTCCGCCGTCGTGGTGGTCCACAGGTCGATCAGGCCCAGTTCCATGCCGTTGACCGGGACGGGGGGCGTGCCGCCCTCGTCCGGCATGCAGGACGCCAGCCGTTCGGTGCAGAGCTTGGCGCCCGCGAGGTCGCCGCGGGTGCCGAAGACCAGGGGGTAGTAGTCGTCGCCGTAGGTGCCCCAGGCGAGCCAGCGCGCGCTGAGGTCGAGGGCCTCGGGGGTGGCGTCCGGGTCCATGCCGGCCGAGCAGAGCGGGAGGTCGTAGGCGACGAGTTTGTCCTCGTCCCACACGCCTTCCCGGAGCATGCCCATGCTGTGCATCCAGGGGGTGAGGCGGGCGCGGGCGCCGTCGAGGTGCGGGCTGACGGACAACTCGTAGGGCATCCGCAGTTCGGGGATGCGGGACGGGCCGACCTGCTGGAACGGCACGTGCGTGTACGCGCGCAGCCGGGCGGCCCCGGCGTCGGCGAGCAGTCCGCGGACGTCGGCGGCGCCGAGGCCGCGTCCGGTCAGGGCGAAGGGGCGGCCCGCGTCCAGGGCGCCCTCGTTCATGTAGCGGCTGGAGCGCATATGCCACTCGTGGCCGCCGGACTGCCAGTCCTGAAGTCCCTGTGTGTAGGCGGCGATCGACGCGACCTGGTCCGGGGTGAGGCCCTTCTCCAGGGCGAGCGCGGGGACTTCGGTGAGGGCGGTGTGCTCGAACTGGTGCAGCCGCGAGGTCAGGATGTCGTTGACGGCCTCGGCCGCCTCCTGGGTCGTACAGCCGAAGAACTTCTCCAGGACGAGCACGCCGTTGCTCAACTCGCCCTCCTCCTCGACCTCCCGCTGGTAGGAGAACAGGTCGTTGCGCAGGTGGACGCCGTCGGAGAACGTCTCCATGAGTACCCGCAGCGGCCTCGACTCGGCCACGGGGATGGGCACTTCGGCCGTCGCGTACTCCACCAGCCCCGCCGACCAGGGGGCGCCGCCGACCTTGCGGCGCATCTCGATGTACTCGACGGGGTTGGCGACCCGCCCCTCGTTGATGTTGGACAGCTCCCACATGGACTCGTTGAGCAGGTGCTCGGTGGAGACCGCGAAGCGCCGCCGCCACTCCTGCGACATCGACGGCACCGTACGCGCCCACAGGTCGGCCAGGCCCGCCTCGACCGGGTTCTGCGGCTCGGGCACCGGGGTCGAGAGGTCCAGGGGCATGAACAGCGGCAGGCGGTCCAGGTACGCCTTGCCGCCCTCGCGGTCCTGGGTGCGCTTGAAGATCTCCAGGAAGTGGTCGTCGAAGAAGAAGACCCACACGTACCAGTCGGTGATCAGCGAGAGGGCGGGGCCGTCGCAGTCGGGGTGCGTGTACGCGCACAGCAGCCCGTAGTCGTGCGCGTCGAGGTCGGACTGCTCCCAGACGCCGGAGCCTTCGAGCATGCCCATGTCCCGTGCCCACTGGGTGGAGTGGGCACGGGCCTCGTCGAGGTGCGGGTTCAGCCTCGCGCGGTACGGCATGTAGAAGTGCGGGAGTCGGAAGGGCTGCTGTGTCATGGCCGGGTACTGCCCGGGTCCCGGGGGCGGCATCCGCCGGGCCGCACATGATCACACCATCGCGTGAATCCTGCCGGGACGGGAACTCCCGTACGGGAAAGCGGGTTACGGTCGCGGCCGTCGGCTCCGACTGGGTCCACGCGCGCGTGCGGATCGGCTCCGACTGGCTCCACGCGCGCGTGTACGTCCGACGGGCTCCACGCGCGCGCGGGTTACGCCGCACCGCGTGTGTTACGCCCGTACCTGGATCAGCGCCCGCGTGCCCCCGGTCCGCCACCCGTCGCCCTCGCTCGCGTCGAGTGCCGTGACCGTCGTCGCGTCCAGGCCCGTGACCACGTCCGACTTGAGGGTGCGCAGGGCGGCGACCGGGCCGGGGAAGTACGCGGTCACCTCCCCGAAGGGGGTGGTCGGCGGCCACAGCCGGTCGCCCACCAGGCGGCGGTAGTTGAGGTCGCCCTTGAACACCGTCAGGTCGGCCGCCGCGAACTCGGCGCGCAGGTCGTCCGGCATGTCCGCGTACGGCAGCGGTGCGCAGGAGAACGGGTGCGCCCGCACGTCGAGGCGCCCCTCGGCCAAGGCTGCCCACAGCCGGTGCCCGCACTCCCCCGCCGCACCCTTGGCGCCGGTGAGGCGGCCGACGGCGTCCAGGACGTCGGCGGTGGTGGCGTCGGAGACGTAGTACGGGTGGGGTTTGACGTGCAGCACGGCGCGCCGGGCGCGGTCGTGGTGCAGGAGGTGGTCGAGCAGGAGCAGGTCCGGGATCAGCTCGCGGCCCGCGTTGTCGGCGACCAGGCAGAGCGTGTCCACCGGTTCGTCCGCGGGCAGCAGGGACCACAGCGACTCGCTGTCGTCCGCGACGAGTTGGGACACGGCGGCGGCGCTGTCCCCGGACTGGATACGGAAGCCCAGGTCCGCCCGGTTGCCCCAGAGCGAGCCGTGCAGCAGGGCGCGGGCCCGGTCGTCAGCGGGGTGGTCGGCGAGCGCGTCGAGCGCGGACAACTCCTCGTCCGCCTCCGGGGTGTTCAGCTCGGCGAGCTTGAACGGGCGGAAGGGGTCCACCCCTTGCCACGGGCCGGGCCCGAAGTGGCCGACGGCGTCCAGGAGTCGGCGGTAGAAGTAGCTCTCGGCCCACAGGAAGGGCGCCGCGAACCAGGACTGGCCGGTGTACTTGCCGAGGCCCCACTCCTCCCAGCGCTCCCGGTCGGCGGCCGTGACCTCGGTGAGCGGTTCGATGACGCCGTCGAGGGTGCGGGCGAGCAACTCCTCCAGGGCACGGCGCTGCCCGGGCCCGTACGGGGTCGCGTCGCGCACCTTGCGGATCAGCGCGGGGTGCCGTTCGGCGAAGACGGCGTGCGGGAAGGAGGCCGGGTCGTCGCTGACGATCACGGGGGCTTCGGGCAACCGGGGGTCGACTGGGGGCCGTTCAGGCATGTTCCTGTGCTCCCCCGCGGCCGGGCAGGATCCCCGTGGGGACGGCCGCCGACTGGACCTTCTCCTCCAGCTGCCTGCCGTAACCGGCCTCGGTCCACACGAGTTTCTGGAACTGCTCCGGCGTCAGCAGCCCCTCCCACGGCTCGCCCCCGGCACAGAACACGGACGTGCAGGCCGGGCAGTACCGGGCCGGACTCCACAGCCGGTCGGCCGCCGACCCGCCCGCGGCGACGACGGCCCGCTCGCGGGCCTCGTTGCGGACGACGACGACCGTGCCCGCGAGCATCACGACGGCGAGCAGCCAGCCACCGGCCGTGTACACCGCGCTGCCGTCCCGCATGCCCATGACGGCGAGGGCGACGCCCACCGCGACCAGGCACAGGCCCTCGACGCCGTGCAGCAGGCTGTCGCCGCGCGGGGTGACGGCGGGGGCCTTCGCCAGCCGGTCGGCCAGGTCGGTGCGGACGGAGTCCGGGTCGGCGCAGACCTCCGGCACGGACCGCACGGCGCCCGCGCCGCAGCCCGGGCAGGTCACCCCGTTCTCTCCAGCTGGCCCGTGGGCCTTCTCAGTCGCCATTCCGCCTACGCTAACGGCCCTGCGGCGCCCGCTCGCGCCGAGCGGCGGAATGGGGCGGTTGGACCGGTTCGGACAGGCCGGCTCGAAAAGCGGGGGCAGGCCGGTCCGGAAGGCCCGGGGGCAGGCCGGTCCGGAAGGCGGCGGGGCAGCCTCGGACGCGGACTCCGGGCCGACAATCACTCGAATCCACCCGGAAGCCGCCCGGCCCCGCCCCGGATCTGAACGCGCGCCGCCCGGCCCCCGTACTCCCCGGCAGCCGACACCCGCCGCGCACCCCGCCGAGGGCGACACCGGCCGTACGCGGGGCCGCCACGACCCGTGCGATGTGCCGTCACGGCCGACCGGACCCCCGATCGCCGTACGGCCGAGGAGACCCTGATGAGCGCACCCCGCCGCATCGCCACGGCGGCCGCCGTCGCCGCCTTCGCCCTGTCCGCCCCGTTCCTGGCGTGCGCCCCCGCCGCGGCGCACGGCGCGCCCACGAAACCGGTCAGCCGGGCGTTCGCCTGCTCGCCCGACGGCGGCGGCCTGGCGCGGACGGCGGCGTGCAGGGCGGCCCTGGCGGCGAACGGGCAGCCGTTCACCTTCTGGGACAACGTCCGGGTCTCCGACGTCAACGGCCGGGACCGGCAGGTGATCCCGGACGGGCAGTTGTGCAGCGGGGGCCTGCCCGCCTACAAGGGGCTCGACCTGGCGCGCGCCGACTGGCCGTCCACTCCCCTGACGCCCGGGGCCGCGCTGACGATGACGTACCGCGAGACGATCGCGCACACCGGCACGTTCCGGCTCTACCTGACCGAGGAGGGGTACGACCCCACCCGGCCGCTCACCTGGTCCGAGCTGCCGTCGAAGCCGTTCGCACAGGTCACCGATCCGCCGCTGACGGACGGGGCGTACCGGATCAGGGCGAAGCTGCCGTCGGACCGGACCGGACGCCAGGTGCTGTACACGGTCTGGCAGAACTCCAGCACGACGGACACGTATTACTCGTGCTCGGACGTCGTCTTCCCGGGGAGGACGAGCACTTCGGACGGCGGCGGGGCCAAGAAGGCGTCCCCGTCGGTGAGTTCGCCGTCCGCAAACGCCGCCACGACGGCCCCGGGTGATGCGCCGAGTCCGAGCGCCTCCCCGTCGCCGTCGGCCTCCCCCTCCGTCGTCGACGGCAGTTCGCCGTCGGCGACCACCGTGCCCGGAACGCCCGCCGCGGCCGACTCGGGTGCGGGCGGCGGTGGCCCGTCCATGACGTTGGTGGCGGGCGGCGCCGCGGTGGCCGTACTGGCCGCGGGCGCCGCCCTGGTGGTGCTGCGCCGCCGCAGGTCGGCGGCGGGGGACGTCAGTTGACGTAGACCGCGCGGTTGCCCTGCGTGGTGTCGAGGACGGGTGCGTACTTCGAGGTCCAGTAGCCGGCGCTGAAGCAGAGCGACGAGCCGGACGTCTTGGTGAACGCCTGGTTGGTGAAGGCGATGCTGGTGTCGGTGTTGCTCGCCGTGCCGGTCAGGCCCGAGGACTGGTAGACGCAGGTCAGGGTGCCGAGCAGGGTGCTCAGCTTGACCGTGGTCTGGATGACCGAACCGGAGGCCGGGGTCACGGCGACGCTGCCGTCGGAGGACACGGCGGTGGTGTACGGCAGGTTGTCGACGGTGATGCTGGTGACGCCGAGCACGCCCACGACGTTGCTGGTGCAACTGCCGAAGGTCTGCGCGGACAGCGACTCGGTGGCGGTGCCGGGCGCGGCCGGGTTGTCGCCGACGGTCGCCGTGAACGTCGAAGCGGCGCAGGTGATGCCGCTGGTGCCGGTCGCGCTGGAGTAGAGCGTGGCCGAGGTGCCGCTGGCCAGCGACGCCTGGAGCACGTCGCCGACGGCGACGGCGTCGCCGCCCTGGGCGTCGAGGGTGAGGACCGTGTCGGCCGCGGAGGCGGGCGAGGTGGCGAGCGCGGCGAAGGCGGCGGCCGCGCCGACGGCGGCAAGGAGGGTTCTGGTCGTGCGCATGGGGGTGCCTCTTCTTCTCGGAAGTATGGACATGCGGGGGCAAGTCGCCGCGACTCCACGGCGGTTCGGGGGTGACGGCGCCCGGAGGTGGTGGGAGCCGGTGACAGGAACGCGCCCTCGGGGACCGGGCGCGGGCGAACCCTCGCCGGTGTGTGGGCAGGAGGGCGTGAGCGAGCACCGCCGCCGGCCCGTGACGCCTTCTCCGTACGTGACGGGCCGACAGCGGCGACCAGGGCCACCGGGACGGCGCGCGCAGGGGGGAAGGCGGGCCGTACCGGTGCCGCGGTGTGACGGATCGCGGCTGATGTGAGGAATCCGTGTGCAACACCACGCGCCCGGAGCCCCGTTGGGGGTGCGGAGCCGGGATGACGACGCGTTCGGTGCGACGGATCCGACGCCACGGATCCGGCTTCGAGCAGTGCACTTTCTAAACCTGAGCAACCGTCAACGTCAAGGCAGATCAAGGAAGTTGACGAAGATCGATACCGGCGGTAACGCTGCGGTGCAGGTGGGACGGCATGCCCCGCACAAGAGATGACAGACCGTCAGCCACAGGTCCAACACATCCAACATCCTTTTGTCACACATCCCTTGACCCTCGAAATTAACCCCGGGTAACTTCCTCGACGGCTACTGCTGCGTAACGAGAAAGCCCTTGCGCTCGCCGGGAGGCGCGAGGAGGCGTGCGCGGTGGCAGATGTCCGCGCCAGGACACCGCGCCGATCAGCCCGACTTGCACTGACTATGCCCAGGAGCAGAAATGGCCTCGTCCTCGGACGCCACGGCGTCCACCGGTTCCACCCCTGAGCCCGCCGAAGGGCCCGAAAGACGCGGGCGGGTCCGCCTGCGCCGTGCCGCCGTGATGGCGGTGCCCGCCGTGGCCGCCACCGCGGGACTCCTCGTCCTCACCGCGCAGGGCGCCCTGGGTGTGCAGTTCGCCATCTCCGGCATGCCGTTCACGGTCACCGCCAAGCAGATCGAGGCCAACGGCTTCGAGCAGTTCGGCGCCCTCGACGCCAAGTCCGAGAAGAACCCGAGCGACCCGGGCGGCCAGGTCCTGGTCGTCACGTCCGCGATGAAGGAGGCCGAACTCGACAGCCTCTGCCAGAGCGTCGACCTCGGCGCCATCAACCTGCTGATCACGGCGGGCAGCGGCAGCAAGAAGGTCGAGGCGACCGACCTGACCACCGACTCGACCGAGCTGTCCGGTGACGCCGACTTCAAGAACATCGAGATCGGCAACGACGCCGGCGAGATGGACAAGGCGGGCGTCCAGGGCAACTTCGGCGTCTTCGGCCAGCAGGCCGACTGGGTGCACATCGACAACCTGCGGCAGACCAACTACTCCACCACGGCGGGCCGGTTCAAGCTGCCGGGACTCAACCTGAGCTTCAGCGGCTCGGGTTGCTGACATGAAACGGCAGCCGAGGGCGGCGTTCCGGCGCTGGCGGGCACACCGCCCCTTCTGGGGCGGCCTGTTGCTCACCCTGGGCGGCGGGGAGATCCTCCTCACCATGATGGCGTCGCTCAATGTGATCGTGCACATCGGCATGGTGGGGGTGGCGGGCTACCTGCTGCCGGCGGTCATGGTCCTGTGCGGGCTGCTGACCCTGTTCAGCCCGGCGCAGCGGCTCTTCTACTCGATCGTCGGCGCGCTGGCCACCCTGGGCTCCTGGATCACGTCCAACATGGGCGGCTTCTTCCTCGGGCTCCTGCTGGGGCTGATCGGCAGCAGCCTGGTGTTCGGCTGGCTGCCCGACCAGGAGCCCCGCCGCCGTCGGCTGCGCCGTGACCGTACGAACGGCGGGGAGGGTCCCGCAGGCGGCTCCGGGGGCGATCCCGTAGGGGACGGCCCGGCCGGGGAGGGGCCCGCCGGGGGCGAACCCGAGGGCGATCCCGTAGGGGGACCGGCCGCGCCGCAACCGGCCACGTCCTGAGTGCGCTCGCCCGTTGCCGTCGTCAACTCTGCTTCTGTATACGGGACTTGGGCCCCGGCGCGGCGTCATCGTGCGGCACCGCACGGTGACGCCGCGTCGGCGTCGCCGGCATCCTCGTCATCCTCGTCGCCGGCATCCCGGGCGCCCGTCGCGGACACCCGGGGCACCGTCAACGCGCCCCGCGTGCCGTCACCGAGAACAGCGCGCCGTCCGGGTCGCTCAGGACCGCCTCCGGCGCACCGGCCGTCCAGCCGAGGACCGTGCCGCCATGGGCGCGGACCGTGCGGACGACGGCGTCGACGTCGTCCACCGCGAAATGGACGCGCCAGTGCGGCCGGATCGTGGGGTCGGGCGCGGCCCCCAGCGCCCCGGAGTGGATCCGGGCCACCGACGCGCCCTGGCTGAGCAGCACCACTTCGTCGCCGTCGTACTGCACCTCGCAGCGGCCCTTGCGCGCGGAGGCCCACTCCAGGACCTCGCCGTAGAAGATCGCGGCGTCGAAGGCGTCGCGGGTGTGCAGCCGGACGAAGGCGGGGGCGGCGCGGCGCCACTGCTCCCAGCCGGTGACCAGGTCGCCCTCCCAGATGCCGAAGACGGCTCCGTCGCGGTCGGCGAGCAGGGCCGCGCGGCCGGGCGGGAAGGCGATCGGGCCGACCGCCGTCGTACCGCCGCGTTCACGGCTGCGGGCCACCGCCTCGTCGGCGTCGGAGACCGCGAAGTACGGCGTCCAGGCCACCGCCATCTGCCACATCGAGGCCACGGCGGCGATCCCGGCGACGGGCACCTCGCCCGCCAGGGCCGTACGGAACCGGTCGCCGAGCGCGCCCGGCCGGAACCGCCAGCCGAACACGGCCCGGTAGAAGTCCTCCGCGGCGCCGAGGTCGCGGGTGGTGAGGCTGACCCAGCACGGGGCGCCGAAGACCGAGCGGGTGGAGACGACCTCCCGCCTGCTCCGGAGCGTCGTGTCGGGGGCCGTGTCGGGGGCCGTCCCCGGCGTTCTGTCCCTGTTCATCGCCGTACCGTCCTGTCCTCTCCGCCGCGGGTCCGGGCCGGGGACCCGCCCGGCGTCCCGGGGCACCGCTCATGGCGGCACGGACACCGGCGGCCACACCCGGCTGCACGCCCGCAACAACTTACGGGGGCGCCGGAGGTCACGGCGGTCGCGGGTACGCGGTGCGGCACCGGAACCGTAGTCATCGCCTGCCGGGTCGACGGCGGCGGGCCGGTCCCCGCGCGGGTGGGCGGCACGGTCGGGATGGGAGGGACGGTCGCCGGGTCGGGGCCCGTGTTCCCCCGCGGGCCGCGGGTGTCCTCTTCCCATCATGGGACAACCGCGGGGTCCGTGCCGGGTGCGGGCGGCCCGTAGGGGGCTTCCCCAGGGCCTGGCGGCTCCGGCTGGCGGCCCCGTCGGCCCGTCGCGCCCGGGGTCCACTGCGGGGTGGCGCCGGCGAGGCGGCAGGTCAGGAAGTACAGCGGGATCGGTGGCGTGTACGGGGAGTCGTCCGCGGGGCGGTGGATGAGGTGCGGACGGCCGCTCTCGGGGGTCCGGCCGCCGGTCCAGGAGGGGTCGGCCAGGTCGGCGCCGACGAGGTACGTCGTGCCCGGCGGCCACTCGACGCCGATGTGGGAGCCGGACGGAACGATCCACCACCACCGGCGGTCGTCCGCGAAGACGCAGCCGACCCGGGGCAGACAGGCCATGATCCGTTCGCCGTGCTCCGAGGAGGTGCCCACCGCGTCGTACCCCGGGCCGGCCGGCGGTTCCACCGGCAGTACCAACCGCCGCGCGCTCCCGTCCGCCGGCCGCGCCCCCGCGGCGACGGCCGCGGGGGTCACACCGGTACGCCGGGCGTCCGCGTCATACGTGCCGGAACCCACGGCGGACACCGGCGTACCGGAGCGTGTGACGCCCTGGGACGCGCGGACGGGTGATCGCGTGTCCCCTACGGGGTGACCGTCCGGTACGGGGTGTGCGGCGCGCGCGGCGGGCACGTCCCGTACGGGGTGGGCATCCCGTATCCGGTGGGCGTCCGGTAAGGGACGGGGATCCCTTACCGGGTGTGAGGGGAAGGCCGGGGCCGACGTGCGCGGTCGTACGCCGGCGAGTCGTACGTCGGTCGGTCGTACGTCGGGGGGGTGGTGGAAGTCAGGGGCGTGCCGAGGGGCGGGGGCGTGCTGAAGGTCAGGGGTGTGCTGTCGGTCCATGTCCATGGAAGCGGGGTCCTTCGGCCAGGTGGGGGACGGGCCGGTGGGCGGGTCCGGACGCGACGGGGCCGGATCCGGCGGGCCCCGGCACAACGGGCCCGGACACCGCGGTGCGGGATGCCGCCATCGGTCCGGTTGTCACGGGACGGGAGGCGTGGGGCCCGGGCGGCGCGGGGCGGGGTGTGGGGTGGCCCGTGGGGGGGGCCTGGTGGCCGATCAGGCCGACGGTCTCGGGGGTCTTGGGCAGGTGGACGGTGACGAAGTCGGAGACTTCGAGCAGTTCGTCCAGCGT
>LJCV01000300.1 GCA_001298575.1 Actinobacteria bacterium OK074
CCACCCCCGGCCAAGACACCCCCACCCCCCGACGCAACACCGCCGTCTCCCGAGCCACCATGGACTGGGCGTAGCGCCGGGTCGTCGGGGTGCGGCCCAGGCGGCGCAGGGCGCGGTCCGTCAGGCGGGCCGCCTGGGGGGACGGGGAGCCGAAGCCGCGGCGGAGTTCGGTCCAGCCGAGTGCGGAGTCGGTGCCCCAGCGTTCGGCCAGGCGGAGCTCCTCCGTGAAGAGGGCTTCCGCCCGGGCCCCGTCGCCGCAGCCCAGCAGGGCCAGCGCGGCCAGTGAACGCCAGGGCACCAGCGCCGGGTTGGCGCAGCCGCGGGCCGCCAGCCGCCGTCCGCACTCCTCCGCCTCGGCGAGCGCCTGCTGGGGGCGGCCCTGGCACAGCAGCAACTGGGCGCGCGCATACACCAGATGGATCCACGAGTCCGCCTGCTCGGCCCCGGGCGGCAGCTCCGCGGCGGCCAGCCGGGCGGCCTCGTCGTAACGTTCCTGCACAACCAGCAGTTGGACTTGCACGGCCCGCAGGCTGATGAGCCGGCTGGGATGCCAGACCTCGACCGGCACCAGGGCCCGGCAGGCGGCGAGGTCGTGGGCCGCGGTCCCGGGATCCCCCGCGCGCAGGCTGAGTTGGGCCCGCAGCAGCAGCCCCGGCGCCACCAGGGCCGGACTGTGCCGCCGTCCGGCCTCGGCGAGCGCGGCGTCCAGGGCGTCCCGCGCCTCCTCCTCCCGGTCCGTGAACGACAGCGTCCAGCACGCGATCAGCCGGGGGAACAGCGCCCCGTCGAGCGGCGCCCGCAGCACCTGCCGGCACATGTCCCGTACGGCGGCGGCGTCTTCGCCCCGTTCGGTCTGCCGCCATGCCGCCCGGGCGAGCGCGGCCATCGGCACCTCCGGGCCGACGAGAATGGGGGGCGCCTGCGCGACCGTACGGCCCGTGGCACGCGCGCCCTCGGGAACGTCCGGGCCGCGCTCCCCGCACAGGGCCGCCACCACGCCCGGCGCGACGCGCGACGTGCCGTGCGCGAGCAGCAGGTCCGCGGCGGCGGTGCGCAGCCGCGGTCCGGCCTGCGGACCGGCCGGCAGGGCGGCGATCCGGCGGGCCGCGGCCTCCGGCGCGATGATCGTGTACGCCTCGGCCGCCTCCAGGAGCACCTCGGCGCGCGCCTGGGCGTCGAGGGGTTCGCGCAGCGCCCGGTCGAGGAGTTCGGCCGCCGCCGCGTGCCGTCCGCGCGCCTGGAGGTGGCGGGCGGTGCGGCGCAGCACCCACGGCACCCAGGGCTCGCCCAGCGGCACCGTGCTCAGCAGCAGGGCCGCCAGCTCCGCCTCGTCGGCGTCGCAGCGGTGCGCCCAGCGGGCGGCCTCCGCGTGCAGCCGCTTGCGCTCGTCGCCGTCCAGACCGCCCAGCAGCCAGGCCGTGCAGCCGCCCAGCCGCAGCCGCGGCGGCGCACCGAAGTCGACCAGGCCCTGCACCCGCAACGTCCGCAGGGCGACCGGGAGTTCACCGCCGTCGACGCCCACCAGCTCGGCCACCCGGTCCACCGCCACCAGACCCCGGCACACCGCGATGCCCCGCAACAGCGCGAGCGGCCCCGGTGCCAGCCGCGCCGCAGACTCCGCCGCCAGCTCCGCACCGGCGGTGCCGACCCCCTGCGCGAACGCCGCCCGCAGGTCCGCCGCCGACCCCTCGCCCGGCGTCCGGCGCAGTTCGTCCAGGGTCCGCCGCAACAGCCCCGGGTTGCCCCGGCTGAGCCGGGCGGCCCGCTCCCACCACACGTCGTCCACGGGCGCCGGAGCGGGCAGCTCCGCCGCCGCGCACACGGCCCGGACCTCCGGTCCGCTCAGCGGACCGAGCTCCAGCAGCAGACCCTGGCCGTCCTGGAACATGGCCGCCTGGTCGAGCAGCGCCGCACACGCGTCGGGGAACTCGCCGCGGGCACTGGTCACCGTCAGCAGCAGCGCCAGCGGCGCCGGGGCGAGCCGGCGCAGCAGCGCCCGGACCACCTGGACCGATTCCGGGTCCGCCCACTGGACGTCGTCCAGCGCGAGCAGCGTCGGCCGGTGGGCGGCGGCCAGCAGCGCCCGGCACCACCCCTGGACGCTGCCCGCCCCACTCTCCGCGGGCAGGGCCGGCCCGCCTCCGCCGGACCGGGACGGCCGCAACTGCCGTACGAACGCGTAGGGGGTGCGGGCGGAGCGGGCCGCGCCCAGGGCGGTGAGGACCTGGACGTCGACCGCGCGGGCGAAGGCGGTGCCGCGGCGCAGCAGACGGCTGCGGCCGCTGCCCGGGGCGCCGTGGATCACCGTCACCGCCGAGACGCCGTCGGCGAGCCGGGTCACCATGTGCAGCAGGGCCGCCTGTTCGGCGTCCCGCCCGTACAGCGGGGCGAGCCCGTCCTGGGCGGCCCGTTCGCGCAGCAGTCCGCCGCGGGGGCCCGGCCGGTGGTCCGGTGCGGTGCTCAGCGCCCCTCACCGCCCCGGTCGGACGAACCGGCCGCGAGGGAACCGCCGGCCGCGGGGAAACCGCCGGCTGCCAGGGACCCGCCGGCCGAGGGGAATCCGCCGGCTGCCAGGGAGCCGCCGGCCGCGGGGGAGCCGCCGAGGACGGCCGTCAGGTCCTCGCGGCCATTCACGCCGAGCTTCTGGTAGGCGTGCGTCAGATGCAGTTCGACGGTGCGCCGGGTGATGTAGAGGGCCTCGGCTATCTCCCGGTTGGAGCGGCCCTCCATCGCCAGCGCGGCGACCCGGCGTTCACTGTGCGTCAGGGCGTCGCCGGGACGGCCGGTGATCGGACGGGGCCGCCCGCCGGCCTCGGCCAGCCGGGTCCGTACCCCCTCCGCGGCGCACCCGGCGCCACAGCCGATCATCAGATCCAGCGCGGTGCGCAGCCGGGGCCGGGCCGCCCGCGGGTCGCCCGCGTCGAGCAGGGCGGCGCCGAGCGCGTGTTCGGCGCGGGCCCACAGCAGCCGCGCCGGGGACTCGGCGAGCTTGCCGCACGCCTCGTCCAGGAGCAGCCGTCCGGACCGGCCGGGAGTGGCCAACCCCCGTGCCAGCAGGGCGAGTCCGGCGCCGCGCGCGGTGGACCGGCCGGGGTCGGGCGCGCAGCCGCGGGCGGCGACCCGGCGGGCCTCGGCCGGGCGGCCCAGCTCGGTCAGCACCTCGGCCGCCTCCAGCCACCAGGGCAGCACCGCCGCGGACTCCGCACCCGCCGGGGACAGCGTCCGCCCGGCGGCCCGCAGCGCGACCAGCGCGCCGCTCAGGTCGCCGCGCGAACGCCGGACGGCCGCGCGGGTCCACCAGTACAGCGGGTGGACGTAGAACAGCGGCCGGAGGTCGGCGGGGTCGAGCCCCGCGAGTACGGCGTCGGCGGCAGCCGTCCGGCCGCGCTGGGCGAGCACGTGGGCGAGGACCACCGCGGGGGCGGCGTCGGCGTCGTCGGCGGCGCCGAGACGGCCGGGCAGCGCCACGGCCTGGCGGCAGTCGCGTTCGGCGGCGGGCAGGTCCCCGGTGCCGCTGAGCACCAGGGCGCGGACCATGAGGGCCTTGGCGCGGCTCGGGTCGAGTCCCTCGCGGGCCGGACGACGCAGGATCCGGTCGAGGGTGTCGAGGGCCGCGGCGTGGTCGTCGCCGAGGTGGGCGATGACGGCGGCGGCGATCCGGGAGAGGTCCTCCAGCGGGGTGTCCGGGGTGGCGACCGCCCGCAGCAGCGGGGCGCCCGGCAGCGGTGCGGACCGGCCGCCGAGGACGGACAGCGCGGTGCGGGCCAGCCGCAGCCGCCGGGTGCCGGGGCTGTTGCCGACCGGCTCGACGGCCTCCTGAGAGCGCTCTCTGACCCAGCCCAGGGTGCCCGGCCGCAGGCTCCCGCTGAGCAGCAGGGCCTCCTCCAGGCCGGGCCGGCACTCGTCCGGGACGGTGACGGTCCTGGCGCCGGACGCGGCCGGGGGGTCCAGGACCCGGGCCAGCAGCCGGGCCGCCTCGTCGCCGCGGCCGAGCGCGACGAGGGTGTCGGCGTACCGCAGCGCGACGTCGGCGAGTTCCCGGCCGTCGGTGCTGGTCGCCAGCAGCACGCTGAGGTGGGGGAGGGCGGCGGCGGGCGCGGAGGTGGCGAGGATCCGGGCGAGCCGGGCGCGGATCCGGCGCAGCGCGAGGGCGTCCAGGTCGGCGCCGATGTCCAGCGCGTGCGCGAGGTAGACGACGGCGGAACCGGGGGTGTCGGCGGCCAGGGCGGCGCTGTGCAGCGCCTCCAGCATCCAGGGGGCCGCACCCGAGCGGACCCGCAGCAGCACGTCGGCCACCTGGGTCGGCGGGCGCCCCGCGTCCTCCAGCAGCCGGGCGGCGCGCGGGTACATCGGGGCGAGTTCGTCGCCCGGTATGCCGTGCGGCACGTGGCGCACGGGGGCGCCGGGGCCGTCGTCGGACCCGTCGGGCAGAGCCCGGTGCGCGGCGAGCCGTTCCATGGCCCGGTGCACGGTCGGCAGCGGCATCCGAAGCAGTTCGCTGACCAACTCCGGGTCCGCGCAGCCCAGTACGGCCACGGCGGAGAGCACCACCGACGCGGAGCGGGGCAGCGGCCCGGAGGCCGGCGGCGCGCTCTGCGCGTCGCCCGGTCCGGCGGTGACGGTGTCCGGGGCGGTGAACCGGTCGGCGAAGCCGTGCACGGCGGCGGGCACGCCCCCGGTCTGCTCCAGGCAGCGCCGCAACAGGGCCGCGCCGGGGCGGCGGTTGAGCCGCCGGGTGAGGACCTCGGCGACGTCGTCGGCGGCCAGCGGGGCCAGCTTCAGGGTGGTCCAGGTGTGGTGGGCGAGCAGCGACGTCAGGGCGTACGGCTCGGCGGTGCCCGGGAGGTCGGGCACGGTGACCACGAGGAGCAGGGGCAGCGTGCCGCAGCGGCGCAGCACGTAGTCCAGCGCGTGCAGTGAGCGCGGCCGGGGGCGGTGCGCGTCGTCCATGACGAGGACCACGGGCCCGCGCCGGGCGCGCTCGGCCACCGCCTTGTGGAGCTGGGAGGACGACAACACGCCCGCGCCCAGCGGTGTTTGGACGGGGGCGGCGTCGGAGCGGGCGGCGTCGGCGGCGTCGTACCACGTGCCGTCGAGCGGGCCGGCGCGCAGCACCGAGGCGCGGGTTGACTGGGCCTCGCAGAAGGCCCGCAGCAGGGTGCTGCGGCCGATGCCGACCGCTCCCGTCAGCAGGACGGCGCAGGCGGGTCCGGAGGCGCCCCGGGGGACGCGGTCGACGAGTGCGGAGAGCGGAGCGGCCCTGCCCGCCGGCGACCGTGCCGGGGCCGGAACCGAGGGGGGCGAGCTGGGGTCGGGCAGAGCGAGGGCAAGATTCACGGAGCCACCGAATGTTCTGTGGGGAACTGACACTTGATGGGCGTTGGCGCGAGGAGCGGGTCGCGGAAAAGGAGTGGCCGCCCGTTCTGTGCGGTGGAACGTCCGGAGCGGTGGCGACGGTATGTCTGGCGGTATGTCGGGAAGAAGGCCGTCGGCCCCTGGGGAAGGGCGTGACGATCTGCGTGTGTGCCCTCCGCTTTGTGGGCGGTTGCCGGGGCCTTGTTCTTGACTCGGTACCGGTACACACAACACTCCGGGATTCTAGCCGGTCCATGTCCTGGCATGCGTCTTGTACGTGAAAAAGAATTCTTTCCACTGAATGGAAAAGGTGACGGCTTTTCGGGTGCCGGAGTGGCGACGGCCTCTTCGGGTGCGATGCGAATTAAACCCTGTTCATGTGCTTTGTACCCTTGTTGGGGGTGGCGGAGCTGGCGGCTCTGCTTGCAGGGTGCCCGCCACAGTCGTGAACCATCGGTGAAGGAAACGTAAACGTGGCTATGACTAGTAAATCCCCTAGATTTTTTGGACCGTTTTGCCGGGGAGGGGTGAAGTGGTCGTCGCCGGGGCCGGAAAGGCGCCGGAGGATCCGGGTAACTTCCGTTGCCATGTACCTGGGTGGCGGGATTTTCGGCGGTCCGCCGTTATCGTCTCGCACGCGCGGCCGGAATTCCGCGGGTTGATGGACGGTCCGTACGGTGGTGCGGCGGATCCGGTGCGGATCTTACCGTCGGCGGGAATGGTGAAGCGGAATTCTCCGGTCGGGAAGGCGGACCCGCCTCGGCGGCGGGGGTGGCCGGAGTCGCGGTGGTGATCACGCGACGCACGGCTTCGTGCGCGAAGCGGGTGGTCCTGCGGTGCGCCCATTTCACGTGGGGGAGAATTGTGCGGGGCGTTCGGTGTGCTTTCCCCGGGCGCTCCGCCGGGCGGCGCGGAAAGGAATCGGAGTTCAGGACCGGATACGCGCGGAAAGCTACGGAGGAGCGCCCGTGACGCCGTATCGGGGTATCGAGGTATCGGACGGGATGCCGGACGCGCCGCACGGAATTCCGGATTCCACCGGCAGGCGGCCGGACGCCCCGGCTCAGGCAGGCAACCGAACGTCCCGGCTCAGGCGGGCAGCCGGATGCGGAACCACGCCCCCCGGCCCCCGGGCGCGAGGGTCACCGTGCCGCCGTGTGCGGCGACGATGGCCGAGACGACGCTCAGGCCCAGACCGTTGCCGCCGCCCGGCTCCTTGGCCGGGACCGGCGTCGCCCGCTGGTCGCCGTGGACGAACCGCTGGAAGACCGTCTCGCGCAACTCGGCCGGAATGCCCGGCCCGTCGTCCATCACCTCTATCACCCGGTGGCCGTCCTCGGTGCCCAGGCCCAGCCGGGTGCGGGTGCCCTCGGGGGTGTGGTGGCGGACGTTGGCCAGCAGGTTGGCGACGGCCTGGTAGAGGCGGTCCGCGTCGCCGGTCACCATGTGGTTGCCCGGCAGGATCGTGAGCCGGATCGGATGCCGGGGGGAGCACGCCTGGGCGTCGGCCACCGCGTCCCGGCACAGCCGGGCCAGGTTGACCGGCTCGCGGCGCAGCGGCTGGCCGAGGTCGAGCCGGGCGAGCAGCACCAACTCGTCGATGAGCGCCGACATGCGGCGGGTCTCGTCCGTCATCCGGTCCATGGCCAGGTCGAACTTCTCCGGGTCGGCGAGCCCGCCCAGCCGGGCCAGCTGCACATAGCCGGAGATCGCGGTGAGCGGCGTGCGCAGTTCGTGCCCCGCCGTGGCGAGGAACTCCAGCAACCGCCGCTCGTTCTGGCGCCGGTGGTCACGGTCGCGCCACAACTGCACCACCAGCCCCAGGATTCCCAGCAGGGGCACGAGAAGCAGCGCCAGTTGGAGGAGCGACTGGGGACAGCGGTCGCGCAGCGCGGACAGCGAGTTGAGCCCCGCGGCCCGCCGACCGCCGTCGACTGCGAGCAGCCGACGGGCGGCGCGTCCCTCGACGACGCCGGTGTGGAAGGCGGCGGTCGTACGGGTACGGAAGGCGGCGGTCGTACGGAAGACGGGGGCGGTGCGGGAGAGACTGGCCGGGCGGAAGACGCTGGCGGTACGGAAGACGCCTGCCGCGCGGACGGCAGCCGCACGCACGGCAGGCGTGCCCACCGCGGCCGGGCCGCGGACCGGAACCGGAACCGGAACCGGAACCGGGGCCGCGACCGGAACCGCGACCGCCACCCTCACCGCGGCCGCGACCGGCGGCGCCGCCAGCGGAGCGGGCCCCGCCGGACGCGGAGTGCCCCGCCGCAGGGTCGCCACGGTGAGGGCCGCCGGGCGCGGCAGCGTCCCCGGGGTGCGGTCCGGCCGCGCGTACCCGCAGGTGCGCGGTGCCGCGCAGTCCTCCTGGTGCGACAGGACCCGGCTCAGCGCGATGTCCAGGGCCGGTCCGGCGGGCAGCAGGAGCGCGGCCGTCAGGGACAGCGCCCCGACCGCCGCGCGCCGGTGCCGCGCCCCTACCGCCGTACGGCGGTGCCGCACTGTGCACCAGGAACGGGGCGCCGACATGGCGGTCTGCCCACGAGTCCGTCGATGGTCCACCTCACCGTCCGATCGGAATCGCGGCGTGCAAGCCCGAAATCGCGCATGCAAGCGACGAGGAGAATGCCTTTACAGGCGGCACCATACCCAAGCTGTGTCCCTGTCATCAGGGGTTCAGGTGACCGGTTTGTTTCGGTGCGGGCACCGTTCGTGACGGCCGGGTAAGACGGGCCGTCACCCGCCGTCCGCGCCGTCCGCGCAGCCGAGATGCGTGCCCCTACCAGGCATGTCGTCCGGGGAGGCGGTACGGCCGGACCGGACCGGCGCTCCCGGCGGGCACCCCCGGGGCGGGTCCGGCGTGTTCACGTCAGTGTTGCCGATGCGGCTGAATCACGGCGCTCCCGCTGCGCCAGCACCGGCAGGCTGAGCCGGAACCGGCTGCCCCGCTCGGCGGGTTCGAACCGCAGCGAACCGCCGTGCGCCTTCGCCACCGCGGCCGCCACGCTCAGCCCCAGACCGCGCCCGGCGGTGCGGTCCGTGCCCGGCGGCGCGGCGGTCTCCACGCGGAAGAACGGCTCGAAGATCCGCTCGCGCGCCGCCTCCGGCACACCCGGCCCGTCGTCGACCACCTCGATCACCTGCCGGTCGCCGACCCGGCGCAGCCGCACCTCGGCGCAGGTGTCCCGCGGGGTGTGGGCCAGCACGTTGGCGAGCAGGTTGCCGAGCAACTGCTCCAGCCGGTCCTGGTCGCCCTCCACCAGGTGCACGGGCTTCTCCACCACACAGCGCAGCGTGTGCCCGCACTCCCGGGTGCGGGCCGCGGCGACGGCCCGCGCGCACAGCAACGTCAGGTCCACCGGCCGCCGTTCGAGGTCGCCGCCCTGGCTCAGCCGGGCCAGCAGCAGCAGGTCCTCCACCAGACCGGCCATCCGCAGGGTCTCCCGCTGCACCTGCTCCATCGCGACGTCGAGCCGGTCCGGATCGTCCAGCGCGCCCAGCCGGGCCAGTTGCGCGTACCCGGTGATGGTGGTCAGCGGGGTGCGCAGCTCGTGACTGGCGGCACCGACCAGGTCGTGCAGCCCGCGTTCCGCCTCCCGGTTGCGCAGGGACCCCTGCTCGATGCAGTGCAGCAGGTAGTTGAAGGTGTCCGCCGCGCACTGCAACTCCCGCAGCGGATGCGGTACGACGAGGATGCCGTCCGACGGTTCCGCCTTGCCGTCCGCGATCCGCCGGGCCGTGCGCGCCATGTCCCGGATGGGCAGCAGGGTGCGCCGGCTGCTCCACAGGGTGCCCGCCAGCAGCACGCCGATCAGGGGCAGGCTGATCGCGGACTCGATGCCCACCAGCGTCCGCACGGCCGCCCGGTCGGAGTCCGTCGACTGGGCGGTCACCAGGTAGTCGCCGTCGGGCAGTTGACCCACCATGGCCCGCAGCGGGCGGTCGGCCACCGCCTCGGGACGGCCGGTCCCGGCCTGCGCGCGCAGCGCCTTCGAGGACCGCGACACGCTGTCGGTGAGCGAGGCGAGCCCGGTCGAGTACCGCACGGCGCCCCGGCCGTCGAGCACCACGGAGGCGGAGCCGTCCGTCGCCGGGATCAGCCCGCGCCCGGCGCGCAGCGCCTCGATCCGGCAGCGGAAGTTCTCCGCGATCTGCCGGTCGGTGCGCTGTTGCAGGCGGTACGACAGCGTCACCGCGCTGTAGACGTCGGCACCGAGCACACTGATCGCGGCGACCACGAGGAACGCGCAGGCCAGCCGCTGCGAAAGGGTCCTGGGAGCCGGGCGGGGGCGGCCGCGCCGGGCGGCGCGACGGGGCGGGGCACAGCCCGCGTCGATGGACACCGCTCAGTCCTCCGCGAGCGTTCCGGGCGGAGCCGTACGGACGAGGTAACCCGCCCCGCGGACGGTGTGGATGAGCGTCTGGTCGGTGTCGCCCAGCTTCCGGCGCAGGTAGTAGATGTACGTCTCGACGATGCCCGACTCGCCGCGGAAGTCGTAGCTCCAGACGTGGTCGAGCATCTGTGCCTTCGAGATGACCTGGTCGGCGTTCTGGATCAGGTAGCACAGCAGCGCGAACTCGGTGGAGGACAGCTGTACGGGCTCGCCGTGCCGCCAGACCTCGCGGGTGTCCCGGTCCACCTCCACCCAGCCCGCGCGCAGCCTGCGGCCGCCCGCGGGGGTCAGCTCGCGCCCGCGGCGCATGACGGCCCGGATGCGGGCCACCACCTCTTTGAGGTCGAACGGCTTGGTGACGTAGTCGTCGGCGAGTTCCAGCCCGCGGACCTTGTCCTCGACGGCGTCCCGCGCGGTCAGGAACAGCACGGGCGCGTCGACCCCGGCGCCCCGCAGCCGCCGGCAGACCTCGAAGCCGTCCATGTCCGGCAGCACCACGTCGAGCAGCACCACGTCGGGCCGGTGCTGCGCGGCCCGGGTCAGGGCCTCGTCGCCACGGGCCGCGGTGGCCACCTCGAACCCCAGGAACTGCAGGGCCATGGTGAGCATGGAGGCGATGCCTGCCTCGTCCTCGACGACGAGCACGGTCGACTTCGGGGATGTGTCGGTTCTGTTCATCGTCTGTGCCGCACCATCACGTGGGGTCGGAGCCGTCGTTACCAGGACCCGTCTACCGAGTTGAGGAAGAACTGAGCGAGATGACGATCACATGTCATCGTCGTCATGATGGCACAGGGGTGATCCTCCGGCCCGGACTCGGATGGCTTTCTGAGCGGGCTTTGATGTTCCTCTGATCTTCGTGGACTTGTCTGATCCGACATGACGACATACACGGGGGCGGTAACCGACCTACACCCGCTGTTCGCGGCACAGGGCGCCGGCGATGCCGACGAAGCCCGCCGCAGAGTCGGCTGGGAGATCTTCTCCGCCCTGACCGAGGTGGTCTCGGGCCAGGGGGAGTGGAGCGAGCAGAGCGCGTCCCGGATCCGCGCCGAGGGCCGCACCTGGGCCCGCCGCGGCGGATCCGTCGACGAACTGCTCACGATCGTACGGACGATGACGCACCGCCTGATCAACCGCTGCACCGTGGGCGGTCAGGAACAGGACCCGCTGTCGTACGAGGTCATGGTGCTGCGCCTCGGCGACGCGGGCCGCCGGGTGGGCAGGGAGCTGAGCTGCGGCTTCTTCGGGGAGGGGAACGGGGCGCCGCCGGTGGCGCCGGTTGCGGCCGACGGCGTCGGGCGGCAGCCGGGCGCTCCCGGCGCCGAGCGCCTCGTGCCGGGGGTGAGGGCCGTCGCGGACCCCGTGGTCCACCTGCCGCGGGACGCCACCGACGCCCACGCGGTGCTGGCGGTCCGGGCGCCGTCGTGCGCGTTCGCCGACATCGACCGGGTCTTCCGGGAGCACTCGGCCGCCGTGGTCCTCGTCGCCGCCGAGGGCGCGCACGTGCTGCTGCCCGCCGCCGACCAGGACGAGGCCGTCGCCGTGGCCCGCACGGTCCGCGAGGACCTCCCGGGCGACGTGTGGATCGCGGTCCACTGGCAGGGACCCCGGCCCGGAGCCCGCGCGGTGCCGGACGGATTCGGACTGCCGGCGATCGGCGGGACGGGCCCGGCGGGGCCGCAGGAGAACGGCCTGTCGGTGGCCGACGGCATCTGCGCCACCGTCCGCGCCCTCGCCGGCCCGCCCGACGTGTACGTCCTGGACGACGTGCTGGTCGAGTTCGGGGCGGCCAGGACCCCGGCCGTGGCCGAGCGGCTGGTCCGGATGATCGAGCCGCTGCACGAACACCCCGTCCTGCTGGAGACGTTGGCCGCCCTGGTCGCCGCCGACGGCGTCCGCCACCGCGCCTGCGTACGGCTGGGCGTGCACCGCAACACCCTCGACCGTCGCCTCCAGCGCATCGGCCGGCTCACCGGCCAGCGCCCCGAGGGCCTGCGCGGCCTGTCCACCCTGCGCGCGGCCCTCGCCGTGGACGCCGTCACCCGCCTGCGCGGCGGTGGCGCCCGCTTCCTGACCGAAGCCGAAACGGCCGAAACGGCACTGCCGGCCGGGGCCTGAACCCCGCGCCGGAAGGGCGCCGACCGCGTAGGTCCGACAGCCGGGCCCCACGGCGCCCCGGGCGCACGGTCGCGCCCTCACCCACCGTGTCCGCCCCGCACCCCCCAACCCCTCACGTACGGACGGCTTTCACCCACGGGTCACACGAGCCTTTCCTGACGTTCAGTGCGCCTGGAACACTCCTTTCGCGCGGGTTCCATCAGGTTCCAGCCACAACCGGCCCTTCGTTGCCCCACCAGGACAGAGGTCACCCCGTCATGCCTCACGTGAACCGGCGCCGCTTCCTCCAGCTCGCGGGTGGCACGGCCGCCTTCACCGCGCTCTCCAGCAGCATCGAGCGCGCCGCGGCCCTCCCCGCCCACCACCGCTCCGGGACCATCGAGGACGTCGAGCACATCGTCGTCCTGATGCAGGAGAACCGGTCCTTCGACCACTACTTCGGCTCCCTCAGAGGCGTCCGCGGCTTCGGCGACCCGCACCCCGTGACCCTGGCGAACGGCAAGTCGGTCTGGCACCAGTCCGACGGCACCAAGGACGTCCTGCCCTTCCACCCCGACGCCGACGACCTCGGCCTCGCCTTCATTCAGGACCTCCCGCACAGCTGGAACGACGGCCACGCCGCGTTCGACGGGGGCAAGTACGACGGCTGGATCGCCGCCAAGTCCTCGACGACGATGGCGTACCTGAACCGCGACGACATCCCCTTCCACTACGCGCTCGCCGACGCCTTCACCATCTGCGACGCCTACCACTGCTCGTTCATCGGCTCCACCGACCCCAACCGCTACTACCTGTGGACGGGTTACACCGGCAACGACGGCAAGGGCGGCGGCCCGGTCCTCGGCAACGACGAGGCCGGCTACAGCTGGACGACCTACCCCGAGCGCCTGGAGAAGGCCGGGGTCTCCTGGAAGATCTACCAGGACGTCGGCGACGGCCTGGACGCGAACGGCAGTTGGGGCTGGATCCAGGACGCCTACCGCGGCAACTACGGCGACAACTCGCTCCTCTACTTCGAGCAGTACCAGAACGCCCAGCCCGGCGACCCCCTCTACGACAAGGCCCGCACCGGCACCGACGCCCGCAAGGGCGAGGGCTTCTTCGACCAGCTCAAGGCCGACGTCACCGGCGGCAAGCTGCCGCAGGTCTCCTGGATCGTGGCCCCCGAGGCGTTCACCGAACACCCCAACTGGCCCGCCAACTACGGCGCCTGGTACGTCTCCCAGGTCCTGGACGCGCTCACCGCCGACCCCGCGGTGTGGGCGAAGACGGCCCTGTTCATCACCTACGACGAGAACGATGGCTTCTTCGACCACGTCGTCCCGCCGTTCCCGCCCGCCGCCACCGCGCAGGGCACCTCCACCGTCGACCCCGCCCCGGACCTCTTCGCGGGCGACTCCAGCCACCCGGCCGGGCCCTACGGCCTCGGGCAGCGGGTGCCGATGATCGTCGTCTCGCCCTGGAGCAAGGGCGGTTACGTCTGCTCCGAGACGTTCGACCACACCTCGGTGATCCGCTTCATGGAGGAGCGCTTCGGTGTGCACGAGCCGAACATCTCGCCCTGGCGGCGCGCGGTCTGCGGCGACCTGACCGCCGCGTTCGACTTCTCCCGCGGCGACACCAAGCCGGTTGCCCTGCCCAGCACTTCGGGCTACGAGCCCCCGGACAAGGACCGGCACACCGACTACGTGCCCACCCCGCCCGCGAACCCGGCGCTGCCCGCGCAGGAGCGCGGCGTACGCCGGGCCCGCCCGCTCAAGTACGCGCCCACGGTGGACGGTTCGCTGCACGCGGGCACCTTCACGGCGGCCTTCGCCTCCGGCCCGCACGCGGGCGCCGCCTTCCTCGTCACCTCCGGCAACCGCACCGACGGCCCGTGGACGTTCACCACCTCGGCGGGCAAGGCCACGAAGGGCAGCTGGAACACGGCCTCGTCCAACGGCTCGTACGACCTGACCGTGCACGGCCCCAACGGCTTCCTGCGCGTGTTCAAGGGCTCGGGCACGGCCGCCGGACCCGAGGTGACCGCACGGCACCACGGCGACGACGTGAGGCTGACCTTCACCAACAAGGGCTCCCGCACGGTGGAGTTGAAGCTGAGCAGCGGCTACGGCGGCCGTACCCGGACGGTGAAGGTGCGGGCCGGGGCCACCGTCGAGCACACGGTCGACCTCGCGGCGAGCAGGCGCTGGTACGACCTCACCGTCGTGTCCGAGACGGACCCCGCCTTCCTGCGCCGGTTCGCCGGGCACGTGGAGAACGGCCGGGCGGGCGTGAGCGACCCGGCGATCGGCGCCGCCTGACGGGCCGCCGGGGCACTGCCGCGGGCTCCCGGAATCCCGTTGCTTTTCGGACGGCCCGCGGTAGTGTGCCCCGGTGACCACGCATTCGAACACACCTGCTGGTTGGTATCCGGATCCGCACGGGGCCGCCCAGATGCTCCGGTACTGGGACGGCAACCAGTGGACCGAGCACACCCACCCGGCCCAGCAGCAGGCGCAGGCCGCCCCGCAGGCCCCCGGGCCCGCCGGGGCGCCGCCGCGGCCGGCCGGTCAGCCGCAGCCGGCGTACGGTCAACAGGCGTACGGGCAGCCGCCCGCGGGCCCCGACGCCAAGGTGCAGCGGCAGGTGCAGCAGCAGGCGGGGGTCGCCCCGGGCGCGGTCGGCAGCGGCTCGCTGTTCACCGAGCCGGTCCTGGTCGTGAACCAGAAGGCCAAGCTCATCGAGCTGACCAACGAGTACAAGGTCATGGACCAGAACGGCACCCTGATCGGCACCGTCACGGAGGTCGGCCAGAGCGGGCTGAAGAAGGCGCTCCGGTTCGTCTCCAGCCTCGACCAGTACATGACCCACAAGCTGGAGATCCGCGACGCCCACGGTCAGCCGCAACTGCTGCTGACCCGGCCCGCGAAGTTCATCAAGTCGCGGGTGGTCGTGGAGCGTCCGGACGGGCAGCCGGTCGGGGAGATCGTCCAGCAGAACATGATCGGGAAGATCAACTTCGCGATGATGGTGAACGGCCGGCAGGTCGGCGCGATCAAGGCGGAGAACTGGCGGGCCTGGAACTTCTCGATCGTCGACCACACCGAGAACGAGGTCGCCCGGATCACCAAGACCTGGGAGGGCCTGGCCAAGACGATGTTCACGACCGCGGACAACTACGTCCTCCAGATCCACTACCAGCTGCCCGAACCCCTGCGCAGCCTGGTAGTGGCGACGGCCCTGACCGTGGACACCGCGCTCAAGCAGGACTCCCGCGGCCTGGGCTGAGCCCGCACCGCCGACGGCTCAGAGAGCCGTGAGGTGCCCGGGCTGGTCGCTGGGCCTGGGCACCGGACGGACCGGCGGCTTGGACTTGGGCAGCATCGACGGCTCCTGGGGCGCCGGGTGCGGCTCCAGCGCGAGGACCGCCGCGACCGGGTGGTCGTCGACCGCGGCGGGCACGCCCGTGACCACGCGGTCGCCGTCCACGACGAGCGCGGGCGCCAGGACCGGGAGGCCGGGCTCCGGCACCGTAAGGCCGGATTCCGGGACCGGACGCGAGAGCACCACCACGCCCCACGAGGCCAGGCCCGCGCCCGCCGCCGCGAGCAGCAGGCCCGCGGCCCCGCCCTGGAGGCGCTCGCCCAGCAGGACGACGCCGATCGCGGCGGCCGCCACCGGGTTGGCCAGCGTCACCAGCGCGAGCGGGGCGCCGAGGCCGCCGCCCTGGTAGCCGACCTGGGAGAGCAGCAGGCCGAGGGTCGCGAAGGCCGCCACCAGCAGCGCGACCATAATCACGTCGGCGCCGAGGGGCGAACCCGAGCCGCCCGCCACCGCGACCGTCACCGTCTGCGTCAGCGCGGAGGCGACACCCGAGGCGAACCCCGACGCGGTCGCGTGCCGCAGCCCCGGCCGGGCGCCGGGCCGGGCCAGTACGCCGATGACCGCGGTCGTCGAGGCCGCCACGGCCAGCGCCTGCGGCAGGCTCAGTACCCGGTCGGGCTCGGGACCCGACGCCGTCACCAGGATCGCCGCCAGGCCCAGCAGCGTGAGCGCGGTGCCCCGCCACTCGGCCGCCCCGACCCGCCGCCGCGCCACGCGTGCTCCCAGCGGCACCGCGGCCACCAGGGTGAGCGCGCCCAGCGGCTGCACCAGGGTGAGCGGACCGAAGCGCAGGGCGGCCACGTGCAGCAGCGCGCCCGCCGCGTTCAGGAGGACCGAACCCCACCAGGCGCCGTGGGCGAGCAGCCGCAGCACGCCGGTGCCCCCGCTGCGGGCGGCCAGCCGCGCCTGGGCGACGGCCGCGGCGGCGTAGGCGACGGAGGAGAAGAGGGACAGGACGACGGCGAGAACGGTGGCGTTCATCGGCCGGCTCCTACGAGGTCGGGGGACGTGGTGGTGTCGTCCGCTGCGTTTGCGTTGTCGTCTGCTGCCTCGGTCAACACGGGCGCCGCTTCCGGTTGTTCCGCCCCCGGCACCTTTTCGCGCACCTTTTCCCGGAACTTCTCCCGCCCGGACTCCAGCCGCCGCGCCTCCCGCCCAGGCGTCCGTACGGCCGCGAGCGCGATGCCCAGCAGGGCGCCCGCCACGATCGCGTCCAGCCAGTAGTGGTTGGCGGTGCCGACGATCACCAGCAGGGTCACCAGCGGGTGCAGCAGCCACAGCCAGCGCCAGCGGGAGCGGGTGGCGGCGATCAGCCCGATCGCCACCATCAGCGCCCAGCCGAAGTGCAGCGAGGGCATCGCGGCGAACTGGTTGGCCAGGGTGTCGCTCTCCGGGTGCGAGCCGTACACCGTCGGCCCGTACACCTGCCCGGTGTCGACCAGCCCGGTCCCGGCGAGCAGCCGGGGCGGGGCGAGCGGGAAGGTGAGGTGCAGCGCCAGCGCGGCCCCGGTGACCAGGGCCAGGGCCCGGCGCGACCACACGTAGTGCGCGGGGCGCCGCAGGTACATCCACACCAGGAAGGCGGCGGTGGCCGGGAAGTGCACGACCGCGTAGTAGGTGTTCGCGATGTGCACCAGGGTGTCGCCGTGCAGCAGCAGCGACTGCACGGCGCCCTCGCCGGGCAGGTGCAGGTCGCGCTCCCACCGCCACACCCGGCGCGCGTTGGCGAAGGCCGTGGCGGTGTGGCCGTCGGCCAGCTGCCGGCCGAACTTGTAGACGAGGAAGAGCCCCGCGACGAGCAGGAGTTCACGGACGAGCGGCGGTCGCGAAGTCGCGCCCGGCCGCGCCGGTTCGGCTGTCGCGGGCTCGGCTGTCGTGGGCTCGGTTCTGTCAGGTGCAGGCTCGGTTGCGGATAGCATCCCCGGCCCCCTTGCTGATGTGCGTGCTGGGTGGTGTGTGGTGAGCCCAGGACAAGGTCCACTCGGGGGCGTTCGACACGGGAGTGGGTCCTGTCCAAGACTCATCGATACGCCACTGTACCGAAACGAAGTCGTTCCGGTACAGTGGCGTATCGATGTAGCCTTGTGAATCGGGACACCCCCGGCGGATCCCGCGCACAGGGCGCGAAGACCCGAGAAGACCCGAAGAGCGGACGAACGGCACGGCGAGGAGGCAGGGAGTCATGACGTCACAGGCAGCGGACGCGGCCCACACGGGTGCCGCCTCCCGTCGCTCCAAGCTCACGCCGGAGCGCGAGCAGGAGTTCTTCGAGGCCGTGCTCGACCAGATCCGCGACTGCGGCTACGACGCCGTCACCATGGAGGGCGTCGCGGCCAGCACCCGGTGCAGCAAGTCCACGCTCTACCGGCAGTGGAAGACCAAGCCCCAGTTCGTCTCCGCCGCCCTGCGCGCCACCCGCTGTGTGCGGCTCGCGGGCATCGACACCGGCTCGCTCACCGGTGACCTGCGCGCCGTGGCCCGGGCCGCCGCCGACCTGTCCGGCCGGGACACCCGGCTGCTGCACGCGCTCACCCACGCGGTGATGCAGGACGAGGAGTTGCAGGAGGCGCTGCGCGAGACGTTCGTCGAACCCGAACTGGACGCGCTGCGCGAGATCCTCCGGCGCGGCGTCGAGCGCGGCGAGGTCGCGGCCGACCATCCGGCGCTGCCGTACGTCGCGGTCCAGCTGTTCGGCGCGCTGCGGGTCCGGCCCGTCCTGGAAGGACGGTTCGCCGACGAGGAGTACCTCAAGGGCTTTGTGGAGGCGGTGCTGATCCCGTCGCTGGGCCTCACCTAGGACCGGGTCGCCGTCCGCGGGATGACCGGACGGCGACCCGCACGCGCCGCACCGTGGGGACGGGGGCGGCGCGCACCCCCCGGCCGGGCGGGTCCCTCACTTGAGCGGAGTGGGGGACCCGCCCGGCCGAACCGTTTCGGCCGGGCTCGTCCCCGGGCTCACACGTTCGAGCCGCTGCCGGAACCGGACGCCGCCTTGATGCCCTTGGTGATCGTGTCCAGCACGGACAGCTTGAGCGCGTGCGCGCCGTTGGCGTCGATGCCGAACCGGACCACCACCAGCTGCGAGGTCTGCCCGGGCGCGGGGAAGACCAGCGACTCGACGTAACCGTCGGCGCCCTTCTTCGTGACCGCCTTCCAGCGGACCATGTAGCCCTTCTGCCCGGCCACCGTGACCGCCTCGGAGGCCAGCACCTCGTGCGAGCTGATCCCGCCGTACGCGGCACCGCCGTAGGACTCCTTGGCGTTCGCCGCGATGTCCTCCTTGGCCGCGGCCTCCGCCGTGGTGGACTTCAGGCCCTGCGCCACCGCGGCCGTCGAGTACGCCCCGCCGGCCGTGCAGGTGCTCGACGTGTCGCCCGGGCACTTGTACGAGTCCGACGAGCTGACCTGGGCGCCCGTCGTGCCGGACTGGCCGGTCCAGCCGTCCGGGACCTTGATGCTGATCCCGTCGAGCGCGTCGAGCGCGTACCCGTCCTCCGTCTGCGGCTGCGCGGACTGACCGGGCGCGGGCGACTGCCCGCCGCTGCTGCCGCCGCCGTTCTGCCCGAAGGGCAGGCCGCCCGAACCGCCGGTACCGCCCTGCCCCTCCGTGCCGCCGGTACCGCCCTGGCCGCCGAAGCCGCCACCGGCCTGGCCGCCGCCGGGGCCGCCCTGCGCGGACGTGGTGTTGCTGTCGCCGCCGTCACGGGTCAGCGCGTACGCGCCGATCCCGATGCTCACGAGGACCGCGGCCGCCACGCCCACGGCTATCCCGGTCCGCATCCTGCGTTTGCCGCCCACGGGGGGCGTCGCCGGATACGCGGGATAGACCGTGCCGTCGGGCGCCGTCCACGCGGGCGTCGCCGGCGCGGCACCGCCGTCCGGCGAGGCGAGGACGTCCGGTGCCGGGGCGCCGTCCGGAACGGGATCGCCTTCCGGCGCCGCGGCCGGGAACGTCCCGGCGGCGGGTTCCTGCTCCGGGGGACCCCACACCGTGGCCGAACCCTTCGCCCGGGTCCGGTCCGTCCACGTCTTTCCGTCCCACCAGCGCTCGGTGGCGGGTCCGTCACTTGTCTGCCCGGGGTCGGGATACCACCCGGGGGGAGTCACCTGCGTCATGGACCCACCGTATGAGGTACGTGTGAAAGGGGCATGAGAGGGATCGCGCCCCGACGGGGACGCGAGCGACCACGACGGCCCGCACCCGACATCGGACCTCGTGGTTTCCGCGCGTCCGGCGTGCACCCGGCGCTGAAAACCCCTTGTGTTGACGCACGGTCGGAGATCCGGCACCTGGTCGGACCCCCACCGCGTCGCCCCGGCGGCCGGCCGCCGTCACTCGTGAAGGCAACAGCTGTGCCGACCTGCCACCACCGGACTCCCCTGACGGCTACGCTCGTTGTCCGTACGTCGTTTGGGCGACCTGGGGAGGTAGCGGGATGACGGAGGTCCGGCCCGGCGCGGCCGCCCCGGGCGCGCTGTGGGAACGCGACGAGGAGATCGCCGCCATCGAGCGCGCCGTCGAAGCCGTGCGCACCGACGCCCCCTCCGCGGGACCGGGACGGTTACTGGTGATCAGCGGCGAGGCCGGCATCGGCAAGACCGCCCTGCTCGGCGAGGCCCGCCGGATCGCCGAGGAACGCGGCTGCACCGTGTGGTCGGCGCGCGGCGGCGAGACCGTCTCCTCCGTCCCCTACAACGTCGTACGGCAGTTGCTCCAGCCCGCGCTGATCTCGCTCATGCCCGAGGAGGCGCGCGCCTACCTCGAGGACGCCTACGACATCGCGGGCCCCGCCCTCGGGATAGCGGACCCCGGCGACCTCCAGCCGGACCCGCAGGGCGTGTGCGACGGCCTGGTCAACGCGGTGCGCGGACTCGCCCGGCGCTACTGGCCACTGGTCCTGCTGATCGACGACGCGCACTGGGCCGACCAGGAGACCCTGCGCTGGCTGGCCGCGTTCACCGACCGCCTGGAGGGCCAGTCCGTCCTCGTGATCGTCGCCCGGCGCCCCGGCGAGGCCCCCGCGGAACACGCCCACCACCTCGAACGCGTGGCCGCCACGGCCGGTCCCGCGGCCCTGCTGCGCGCCCTGACCCCCGACGCCACCGCGGGCATCACCCGCGCCACCGTGGGCGAACACGCCGACGACGCGTTCTGCCGCGAGGTGTGGGCGGTCACCGCGGGCAACCCGTACAACACCGTCGAACTCCTCGCCAAGGTGCAGGACAGCGGACTCGACCCCGTCGAGGCGTTCGCCGCCGAACTGCGCGCCCTGAACAACTCCGCCCGCGGCACCGGACTCGTCGCCCGTCTCGAAGGGCTCGGCCTGGAGGCCAACCGGTTCGCGTGGGCGGCGGCCATCCTCACCACCGGCATCTCCGTGGACCTGGTGGCCCGGCTCACCGCCATGAAACGGCCCGAGGCCGAGCACTGCGCCGCACTCCTGCGCTCCGCCCGCGTCCTGAAGCCCGCCGAGCCCGTGAAGGGCCAAGTCGCCGGCGGCGAGCTGGAGTTCGTCCACCCGCTGATCGCCAGCGCGGTGTACAACTCCATCCCCGGATCCGTGTGCACCGCACTGCACGGCATGGCCGCCCGCGTCGTCACCGACTCCGGACTCGGCGCCGCGGCCGCCTCCCGCCACCTCCTGGAGGTGTACCCGGACGACGACGCCGAACTCGTCGAGCAGATGCGCGAGGCCGCCCGCGAACACCTCGCCGTCGGCGCCCCCGAGGCGGCCCGCCGCTGCCTGGAACGCGCCCTGAAGGAACCGCCCCGCCCCGAGGTGCACGCGCACGTCCTCTACGAACTGGGCTGCGCCACCCTGCTCACCTCACCGGCCGCCACCATCGACCACCTCCAACGCGCCCTCGGCACACCCGGATTCGACGGCCCCGACCGCGTCGACGCCGTCTACCGCCTCTCCCAGGCCATGCTCCACAACGACCAGCTCGACGACGCCATCCGCACCGTCGACGCGGAGGCCGCCCGGCTCCCCGCGGGACCCGACCGGCTGCGCCTCCAGGCCGCGCACTACATCTGGGAGGGCATCCAGTCCCTGGACGCGACCGCGCCCACCCGCTCCCACGGCCTGGCCGAACTCGCCGCGAGCGTCGGCGGCCGGGACAACTCCGAGCGCGTCCTGCTGATCGTGCGCGGCTTCGACGCCCTGATCCGCGGCGAGAGCGCCGAACAGGTCGTGGAGTACTGCGACCGCGCCCTCGTCAACGGGCGGCTCGCCCCCGGCCTGGGCTGGACCGACACCGAGTGGGGCGTCGAACTCCAGCTGATGCTGAGCTGCACGTACATCTACACCGACCGGCTCGACCGGGCCGTGAGCCTGCTGACCGAGGGCCTGGACACCTACACGGGCGCGGGCTGGCTCGGCGGCCACCTCGCCATGGCGAAGGGGTTCCTCGGACTCGCGCACCGCAGGCGCGGCCAGTTGCGGGAGGCGGAGCAGCACCAGCGCGACGCGGTGCGCCTCGCCGAACGCGTCGGCCGCGGACTGCCCCTGTACTGGGCAGCGCTCTGCGGACTCGTCGACACCCTGCTCGCCCGCGGCCACTACGGGCAGGCCGAACAGGTCGCCGAGGAGTGGGGGTTCGCCCCGCCGTACCCGAACACCATCGTGCTGCCCGACCTGCGCTCCGTCCGCGGCCGGCTGCTGCTGGCCACCGGCCGCGTCAAGGACGGCATCAACGAACTCGAAGCCGCGGAGAAGGCCGCGACCGCGCGCGGCTCCAACAACCCCGTCCTCACGCCCTGGGCGGCCGACCTGGCCCGCGCACTGGCCACCGACGACCCCCGGCGCGCCGCGGAACTGGCCCTCGCCGTACGCCAGCAGGCCGAACGGTTCGGCACGGACACGGCCATAGGGGAGGCCCTGCGGTGCGCCGCCGCGCTGGAGACCGGACAGCGGGCCGCCGCGCTGTACGCCAAGGCCGCGGCCTACCTGGAGGCATCGCCCTGTGCGTACGAGCACGCCGTGGCGAGAGTCGAGTACGGGGTCGCCATCCGCTCGGAGGAGAAACTGAGGCGGGGGATGGAGCTGGCGCGTACGTGCGGGGCGGACGGGTTGGTGGTGCGGGCGGAGGAGGCGTTGGGGCGGTTGTAGGGGCGTTGCCGGGGGCGGACCGTGTGCGGCTGGTCGCGCAGCCCTCGTGCGGGGGGCGCGGCTGAAGTCCCCCTGGCCGCACTGTCTGCTCAGCCCTCGTCCTCCTCGGCCAGCACCCGCTGTGCCGCCGCGAACGCCGAGTTCGCCGCGGGCACCCCGCAGTACACGGCCGTCTGGAGCAGCACCGCGCCGATCTCCTCCGGTGTGAGCCCGTTGCGGCGGGCCGCCCTTACGTGCATGGCGAGTTCGTCGTAGTGGCCGTGTGCGACCAGCGCCGTCAGGGTGATCATGCTGCGTTCGCGGCGGGACAGGGTCGGGTCGGTCCAGATCTCGCCCCACGCGTAGCGGGAGATGAAGTCCTGGAAGCGCGCCGTGAACGCGGTCTGCCGGGACTGCGCCCGGTCGACGTGCGTGTCGCCGAGGACCTCGCGGCGCACCGCCATGCCCTGCCGGGCGCCGCCGTTCACGTGGGCCCGCAGCGCCGTGAGTACGGCCTCGGGGCACTGCGCGGGTGCCAGGTGCGAGGCGCCCGGCAGTTCGACGAGGGTGGCGCCGGACACCGCGTCCGCGATCTCCCGCAGGTGCGCGGGGGGAGTCGCCGGGTCCTCGCGGCCCGCGATCAGCAGCGTGGGCGCGGTGATGGACGGCAGTTCGGCCCGCAGGTCGTAGGAGGCGAGCGCGTCGCAGCAGGCGGCGTACGCGTCCGGGTCGGCCGTGCGGTGGTCCTCGACCAGGCGCGGCACGGTGAACCCCGGTGTGAACCAACGGGAGTCGGCGGCATCGGCCAGCTTTGCGAGCCCTTCGGCGCGGACCCGCTCGGCCCGCTCCCGCCAGGGCCGTTCGCCGTTGAAGTGCGCGGAGGAGCAGATCGCCGCGAGCGAGGAGACCCGCTCCGGGTGGTGCACGGCCAGGTGCAGGCCCACCGCCCCGCCCAGCGAGACCCCGGCGTACGCGAACCGGTCCACGCCCAGCGTGTCGGCGAGTTCGAGCACCAGGGCGGCCAGGTCGGCGACCGTCGCCCCGGGCCCGATCAGGTCCGCGGCCGAACCGCCGTGCCCGGGCAGGTCCCAGCGCAACACCCGGTGGGTGATGGACAGTTCGGGCGCGACGGCGTCCCACAGCGCGTACGACGTGCCGAGCGAGGGCCCGAGCAGCAGCGGGGGAGCGGTGGGCGGACCCTCGGCACGGTGGTGGAGGAGTTCGGCGGTCACGGGCGCTCCAGGGCACGGTCGGTGAGGGCACCGGCCGAGCCGGTGTAACGGGCCGGGTCGGTGAGGTCGTCGAGGTCGACGTCCTTCAACTCCGGCTCTTCGGCGAGGAGTTCACGCAGCGGGCGGCCCTCGGCGTAGGTGCGGGCGGCCAGTTGGGTGAGCAGTTCCTTGGCGCGGGTCCGGCCCAGTACAGAGGCGAGTTCCGCGGACAGCCGTTCGGAGACGATCAACCCGTGGGTGAGGTCCAGGTGTTGGCGCATCACGTCCGCGTACACCCTGAGCCCCTCGGTGAGTTCGGCCGCGTCCCGGGCCGCCCCCCCGACCAGCCGCAGCAGGTCCCGCAACGGTTCCCACTCGGCGTGCCAGGCCCCGGCCGGCCGCTCGTCCCCGGCGGCCAGCGACCCGTACAGCGTGGCCGCGAGCTGCGGGGCGCGCGCGGAAGCCGCGGCGATCAGCGTGGACCGCACCGGGTTCGCCTTGTGCGGCATCGCGGACGAACCGCCACCGCTGCCCTCGGCCACCTCGGCGATCTCGGTCCGGGCCAGGGTCAGCACGTCGACGGCGAGCTTCCCGAGGGCACCCGCCGTGAAAGCCAGCGCCCCGGCCAGGTCCGCGACCGGCGTGCGCAGCGTGTGCCAGGGCAACTCCGGCGCCCGCAGCCCCAGTTCACGGGCGTACGCCGCAACGAGCCCGGTCGCGTCCCCGGCGCCGTACGCCGTGAAGGCCGCCAACGTCCCGGCCGCGCCCCCGAGTTGCGCGGGCAGCCCATCCCGTACGGCCGTCAGGCGGTCCCGGGCGTCGAGCACCAGCGCCCGCCATCCGGCCGCCTTCAGCCCGAACGTCGTCGGTACGGCGTGCTGGGTGAGCGTGCGTCCCGGCATCGCCGAGTCGCGGTGTTCGGCGGCCAGTCGGGCCAGCGCGCGGGCGGTGCGGGCGAGGTCGTCCAGGACGAGGCCCAGGGTGCGGGCGGCGACCAGCATCGTGGCCGTGTCGAGGATGTCCTGGCTGGTCGCGCCCCGGTGGACGTAGGGGCCGTACTCCGCGCCGACCGCCTTCGTCAGGTCGGCCACCAGCGGGATCACCGGGTTGCCGCCGCCGCGGGCGCGCTCGGCGAGGGAGCGCACGTCGAAGCGGGCGGGGTCGGCCGCCGCGGTCACCGCGGTCGCGGCCCCGGCCGGGGCGAGCCCCGCCGCGGCCTGGGCGCGGGTCAGGGCCGCCTCCGCGTCGAGCAGGGCCCGCAGATACGCGGTGTCGCCCGTCGCCTCGGCGGCCGGGGAGCCGGTCCACCCGGGGGCGAGCAGACCGGCGTCGGCGGTGGGACGGACAGGTGGAGGTGATGTCACTGGAACTCCAGGAAGACCGTTTCGCCCTCGCCCTGAAGGCGGATGTCGAAACGGTAGGTGCTGTTGCCCTGGTCCGCGGCGACCAGCGTGGCGCGTCGCTCCGCGTCCAGCCGGGACAGCAGCGGATCCGCAGCGAGCGCGGCCGGGTCGCCCGGCAGGTAGATCCGCGTGAACAGGTGCACGAGCAGCCCGCGCGCGAACACGCACACGCTGATGTACGGCGCGCTCCGCCCGCGCGCGCCGGGCCGCAGCGTGCGCGCGTACCAGTGGCCGCCCGCGTCCGTCTGGATGCGGCCCCAGCCGGTGAACTCCACGCCGTTGCGGCCCAGATGGCCGCCGGTGGCCGGGTCGCGCCGGATCGAGCCGTCCACCTGTGGGAGGTTGCCGTCGGGGTCCGCGCCCCACAGCTCCACGAAGGCGTCCGGCAGCGGGGTGCCCTCGCCGTCGTACACGTAACCCTGGACGGTGACCGTGTCCGGATGGCCGACGGGCGCGATGTCGCCGCCGCCGGGGAAGGGCAGCGCATGGCCGTAGAAGGGGCCGACCGTGTGCGACGGGGTCGGGAGCACGGTCTCCGGACGGCTCGTGTCGATCTTCGTCATGGCTGGTCAGCGTCCTTCTTCGATCCAGGTGGCGGTCGGCCCGTCCAGCACGATGTCCCAGTGGTAGCCCATCGAGAACTCCGGCACCGACAGACCGTGGTCGTACGTCGCTATCAGCCGCTGCCGGGCCGCGTCGTCCGTCACCGACTGGATGATCGGGTCGTAGGGGAACAGCGGATCGCTCGGGAAGTACATCTGCGTCACCAGCCGCTGCGTGAACGCCGTCCCGAAGAGCGAGAAGTGGATGTGCGCCGGCCGCCACGCGTTGACGTGCTGCCGCCACGGGTACGGGCCCGGCTGCACGGTGGTGAAGTGGTACGAGCCGTCCGCGCCCGTGAGCGTGCGGCCCACCCCGGTGAAGTTCGGGTCCAGCGGGGCGTCGTGCTGCTCGCGCTGGTGCGCGTAGCGGCCCGCCGAGTTCGCCTGCCAGATCTCCACCAACTGCCCCCGGACCGGGCGCCCGTCGCGGTCCAGCAGGCGGCCCGAGACGGTGATGCGCTCGCCGATCGGCTCGCCGGTGTGCTGCCGGGTCAGGTCGTTGTCGATCTCGGTGATGTCCCGCTCGCCGAAGGCCGGCGAGTACAGCTCCACCAGCTCCGGGTCCTTGGTGACGTCGATGGCGATCGGCGGCTGCTTCGGGTGCCGCAGCACCGAGGAGCGGTAGGGCGCGTAGTCGCGGCGCGGCTGGTGCTCCACCGGCGCGCCCCCGGCCACGCGTTTCTCGTACGCCTCGTGCTGCGCGGCGATTTCCAGGTCGATGTCGGCTTGCGTGAGGGTCATGAGGGGTCCCGGGGGTCTTAGCGTTCGAGGACGAGGGCGAGGCCCTGGCCCACGCCGATGCAGAGGGTGGCGACGCCGACTCCACTGCCCCGGCGGGCGAGTTGGTGGGCGACGGTGCCGGCGAGGCGGGCACCGGAGGCGCCCAGCGGGTGGCCGAGGGCGATGGCGCCGCCCTGGGGGTTGAGGATCGCGGGGTCGAACTCGGGCCATTCGGCGACGCATCCGAGGACCTGGGCGGCGAACGCCTCGTTCAGTTCGAGCACTGACAGATCGTCAAATCCCTTGCCCGCCTTGGCTAGTGCGCGGTTGACGGCTTCGACGGGGGCGAGGCCGAAGTAGTGCGGGTCGAGCGCGTTGACCCCGGTCGCGGAGATCCGCGCCAGCGGTTCGCGGCCGGTGGCCCTCAGCCCCTCCTCGTCGGTCAACAGCAGTGCCGCGGCACCGTCGTTGAGCGGGGAGGCGTTGCCCGCGGTGACCGTGCCGCCCGTGGTGCGGAACGACGGCTTCAGGCGGCCCATCGCCTCCAGTGACGCGTCCGGCCGTACGCATTCGTCGGCGCCGAAGAGCACCGGCTCGCCCTTGCGCCGGGGAATGGGTACGGGCGCCAACTCGGCCTCGAACAGCCCCTGTTGCTGGGCTCGGGCGGCCTTGCGGTGGCTGGCGAGGGCGAACTCGTCCTGCTGCTCGCGGCTGATCTTGTGCTTGTCGGCGATGAGTTCGGCCGATTCGCCCAGCGGGACGGTCCACTGCGGGTCCATCTCCGGGTTGACCATGCGCCAGCCCAGGGTGGTCGAGTACAGCTCGGTGTGCCCGGCGGGGAAGGGGCGGTCGTTCTTGGGCAGCACGTACGGGGCGCGGGTCATCGACTCCACGCCACCCGCTACGGCGATGGAGGCGTCGCCGAGCGCGATGGCGCGGGCGGCCTGGATGACCGCCTCCAGTCCGGAGGCGCACAGCCGGTTGACGGTCACGCCCGGCACGGAGGTGGGCAGGCCGGCGAGCAGCGCGGCCATGCGGGCGACGTTGCGGTTCTCCTCGCCGGCGCCGTTGGCGTTGCCGAAGTAGACGTCCTCGATCCGGGCCGGGTCCAACTCCGGTGTACGCGCGAGGAGTTCACGGATGGCGTGCGCACCCAGGTCGTCCGGCCGGACACCCGCCAGGCCACCGTTGTAACGACCGATCGGCGTACGGACCGCGTCGACGACGTAGACGTCCTTCAATCCGTTCCCCAGGCCGTTCCTCGGACCGTTCTTCAGAGCGTTCCCCGGACGGGTCTTCGGGTCGTTGCTCATGACGGGATCTCCTCCGGGACACGGACCTTGGCCGCCGTCCTGGCGACGATCTCCTCGGCGCTCACCCCGGGCGCGGTCTCGACGAGCACCAGCCCGTCCTCGGTCACGTCGATCACCCCGAGGTCGGTGATGATCCGGTTGACGCACGCCCTGCCGGTGAGCGGCAGTACGCATTCCTCCAGGATCTTCGGCGAGCCGTCCTTGGCGTTGTGGGTCATCACCACGATGACGGTACGGGCGCCGTGGACCAGGTCCATCGCCCCGCCGATCCCGGTGATCAGCTTGCCCGGAATGGCCCAGTTGGCCAGGTCGCCGCGGGCGGAGACCTGCATGGCCCCGAGGACGGCGACGTCGATGTGACCGCCGCGGATCATCGCGAACGACAGCGCCGAGTCGAAGAAGGACGCGCCCGGCAGGACCGTCACGGTCTCCTTGCCCGCGTTGATCAGGTCGGGGTCTACCTCGTCCTCGGTCGGGTAGGGGCCCGTGCCCAGGATGCCGTTCTCCGACTCCAGGATCACCTCGACGCCGTCGGGCAGGTAGTTGGGGATCAGCGTCGGCAGACCGATGCCGAGGTTGACGTACTGACCGTCCCGGAGCTCGCGCGCCGCACGGGCCGCCATCTCCTCCCGTGTCCAGGCCATCACTCGCTCACCGTCCCTCGTGCCGCCGGCGCGGAGACCGTGCGCTGCTCGATGCCCTTGTCGGCCGCCTGCTCGGGGGTGAGGGCGACCACCCGCTGGACGAAGATTCCCGGCAGGTGGACCGCGTCCGGGCCGATCTCGCCGGGCTCCACCAGCTTCTCGACCTCGGCGACGGTCACCCGGCCCGCCATCGCGGCCAGCGGGTTGAAGTTGCGGGTGGCCTTGTTGAAGACCAGGTTGCCGTGCCGGTCGCCCACCGCGGCCCGCACCAGCGCGAAGTCGGTGCGGATGCCGCGCTCCAGGACGTACTCGGTGCCGTCGAACTCCCGCACCTCCTTCGGGGGCGAGGCCAGCGCGACGCCGCCGGAGCCGTCGTAACGCCAGGGCAGCCCGCCGTCGGCCACCTGCGTGCCCACCCCGGCCGGGGTGAAGAACGCCGGGATGCCCGCGCCGCCGGCCCGCAGGCGTTCGGCGAGCGTGCCCTGGGGGATCATCTCCACCTCCAGCTCACCGGCCAGGTACTGGCGGGCGAACTCCTTGTTCGCGCCGATGTAGGAGCCGGTCACCCGGGCGATCCGCCCGGCCGCGAGCAGCACCGCGAGACCGGACTCCATGGCGCCGCAGTTGTTGGAGACCACCGACAGGCCCGTCACCCCGCGCTCGAACAGGGCCCGGATCAGCACGTTCGGCACACCGCTCAGCCCGAAGCCGCCCACCGCGAGCGACGCACCGTCCGGCACATCGGCCACCGCCTCCAGGGCTGTGGCGACCACTTTGTCCATCCGTGAAGCCCCATCTCTCCCGAGCGTCCAGCACCCGAATTAGTCAGGGCACTGAGTATTTCTTCGAGGTTTCTCCCACGCTGCCACTCCGGGCGGTCGTCGTCAAGACCCAGGTAAACAGTGAGGTCAGAGGATGTATGCCACTCGGGACGCGTGCCGTCGTCGCGCGGTATCGTTCAGTACACCAACGATCGAGTGACCTCATGCTGAGGAGTGCACATGGCCGCGGTGGACCTGTCCACCCACCCCGGGCACCTGGCCCGGCGGTTGCAGCAGGCGCACTACCTGCTGTGGAACACGATGGTCTCTGAGGAGATCACCTCGCCGCAGTTCGCGGTCCTGAACGCGCTCGTCGCCGAACCGGGCCTGGACCAGCGCACGGTGGGGGAGCGGGTCGGCCTCGACCGGTCCACCATCGCCGAGGTCATCAGCCGACTCGGCCGCCGCGGACTGCTCGACAAGGTGCGCGACCCGCAGGACGGCCGGCGCTTCCTGCTGCGGCTGACCGAGGACGGACTGCGCACCCACCGCAGGCTGACCGTGCGCACCGCCCGGATGAACCAGGTGTTCCTCGGACCGCTGTCCACTCAGGAGCGGGCGCAGTTCTTCGACCTCATCCAGCGGGTGTGCGGCGCCGCGGAGGGGCTCCGGAATCCGGGGAGTTCGGCGGAGGCCCTTGGGGCGACGGGTGTGTGATGGTGCGTGCTGGGTGTGTGGCGGGTGCGTGGTGGGGGCCTGGTGGGCGTGCGATGGGGGTCTGGTTGGTCCGGACATCGGACCGGCTGTCGAACCGGCTGTCGGACCGGCTGTCGGACTGGCAGCTGGACCGGCGGCCGGACCGGTGACGTTCTGGCTGGTCCGTTCCGCGGACCGTGAGGACCGGACCGGTGGTGTGCCGGAGCGTCGGCGCGCCGGGTCGGCTCAGGCGTCCAGCCGCTCCACCTTGTCGATGAGGAAGGCGTACGCCAGGAAACCGGCCACCGCCAGCGCGGCGATGTAGACGAGCCCGTACGCCATCGAGCCGGTCCGGTCGATGAGGACGCCGATGAGAAGGGGCGCCAACGCCCCGCCCAGGTTCGCGGCGAAGCTGAACGTGCCCCCGGCCAGGCCCATCAGGCGGACCGGCGCGATGTCGGACAGCGCGGCCCAGCCCAGCTGCATGAAGCCCTGCGCGAAGAACGCCGTCGACATGAAGAGGATCACCAGCGGCGCGGAGTCGGTGAAGTTCGCGGCCATGATGATCGGCGCCACGCACAGCCCCGCCATCACCGGCAGCTTGCGCGCCCGGGTGCGCGACATGCCGCTGCGCAGCAGCCGGTCCGAGCCCCAGCCCGCGATCAGGACACCCGCCATCGCGGCGAGATAGGGCAGGCTGCCCCAGAAACCCGCCTTGATGGTGTCCATGTGCTTGTCCTCGACCAGGTAACTGGGGAACCAGGTGAGGAAGAAGAACAGCACCGAGGCGTTGGCGAACTGCGCGATGTACAGCCCCCACATCCGGCGGCTGCGCGCGAGCACGGCCAGCCCCCGCCAGGTCGACTCGGCCGCGGCGGCGTTCCGCTCCTCGGGCGAGGAGTCCCCGTCCTGCCGGATGTACGCGAGTTCCTCGGCGCTCACCCGCGGACTCCGCTCGGGTGTGTCGTACACGCGCGTCCACCACACCACCGAGAACAACAGTCCTACGACGCCGGTCGCCAGGAAGACCGACGGCCACCCGAAGTGCACGACGAGCAGCGAGAGCAGCGGTACGGCGACCGCGAGGCCGACGTACTCGCCCGCCGTGTACCAGGCCGTGGCCCGGCCCCGTTCGCGGCTCGGGAACCAGTTGCTGACCAGGCGGTTGTTGGCCGGGAACGCGGGGGTCTCGAACAGGCCGAGCCCGACGCGCAGCCCGACGACCACGCCGAAGGAACGGGCGAAGAAGAACGCGACCGTGCACAGCGACCAGCCGACCATCGCGTAACCGAAGGCGAGCCTCGGCCCGATCCGGTCCACGAACCAGCCGCCGGGCACCTGGAGGGCCGCGTACACCCAGGAGAACGCGGACAGGACGAGGCCCGCCTCGGTGGCCGTCAGGTTGAACTCGTCGGTGATGTGGGGGAGGGCGACCGCCATGTTCGTACGGTCGAGGTAGTTGATCGCGGTGATCGCGAACAGCGAGACCAGCAGGCCGTGACGCGCCCTGCTGCTCGCCGGTCGGGCCGTCCGCTCCGCGGTGGCGGAGGGGGACGTGACGGCACGGCTCATGGCTGCTCCTTTGCGGCCGATGTGGTGGGGAGGGCCCGCGGGGCCGGCACGGGTGGCGGCTGTCCGGCACGTGGCGTGACGCGACGTGCCGGGCCCGTGATCGGCCCCTCGGCTACTGACGGGTGCTCCCGCGATGCCTTGGTCCGGTGTGCGGACCTCCAGGTCCGAACCGTGGTGACGATATGACGTGCACTGATGAATTAACAAGGGGTCGCGACGGAATTGCCGGACGGCGCCACTGGTCCGCCCAGTGGACCTGGAGGGGGTAGCGTGCGGGAACCGGACGGCCGCCGAACGCCGTCCGGCGTCACACCGGTCGACGGCCGAGGAGGAGCAGGGAATGGCAGCCGAACGCGGGGGAGCGGTCGAACGCGGAGCAGTCGTCGGAGACGGCGAAGCGGGGCAGGGCGGCGGGGTGGCGGAAGGCGGTGGGGCGGCTGCCGGAGGGCGGGCCGAAGCCGCCGCGGGGCGGGCGGAGGCCGCCGGGATGCGGACCGTCCAGCGGGCGATCGACATCCTCGGGCTCTTCGACGAGAGCCGGCCCGCCCTGTCGCTCCGCGAGATCGTCGCCGCCTCGGGCCTGCCGAAGACGACCGTGCTGCGGATCCTCGGCACCCTGCGCCTCAACGGCCTGCTCTGGGTCGACGAACACGGCCGCTACGTCGCGGGACCCGCCCTGCTGCGCTGGTCCCGGCTGGCCGAACGGGCCTGGCGGCTGCCGCCCGGCGCCCGCGCGATCCTGCGCGACCTGGCCGCCGAGCACAAGGAGACCGTGCACCTGTACGTCCGCCGGGACGTCCACCGCGTGTGCATCGCCCAGGAAGAGGGGCCCCAGACCCTGCGCCAGGTCGTCCGCGTCGGCGACGAACTGCCCCTGTGGGCGGGCGGCGTGGCCAAGGCACTGCTGATGGACGCCCCCGAGTCGCTGCTCGCCCGGGTCGCCGACACCTCCCCGTACGGCAGCGCGCACCTGGACACGTTGCGCGGCTGGGTCTTCATGGCCCGCGCCCGCGGCTACGCCACCAGTCACGGGGAGCGCGAGGAGGGGCTGTCGGCGGTGGCGGTGCCGGTGCGGGGGCGCGGCGGCGCGGTCGTGGCCGCGCTGTCCTTCGGCGGCCCGAGCACCCGCTTCAGCGAGGAGCGCGTGCGGGGTTTCGCGGAGGCGCTGCGGACGGCTGCGGAGGAGCTGGCGCGGGCGGGGCTGCCGTTCGAGGGGTGAGGGGGTGCTCGGGTGCGATGGCGATGGCGATGGCGATGGCGATGGCGGTGCGGGCCAGGGGCGGGTGGCCGGATCCGGACGGCTGCTGGTCCGCCTGGCGGACCTAGTGTTCCGTTCTGCGGATCGGTGGCTACACTGGCGTTCGGCGGATCCCGCCCCCGTACACCTCATAGGGAAGGAAGGCGGCACCCCGTGAACCGGACCCTCGTCACCCGTTCCCCCCGTACCCCGGCCGACTGGTGGGTCACCGCGGACCAGGCCCGGCACGCCGCCCAGGACGGTCTCGCCGGTGCCACGACCGCCCCGGACCTGCTGCGCACCCTGGCCGAGCTCGACCGTGCCCGGCGGGCGGCGGCGGTCTCGGTCGGCGCGGCGGTCGAGGCGCTGCTCGCCTCCGGCGCCGACTGGACCGACATCGCGGCGGCGGTCGGCTCCGGCTCCGCCGAGGACGCCCGCGAGACCCTCACCACCGCCCGCCGCGACGCGGAGGCGGCACTCGAACGACGGCTGGGGCACCGGGACCGGTAGGCGGTCCAGGAAGTCCGGGACTGGTGGCCGGCCTGATCGGGCTGATCGGGCTGATCGGTCGAGGCGGCCCAGGCGGTCCGATCAGCCAGGGCAGCCCAGGCGGTCCGGCCGTGCGGCTCCCGTCCGCGTCGGCTCACGCCTTCGCGAACACCACCCAGACCTGGCCCTTCGCGAAGTTCACCGGCGTACCGTCCGCCAGGGTGAACGACGTGCCGCCCGCGGCCGACGACCGCTGCCACTTCACGTCGAACTCCCGCCCGTCGCGCAGTACTTGGGCGCGGCCCGAGCCAACGGTCTGTGTGTACGGCGAGTTGTTGCCGAGCACGTCGTGGTAGCGGGACTTGGACACCTTCACGTACTGCACGACCACGGTCGCGGGGGCCACCCGGGCGCCGTCCGTCGTCACCGTCGGCGTGCCGTCCATCGACACCAGCCAACGCCCGCGCTCCGCCGACCAGTTGAAGGTGAACCGGGCCGCCGGATAGCGCACCGTGCGCGTGCTCTCGGGGGTGCCCCCGGCGGGGGCGGCGCCGTAGCGGAAGCCCGTCGTCAGGGCGGCTGCACCCGGCGCCGAGTGGACGAGCTGCTTGGGTCGCAGGTACAGGTTGTGCGGCGCCGCCTTCGTCGTACCGCGGTAGTACGCGCCCCCGTCCTGTGTCGGGGACGCCTCGCGCAGGGGTGCGTCGGCGATCAGCGGCAGCAGCTTGCGCTGGGCGCCGGAGAACGCGAGCGTCGGATCGTCGAACTGGCGCAGCAGCTCCAGGTCCGACTCGCGGGCGCTGCGGACCGGACCGACCGCCTTCGGCAGCTTGGTCGCGAACACCGCCATCAACCGGCTCAGGCCGCCCTCCACCTGCTCCGCGTACACGATGTCCGCCGCGTCGATCCCCGTCTGCGGGCGGGCCGCGGCGACGTTGTCGATCTTCACGGCCAGTACCGGACCCGTGGGGGCCGCACTCGTGCCGCCGGTGCTCGGTGTACTGGCGGCGGGGCTGGTCGGCTGCCCCCGCCCGTCGTCGGACGGCGCCCCGCCGCCCGAACTGCACCCCGCCACCAGCGAGCCCGTCAGCGCGACCGCCAGCAGCGCCGCCGTCGTCGTCCGGCGCCGCATCCGTGCCCGTTGTTCCATGCCCACGGTGTCCACCAAGTCCTGTGCCATCGATTGTGCGCTTATAGGTTCATTGGTGGCCATACCCGCCCGACTCGGATCGCGCGCGCCGACTGCGCCGTCCGGCCCAGTCGGACGAAGGGGCCGAACGGCGCAACGCTGCGCGGGGAGGGCGCGGGTACCCGGCCCGTCGGTACCCACGGCGGATGAACGCGGGGGAGCGAGTCGGCAAAGGGGGCGACGGGGCGGAGTAAAGCGGGGTAAACGGGAGAGTCCGAACCGAATACCCGCGATCGGACCGGCGAATCACGGTCCCGAGGCGCCCGGACGAGACCCGATCGGGGCGGCGCGAATTCACCCTCCCGGGGGGAGGGGGCGGCGTCAGACCGGCCGCGCCCTTCCGTCCCCGTCCCTGTCCCCGCCTCCGCGAGTCCCGCGCCCCCGCGGTCGCCTCAGCCCCCTCAACCGCCGGAGGCACCCACCCCGAGGATCTCCGTCAGGTCGTACGACACCGGCTCCTCAAGTTGTGCGTACGTGCAGCTGGCCGGGGTGCGGTCCGGGCGCCAGCGGCGGAAGCGGGCCGTGTGGCGGAAGCGGGCGCCGTTCTCCATGTGGTCGTACGCCACCTCCGCCACCAGCTCGGGCCCGACCGGGACCCAGGACAGGTCCTTCCCGCCGGACCAGCGGCTCTGCGCCCCCGGCAGCCGTGCCGTCTCGTGCGCCGCCTCGTCCGACCAGGCCGCCCAGGGGTGCCCGGACACGTCCGCCATCCGCAGCGGCTCCAGTTCCGTGATCAGCTCGGCCCGCCGTTTCATGGTGAACGCGGCCGACACTCCGACGTGTTGGAGGACGCCCCGGTCGTCGTAGAGGCCCAGCAGCAGGGACCCGACCACGGGGCCGCTCTTGTGCAGGCGGTACCCGGCGACCACCACGTCCGCCGTGCGCTCGTGCTTGACCTTGAACATGGCGCGCTCGTCCTGCCGGTAGGGCAGCGCGAGGGGTTTCGCGATCACCCCGTCCAGGCCCGCCCCCTCGTACTGCTCGAACCAGCGCTGCGCCACCGCCCGGTCCGTGGTCGCCGGGGCGAGGTGGACGGGGGCCGTCACGCCGGACAGCGCCCGTTCCAGCAGGGCGCGGCGGTCGCGCAGCGGGACGTCGAGGAGCGACTCGTCGGCCAGGGCGAGGAGGTCGAAGGCCACGAAGGATGCCGGGGTCCGCTCGGCCAGCAGCCGGACCCGGGAGTCCGCTGGGTGGATCCGCTCGGTCAGCGCGTCGAAGTCCAGCCGCCCCTCGCGCGCGATCACGATCTCGCCGTCCACCACGCACCGCTCGGGCAACCGCTCCCGCAGCGAGGCCACCAGCTCCGGGAAGTACCTGGTCAGCGTCTTGCCCGTCCGGCTGCCCAGTTCCACGTCGGCCCCGTCGCGGAACACGATCGCCCGGAACCCGTCCCACTTCGCCTCGTACTGCATGTCCGGCGGAATCGTCGCCACGGACTTCGCGAGCATCGGCTTCACGGGCGGCATCACCGGCAGGTCCATGATCCGACTCTATGAGTCGTCCAAGGAGTTCGCGCGTCGCGCGATTCCACGGCCGGAGTCCTTCGGAACCGCCCGGCCGTACTCGCTTGTGGGCGGTGGCCCGCGCGGTCTCAGTGTGCTGGAGAGTATTTGCGGCTTGCCGCAGATTTGCTGGGACAGCCTGACGGTTCACCTCATCGACCCGAATCCGTCCGGCGCGGGTGTCCATTACCCGGACAGGCGCCCGACGGGCTCAGGCTCTACGAGCACCGGGCGACCGCCGAGACGATACGGGCGCTGCGGGACCGGTCCTGGGCCCCGCACCTGTCGGACGGCTCGATTGTCGCCACGGACTTCGTCTTTCTCACCACCGGGCACGGGACGAACCGCCCGACGTCGGAGGACCACTTGGTCCAGGCGCGGTGCGCGGGATGGGGTTGTCCGCGATCGGCACGGTCGCCCGCCTCACCGCTGGCCGCTGCGGACGGTTCGTTCCGGGACCGGACGGGGACCTGGTCTACCGTCCCAGCGGGGACGAGCCCCGCATTCACGCGTATTCGTGCGGCTGCCGGATCTTCAGTCCCCGTGCGGTGAACCAGAAAAAGCCGACGGACATGTACCGGCCTTCGTTCCTGACCGCGGAGAAGGTACGGGAACTGCGGCTGACATACGGCCGACTCGACTTCGACCGCCACCTCCTCCCGCTGCTGCGGGACGATATGCGGAAGGCCGCCGAATCGGCGGCGAATCTTTCCGAATCAAGCTATCCGACAACCCGGTGAAGGCCGCCGCCGATGCGCTGCGCGACATGCGGGGGGAAATCCGGGAAGCCGTCGAACACCGCGGTCTCACCCCGGCCTCGCACCAGCGGTTCTGCCAGGTGCATGCCCCGCTGCTGAATGCCGTGCCGCGGGACCGCCGTCGCCGGCCTCAACGTCCTCGTCGACCTCGCCGCCGGCGGTGTCGGGCTCGCCGTGGTGCTGCGGCGCGCCATCGACCGCCACCAGCCGCTCGACGTCTGCGAGGTGCGGGATCCCTGGGCCCGCCGCCATCACCTGCTGGCCTGGGACGTCGACGGCGCCATGCCGACGGCCACCGCGGCACTCGCCGACCACCTGCGGCAGGCGGCCATGTCCGACCCCACCTCCTCCGATCCGCCAGGCACCCGTAGGCCGCTGTCCGAAGTCTGACCGCACGTCGCGCACCGGCCGTCGGCCGCCGGGCACCCGACCCGGGCCGTCGTACCCGTACGGCCTCCGGGGCCCGCACGTCGGATTCCGCCCGGCATGCGGCCTTTGCCCCCTGCGCCTACCGTGGCTCGCATGGGCGAAGCGGTGGAACTGGAGGTGGCGGGCCGGACGGTACGGCTGTCCAGTCCGGGCAAGGTCTTCTTCCCGGAGCGCGGATTCACCAAGCTGGACCTCGCCGAGTACTACCGTGCCGTCGGCCCCGGCATCCTGCGGGCCCTGCGCGAGCGGCCCACCACGCTGGAGCGGTACCCCGACGGCGTCGCCGGTGAGTCCTTCTTCCAGAAGCGGGCGCCCAAGAACATGCCCGACTGGATCCCCACCGCCCACATCACCTTCCCCAGTGGCCGCAGCGCCGACGAGATGTGCCCCACCGAGCCCGCCGCCGTGCTGTGGGCGGCGCAGTACGGCACCCTCACCTTCCACCCGTGGCCGGTGCGCCGCGACGACGTCGACCACCCCGACGAACTCCGCCTCGACCTCGACCCGCAACCCGGCACCGACTACGCCGACGCCGTCCGCGCCGCCCACGAACTGCGCGCCGTACTCGACGAGTTCGGCGGTCTGCGCGGCTGGCCCAAGACCTCCGGCGGCCGGGGCCTGCACGTGTTCGTGCCCATCGAACCGGCCTGGACCTTCACCCAGGTGCGGCGCGCGGCCATCGCCGTCGGCCGGGAACTGGAACGCCGCATGCCGGAGCGGGTGACCACCAAGTGGTGGAAGGAGGAGCGGGGTGAGCGCATCTTCGTGGACTACAACCAGACCGCCCGCGACCGCACCATCGCCTCCGCCTACTCGGTACGGCCCCGCCCGCACGCCCCGGTCTCCGCGCCGCTGCGCTGGGACGAGGTCGACGACGCCCGCCCGCGCGACTTCGACCTCGCCACCATGCCCGTACGGTTCGCCGAACTCGGCGACGTGCACGCCGACATGGACGACCACGCGTTCTCCCTCGACGCGCTCCTGGACCTCGCCGCGCGCGACGAACGCGACCACGGGCTCGGCGATCTGCCGTACCCGCCGGAGTACCCGAAGATGCCGGGCGAGCCCAAGCGGGTACAGCCGAGCCGCGCCAAGCACGCGGAGCGGCAACAGTCCGACGGATGAGCGCGCGGAGCGGTCCGGCGGGTGACGCGGGAGCGCTCTCATCCGCGCTCCGGGCCCGGACTATGCTGATCGACACCCGCCGCGAGAAGCCCCGACGTCGAGACGTCGGCAGGCCGAAACGCCGTGTCGAACCAAGGAGTCGCCCCCGTGCCCGAGGCAGCGTCACGCCCCACGCTGGAGGCCGTGGCCGCGCGGGCCGGGGTCTCACGGGCCACCGTCTCCCGCGTCGTCAACGGCGGCGACGGCGTGCGCGACGCCCTCGCCGAACGGGTGCGGCAGGCCGTCGACGAGCTCGGCTACGTGCCGAACCAGGCGGCCCGCAGCCTCGTCACCCGGCGGCACGACGCCGTCGCCGTCGTCATCGCCGAACCCGAGACCCGGGTCTTCGCCGACCCCTTCTTCGCCCTCCAACTCCGCGGCATCAGCAAGGAGTTGACGGCCCATGACTCGCAGTTGGTGCTGTTGCTGACCGAGGGGCGCGACGACTACACCCGGGTGGGCCGCTACCTTGCCGGCGGACACGTCGACGGGGCGCTCGTCTTCTCGCTCCACTTCGACGACACGCTGCCCGCCCTGGTGCGCGGCGCCGGGGTCCCCACGGTCTTCGGCGGGCGGCCCGGCTGGGCCGACGGCGGCGGCGGCGCCGACGGCGTCGTCTACGTCGACAGCGACAACCGGAGTGGTGCGCGGGACGCCGTACGCCATCTCGTCGGGCTCGGCCGGACCCGGGTCGCGCACATCACCGGGCCCCTCGACCAGACCTCGGCGGCGGACCGGTGCGACGGCTACCGGGACGTCATGGGCGACGTCGATCCGCGGCTCGTCGCCCAGGGGGACTTCACGCCCGCGGGCGGGGAGCGGGCGATGCGGGAGCTGCTGGTCCGCCGGCCGGACCTGGACGCGGTGTTCGCGGCGAACGATCTGACCGCGGCGGGTGCCCTCCGGGTGCTGCGGGAGGCGGGGCGGCGGGTGCCGGAGGATGTGGCGGTTGTCGGGTTCGACGACATGTTGCCGGTGGCCGAGCAGACGGATCCTTCGCTGACGACCGTGCGGCAGGACATCGAGGAGATGGGGCGGTTGATGGCGCGGTTGTTGTTGCGGGGGGTTGAGAGGGGGGGGGGGGGAGTGGGGG
>LJCV01000301.1 GCA_001298575.1 Actinobacteria bacterium OK074
CCCTGGTCCTGGCCCACGCCGCCACCCACACCCGCCCCCACGCACACGCCCCCGCACGCCCCCACGTGCACACGCACACCCCCAGCAAGCCGCACACCCACGACCACGCCAAGCCACACACCCACCCCCACACCCCAGGCATCGCCCACACCCACGGCGGCTTCACCCACACGCACCCCACCGCCCCCACCGTCCGCGGCACGATCCTCCTCGGCTTCGCCGGTGGCCTGGTGCCCAGCCCCTCCGCCGTCGTCGTCCTGGTGGGCGCCGCCGCGCTCGGGCAGGCGTGGTTCGGGCTGCTGCTCGTCGTCGCGTACGGCGCCGGGCTCGCCCTCACGCTGACGGCGGCCGGGTTCGCCGTCGTACGGCTGGGCAGTGGCGTGAGCCGGGTCCTGGACCGGCGGCCGACCTGGACGGCTGGCCCGACGGCCGCGCTGGTGCGCCGGGCCGTACCGCTGGGTTCGGCGCTGCTCGTCGTGGCGCTCGGGGTCGGATTGGTGCTCAAGGGGGCCGCATCCGCGTTCGGTTGAGCTACTTTTGGGGAGAAATGACGCGCAGTCACACCGAGGGTACGGAAAACGCGCGGATGCGATGGGGGGACGCCCGTGGCCGAAGAACCGGGCCGTGAACGTGTGATCGCGGGCCGCTACCGGCTCCTGTCCCCCCTCGGCGAGGGCGGCATGGGGACCGTGTGGCGGGCCCGCGACGAAGTGCTGCAACGCGAGGTCGCCGTCAAGGAGGTGCGGGCCCCGGCCGGGCTGCCGAGCGGGGACATCGACCGGATGTACGCCCGGCTGGAGCGGGAGGCGTGGGCCGCGGCCCGGGTGTCGAACCGCAACGTGGTGACGGTGTACGACGTGGCCATGCAGGACGGCCGCCCCTGGATCGTGATGGAGCTGGTCCGGGGCATCTCGCTGGCCGATCTGCTGGAGGCCGAGGGGCCGCTGTCGCCGCGGCGCACGGCGGAGATCGGCGCCGAGGTGCTGTCCGCGCTGCGGGCGGCGCACGAGGCGGGGGTGCTGCACCGGGACGTGAAGCCGGGCAACGTGCTGATCGCGAACGACGGCCGGGTGGTGCTGACGGACTTCGGGATCGCGACGGTGGAGGGCAGTTCGGCGCTGACCATGACCGGCGAGGTCATCGGCTCGCCCGAATTCCTGGCCCCGGAACGGGCGTTGGGCCGCAGGCCGGGCCCCGAGTCGGACCTGTGGTCGCTCGGGGTGCTGATCTACGCGGCGGTGGAGGGCAGTTCGCCGTTCCGGCAGGACACCCCGCTGAGCACGCTGCGGGCGGTCGTGGACGAGGCGTTGCCGCCGCCGCGCCGGGCGGGCCCGCTGGCGCCCGTCATCGAGGGGCTGTTGCGCAAGGACCCGGCCGACCGCATCCCGGCCGAACAGGCCGAACAGGAGCTGCGGTTGATCGCGGCGGGCGGCACTCCGACCTCGGGCACCCCCGCCTACCCCCCGACGGTGGGCGCGGGTTTCCCGAGCCCACCCGTGGCGTCGCCGTCGGACACCCCGCCGTACGGCCGGCCGCCGCCCACCCGGCCGTCCCCGTACGCCGCGCCCGCGACCACGGCGGCCGGGACCGCGGCGCCGCCGGAGCGCGACCGGCGGACGGCCCTGGTGCTGATCGCGGGGGTCGTGGCGCTGGCCCTGGCCGTGGCGGGCATCACCTACGCGCTGCTGAACGACAACGGCGGCGGGAAGACCCCGCAAGGCGGCAGCGGCAGCAACTCGGCGTCGGTGGACAGCGGTTCGGGGGGCGCGCCCACCTCGGGCAGCTCCGGAAGCAGTACGGCCACCGGTACGACCGGCAGCACGGCCCCGGCCGGTGGCGGAGGTTCCACGACCGGGCAGCCCGCGCAGTCGGTGAAGGTGACGGTCACCGGGGTGCACACCGACTACACCGGGGTCTGCCCCCTGCAACAGGCGCAGGCACCCACGTTCACCGCGACGTTCACGGTGGGCCGGGTGCCCGCGCAGGTGCAGTACCGCTGGGTGCTGGGCTCGGGCGAGATGCCCGACCCGGGCTGGAAGACGCTGTCGTTCGCGTCCGGCGGCCAGAAGACCAAGCAGACCCAGGTCTTCGTGACCACCTACGACACGAGCGGGACGATCGACAACTCGATCGGGGTCGAGGTCCGCAGTCCGGTACAGGCCACCTCCAACTCGGTGCCGTTCTCGGTGACCTGCACGACGGCCACGTCCGGGAGCCCGACGACCGAGACGTCCGCCTCGGCGTCGTCGTACGGCAACGGTCAGCCGGACTCCCGGAGTTGACGGACCGTCAGGCCGCGGAGGTCAGGACCGGCAGGTAGCCGCCGGACTGGCCGGCCGCGGTCGGGTGGTACGACTCGCTGATGTCCAGGAGTTCGAGGCTGTGCAACCAGGCCGATCCGGAGCACAGTTCGTGGCCGGTGAAGGTCGGGCGGACGTCACCGAAGGTGAAGCCGTGGTCGGCGGCGCGCTTGGCGATCGTGGTGTCGAGGTAGTCGGCCGCGGAGTTTATGGCCGACCTCTTGGTCTCGGAGAGGCCCAGGCAGGTGGCGACGTTCAGCTTGTAGAAGTGGGGGTAACCCAGCACGACGACATGGGCGTTGGGGGCCTTGGCGCTGATCGCGGCGTAGACGGAGTCGAGTTGGCCGGGGAGCGTGGTGCCGACGTAGGAGCGGGCCGTGGCGATCCGGGCGAGGCAGGTGCTGTCGCTCTGCAGGACGCAGGTCTGCATGACGCTGGAGAAGCCGGCGTCGTTGCCGCCGACGCTGATGGAGACGAGGGAGGTGGAGGCGCCGAGGGTGCCGAGCTGACTGGCCAGAACATCACCCGTACGAGCGCCCGAGCAGGCCAGGAAACTGAACGACGAGGGTGAATGGGCGGCCTGCCAGAGGTAGGGGTACGCCTTGGTGCTGCGGTCGCAGTCGCCGCTGGAGCTGATGTAGCTGCCGGCGCCGACACCGGAGGAGTAGGAGTCGCCGAGGGCGACATAGCCGCCCGTGGCCGCCTTGGGGGATGCCTGCGCGGCGGCTGCCCCGGTGAGGGCGAGGCCGACGGCGAGGAGGAGCGAACTCGCGAACAACGCGAATCGGGAACGTCTCATGGAACCCTCCTTTAGCAGGATCTCTGCCTCAACCGTGGTAGCAGTCACACGTGTTGACAGGAAGTGTGCATGCCAAGACTTTCCGGGATCGAGCGGTATTCACCCCCCTCTCTTCACTCGCGCTTTGTTACGTGTGCATGACACATCGGCAACTCCCTTGAGCTTGGGCTCCCGTTGACCGAGGCTTTACCCATCCCTGGGCGGAACGCACCGCTCCAGGGATGTGCGCGTCCCCCGCGTACCCCCACTGAGTCGCGCCCCACCCAGGCGCGCCGCCTAGAGGAGGACTCCCTCGAATGGCACAACTGCGTAGTCGCAAGCTCCGGTTCGCCGCCCTGACCGCCGTGACGGCCGCGGCTCTCGTCGGCGGACTGACCTCGCTGCCCGCCCAGGCCGCCCCGGCCGAGGGCAGGGTCCTCGCCGCCGGTTCCCCCACCGCGGTCAAGGACAGCTACATCGTCACGCTCAAGTCGGGCGCCGGCTTCAAGGCCGCGTCCGCCACGGGCAAGGACCTCATCGGCGAGTACGGCGGCACCGTCAAGAAGACCTTCTCCACGGCCCTCAACGGCTACTCGGCGACCCTCTCGGCCACCGAGGCCAGACAGCTCGCGGCCGACCCGGCGGTGGCCGCGGTCGAACAGAACCAGACGGTCCACCTGACCGACACCACGCAGTCCAGCGCTCCCTGGGGCCTGGACCGCTCCGACCAGGCCGCGCTCCCGCTGTCCGGCACCTACACCTACCCGGACACCGCGGGCAGCGGCGTGACGGCGTACGTCATCGACACCGGCGTCCGCATCACGCACACCCAGATCAGCGGCCGTGCCTCGTACGGCTACGACGCCGTGGACGGCGACACCACCGCCTCCGACGGCAACGGGCACGGCACCCACGTGGCCACCACGATCGCGGGCAGCACCTACGGCGTCGCCAAGAAGGCCACCATCGTGGCCGTCCGGGTGCTGGACGACAGCGGTTCGGGCACCACGGCGGGCGTGATCGCGGGCATCGACTGGGTGACCGCGAACCACACCACCCCGTCGGTCGCCAACATGTCGCTCGGCGGCTCCGCCTCCAGCACGCTCGACACGGCCGTCGCCAACTCCATAGCCAGCGGCGTCACTTACGCGGTCGCCGCGGGCAACAGCTCGGCCAACGCCTCCTCGTACTCCCCGGCCCGGGTGGCCGCGGCCATCACGGTCGGCGCCACCACGAGCGCGGACGCCAAGGCGAGCTACTCCAACTACGGTTCGGTTCTGGACATCTTCGCCCCGGGCTCGTCGATCGTGGCGGGCTACAACACCAGCGACACCGCCACCGCCACGCTCTCGGGCACCTCGATGGCCAGCCCGCACGTCGCGGGTGCGGCCGCGATCTACCTGGCGGGCCACACCTCGGCCACTCCGGCGCAGGTCGCCACGGCCCTGGTGAACGGCGCGACCTCGAACGTGGTCACCAGCGCGGGCACCGGCTCGCCGAACAAGCTCCTCAAGATCGTCCCGTAACACCCGTGTGCGGCACGTGAGTTGAGGTTCCCCGGAGTCGGCCGACGGCTCCGGGGAACTGCCGTGCACGGGTCACCGCATCCCTTGACGATCCGCGTCCGGCTGCGCGACATTGAAGCCCGGCATCCGGCGCTTCAGGGGGCAAAGTCGCCAATGCAGACCATACGCATCAAGACATCTTCATCAGGTGCATCAGTGAGTTCGTCCGGATCATTTCCAGGTTCGTCACCGGGTTCGTCGGGGCCGTCGGGACCGGCCGGCGCCGAGGGACCGGCGGGGCGGGTCCGGCTCGCGGACCTGTCGCCGCTGCTCGCGGGCGCCGCCACCGGCGTCGGCGTGTTCGGCGCGCTGCTCGCGCTGGCCGGGTCCGACTCGCCCCTGCGCGCCCCCTTCACGCTGTTCTTCCTGCTCGCCGCGCCCTCGGTCGCCCTGCTGGCGGCCCTGCGCGGGCTCGATCCGTTCGCCCGGCTGCTGGTGTCGGTGGCGGGCGCGGTCGTGGTCGACATGCTGGTGGCCCAGGGCATGCTGGCCGTGCACCGCTGGTCGGTCACCGGCGGGATCGTCGCGGTGACCGTACTGAGCTGCCTGCTGCTCCTGCTGGTCTCGGCGCGGCATCCCGAGGCCGGCCGCGCGGCGAGAAGACGGGCCTGACGACGTGGACATCAGCGTGTACCGACCCGGCGAGCTGACCGCGGCCGACCGCGGGGCCTGGACGGCCCTGCAGTCCAAGGCGCATCTCAACGGCTCGCCCGAGCTGGCGAACCCCTTCCTGTCCCCGGAGTTCGCGCTCGCCGTCGGCCGGTGCAGACGCGGTGTGCGCATCGCCGTGGTCCGCGAGGAGGGGGAGGCGACCGCGTTCTTCCCGTTCCAGAGATCCGCCACCGGCGTCGGCCGGGCCCTCGGGCTGGGCGTCTCCGACTGCCAGGGCCTGGTGCACCGGCCCGGATTCACCTGGGACGCCCAGGAGTTGCTGCGCTCCTGCGGGCTGTCCGTGTGGGAGTTCGACCATCTCGTGGAGGGGCAGGCGCCGTTCGAGGCGGCGGCCTCCGGCACCTTCCCGTCCCCGGTGATGGACGTCGACCAGGGTTACGAGGCGTATCTGCGCGGACTGCGGGAGCGCTCCCCGAAGTTCACCCGCACCACCCTCGCCAAGGAACGCAAACTCGGCCGGGACCACGGTCAGTTGCGCTATGTCCACGACGAACGCGACCCGGCGGCGCTGCGCACCCTGATGGCCTGGAAGTCGGCCCAGTACCGCAGGACCGGCCGCAGCGACCGCTTCGCGCACGCCTGGATCAACCGGCTGACGCAGCAGCTCTTCCACACCCGTTCCCAGCAGTTCGCGGGGATCCTGTCGGTGCTGTACGCGGGTGAGCGGCCCATCGCCGCGCACTTCGGGCTGCGCACCGAGCGGGTGCTGGCCTGCTGGTTTCCGGCCTACGACCCGGCGTTCGCGAAGTACTCCCCCGGGCTGGTGCTGCACCTGCGGATGGCCGAAGGGGCGGCCGCCGACGGGATCGCGTACCTGGACCTCGGGCGGGGCCAGAAGGAATACAAGGACTCCCTCAAGACGCGTGAACTCGGCGTCTGCGAGGGCTGGGTGACCCGTCGTCACCCGATCGCATACGGACACCGGGCGCGCCGCGCCCCCGTCCGGGCACTGCGCAACGCGGTGCTGTCGCGGCCGGAACTGTTCGAACCGGCCGACCGCATGCTCAAACGGATGGGGAAAATCCGTTCAGGGCATGATGCAACGGCCAAACCAACAAAAAGGTGAGGTCATGTTTCAAGCCTTGCCATAACCGTGCAAGAGTCAATACCGTCGTACATCAACCCGTATCGGTCCATCACCTTACGGTTCCAGGGGAGGGCTCAGGACCGTGATGGTTCCGGCGCGGGGCGCGGTAGGGGGGTGCCGTGCTCGGTGACCACAGTTTCCGCTTTGCCGAGTGCTGCCGCGCGACCGGCCACCGGTGTTTCTCGTTGACCGGCCAGCTTTGCCAGCTCACCCGGCATGCACGGAGATCGGTTTCGGCATGCCGTAAGTGACAAAACCCCCCTTTCGAACCGGACAAAGAGCCGGACCGCCCAGGGGCGGGCGGTCCACCGGACGAGAGGGATCCGACTCATGAGTTCCGTTGTGCGCCCAGCCTTTTCGGGCAAAGATCCATTCACGCCGGGCGAGTTCCGGCGCATTTCCACACTCCTGGCGATCACGCCGCCGGTGAGTGTGGTGATCCCCGCCATGAACGAGGCGGAGAATCTCCCGCACGTCTTCAGGACACTTCCCGCGTGGATACACGAAGTGGTTCTCGTGGACGGCAATTCCACCGACGACACCGTCGCGGTCGCACGCGAGATGTGGCCGGGCGTCAAGGTCGTCGAACAGCACGGCAAGGGCAAGGGCGATGCCCTGATCAGCGGGTTCGAGGCGTGCACCGGCGACATCATCGTGATGGTCGACGCGGACGGCTCGGCCGACGGCCAGGAGATCGTCTCGTACGTCTCGGCGCTGGTCTCGGGCGCCGACTTCGCGAAGGGCTCGCGCTTCGCCAACGGCGGCGGCACCTCGGACATGACGCCCGTCCGCAAGCTGGGCAACCGGGTGCTGTGCGCCATCGTCAACCGCAAGTTCGGCGCCCGCTACACCGATCTCTGCTACGGCTACAACGCGTTCTGGCGGCACTGCCTGGACAAGATCGACCTGGACTGCACCGGGTTCGAGGTCGAGACCCTCATGAACATACGGGTGGTCAAAGCCGGGCTGAGAGTCCAGGAGATACCCAGCCACGAGTACCTGCGCATCCACGGCGCCAGCAACCTGCGGGCCGTCCGGGACGGTTTCCGGGTGCTCAGGGTGATCCTCGGGGAACGCTCCAACCGGCGTGCGCTGCGCCGCCGTCCGCACGCGGTGCAGATCAACTCGGGCCGGGGAGAGGCGTCTTGAGCGACACGGACATCTCCGTCGTGATCTGCGTCTACACCGAGGACCGCTGGGAGGACATCCTCGCGGCGGTCGCCTCGGTGCGGGCGCAGTCCCGGCCCGCGCTGGAGACACTGCTCGTCGTGGACCACAACCGGCCGCTCCTGGACCGGCTTTCGCGCGAGTACAAGGAGGCCGAGACGGTGCGGGTGCTCGCCAACGCGGGCCCCCGCGGCCTGTCCGCGGGCCGCAACACCGGCATCGCCGCCTCCCGCGGTGAGGTGATCGCCTTCCTCGACGACGACGCCGTGGCCGAACGCGACTGGCTGCGGCACTTCGCCGAGGGGTACGCCGACCCGCGGGTGCTGGCGGTCGGCGGCCGTACGCTGCCGATCTGGGCCTCGGGCCGCCGACCGGCCTGGTTTCCCGCCGAGTTCGACTGGGTGGTGGGCTGCACCTACCGGGGCCTGCCGCCCGGCCGCGCCCGGGTGCGCAACGTGCTCGGCGGCAACGCCTCCTTCCGCCGTACGGCGTTCGACGCGGCCGGGGGGTTCGCGACCGGCATCGGCCGCGACGGCGACAAGCGCCCGCTGGGCTGCGAGGAGACGGAGCTGTGCATCCGCCTGGCCAAGGCCCGCCCGGACGCGGTCCTGCTGCTGGACGACCGCGCGGTCATCCACCACCGGGTGCCCGCGGTCCGCGAGCACTTCGCGTACTTCCGCACCCGCACCTACGCGGAGGGCCTCTCGAAGGCGCTGGTGGCCCGAAGTGTGGGCGTGGGCAAGGGACTTGAGTCCGAGCGCCGCTACACCACCCGGGTCCTGCCGGCGGGCGTGGGCCGCGGCCTGCGCGACGCGCTGCTGGCCCGCCCCGGCGGCGCGGGCCGCGCGGGTGCGATCGTCGCGGGCGTGCTGACGGCGGCCGGGGGGTATGTGGTGGGCAGCGTACGGGCCCGGCGGGGCGGGGCCGGGTTCTCGGTCGGCAGGATCCCGGACGGGGGTGGACTCCGGTGAGCGAGGCGGCCGTTCCGATCCTCATGTACCACGCGGTCGCCACCGACCCCGGCGACGCCACCCGCGCCCTGTCCGTCACCCCGGAGGCGTTCGCCGAACAGATGGCGCTGCTGCGGGACTTGGGCTGCCATCCGCTCGACACCGCGGATCTCGCGGACCGTTGGCGCACTGGCAAGCCGCTGCCCGAGCGCCCGGTCCTGGTCACCTTCGACGACGGCTACGAGGGCGTCCACCGGCACGCCCTGCCCGTGCTGGCCCAACACGGCTTCACCGCGACCGTGTTCGTCGCCACGGGCTGGCTGCGGGGCGCGCACGACACCGGAGGCGCCCTGGACACCATGCTCGACTGGGAGCAGGTGCGCGCTCTCGCCGCCGCCGGGGCCGAGATCGGCGGGCACAGCCACACCCATCCACAGCTCGACCAGCTCGACGACGACACGCTCCGCCGGGAACTGCTGCGCTGCCGGGAGCTGGTCACCGCCGAACTGGGCGCCCGCCCGCGGTCGTTCGCGTACCCGTACGGCTACTCCAGCCGCCGGGTGCGGCGTGCGGTGCGCGCGGCGGGCTTCGAGCAGTCGCTCGCCGTCGGCAACGATCTCGCCCGGCGCCGGCAGGGGCCGTACGCGCTGCGCCGGGTCACCGTGCGCCGCAGCACCGGTATCGAGGAGTTCGCGCGCCTGGTCGAGGGCCGCGACATCTCCCGTACCTTCGCCAGGGACCGCGTGCTCACCCAGGGGTACGCCGTGGTCCGAAGAGCACGCCAGGTCCGCCGGAAGGCCATCCGTTCCCGTGTCTGACACGACCACCACAGCCAAGGCCGCGTCCGCGGCGACCGCCCGTCCGGCCCGCCGGCTGCGCCTGCCCGGACGGGGCCGGGGCGGGGGCGACGGCAAGGGCGGGGGCAGCCAACTGTTCCGCAACGCCTACGCCCTGATGCTCAACACCGGCATCTCCGCGGTCCTCGGCCTAGGTTACTGGCTGATCGCGGCCCGCTACTACTCCGAGGCCGCGGTCGGCCAGGGTTCGGCCGCAATCGCCGCGATGAAGCTGCTCGCCGGGCTCACCGCGGTGACCCTCACCGGGGCCCTGGCCCGTTTCATCCCGGTCGCGGGGCGCGCCACCGGGCGTCTCATCTTCCGTACGTACGCGGGCAGTTCGCTGATCGTCGCGCTCGCCGCGGGGGTCTTCCTGCTCACCGCGAACGTGTGGGGGTCGTCGTACCACTTCCTGCGCGAGCCGGGCATCGCGGTCTTCTTCGTGGTGGCCGTGGTCGCCTGGAACCTGCTCACCCTCCAGGACGGGGTGCTCACCGGGCTGCGCAGCGCGCTGTGGGTGCCGGTGGGCAACACCGTGTTCTCCACGGTGAAGTTGGCGCTCCTGGTGGGGCTGGCCGCCGCGGTGCCCATGCTCGGGGTGTTCGTGTCGTGGGTGGCGGCAATCGCCACGTCCGTGCTGCCGCTGGGCTGGATGGTGTTCCGGCGGCTCGCGCCCCGGCACATCGAGGCGACCGAGGAGCACGCGAAGCCGCCCCAACTCCGGGAGATCGGGCGGTTCCTGGCCGGTGACTACACCGGTTCGCTGTTCTCGCTCGCGGTGGTCTACCTGGTCCCGGTGCTCGTGGCCTCGCAGATCAGCGCCGAGGACAACGCGTACTTCTACATCACCTCGACGATCGGCGGCACCACCAACCTGCTCGCCATCAACATGGGCGCCTCGCTCACCGTCGAGGGCTCGCACGACCCGTCCCGGCTGGCCGCCAACACCCGTGCGGCGCTGCGGCGGATGGCCCGGATCATGCTGCCGGTGTGCGGGCTGCTGTTCCTCGGGGCGCCGCTCATCCTGCACGTCTTCGGCGACGGCTACGCGCACGCGGCGACCCCGCTGCTGCGCTGGTACGCGGTCGGCGCCCTGCTCCGCGTCGTCATGGAGACCTACTTCGCGGTGCTGCGCGCCCAGAGCCGTACCTCCGGACTCGCCTATCTCCAGGGCCTGTTGTGCGTCCTGGTGCTCGGCCTGACGGTGGTGCTGCTGCCCCGCATGGGGCTGACCGGCGCGGGCGTCGCGGAGATCTCCAGCCTCGCGGTGATCGTGGCAATCGCCGCGCCCAGGCTGATCAAGATCGTGCGTACGGCCCCGGCGGACGCCCCGCCCGAGCACACCGCCCCGGACGGCGACCTCGCCGACCTCGGCGCCCGCGAGGCGCCCACCCTGCGGCTGCGCCCGTCCTGGGCGAAGGCCCCGCTGGACGCGGACACGCTGGCGCTGGGCATACACGTCGACTTCGACCACGTGGAACGCCGCCCGGACGTCCGCCCGGGGCCGGGCACCCCGCCCACCGGGACACCCGTCGTCCGCCCGGACCACCGCCCGACCTGGGCCCTGCGGCTGCCCCCGCCCGAATCCGGCCTGCACCCGGAACACCCGGAACACCCGGAGGCCGCACCGGACACCCCTGACACCCCAACCCTGGCCGTGGGCCTGCCGGTTGAGGAACGCGAACCGGACCAGGACACGGTGACGATCCGGCGGCCGGCAACCCCTGACGAACCGCTGGAGAAGCCCAAACACTCCCCCGCCGCAGAACCCCAACAACCCCCACCCCCAAGGTCGTTGTGGGACCGCCTGCGCCCCACGCGCCCCGGCGTGATCCTGACCGGCCTGCTGATCTCGGCGCTGCTCCTGTACTGGGTGCCCGCACTCGGTCTGGACGACGCCGCGCTCGACCGGATGGGCGGCCTGGGCCTGGTCTCCGTGCTGCCCCGGGCGACCCTGCTGGGTGCGGGGCTGCTGGTGGTGGCGTTCACGTCGCTGCTGTGGCTGCGCCAGGAACACCGGACCCTGCTGCTGCTCACCCTGCTCGCGACCGTGGTCTCGCTGCACGCGCTGCCCGCGGTCATCGAGAGCGAGCCGCGCTTCCCGACGGCCTGGCAGCACCTCGGGTTCCTCGACTACATCGACCGCACCGGCTCGGCCGTACCGGACCTGGACGCGCGCTGGAGCTGGCCGGGCTTCTTCGCGGCGGCGGCGTTCGTGGCGAAGGCGTGCGGGGTCAGTGACCTCACCGAGGTGATCCGCTGGTGGCCGCTGACCATCCAACTCCTGTACCTGGTCCCGATGTTCCTGCTGACCCGGTCGCTGCGGGCGAGCTGGCGGGCCAAGTGGACGGGCATCTGGATCTTCGTGCTCGGCGGCTGGGTGGGCCAGGACTACTTCTCACCGCAGGGCTTCACCTATCTGCTGTACCTGGTCTTCGTGGCGATCCTGCTGGTCTGGTTCCGGGCGCCGCACATGCTGTGGACGAGGATGCGCCCGGGCGAGGCGGAGGTCGAACCGACCGACCGCCGCCAACAGGCGGTCCTGCTCCTGGTGTTGATCGGTCTGTTCGCGGCGACGGTCCCCGCCCACCAGCTCACCCCGTTCATGATGCTGGGCGTGCTCGCGGTGCTGGTCGTGGTCGGCCGCTCCGAACTGCGCGGCCTGCCCGTCCTGTTCGCGGTGCTGGTGTCCTTCTGGCTCGGCTTCATGGCGGAGCCGTACTGGTCGGGCCACTTCAACGACCTGTTCGGCGGGGTCGGCGGGGTCGGCAGCAACGTGTCGACGTCCGTCTCCGGCCGTATCGCGGGCGGCAGTTCGACGCACAAGCTGGTGCTGTACGTGCGCGTGCTGCTGGCGGGCGGCACGCTGGCGCTGGCCTGCTGGGGCTGGTGGCGCCGCCGCAACCACCGCTACCGCGAACGCTCCCTGCTCGTCCTGACGTTCGTCCCGTTCCTGGGCTTCGGCATGCAGTCCTACGGCGGCGAAATGGCCCTGCGCATCTTCATGTTCGCCCTCCCGGGGGCGGCCCTGCTCGCCGCTCTCGCCCTGTTCCCGCGCACCGGCGCGACCACCGAGGAACGCGACAAGGACCGGCGCAGCCTGGCCCCCGTCGCGGCCCTGCTGGCGGGTCTGCTGCTCATGGGCGGCTTCCTGGTGGCCCGTTGGGGCAACGAGCCGTTCGAGCGCGTCCTGCCGGGCGAGGTCGCGGCGATGGACTACGTCTACGCCCACGACAGGCCGACCGTACGGCTGCTGTGGCTGAGCAACGACACCGTCAACGACGTGACGCCGTCCATCCCCTGGGGCGCCAAGGACATGGAGCGCGTCACCTACGTGCCCACGCTCGCCCCGCCCGACCCGGTGCTGGTCTCGGGCCTGGTCAAGTCGCTGAAGGACGCGGGCCCGGGCTCGTACCTGATGGTCAACCGCAGCCAGGTGACCTATCTCCAGCTGGACGCGGGCTATTCGGCGACCTGGGAGTCCCGGCTCGTCAAGAACCTCGACAACCGGCAGGAGTTGAAGAAGGTCTACGTCAACGACGACGTCACGATGTACGCGCTGCGCAAGCAGCCGGCGGGCAAGGTCCCGCAGCCGGACCCGGGCCCGATCGGCCCCCAGGTGACCTGGACGCCGTGGTCGGTGGTGGGCGGTCTGGCGGCGCTGGCCCTGATCGTCATGCTCGGCACGAGGGAACTGGTCCGGGTGGCGGCCCGCCCGAGCGTGCGCCAACTCCGCTGGCTGCAGAGCAGTTTCTGGTTCTCACTGCCGCTGCTGGCGTTGCTGCTGGCGTCGTTGGTGCAGCGGTTCCTGACACTGGGGAAGGGTTGACGGCAGCGGCGGTCAAGTGGCTCACCGTTTGAGCCACTTGACCCCGTACGCGCCCATGTCGAACCGCTTGCCGTCGACCTTCGCGCTGATCCCCCGGTCCAGCGTGTTCACCACGAGGATCGTCTTGTCACTGGCCAACACCCGTACGTTGGGCACGTCGTCGGCGGCGACGGACACCGTCTCGTACTTCGTGCCCGGCGGGAACGCGGCACCGAACCGCGACACGAGGTCGTACATCGGCAGCGCCTCGCCGCCCGAGGACGAGTCCGTCGGCGTCCACAGGCACCCCGCGCAGTCGCCGCCCTTCCCGTCCTCCGGGTTCCAGTAGAAGCCGGAGGAGGCACCGCCCTTCACCAGGGCGATCATCCCCGCGGCCTGGGTGGCGACCCGGCGGTCCTCGGACCAGCCCTTGCGGTCGTCGTTGCCGTCGGCGGGCTCGACGTAGTACTCGGCCCACCACAGCGGCAGCCCGCCGGTCCGCTCCCGCACCCACTCCCCCACGGCCGTGAACTTCTCCGTCGCCGTGAACGCGTCGGGCAGCGACTCGTCGTCACGCGTGTAGCTGGAACCGTCGACGACGACGAAGTCGGCGCCCGCCTTGTTCTTGTTCCAGTAGTCGAAGGCGTCGACGACGCGCTGGTCGAGCGCGCCCCAACTCCCCTTCAGCGCCGGGGAAGCGTCCTGGTCGCGCGGGTCGACGCTGTCCATGCCGAGGTACGGCCCGCCGACCATGATCTTCGGGTTGACCTTCTTCAGCGCCTTGTAGACCAGGTTGTAGAGCTTGGTGTAACCCTCGTAGTCCCAGCGCTGTTCGCCGTCGTTCCAGAATCCCTTGAACTCGTTCCAGACGACGAAGTGCGTGACGTCGGGGTACCGCTTGGCGACGGTCGCGGCGAGGTCGGCGAAGTCCTGGTAGTGCCCGGGTTCCGGGGCCGTCTCCAGCGCGGCCTGGCTCCAGTTGGTGTTGCCGACGCCCGCCTTGCCGCCCTTCATCCAGTCGGGGGCGCAGCACAGCGTGAGCACGGGCGTGCCGTCGCTCTTGCGGATGAAGTCGACCCGGCGGTCGAGGTCCTCGAAGTCGTAACGCCCCTGTACCGGCTCGGGGTTGTCCGCGCCCCAGCCCATGATCGCCTGGTCCTGCGGCATCGGCGTCTTCGCCAGCAGCCCCTCGACCCGCTCGGTGGCGGCGCCGCTGCCCTCGTCGGCGCTGTACTGGGTGTGGGTGAACCCCCAGCCGACGTACGGCTTCGTCGCGTACGGCGTGGCCGTCGGCGAGCCGTGCACCTTGTCGCCGTCACGGGTGGTGCCCGCGGTACTGCCGCCGTCGGGCAGGGTGTTGATCAGGGTCACGATCAGAGCCAGCGCGGCGGCGCCCACGCCGAGCAGTGCGGTCAGCCGCCACCGCCGAGACCCCGAATTCCACCCATGACGTCCCATCAGTGCCACAGTAACCGCCGGGGTCGGCGGTGGGGCGGATTCCGTACCGCGACCGCCCGCCATTCCCGGCAACGGCCGGGGGCCGGGCGGGGTGTTCCGCGGACGACACCGGGGCCGGGCCGCGGAAATGCCGTGCGGAGGAGGGTCGGGTGCCGGATCATGGCCGCATGTCTGCGAACCCACACGACGCTCTGCCGATCCGGCTCAACGTCGACGACTCCGACTCGCCGTCCGATGTCGTCGACGCGCTGTTCCTCGGCCGCTTCGCGACGGGCGAGCAGCCGTACTCGCACGCGGCCAACATCGACCGGGTGCGTTCCGGCGCCACGCTGCTGCCGCCGGGCGCCAAGGTGCTGCGCGTCGCCCGCGACGACGACCGCAGCGCCACCCTCGCGGAGGGCGAGGGCTGGACACTGCTGGTCTCCCGCTGGAACCGCGGCGCGGACGTCACGGTGACGGCGACCACCGCCGACCTCGCCGAGAAGGTGCTCGACCAGGCCACGGACGGCGCCGCCGACGAGCCCGAACCCCAGCCGGAGAACGTCACGATGGGGTTCTGGTACGTGTCGCCGCGGCGGGGCCCGTACCGTACGACGCGGCAGATCTCGGCGGGTACCTGGGACGAGGTGCGGGCCAACTACACCGCGCCGGTGGCGGACGCGATGGACCGCCTGATGAAGACGACCCCGCAGGACATCGCGGGCCGCCTGCTGCTCCTGCACGGCCCGCCGGGCACCGGCAAGACCTCGGCCCTGCGGACGCTGGCGCGCTCGTGGCGGGACTGGTGCCAGGTGGACTGCGTCCTGGACCCCGAACGCCTGTTCTCCGACGTCGGCTACCTGATGGACATCGCGATCGGCGAGGACGACTCCACGGGCAAGGGCCGCTGGCGCCTGCTGCTGCTGGAGGACTGCGACGAACTGATCCGCGGCGAGGCGAAGCACACGGCGGGCCAGGCGCTGTCCCGCCTGCTCAACCTGACGGACGGCCTGCTCGGCCAGGGCCGCAACGTCCTGGTCGGCGTCACCACGAACGAGGACCTCGAACGCCTCCACCCCGCCGTGGTCCGCCCCGGCCGCTGCCTGGCCCGCATCGAGGTCGGCCCCCTGACCCGCCGCGAGTCCGTGACCTGGCTGGGCACGGAGGAGGGCGTGGGCCGCGAGGGCGCGACACTCGCGGAGCTGTACGCGCTACGGCGGGGCACGTCGCCTACGTCGGTACCGGAGCCTCGGGGTGGGGCGGATGAGGGGTTGTATTTGTAGGGGCACGGGGCAGGGGGCCATTTGTAGAGGGTGAGAGTGAGAGGGCTGCGGCAGGCGCGGCAGGCGCGGCAGGCGCATCGTAGTCGTCGGGGGGCTTGGGGGCGTCGGCCGGTGACCGCCGCGACGGTGCTCGGCCACGGCGGGGCATCCCGGTGGTCCGTCCCGGCGGTGCCGAGTTCCCCTCAGCCCCAACCCCGGCCCCCCCCCCCCGACTTCACCCCCCGTAAGCCGCCCGCAGGGCATCCCCCACGGCCGCCGTCGCGGCCTCCTCCGTCAGGCCCAGCCGTCGCGCCCGTTCGGCGTACGTCTGGGCCGCCGCGGCCAGTTCCCGCTCCGCGGCGGAGCCGGCCGCGGCCACGAACGTTCCGTTGCGCCCGCGCGTCTCGATCACCCCGTCGGCCTCCAGAGCCCGGTACGCCTTCGCCACCGTGTTCGCCGCCAGGCCGAGCGCCTCGGCCAGCCCCCGTACCGTCGGCAGCCGGTACCCGACCGGCAGCACCCCGGACCGGGCCTGCTCGGAGATCTGGGCCCGCACCTGCTCGTAGGGGGCGGGCCCCTCCGCAATGTGGATCTTCAAGGTCACCCGGCGATTGTCCCACCCCGGCGACCGGAGCCCCCGGAAATTGGGAGGCAACGGCGCCGACCCGCCCGTACCGTGCGGTGCCATGACCGTAACCGTCCGCGAGCCGCGCCCGGACCGCCCGGCGGACCTGGAGGCGTTCGCCCGCGTCCGGGACGCCGCCGTCCCCTTCCTGGTCCGCACCCCCGCGTCCCTCGCCCACGACCTGGCGCACGCCCACCCCGCCGCACACCACCGGCTCCTGCTCGCCGAGTTGGACGGCCACCCCGTCGGCACCGCCGACCTCGGTCTCGTCCACGACAGCACGGAGCCCGGCCAGGCGTACCTCCACCTCTACGTCGACCCCGGGCACCCGGGCCACGGCGCCGGTTCGCTGCTGGCCCGCACCGCGGAGCAGCGGCTGCACGCGCTGGGCGCGACCCGGGTGCACTCCTGGGTCCTGGACACCCCCGCGAACCGCGCCTTCGCCGAGCACCGCGGCTACCGCGCGAGCCGCTCGGCCCACTTCCTCCGCCTCGACCTGGCCCACGGCACCCTCCCGCCGGCACCGCCCGTCCCGCCCGGCGTGACCCTGCGCACGGCCGCCGACTTCACCGCCGACCCGCGCCCGCTGTTCACGCTGGACGCGGAGACGTCCGCGGACGAACCCGGCGACGTGCCGCAGGAGCTGACAGATTACGAGGCGTGGCTGGCCCAGACATGGCAACACCCTTTGCTGGACCGGGAGTTGTCGTCGGTCGCGGTCGTCGACGGCCGCCCCGCCGCGTTCAGCGCCGCCCACACGGACGGCAACGGCCGGTACGTCACCGCCATGACCGGCACGGCCCGCTCCCAACGTGGCCGCGGCCTGGCCAAGTTCACCAAATACGCTTCCCTGAGCCGCGCCCACGCCGCGGGCATCCAGCAGGCGTTCACCGGCAACGACACGGGCAACGCCCCGATGCTCGCGGTCAACAAGTGGCTCGGGTACGAAATCTGCGCGACGGAGGTGCGGTATGTCCGCGAACTCGGCTGAGCCGGGCGCCAAGTTGGAGATCGTGCTGGTCAAAGGCGGCCGTACGAAGATCCGTTACGAGAGTGTCGTGCTGAGCGACGACGGCACCAGGGTCGTCGTGCGCGCCGACTGGGCGGGCAGCGACGTCCGCGACTTCGGCTTCGTGCGCTTCGAGCCGGGTGACGTCTTCACCGAGTACTACTGGCGGGACCGCTGGTACGCGGTGAAGGAAGTCCGGGACGGGCAGGGGCGGTTGAAGGGCTGGTACTGCGACGTCACCCGCCCGGCCGTGCTCGCCGGCTCCGGCGCCGAACTCGTCGTGGAGGACCTCGACCTGGACCTGTGGCGCTCCGCCGACGGCAGCGCCGTACTCCGCCTGGACGAGGACGAGTTCGCGGACAGCGGCCTGTCCCGGACGGACCCGGAGGCGGCGACCGCCGCGGAACGGGCCCTGGACGAACTGGAACTCCTCGCCAAACAGGGCGGTTTCGAGGACCTGCTGACCTGAACGCACAAGTCGAGGAACTACTGACCTGAGCGCACGACATGCCTGAGCGCACGCCGTCGATCGACAAGGTGTCGATCCACAGGGTCACGTGACGACGGCCACCACGGCGTACCGTTCGTCCGCCACCTCCCGCCCCCACAACTCCGCGTCCCCGGACAGCCGTTCCACGCGTACGTCCGCCGCGAGGGGCGCGAGGAGCGCCGCGAGCCGGTCGGCGGGTATGCCCACCGGGCTCGCCTGCCCCCACACCCCCTCGACCAGCACGAACCGTCCCCCGGGCCGCAGTAGTCCGCGCCAGTGGCGCAGTACGCGGCCGGGGTCGGGGAGCGCCCACAGCACGTGCCGTACGAGGACGGTGTCGAACAGCTGCTCGCCGACGGGTGGGGCCGCCGCGTCCCCGCTCAGGAACACGGCGTCGCGTCCGGCGAGTTTGGCGCGGGCCCGGTCGATCATCGCCGGGGACAGGTCGACGCCGGTGACGCGGTGCCCCGCCTCGGCGGCGAGCAGCGCCAGGCTGCCGGTGCCGCAGCCGAGGTCCAGGACGTCGCCGGGGCGGTCGGGCAGCCAGGCGCGCAGTCTGCCGGCCCAGGCGGCGCGCACGACGGGGTCGCGCAGCCCGTGATCGGGTTCGTCGTCGAAGACGACGGCCTCGGCGTCCCAGTCCATCCCCTTCTCCGCCCCCTTCTCCATCTCCGTTTCCTTCTCCGTTTCCATCCCCGTCCCCGCCCCCGTACCCGTGTCGTCACCCATGCCGCCAGGGTGACACCCGCCACTGACAGTCGAATCGTGACAACCGCCACTGACAGATCGCGTGTGATGAGGAACCCTCCCGGAAAGGGTCTCCCTCCGCAGCAACGCGGAATCGGGTGGACCTCATGAGGAGGCAGCCATGCGCCGAACCACCGTGCAGAAGCCCCTGAGGAAGTCGGACTCCCGCCGTCTACGGGAGGAGGCCGAGGAGCGCCCCGTCGAGCGCCCCGAGGTCCGGAAGGACATCGCCCGCACCTGGTGGCCGGACGGCTGAGCCCGCCCCGGTCCCGGAACCACCCCCTGCGACCGCCACCACCGCCGTCAGCGGAGCAGCTTGCGGTAGTGGACGCGGTCGTAGGGGCCGTCCACCCGGCGGGCCACGACCTCGTAGCCGTACGCCGGGTAGATCTTCTGGTTCTCCCACATCATCGCGTTGGTGTAGAGCCTGACCTCGGGCAGCCCGAGCGCACGCGCGTGTGCGTCCACGAAGGTGAGCAGCCGCCGGCCGACGCCCGTGCCGCGGGCGTCGGGGTGGACGGCGATGCTGTCGAGGAAGAGATGGTCCGCGCGCGCCTCGATGACGACGAGCCCGACCACGGGCTCGCCCGTGACGAACACCCGGCCCGCGGCCACGTCCGCCGCGTGGTCCGCCTCCATGGGCTGGGGCACGACCCCGATGCGCGCGATGTACGGCCGGTACGCGGCGTCGGTGACCGCCTTGACGGCGGCCGTGTCCGACGGCTGTGCGGGGCGGATCTCCACGTCGGTCATGCCGGGCACCGTACCCGTACGCCTGTCTGATCCCAGGCTCAGCTCCCCCTTGACGCAGGCATAAGGACCTCCCGCGCCCTGCCCTCAGCAGGCGATTCCCGGTTTCTTGGGACTGTCACCGTCCCGGCCGCCGTCGCTCGTGCTCGCGGCCGGGCCCGCCGCGGCGCACGGTTCGATGGGGGATCCGGTCAGCCGGGTGGCGCAGTGCTACGCGGAGGGGCCGGAGAACCCCCGCTCCGCCGCGTGCCGGGCCGCGGTCGCGGCGGGCGGCACGCAGGCGCTGTACGACTGGAACGGCGTCCGGATCGGGGACGCGGCCGGCCGCCACCGGGAGCTGATCCCCGACGGAAAACTGTGCAGCGCGGCCAACGAGGAGTTCAGGGGCATCGACCTGGCCCGCACCGACTGGCCCGCGACCTCCGTGACCAGCGGCCCGTACACCTTCGAGTACCGCGTGACCGCCCCGCACAAGGGCACCTTCACGGTGTACGTCACGGAGCCCGGCTATGACGCGTCCCGGCCGCTCACCTGGGACGACCTCGACCTGACCCACCCGGTCGCGACGTCCACCGATCCGGTCACCACCGATCCGGTCGCCACAAACGGTTTCTACATGTTTTCCGGCGCCCTCCCGCAGCGCTCCGGACGCCAGCTGCTGTATGCGATCTGGCAGCGCTCGGACAGCCCGGAGGCGTTCTGCTCGTGCTCGGACGTCGTCTTCGGAAACACCACGGGCGCCACCTCGTCCACACCCTCGTCCGCCCCTTCGTCCACGCCCTCCGCGCCGACCGAACGGCAGATCGAGGCGGGCGCGGACAAGTCGACCGTGGTGCACGAGCAGAGCACCGCCTCGACGACGTCCCCGAGCCCGGCCCACGAGTCGGCGGCGGCGCCCACGAACCTCGCCGAGACCGGGTGGCGGCGGCACCGCCGGGTACCTTCCGCCGCCGCACGGCACGCGGCGGCGGCGGAAGGCAGGCGAACAGGACAGAGCGAAACCCCTCCGGCGGCTAGCGCCTGCTGGTGCTCAGCCGATCGCGGACGCGCAGGTGGTGGCGGTGGCATGGGCCGGATCGAGGGCGTTGGCCACCTCGTGGAAGGCGATCCGGTCGGTGAGTCCGATGAGGGCGTGCTCGGAGGTGTCGAGCACGCACAGGTTCTGCAACAGGATGTTGTCGACGTCGGAGCCGGTCAGGAACTGCGAGGTGTACGGCGTGACCACCTCGTCGTACTTGGTGGCGATGACCGTGTAGTGCACGCCCGGCACGGTGTCGCCGCCCGCGTTGAGCTTGGTGAGGAACGCGGAGCCGACGAGCTGGTCGGTGAGACCGGGGGCGGCGGAGGCGACGACGGCCTCGGCACCCGGGAAGTACGGCACCAGTTTGGCGAGACCGTCCAGGGTGGTGCCACGGTTGTCGGGGGCTATGCCGGTCAGGGAGTTCACCTTGGCGGCGCCGCCGAGGAACTTGAGGTAGTAGCGGGGCATCATGCCGCCCTGGGAGTGCCCGACGAGATCGACCTTGGCGGTGCCGGTGGCGGCGAGCACCTTGTCGACGAAGGCGGACAGCTGCTCGGCGGACTGGTCGATGGGGCCGAGGCCGTAGACGAGCGGGACGCCGGGCAGTTGACCGAAGTCGCCGGAGAAGACGCAGTAGCCGCGGGCCACCAGATAGGGGGCGAGGCCCAGCCAGTTGTCGGTGGCGTTGGCGAAGGTCCCGTGTACGAGGACGACGGGGCGGGGGTGGGCGGCGGAGGGCTGACAGGAGTAGTCGTTCCAGCCGCTGCTGGGGGCGGAGTCGGCTCGCGCGGTGACGGCGGGGCCGACGGCGACCGCGCCGGTCAGCAGCAGGGTGGCGAGGGGTCTGAGCAGTCGTTTCCAGTTCCAGGGCAGCATCGGGTGATCTCCTTGCGGCTCACGGAGGTGCGATGACATGACGCCCTGTGATCCGGATCACGAGGATGCTGTTCATCCGTCAAGTTACGGACGAGTAGTCCAAGTGTGAAGTTACGCGCCAGTAAAAACTTCGGGTAACACCGGGAGGCGGGTGCACCTTTGGGATAGAGAGCCCCTCAAACCCTGCCGGACCACCACCAGGTCCGCCCGCCGGCGACCACCCGCGTCAACTCCACGCCCCCGTCACCAGACCGGCCGGACGGGCCCGTCGGGCGCGACGAGCAAGAGTTGCTCACGCAGCGCCCGGGCACCCCGCTCCCCCAGCACCCCCACCCACGGCCGTACGGCCTCGACGGCGGCCGCCTCCGCGGCCCCGGCACACGCCCAGCCGAGCGAGGTCATGACGATCAGCCGACTGCGGGCGTCATCGGGATGGGACCGCCGCTCGACGTACCCCTTGCGCACGAGCTCGTCGACGAGCTGGCTCGCGGCCTGCTTGGTCACCCCGAGATGAGCGGCAAGGTCGGTGACCGTCGCCCCGTCGGGCGCCAGCCGGGTGAACGCGAACCCGTGCGCGGGCCGCAGCCCTTCGAAGCCGCGGGCGACGACGCCCTCGTGGATGCGCCGCGTCAGCTCCCCGGCGGCGGCGAGCAGGGCGACGGACAGGGCCATGGCTTCGGAGTTCTGCACGGAGGCATTGAAACACCCTTGACCAATTGGTCAAGCACCTTGACTATATGGTCAAGCAGGTTGACCATCGGAAGGCGCAGGAGCCGGCACGGACCGGCAAGAACCATCGACATCTGGAGGCCCCATGCCCGTCATCCACCCGTCCGAGGCCGTCGTCCACGAACGGCACGGCGCCCGTTTCATCTCGTACGCCGCACCCGCCAGCGGCAGCCGGGAACTGTGTGCCTGGCGCGGCGAGATCCCCGCGGGGACCAGGGCGCCCGCGCACACCGTCAACCGGGAGGAGATCATCCATCTGCTCGACGGGGAACTGGAGATCACGCTCGACGGCCGCACCGAGCGGGTCGCCGCGGGCGACACCCTGATCGTCAACCCCGGGGCCACCCTGACCGTCGAGAACCGGTCCGACCGCACCGCGGTCACCTGGGTCACCACCTCCATCGGTCTGGAGGCCGAGTTCGCCGACGGAAGCCGCATCGTGGCGCCCTGGGCCAACTGATCCCGCCCCTCCGGCATGATCACGCATCCGGCTCGTGTCGCTCTCCTCAAGATTCGTCAGAATCTCGCGGAACGTATTGCCGAAGCGGAATGCGAGGGGTGGGCAGACGGCGCCGGAAGGATTACCCGTGCGCCGCGCTGCCGTCGAAGAGGAGATTGCTCAAATCGACCGATTATTGACGTCGCCGGCCCAGGACGCAGAATTCGTTGCCTTCGGGGTCCGCCAATACAACCCACGATTGGTCGCCCTGGCCGATATCGACACGCTGTGCGCCATGGGCCACCAGACGAGCCACCTCGGCGTCCTGGTCATCCGGCCTGAAGTCGAGATGCAGTCGGCTCTTGGACTTCTTGCTCTCCTCAAGCCGGACGAATTCCAGTCCGGGCAGGCGATCCGGCGCCGGGCGGATCTCGAACTCGTCATCGGAGGAGTAGACCACGACCCAGCCAAGAGCCGTGGCCCACCACTGCCCCAGGGCCGCCGGGTCTGCCGAGTGGACAATTACCTGTTCCCATTCCAAGGCCATCCGCCGACCCTAACCCGCGGGGGCTGCGGAGGCGGATGATTTTTCCGGGGAGGGCTGCGCCCCTCCTACGCCGGTTCCGGCCGTGGGCGCCAAGTGCCGTCGAGCGGAACACCGGCCGCCGCCGCGATCCGGTCGCGCGATGCGAGCAGTCGGGTCCGCAGCGCCGGCAGGTCCACGCCCACCAGCGCGCCGTCGCGTTTGACCACGCGGCCGGCGACGAGGACGGTGTCGACCAGGCCGGGATGACCGGCGCTGACGACGGTCCCGACCGGGTCGGTGGCCGGGAACACGGTCAGGTCGTCGGTGCGCAGGAGGACGACGTCGGCGTCCTTGCCGGGGGTGAGGGTGCCCGTGCGGGTGTCGAGGCCGCAGGAGCGGGCGGCGTCCACGGTCGCGAACTCCAGCAGGTCCCGGGAGCGCAGGCCGCCGTCCAGGCCGCGCTGCACGGCGAAGGCCGTACGCATGGTGGAGAACATGTCGCCGCCGGCCGAGGGGACGTCGTCGACGGAGAGCGTCGGGCGCAGGCCGGCGGCCAACGCCCGGCCGGTGACCGGCGGTCCGAAGCCCATCTTCAGCTCGACGTCCGGGCTGACCGACAGCGAACCACCCGCGTCGGCGAGCATCCGCAGCTCTTCGTCGCTGACCCCGTTGGCGTGCACGAAGGTGGTGGTGTCCTGGAGTAGTCCGTGCTCGCGCAGGGCGGCGATCGTCCCGCTCGCTTCCACGTGCAGGCTGGTGCGCAGCCCGAGTTCGGCCGCCAGTTCCAGCTCGCGGGCGACGGTGTCCATGCCGGTGGCCTCGGGGCCGCGCAGCCCCAGCGCCATGGTGACCGGGCCGTCCCCGGGCAGGTCGGAGCGGACGCGGCGGATGTCGGCGTCGACGGGGTCGGGGGTGCCCCAGCCTGCGCCGAGGCAGAAGATCGACCGCCCGGGTGCGTCCCGCAGCGCGGCGGCGGCGGCGTCCTCGTGCGCGTGGCTCCGCGCCACGTGGTACCAGTCCAGCATCGTCGTCACACCGGAGTGCAGGGCCTCCAGGCGGCCGAGGAGGGTGCCCGCGTAGACGTCCTCGGGCTGGTAGTGGGGTTTGACCGTGCGGTGCATGGCCAGCGCCCACTCGGGGAACGTCCAGTCCGCGCCGACGCCGCGGAACGCGGTCTGCCAGGTGTGGCGGTGGTTGTCGACGAAGCCGGGCATGACGATGCGGTCGGTCGCGTCGACCACCTCGGCGTCCGGTGCTTCGACGCGTTCGGCCACCTCGACGATCACGCCGTCCTCGATCAGCACGTCACCGCGGTCGAGATCGCCGACGGCCGGGTCCATGCTGACCACGGTGCCGCCGCGGAGCAGGGTCTTCGTCATGACCTTCACCGCCTTCGTCGTCTTCACCGCCTTCGTCGCCTTCATCGGATGGACTCCTTCAAAAACGTCTCGGCGAGCAGCGCGTCGGCCACCGCGAGCGCGTCGGCCACCAGATCGGCCGTGTCCTCCGTGCCCGCGGCCAGCCGGATCAGGCCGGGCGGAACCGCTTCCGCGAGTTGTTCCTCGCTGAGCATGCCGCGCCACATGGACGCCGGATGCACGGCCGGCGACTCCACGCCGCCCAGGGCCGGCCGACCGGCGCGGGTAGCGCAGTCGGCCGAGGAAGGCGTCGGCCGTCTCGAACCCACCGGCGAACTCGATGCCGAGCACCCCGCCGAAACCGCTCAACTGGTCGGTGGCCAGCTTGTGTTGGGGGTGGGTCGACAGACCGGGACAGTGCACCTGCGTCACCGCCGGATGCGAAGTCAGCGCCTCCGCGAGGGCCAGGCCGTTGGCGTTGTGCCGCGGCATCCGCAGCGGCAGGGTGCGCATGCCGCGCAGCAGCAGCCAGGCGTCAATCGGGCCGAGCGTGGCGCCGGTGGGCAGGCCGACGTCCCATACGCGGTCCAGGATCTCCGCCGGTCCGGCCAGTACTCCGGCGGAGACGTCCGAGTGGCCGTTGAGGTACTTGGTCGCGCTGTGCCAGACCAGATCGATGCCGAAGTCCGTCGGCCGCTGGTTGAGCGGAGTGGCGAAGGTGTTGTCCGCCATGGTCAACACGTCGTGTGCGCGGGCCAGTTCGGCCACGGCGCGCAGGTCGGTGATCCGGAGCAGCGGATTGCTCGGGGTCTCCACCAGGATCAGGCAGGTCCGCGGGGTCAGCGCCCTCGCGAACGCCCCCGGGTCGGTCTGGTCCACCAGAGTGGTCGTCACGCCGAGGCGCGGCAGCAGGTTCAGCAGCACCGACGCCGTACCCCCGTAGGTGGACCGCTGCCCGATGACGTGGTCACCCGCGGACACCAGCGCCAGTACGGCCGTGGTGAGCGCGGCCATCCCGGACGCGGTGACCATGGCCGCCTCGGTGTTCTCCAACTCGGCTACGACGGCGGCGACTTGCGCGTGGTTCGGGTTGCCGAAGCGGGTGTAGAAGTCCGTGCCGCGCGGGGCTACGGCACCCTGCGCGAACGCCGCCGCGTCCTCCGCCGAGAACGCCGCCGTCCGGTGGATGGGCGGTGCCACGGCACGGCCGGGACGGACCTCGCGGTCGGCGTGAACGGTGATGGTGCTCCTGCCCGGCATGGCTGCCCTTCCGTGGACCGTCGGTGTGACTCCATGAGCTGCGCACTCATGCGGTCCGGCTCCATGAAGCGTGACCGACCGATGGTCCGATGCGACCGGATCCCGGCAACTTTGGCAGCAAATTGCGCGCAGGGCAGGCACAGAATTGCGGTAGCCGAGTTCAGGGCGCAATAATCTGCCCCATGGATGACGTGGACCGGTCGATTCTGGCCGTGCTCGAACAGCACGGCCGTATCAGCAACAACGACCTCGCCGCCCGGGTCGGGCTCTCTCCCTCTCCCTGCCTGCGGCGCGTGCGTCAGCTGGAGGAGGCCGGGGTCATCCGCGGCTACCGGGCGCTGATCGATCCCGCCGCGGTCGGCCGCGGCCTGCGGGTCTTCGCGGGCGTACGGCTGATGCGGCACACCCGCGCGGACGTGGTCGCGTTCGAGCGTGGCGTCACCCGGCTGCCCGAGGTGGTCGCCTGCCACCACATCACCGGCAACTTCGACTATCTGCTCCAGGTCGAGGTGGCCGACCTGCCCGCCTACGAGGGCTTCCACGCCCACCAGTTGGCCACTCTGCCCGGCGTGGCCACGGTGACCAGCTACGTCACGATGAAGACGCTCACCGCCGACACCGGCGGGCCCGTCAGAGAGTGACGGCCCCACGGACGCGGACGACGACGACGCCGCCGCCGACCCGGCCAACCTCTGCCCCGACCGCACACGGCGACACCCCTCCTACCCCTCCCCGGACTCCCCCTTCTCCACAGCCCCACGCGGCGGCGTCGCATGCTCCAGGAACCGCAGCAACTCCACCGGGAACGGCAGCACCAGCGTCGAGTTCTTCTCCGCCGCGACCGCCACCACCGTTTGCAGCAGCCGGAGTTGGAGCGCGGCGGGCTGCTCCGACATCTCCTTCGCCGCCTCGGCGAGCTTCTTCGACGCCTGCAACTCCGCGTCCGCGTTGATGACTCGGGCCCGCCGCTCCCGGTCCGCCTCCGCCTGCCGGGCCATCGACCGCTTCATCGTCTCCGGCAGCGACACGTCCTTGATCTCGACGCGGTCGATGGTCACCCCCCACTCCACCGCCGGGCTGTCGATCATCAACTCCAGCCCCTGGTTGAGCTTTTCGCGGTTGGAGAGCAGGTCGTCCAGCTCGCTCTTGCCGATGATCGACCGCAGCGAGGTCTGCGCCATCTGCGCGACGGCGAACCGGTAGTCCTCGACCCGGACGACCGCCTCCGCGGGCGCGGTGACCCGGAAGTAGACGACGGCGTCCACCCGCACCGTCACGTTGTCGCGGGTGATGCCCTCCTGTCCGGGCACCGGCATCGTCACGATCTGCATGTTGACCTTCTGCAGCCGGTCGACGAAGGGCACGACCATCGTGAATCCCGGGCCCCGCACCTCGGGCCTGAGCCGGCCGAGCCGGAACACCACCCCGCGTTCGTACTGTTTGACGACCCGGGCCGCCGCCATCGCGTAGACGGCCCCGACGGACGCGAGGGCCACTCCCGCCGTCACCAGTGCCTCGACCATGTCGGCCCCCAGGGTCCGAAGGAAGTGGTCGCGCTCAACGGATTCCGTGCCACTCACGGATTCCGTGCCGTTCTTCGAGTCTCGCCCCGACTCTCCTCCGACGGTAACTCCGGCGCACGAACAAGGGCGAGCCCCCGTACACACACGTGTACGGGGGCTCACTGACCGCGGGCCCCGCGGTATGGAACCGCGGGTGCTCCGGTGTCGGCCGACGCTGGTCAACCGATGCTGGTCAACCGATGCCTGTCAGCCGACGCTCACGCCGTAGTAGCTGAGCGCCTCGGTGACCGGCTGGAAGAAGGTCGTGCCGCCGGAGGTGCAGTTGCCGCTGCCGCCGGAGGTCAGACCGTAGGCGACGGTGCCCGAGTAGAGCGGACCACCGCTGTCGCCGCCCTCGGCGCACACGGACGTCTGGATCATCCCGTAGACGACGTCACCACTGCCGTAGTTGACGGTGGCGTTCAGAGCGGTGACCTTGCCGCTGTGCGTGCCGGTGGTCGAGCCGCGCCGGTAGACGGTCGTGCCCACGGCCGGGGTGGCCGCGCTGCTGATGGTCTGGGTGCCGACCGTGCTCGGGTGGGCGGCCGAGCCGGTGTACTTCACCAGCGCGTAGTCGTTGGTCGGGAAGCTGTAGCTGACGTTCGTGCCCAGCGTCGTGGTCTGACCCGAGTTGGAGTACCACGTGCTGGCGACCTCACCGCAGTGGCCTGCGGTGAGGAAGTAGTAGGTGCTGCCGCTGTGCACGTTGAAGCCGAGGGAACAGCGGTAGCCGCCGCCGTAGATGGCGTCGCCGCCGGTGATCAGCGGTTTGAACTGGCCAGAGGTGTGCTTGATGGTCAGGGCCCCGGCGTCGCTGCCGGCGTCGGCCTTGATCTGGGCGATCTCCGCGGCGGACACCGTGCTGTCGACGGTGACGACGACCCGGTTGGTTACGGGGTCGACGGCCCAGGCGGTGCCCGCGACGTCGGACTGGAGCACCGAGGTCTTCACGGCGCTCAGTTCGCTCGCGCTGAACGTCTGCGCGGCGCTCGCGTTCGCGGTGGGGACGGCGAACGCGGCGGCGGCCATGAAGCCGGTGGCCACGGCCATCAGCCGGGTCCGTCTCGCGATACCGCTGCGGGGGGTGGTGCGCTTGATCCTCACTTTTCGTTCCCTCCAAGGGAAGTCGGGGGCCCACAGTGGGGTTTTGGGCCCGTGAGGCGCAGTCGGGGACACCTCTGCCCGGGGTTCCGGACATGCCGTGTTCACGACAAGCGCTGTGGGGGAGTATTCGGCCGCACGGCCGATCCGCGCAAGGGGGCCTTTCGGCCGCACGACCCTCAGCGTACGCACAAATTACGCCCAAGAGGTACTAAGCGCACGCACAACTTTGGCCCGGACCACGGCAGTTGCCCGACCGGTCCGCGGCACGGTCACAGCGCGTCTCGCGGCGCGATCACAGCCCGTCCCGTGGCGCGATCACAGCCCGGTCCACGGCACGGTCACAGCCGGTTTCGCGGAGCGAGCACAGCCGGTATCGCTACCCCTTCCAGACCGGCTCCGGCAGCCCGAGGTGCGAGCGCAGCGTCGTCCCCTCGTACTCCGTACGGAACACGCCACGCTCCTGGAGCAGCGGCACCACCCGGTCCACGAACTCGTCGAGCCCCGCCGGGGCCAGATGCGGTACGAGGATGAAGCCGTCCGCGGCCTCCCGCTGCACGTAGGTGTCGATCTCGGCGGCGACCGCCTCGGGGGTGCCGACGAAGGAGATGCGGCTGGTGGCCTCGATGACGGTCTCCCGGATGGACAGCCCCTTGCGCCGCGCCAACTCCCGCCACTGCCGGGCCGTTTCGACGGTGTCGCCGCGCCGGGTCCGCCCCTGGGTGATCCCCGAGTCAGCCACCGGGTCGGTGTCGGGCAGCGGTCCGTCGGGGTCGTACGCGGACAGGTCGGTGCCCCACACCTGTTCGAGCGCGAGGATCGCGTTCTGCGGCGAGACCTGCTGCCGCCGCACCTCGGCGGCCCGCTCCCGCGCCTCGGCGGCGGTGTCCCCGAGCACGACCCCGACCCCGGGCATGATCTTCAGGTCGTCGGCGCTCCGGCCGTGGGCGGCGAGCCTGCGTTTGACGTCGGCGTAGAAGGCGCGGCCCGCTTCCAGGGTGCCGTGCCGAGTGCCGCGTCTTCCCGGGGGACAACCCCCGGACCCCCAGCCGGAGAAGAGGACATCGGCGGTGGCCGCCGCGAACTCGCGCCCCTCGTCGGAGTCCCCGGCCTGGATGACCACCGGGTACCCCTGCGGGGAGCGCGGCAGCCCGAACTCGCCCGCGATGTCGAAGTGCTGCCCCCGGTGCGCGAAGGGCCTCGGCACCCCCTCCGGTGTCCAGGAGTCCCACAACTCCCGTGCGGTGCGCACGAATTCGGCGGCCCTCGTGTACCGGTCGGCTCGGTCGAGGAAGCCGCCGCGGCGGAAGTTCTCCCCGGTGAAGGCGTCGGAGGAGGTCACCACGTTCCAGGCCGCCCGGCCGCCGCTGAGATGGTCCAACGTGGCGAACCTGCGGGCGAGTTCGTAGGGCTCGTTGAAGGTCGCGTTGACGGTGGCGGCGAGCCCGAGCCGGTCGGTGACGGCGGCGAGCGCGTTCAGCACGGTGATCGGCTCCGGCCGCCCGACGACGTCCAAGTCGTGGATACGGCCCTGGTGTTCGCGCAGCCGCAGCCCCTCGGCGAGGAAGAAGAAGTCGAACAGGCCGCGTTCGGCGGTCCGCGCGAGGTGCTCGAAGGAGGAGAACTCGATCTGCGACCCGGAGCGGGGATCCGTCCATACGGTGGCGCTGTTGATGCCGGGGAAGTGCGCGGCGAGGTGCACCTGCTTCCCGGCGTGCTGGTTCCCGCCGTGCTGGTTCCCGCCCTGCGGACCCGGCCGACGCGCGGTCATCGCGTTCCCCCTGCCCCGGCGGTGCCGGTGTACTGGTTGGCGGGCCGGGCGAGGCCGAGGTGCTCCCGGAGGGTGCGGCCCGGGTAGAACGTGCGGAACAGGCCCCGGTGTTGGAGCAGCGCGACCGTGCCGTTGACCAGCCGCTCCAGGTCGCGGCTCGGCTCGGCGGGCACGAGGTGGAAGCCGTCGACGGCACCGGTTTCGTGCCAGGCGGCGATCAGTTCGGCCAGGTCGACGGGGCCGCCGCGGTAGAACGGCCCGTGCGCGGCCGGCCGGGGCACTCCCCCGCCGAGGTCGCGGACCCGCTCGAACTGGGCGGCCCCCCAGGCGGGTTCGGCCGCGTACTCCCCGTCCCCGAGGTCCACGGTGAGGCTCGCCAGCACCCGCAGCGCGTCCGGGTCCCGCCCGAACTCCCCTGCCCTGCCCCGCAGTTCGTCCCGGAGGAGGGCGGCCTGGGCGCGGTTGGCGACGCGCACCAGTGCCACGTCGGCGTACCGGGCGGCGACGGTGCGGGCGGGACCCTCGGTGGCGTCGACGACCCGTACGGGATGGCCCTGCGGGGGCCGGGGCACGATCGAGGGGCCCTTCACGGAGAAGGTGGGGCCCACGAAGTCGGCGTGGTGCAGCTTGTCGCGGTCTATGAACCGGCCGGTGGTCTCGTCCCGGATCTCGGCGTCGTCCTCCCAGCTGTCCCACAACCGGGCGGCCACGTCGGCGACTTCGCCCGCCTCGCGCCACAGCGCGTCGGCGGGTGCGGCGTGGCGGCGGCCGAAGAGACGGGCCTCGCCCTCGGTGGCCGACACGTCGAGCCGCCAGCCCGCCCGGCCCCGGCTGACCCAGTCGAGGGTGGCCACGGCCGCCTGGACGTGGAAGGGCTCGGTGTGCGTGGTGGTGACGGTCGGCACGAGGCCGATGCGGGTGGTGGCGGGGGCGACCCGGGAGAGCACGGCGAGCGCGTCGGGGCCCGGCCGCCCGAACCCGTCGCCGAGTGTCACGAAGTCGAGCCCCCCGCGCTCGGCGAGCCGCGCCGACTCCACGTAGGACCCGGCCTCGTACACGCCCGCCCGGTCGACGGCGGCGGCCAGATGCAACAGCCCCCGGCCGTGGGTTGAGGTCATGGCGACACACCTTTTCTCTGCGTGTTTCCGCACGAATCGCTGTGTTGTCCGCACGAGTCGCCGCGGTGGGAAGGGGAGGCGGAGCCGCTGCTGTCACCCGGCGGCGCGACACTCCAGGTCGCGCAGGAACCGCAGCACCGCGCGCGCCGCCCCGTCGTTCTGCCGGAACGCGGGACCGCCCGTACGGGGCCGGGTGAACGCCCCGGAGCCGCGGGCGTCGGTGTGCGGCCCGAGCGCGAACCGCCGCGGATACGGGGTGCCGGAGCGGTCCAGCACGCGCCCGTCCCCGGGGTCGACGGCGAGGAGCCCCTCGGGCGTACCGGCGGCGCCCTCCGCGTACAGCCGCCGCAGCAACTGGTCCCGGGTGCGTTCCACAGTGGGGTTCGGCAGCCGGGCCTCGACCAGCGCGCGGGTCTCGACGACCGCGCCGGGGACGCTGGCGCTGCCGCCGCGGAAGACGCCGTCCGCGGCGGTGACGGTCATGTCGGCGCCGAGGAAGCGGACCACGCCCGCGCGGGAGAGCGCGAGCAGCTGCCGCAGCCGGGGTCCGGGCGGCCCGGACGCGAGGTAGCTGAAGAACCCGTGCCACCAGGACCCGATGTCACCGAGCCGCACGAGCTGCCCGTAGACGGAGAGCAGCGCGAAGAACACCGCCTGGTCGGGGCTGTGCGCGGGATCGTGACGCCTCGTCAAGTCCCGTTCCACGTAAGCGCGCAGGCCGTCCTGGAGGGCGTCGGACGACGCGTACCGCACGCCGTCCAGCGGCCGGTCGACGGCGTCGAGGTCGAGCCGGTCGGCGGGGTCGGGCACCGCGGCGGCCACCAGCGCGGGCAGGGCCACCGGGTCGGCGAGGGCGTACTTCTCCTCGAAGTCCGGCCAGGCGACGGCGGTGCGTTCGGGGTGTGCGGTGAACAGCCGGTGGTAGTGGGCGAACCCCAACTCCTTGGCCACCAGGGGCCATACGTCCCGCCGGAAGTCGAACCCCGCGGGCCGGGCGAGGAGTTCGTCGACCTCGGCGGGCCCGAAGAAGCGGGGCAGCGGCGGCCGGTCGCCACTCCAGTCGTAGCCGATCTTGGAGTGGTAGGGCACCCCGCGCCGGGACCCGACATACAGCACGGGCTCCCGTCCGGACGGGACGTACCTCAACTCCTCGCCGTCCAGGGGCTCGTAGCGACCGCCGCGCCCCTCGGTGAGCAGCACCACGAGGTCGACGAAGGCGAGCCCGAAGCCGCGGACGAGGACGTCTTCGCCCGGCTTCAGCGGGGAGAGGTCGCTGTCGGCGGTGAAGTCCGGCGGCAGGTGCACGAGGCCGTGCTCGGCGGCGTACGCGGCCAACGCCCGCTGTTCGTCGTCGAGTTCGGCGTCGAGATGGCCGAGGGTGAGGACGACGAGATCGGCGTCGAGGGGTTCGGGGCGCCCCTGGAGCCAGACCCGCTGCCGTCCCTCGCGCGGTCCCTCGACCCGTTCGGCGATGCACGGGTGGTGGTGGACGCGGACGCCCGGGGGCAGGGCGGCGAGGGTCTGCTCGTAGACCCAGCGCAGGTAACCGCCCTGCCGCTGCCGGTCGGCGAAGAGCCGGCCGTCGACGCCCGCCCACTCGTGCAGGGTGGGGCCCGGGCGGACCGGGCCCTCCATGGCCACCGTCTCGTCGGTGAACATGGTGACGTCCTCGGCGTGCGAGTTCATCAGCAGCAGCGGCGACTGCGCCTCGCGCCAGATCCGGCCGCCGCCCGGCGGGTACGGGTCGACGAGGTGCACGTCGAGTGCCAACTCCCCGTGCAGTTCGGGCGCGTTGGCGGCGATCCGCTCCAGGACACCGATGCCCCGCGGTCCGGCGCCCACGATCACCAGCGTGGGGCGCGAGGGCGCGGCGGCCGGTGCTGTCGCGGTGGGACGGGCGAAGGGCTCGGAAGACATGCGAGGGCTCCGTGGCGTCGGGGTCGAAACGCGGACGGGTGCCTTCACACGGTTGCGTGGTGCTGTGCGGTGCGCGGATGTCGCTGGGGCGCCACGAGGACGCCGTACGGCCGAGCCCCTCAGCAGGGCCGTCCGTCGAGAGTACGGTGCCGTTTCCCCTCGCTGTCAAGGCTGTCCGAACTGTGGGCGCCTTGTCTCAAGTCGGTTGACTGGGAAACGAATGCCTGTTCCACTTACTTCCATGCATCCGCAGCAGTGGCTGGTCAAGCGCTCCCACATCGACTTCGGTCGAGTGTGGTCCTCCTCCTGTTGAGCCAGGCCCCCTGCACACCCTGATCCCCTGGTCCGGGGTGCTCTCCGCGTTCCTCCCGCATCACGCCTTCACACACGCACCCCTCCCCTCACGCCTCACATCTCACGTTCAGCACAGCCCTGCCGTACCCTGCCGAGCCGTCGAGCACAGGACGTCCCCCGGACCGTCCGGCGCCCGACGGCGGTCCTCGTCATCGCGCCAGCGCCGCCGTCCGGCGCCGGGAGGACGCCGTGCGCGCGCCGATCACCCGGTCCATCAGCGCGGCCAGCACATCCCGCACGGAGGCCCGGTCGCGGGCGTCGCACTCCAGCACCGGAACGCCGTCGGCGAGCCCCAACGCCTCCCGGATCTCCTCCACTTCGAACCGTTCGGCGCCCTCGAACCGGTTGACGGCCAGCACGAAGGGCGCGCGGTGCGCCTCGAAGTAGTCGAGCGCGGGGAAGCAGTCCTCGATCCGCCGGGTGTCGACCATCACGACCGTACCGAGCGCGCCCTCCACGAGGTCGTCCCACAGGAACGAGAACCGGTCCTGCCCCGGCGTACCGAAGAGGTACAGCGCGATCGACGGGTCGAGCGTGATCCGCCCGAAGTCGAGCGCGACGGTCGTCGTGGTCTTGTTCTCGACGCCGTCGAGCCGGTCGACACCGACCGAGACCTGGGTGATCGCGGCCTCCGTGTCCAGCGGTTCGATCTCCGAGATCGCGCCGATGAACGTCGTCTTGCCGACCCCGAGACCGCCGCTGACCACGATCTTCACGGCCAGGGGCACGATCTTGTCAGAGCGCGCGGACATGGTCCCTGATCCTCTCCAGAGTGTGGAGCGGCAGCTCCGCGGGTTGTTGGCAGGTGAGGTGCCCGGTCACGATCAGGTCGGAGATCAGGACCTTGGCGACGCCGAGCGGTACCCCGACGGCGTCGGCGACCTCGGCCACGGTGGTCGGTTCGGCGCAGACCGCGACGATCTGCTGCGTCTCGAAGGCGAGCGGCTCGTCGGCGGGGCCGACGGCGAGGACGAGGGTCTCCAGGCGCAGATCGGCCTGGGCGGGCTGGGCCCGGCCGCCGGTGAGGATGAACGGCCGGACGAAGGTGGCGTCCTCGGCCTCCTCCGGGCCCGTTCCGCTCACCGCGGCAACACCTGCCGCAGGTCGGCGATGAGCGTCGGGGTGAGCAGATCACCCGCCCGCTCCGCGAGCACCGCCATCTCGTAGCCGACCAGGCCGAGTTCGCCGCTGGAGTCGGCGAGGACGCCGAGGCAGCTGCCGTCCCGGATCGCGGAGACGAGCAGGAAGCCGCGGCCCATCTCGATCATGATGAGTTTGACCCCGTCGAAGCTGTACCGCTTGGACGCGCTGCGGGCGAGGCTGCTCAACCCCGAGACGATCGCGGCGAGATGGTCGGCCTCGGTCCGGCCGAGCCCGTCCGACACGGCGATCAGCAGGCCGTCGGAGGAGACGGCGACCGCGTCCCGTACGCCGTCGGTGTTGCGGACGAAGTTGGCGAGCAGCCAGTTGAAGGTCTGCGAGTCGTTGTGGGTGTCGACGGCGGTCACTTGACGTCCCCCTCGATGGTGTCGGCGGACGCGGGCTGCGACTTCCTGCCCTGTTCCTTCTGTTCCTTCTGCTTCTCCTTCTCGACGCTGATGCCGCCGCGCATGTGCGCGCTGCGCAGCGTGGCCAGCATCCCGGAGACCTCCTCGGGGGTGCGGTCGGGGGTGGGTTCGGTGGGCGCGGGGCGACTGGGGCGGTCGGTCTCGCTGACGGCCGCGGCGATCGAGCTGCGCTGCGGGCGCTTGACGAGGCCGTTGCGGGTGCGGGCGGCGGAGTTGCCCTTGGCGCCCGCGTTCTCGGCGGGCCGGGCCTCGGCCGCAGGCTGGCGTCCGGCCGCGACCGAGACGAGTTCGCCGGGCGCGGCGACCGTCTCCTTGCGCGGTGCGGGGATCGCGGAACTGTCCGCCGCTTCGGGGGAGTTGGCCACTTCTTGCACGCCCTCCGCGAGCAGTGTCGTGGGGATCAGCACGCGGGCGACGACTCCGGCCGCGGGCGCCTCGCCGAGCCGGACCTCGATGCCGCACTTGCGGGCCAGCGCGCCGACCACGAAGTGCCCCAGGAACCGGGTGGGTTCGGCCATGAAGCTGGCGGTGCCGGACAGCCGGACGTTGGCCTCGGCGAGCGCCTGGGCGTCCATGCCGAGCCCGTGGTCGACGATGGCGACGAGGTAACCGGCGCTGGTGCGCCGCCCCTCGATCTCCACGTCCGAGTCGGGCGGCGAGAAGCTGAGCGCGTTCTCCACCAACTCGGCGAGCAGGTGGGCGATTTCGGATACGACGGAGCCACTCACGCGGACCGGTTCCACGCGCCGCAGGGTGACGCGCCGGTACTCCTCGACCTCGGAGAGCGCGGCCCGCAGCACGTCCGTGACCGCGAGCGGCGTGGACCAGGGACGGGGGCTGGACTCCCCGGCGAGCACGAGCAGGCTCTCGGCGTTGCGGCGCATGCGAGTGGCGAGGTGGTCCAGTTCGAAGAGGTTGGCGAGGGTGGCGGGGTCCGCGTCCTCGTGCTCCAGCCGGTTGATGAAGCCGATCTGACGGCGTACCAGGTTCTGGTTGCGACGGCCGAGGCTGACCAGCGAGTCGGTGGCGTTGCGGCGCAACACGGCCTGCTCGGTGGCGAGTTCGAAGGCGGAGCGCTGGATGCGGTCGAACGCCTCGGCCACGTCCCGGACTTCGGCCCCAGCCCGGTCGGCCACGGCCAACCGCGCGGGCGGTGCGGGCTGCTCCCCCGCCGCCAGACTGCCGTCCTGGACGGCGGCCACGGCGCGCGGCAGCCGTTCGCGGGCCACCTCGCGGGCCTGCTGGGCGAGTTCGGTCAGCGGCGCGGACACGGATCGTACGCAGTCCAGGGCGAGGGCGGCGAGCGCGCCGACGGTGACGACGGCGAGCAGCAGGAAGAGCAACAGGTCGCGCTGGGCGCCGCTTTCGAGTCCGGCGGCCCGGTTCTCGACGTCGGTGCCGAGCGAGATCTGTACGTCCCGCAGCCCGTTGATGCTGGAGGTCATGGTGTCCCACCACGTGATCGCCGGAACGGCGGAGGCGCTGAGCCGGCCGCGGCCGTGCACCGCGACGCTCTCGTAGGTGAGGGCGCGTTCGGCGTCGGGGGTGCTGAGCGCCGCGTCCAGCCGCCGTACCTGGGCGGCGTTGGCGGAGCGCGGGAAGGCGGCGAGGGCGGCGAGCCGGCCGGCGCGGATCTCCATGAAGCGGCTGTAGTCGTCGGCGCGGAACCGTCCGGCGCGCACCGAGCCGAGCACGATGGCCCGCTCCTCACCCATGAACTCCTTGGCGTTGCCGAGGACTTGGAGGGCCTGGTAGGCGTCGCGCAGGGTGCCGTCGTGGACGTCGCCGAGGCCGAGGTCGAGCCGGTCGAGGACGGTGATGGTGGTGGTGAAGTAGTCGAAGGTGTCCTTGACGACGCCGGTGCCGTCGTCGGCGTCCTTGCGGATGCCGGCGAGGCCGTCGAGCCGTCCGAGGGACTCGCGCACGGAGTCGGCGGCGGCGTCGTCGCGGCCCTTCAGCGCCGTGCCGAGGGCGGTGCGGGCGGCGTTGGTGGCCTTGCGCTGGGCGGGCAGTTTGGCGCTGAACTGCCGTACGCCGCCGACGTATCCGGTGGTGAGACCGCGCTCCTTCTGGAGTTCGTGGATCAGGCCCTGGAGGGTGACCTCCAGCCGGGCGTTGTCGGCGGTGGCGGCGGCGTTGCGGTAGGCGGATACCTGTTCGGCCGCGGCGAAGCCGAGGAGTGCGAGCAGGACCGCGAGGGAGAGGACCAGGATGCGCAGGAGCCTGGTGCGGATGGTCGTGGTGGCTTTGGAGGTGACGTCCACTGGTGTGCCTTATGGCCTTATGGCCTTATGAGGGGGGCGAGTTGCCAGGAAGGGCAGAAATGGTTCTGCGCCGGACCAACGACCCTCACAGGACTCCGGTCACCGGATCATGTTTTTGTTTTACGTTCCCGAAACAGGATCTTCGGGAACGCCAGGTGGCGACTGATCCCACAGAGTGACGTATACGACCATCCGCTCACCCTCGGTGATGTTCTGTCAGCAGTTGCAGCCGCAGTCGCACCCACTGCACCCGTCGCAACACCCGCACCCGTCACACCCGTTGCAGCAGTCGCCGCAGTGGCGGCAGTCGCCGCAGCACTGCAGACAGTCCCCGCAGCCGCTGAGGTCGCCACAGGTGCAGTCCCGGCAGACCCCCCGCCGGGACTCGCGGCTCCAGGGGTCGCTGTACGACCCGCAGCACAGCTGGCAGGTGCAGGCGAGCCCGGCCCACACCGCGCACCCGGCCAGGAGGCCCCGCCGGTCCTCGTGCGGCGGCTTGTGCGGCCGCCAGGGGTCGTCGGGCCCGCCGGGACCGCCCGGGGCGCCCGGCGGCGCGTCCGGCGCCGCCCCGTGGGCACAGGAGGCCGTCCCGAAGGCCCGGTCCACGGACGCCGACAGCTCGTGCACGAGCAGCACGTGCGCCAGCCGCCCCTCGGCGCCGCGCCTCCCCGGGGCGTCCCCGGCCCCCCAGTCGACCTCCCGCAGCGCGAGCCGTATCCCGCGCAGGGCGTCGTCCGCGAGCCGCCGGGCCTCCGCCGTCGGCGTCCCGGTGGCCGTCAGCGGGTTCCAGGCGCCCGCCGCGGCGTCCGCGTCCCGGTCCTCCACGGCGTCCAGCAGATGCGCGAGCCGCCCGAAGAGGCGCCCGGCCTCGGCGAGCGGTTCGGCGTTGCCCGGACGCCCGGCGAGCACGGCGGTGTACGCGAAGGCCGCCGCGGTGGCGGTCTCGGTGGGCTCGGTGACGACGAGCAGGGACGTACCGGCCCCGGCGAGCGCCTCGACCGACCCCTGCCGGTCGACGGCGTCAACGAGGACGGCGGTGTCGAACCCGACGTCGGTTCCCGTACGGGCGCCCGCGCTTGCCCAGCCCCGCGCGACCCGGCGGGCGGCGAGCGCGACCGGCCTGCGCCCGAACAGCCCGTCCCGGTCGGCGATGTGGTCACGCATCTTGGCCGCGGCGAGCACCAGCGACACGGCGGCGGCGAGCCGGGCGCCCTCGCCGTGGGCCACGGACGCGGTGCGCATGCCGCGCAGCGGGCAGGGTCCGGCGGTGCGCCGTCCGCCGTTGCCGCGCCCGGTCTGAGCCTCCGTCAAAACCGATATGAGCAAACCGTCGTAATTAGTCGCGACACGCGCGAACTGTCCGTGATCCGACCGCAGCGCGAGACACAGACCACACAAATGCGCCATCCACTGGGCACTCAGCCCCTCACCCAGCCGATGCCGGCAGGGCCGGACGATTCCGAACACGACACTTCCCCCGTACGTTCCGTGAGTTCGGCGGTCCCGGCGACCCGCGTCGTCGCCCGCGCCGGTCAACCGCGTTGAGCTGCGGCATCGTAGCGACCACTTCGTTCACTCGTACGCACCAGCCGTCACCCGTACGCCGCGAAGAATCATATTTCACTCTCAGTCAGCAGTCGTACACGGCACAGCCCTTGGGAAACGCGGGCTCTCGACGAATTCGCTCTGCACCAGTACCGTCACGAAACCCCCGCGCGGCGTCTATCCCCTTGGCGCTACATCCGCATCATGGACGACCATGGGGTTGCGGACGACAAGCAAGACCGCTGTGAGAGGAGGCGTCCATGGGATCTGTGCGCAAGGCGAGCGCCTGGCTTGGCCTCGTCGACGACAACGATGACGAGCGTTACTACGACGACGACTACGCCGACGGGCAGGAGTCCGGCGGCGATGCCTGGGTCACCGACCCGCGCGTCAAGGTCGCCTCCGAGTCGGCTCAGGACACGGGCCGCCGGATCGGCACGGTGACCCCGGACAGCTTCCGGGACGCCCGTGCCATCGGCGAACTGTTCCGGGAAGGCGTCCCGGTCATCATGAACCTCACCAACATGGAGGCCGCCGACGCCAAGCGCGTGGTGGACTTCGCGGCCGGTCTGATCTTCGGCCTGCGTGGCTCGATCGACCGGGTCTCCAACCGTGTGTTCCTGCTCACGCCCGCGGACACGGAGATCGTCAGCGGCGAGGCCGCGGGTCGTCCCGCGGACGGCTTCTTCAACCAGAGCTGAGGCAGGGCCGCTCACCGGCCCCGCCCGGCCCGTCCGGTGTTCAGGTCACCGGAAGGCGTCGAGCCCGGTGAGCGCCTTGCCCAGCACCAGCTGGTGCATCTCGACGGTGCCCTCATAGGTGAGCACCGACTCCAGGTTCGTCGCGTGCCGCATCACCGGGTACTCCAGCGAGATCCCGTTGGCACCGAGGATCGTCCGTGCGGTACGGCAGATCTCGATCGCCTCCCGCACGTTGTTGAGCTTGCCGAAGCTGACCTGCTCGGGACGCAGGCGCCCGGCGTCCATGCGCCGCCCGAGGTGATGGGCGAGCAGCAGCCCCTTGTGCAGTTCCACCGCCATGTCGGCGAGTTTGGCCTGGGTGAGCTGGAAGCCGCCGATGGGCCGCCCGAACTGCTCCCGCGTCTTCGCGTATGCGACGGCGGCCTCGAAACAGGCCCGCGCCGCGCCCATAGCACCCCACACGATTCCGTAACGGGCGTGCGACAAACAACTGAGCGGACCTCGCAGTCCGGACACTTCCGGCAGTACGGCATCCGCGGGCAACCGCACGTCATCCAGCACGAGTTCGCTGGTGACAGAGGCGCGCAGCGACCTCTTGTGCTTGATCTCCGGAGCGGAGAACCCCGGAGTATCCGTAGGCACGACAAACCCCCGAATCCCCCCATCGGTCCGCGCCCACACGACAGCGACCCCCGCCACGGACCCGTTGGTGATCCACATCTTCCGCCCGTTGATCACCCAGTCACCACCGTCCCGCTTGGCATAGGTCCGCATCCCCGCAGGATCGGACCCATGATCGGGTTCGGTCAGCCCAAAGCACCCAATAACCTCACCCGAGGCCATACGAGGCAGCCACTCCTCCTTCTGCCCCTCACTCCCGAACCGATGGATCGCATACATCGCAAGGGACCCCTGCACGGACACAAGCGACCGAATCCCCGAGTCGGCAGCCTCCAACTCCAGACAGGCAAGCCCGTACTGCACGGCACTGGCCCCCGCACACCCATACCCCCGCAACGACATCCCGAGCGCCCCAAGCTCCCCCAACTCCCGAGCAATCTCCCGAACTTGCGGCAACTCCCCCTTCTCGTACCACTCAGCAACATGAGGCAACACCCGCCGCCCAACCCACCCCCGAACCGAGTCCCGAACAGCAAGATCCTCATCACCGAGCAGCTCATCGAGCCCAAGCGGATCGCCGGGGTCGAACCGATCAGAGGACGACGACGGCGACGGCGACGACTGGGGCGACACGACCATGGGAGCACCCTCCGGAAGGCAGAAAACTAGCAGCGCTAGTTACGGTGGTACGACGGTACTGCGAGAGGGGCGGGGGACGCGAGCGTAGGGCGGGGCTTGTCGGTTACAACGCTTGGGCGAGGACGCCGCTCCGTCGATGGCCCCGTCGTCCCAGCCTCCACCCCCACCGCCCCGCAGCCCGCGCACGGCGCGAAGGGGACGACACGGGGGTGTCCGCCCGCAGCGGCTGGCGCGTCAACAAACAGCACCCTCCACAGCCGTACCGACTCCGCGCCAGACCGAGGACGGATACCCCCGTGGCGGCGCCGACCCCCAACGCACCCAAGGCGGACCCACAGGACGGCACGCCACCCAAAGAGCGACCGGCCACCCCCCCCCACCCACGCGCGCGGGCCACGGCGCGAGCCCCCCCCCCCCAACCCGCAGCCGCCCCCACCCCCCCACCCGACCGGACCCCCCCAC
>LJCV01000302.1 GCA_001298575.1 Actinobacteria bacterium OK074
GGGAGGCGGGGGGGGGGGGGGAGGCGTCCAGGCTGTCCCGGGTCAGCGCGGTGAGCACGTTGCCCGGCCCCAGCTCCGCGAAGCCGGTGACGCCTCGGGCCTCCAACTGCCGTACGCCGTCGTGGAACAGCACCGGGCGCCGGATGTGCTCGGCCCAGTAGTCGGGTGAGGTCAGCTCGTCCGCGGTGGCGGGCAGACCGGTCACGTCGGAGATCACGGTGAGGGTCGGGGGGCGGAGGTCGAGCGTGGCGGCGACACGGCGGAACTCGGCCACGGCGCCGTCCATGTGCGGCGAGTGGAAGGCATGGCTGACGCGCAGCCGTCGAGTCCTGCGGCCTTGGCCCGAGAACCGGGCGGCGACTTCGTCCGCCGCGTCCACGTCGCCCGAAATCACCACCGCCCGGGGGCCGTTGACCGCGGCGAGCGCCAGCCGGCCCACGTAGTCGGCCAGCACCGGTTCGGTCTCCGCCGCGGTGGCCTCCACCGCGATCATGGCTCCGCCCGCGCGGGCCCGCTCCATCAGACGGCCCCTGGCCGCGACGAGGGTGACCGCGTCGGCGAGCGACAGCACCCCCGCGACATGGGCGGCGGTGAGGCCGCCGACGGAGTGGCCGAGGACGAAGTCCGGTGCCGGCAGGTGGTGTTCGAGCAGCCGGTTCAGGGCCGCTCCCAGCGCGAACAGGGCCGCCTGGGTGTACTGGGTACGGTCGAGGAGCGCGGCCTCCGGCGTGCCGGGCGCGGCGAAGAGGACCTCGCGCAGCGGACGGTCGAGATGGTGGTCGAACCGCTCGCACACCTCGTCCAGCGCCTCGGTGAACGCCGGTGCGGTGGCGTGCAGTTGGCGGCCCGCGCCGGGCCGCTGGCTGCCCTGGCCGGGGAAGAGGAAGGCGACGGGACCGGCCGTCCGCGCGGGTGCCCGGCCCACCACGGAGCCCGGGGTGGGTGCGCCGGCCGCCAGCGCGTCCAACGCGCCCAGCAGGCTGGCCCGGTCGGATCCGAGCAGCACCGCGCGGTGGGCGAACCGGGTGCGGGTGGTGGCGAGGGAATGGCCGACGTCACCGGGAGCGAGACCGGGGCGGGCCCGGACGTGGTCGGCGAGCCGTCCGGCCTGGGCGGACGGCGCGGCGGGGGTGGCGCCGGACAGCGGCCAGGGGATGACGGCTTCGGTGCCCTGCCCGGCGTCGGCGGTGCCCGTATCGGAATCGGCGTCGGGGAGCGCGTCGGGGAGTACGTCGGTGGTCCGGGGCGTGGTCTCGGGGGCCTCCGCGAGGAGCACATGGCAGTTGGTGCCCCCCATGCCGAAGGAACTCACCCCGGCGATCAGCCGCAGGTCCGGCCGGGGCCAGGGGCCCAGCTCGCGCTGGACCCGCAGGCGCAGCTGGTCCAGGGGGATCCGCGGGTTGGGCGTCTCGTGGTTGAGCGTCGCGGGAAGCCGCCGGTGCCGGATGCCGAGCACCGTCTTGAGCAGGCCCGCGATACCGGCCGCGCCCTCCAGGTGGCCGATGTTGGTCTTCACCGACCCCACCCGCAGGTACTGATCGCCACGGCGGCCCGTACCGTACGCGGCGCCGAGCGCGGCGGCCTCCACCGGGTCCCCGACCGGCGTGCCGGTGCCGTGCAGTTCGACGTACTGCACCTCGCGGGGATCGACCCCGGCATCCCGGGCCGCCCGGAGCAGCACCTCCCGCTGGGCGTCGGCGCTCGGCACGGTCAGCCCGTCCGAGGCCCCGTCGTTGTTGACCGCGCTGCCGAGGATCACGCTGTGCACCCGGTCGCCGTCGGCCAGTGCCGCAGCCAGGGGCTTGAGGAGTACGACGGCGCCGCCCTCACCGCGTACGTACCCGTTCGCGCGGGCGTCGAAGGTGAACGAACGGCCGTCCGGGGACAGACCTCCGAAACGGGCGGCGGCCGAGGTGCTGTCGGGGGCCAGATTGAGGTTCACCCCACCGGCCAGCGCGAGTTCGCAGTCGCCGTCGCGCACCGCCCGGTAGGCCAGGTGGAGGGAGACCAGGGCTGACGACTGGGCGGAGTCGACGGTCAGGCTCGGCCCGCGCAGACCGAGGGTGTACGACACCCGGTTGGCGAGGAGCCCGCGGCTGAGCCCCGTCAGGGTGTGCCGGGTGAGGGGTCCGGCGTCCGGGCGGTGGCGCAGCGTCGCGTAGTCGTACGCCATGGCGCCCACGTAGACGCCCACGGTGCGCCCGGCGAGTTCGGCGGGGACGGTTCCGGCCTCTTCCAGCGCCTCCCAGGCCAGTTCGAGGACGAGCCGCTGCTGCGGATCCATCTCGGCGGCCTCGCGCGGGGAGACGCCGAAGAAGTCCGCGTCGAAGTGGTCGACGTCGTCGATGAACCCGCCGGGCAGATCCGCGTCGCGCGGCTCACCGGCGTCGCCGGGGGCCCGCCGCCCGGCGGGAGGCGCGCCGATCGCGTGCCCGCCCCGGCGCAGCAGGTCCCAGAAGGAGTCCGGATCCGGCGCCCCGGGAAGGCGGCAGGCCAGTCCGATCACGGCGACGGGGGCGGGGACGGCGCCGGGCGCGACCGTACCGTGGCCCGCCGGGACCGCATGGGTGTCAGCCTGCCTGGTCATCGTTTCTCGCCGAACCCTTCTCGCACGCCGCACGGTGAATTCCCGTGGCACCGACTCGAATTCCGGGCCTCCCGGAAAATGCGCTGTGGTTGATTTCCCCCACCCCCGCCACTGCCATGCCAATTTTCTCCGGCCACGCCATTGCGCGCCCACCCCTAGCCTCCCCCTATCGTCCGAACAGCCGCTCTGTCCTGCGGAGTTGACGATGTCCGGAGGTTCCGGAAGAGGGGTCGACACCCCATACCACTAGGGGGAGTGATTAGGGGTTCACATTCCCGAAGGGCCCGTCATAACGTCTGTCGAAAAACCCGTCAGCGCCATTGCTATTTCGATCCGAGGAGAACAAGAAATGGATTCACTGGCCGAGGCGGTTCTCCGCGGCGCTCCCGCGGACGAGCTGGAACGCACTCCGGTCCCGGCGGACTACGTCGCCGCTCACCTCCGGAAGGAGGACGTCGGCATCTTCGACGGCGCGGCCGACCGCGACGTACGGCGGTCGCTCAGGGTGGGCCGGGTGCCGATGCCCGAACTCGCGCCGGACGAGGTGCTGGTGGCCGTCATGGCCAGCTCCATCAACTTCAACACCGTCTGGTCGGCGACCTTCAAGCCCATCTCGACGTTCGACGCGCTCAAGCGCTTCGCCCGGACCGGCGGCTACGCGGCCCAGCACGACCAGCCGTTCCAGGTCGTCGGTTCGGACGCCTCCGGCGTGATCGTGCGCGCCGGCATCGGGGTCCGCCGCTGGAAGGTGGGCGACCATGTGACCGTCAACCCGGTGGTCGTGGACGACCAGGATCCGGTGACACACGCCGACGGCATGCTCGGCGCCGACCAGAAGGCATGGGGGTACGAGACCAACTACGGCGGCCTGGCGCACTACGCCGTCGTACGGGCCAGTCAACTCCTGCCCAAACCGGGCCACTTGACCTGGGAGGAGGCGGCCTGCGTCCCCCTGTGCGGCGGCACCTCGTACCGGATGCTGGTCAGCGACAAAGGCGCCCGCATCAAGCAGGGCGACATCGTCCTGATCTGGGGCGCGACCGGCGGTCTCGGTGCCTTCGCGGTGCAGTTGGTCAAGAACGGCGGCGGCATTCCGGTCGGGGTGGTCAACTCCGAGGCGAAGGCGAAACTCCTGGCGAAGCTGGGCTGCGACGTGGTGATCAACCGCGAGGAGATCGGCATCGGCGGCGTCCCGGCACCCGGCGCCGAGACGGTGGAGCTCGGCAAACGGCTCGGCAGGGCCATCCGGAAGGAGCTGGGCGAGGACCCGCACGTCGTGTTCGACTACGTCGGCAAGGCCACGTTCGGGATCTCGGTCATCGTGGCCCGCCGCGGAGGCACCGTCATCACCTGCGGTTCGAGCACCGGTTACGAGCACTCCTTCGACAACCGGTACTTCTGGATGAACCTCAAGCGCGTCATCGGAAGCCACGCCATGAATCTCAACGAGGCCGCCGAGATGACGCGCCTGGTCAGGCTCGGCCACGTCGCGCCGGTGCTGTCCGAGGTGTTCCCGCTCTCCGAGGTCGGCGAGGCGGCCCGCCAGGTACAGACGAACCGTCACACCGGCAAGGTCGGTGTCCTCGCCCTGGCGCCCGCACCGGGCCTCGGCATCACGGACCCCCAACTGCGCGCCACGATCGGCGAGGAGCGGCTCAATCCCCTGCGGTCCACCGCTTCCCAGCCGGTTCTCGTCGGATAAGAGCGTCCGCCAGTAGGTCGTCGGATGCGGGGGCCGGGGCGTGTGTCCCATCGGTAGAGGGTCCAGGCCCGGTGGATCAGGCAGCGAACGGTGACGAATACTCAGGCCAGGGCGATGAAGAACTCGATCGTGGCTTTCCGCCGTTCGGTACAGCGGCGAAGTTGGCCGAAGTTGTTCATCCAGGAGTTCGTGCGCTCGACCACCCAGCGTCCGTCGGCCTGGATCGGAAGCTTCTCTCCACGGCGGGTGATCCGGCCGTTGATTCTCCGTTCGGCGAGGGCATCGTGGACGGGGTGGTAACCGTAGTCCGCGTCCAGGTCCAGCCGTGGACGCGCCGGCAACGGTTCCAGGGGCTCCTCGAGGCGGCTGTAGGCGTCCAGGGTGGCGGGCGGCAGCGCGTGGTCGCGGACGTTCGCCGGTGCGGGTTCGGTGACCAGCGGGATGCTGGCCGCTTCGGTCAACTGCGAGCGTTTAATGCCTTGTTTGCCACGGTCGACCGGGCTTCTTCCCGAGCACTCCCCCCGGTGGGGGCCTTCGTGATGCAGCCGTCCGCGACGAGGTGGTCCAGTTCGAGGCCAATCATGCGGTCGTATGCGGACAGGACCAGCAACCGAAGCGCCTCCATGACTCCGAGCGCGATCCACTCGTCCCGGCGGCGCCGCAGCGTCGTGGCGGAGCACTGCTCATCAGCCGCGTGTTCATATCCGCAGCCGAATACCAGAGCTTGCACCAGGCGGTCAAAGACGACCTCGTCCACAATCCGTGGGGTGTGACAGTCCAGCGGATGTCGGTCCTTGCGGTCAGGAAGAAGTGCCAGGAACTGGTCACGTACCGGCTTGAGCAGGCATGGTGGAACAGCAGGCATGGACACCCCGAAAGATCATGAAACGTAAGGACTCCATGATCGGGGACCGTGCCTGCACCGCATCACCCGTGTACTGGTGGACGCCCCAACACGGAGGTGTAGGGGTGCCCGCCGTGGGAGCGCGTCAGCTACGTGCTCGACCGGCATGCCGCTGGCAGACGGCTTCTACGTGTGGGGCTCACCAAGACCGGCGACGTGAATCGGTCCGTCACTTGGCGGCAGTGGTGCAAGATCGAAGGGATGTGTCACCCGGCGCCGTGCGATGCGCCAAATCCCTTCCTCGCGGCGGTATTCGTCTTCGTAGGTGCCTCCTCCAAGACTCCATCGGTGGTCGGGAAGCTGGGCCATGACCACGACATCGGATCGCCCCGTCGCGCTGTCACCGTCGATGTCTACTGTGTGGTTGGCGGTGGCATGCTGCATGATCGGGAAGGTCCGCCACTGCTGCTCCACGGCGGCGCAAATAGCGTCGAATCCAATGAATATCCGATCAGGGCCGGTTTCCCACGCAGCGTCCGCTGCCCAGATCGCCTCCCAGCGGACACGGTCTCGATGATCGGCACCCACGCAGTAGTCGTGGGCCAAGCGGCGCAGTGCGAACTCGGCCTCGACCCGATCGAGGCGAGCCGTGAAGTTGTCCAGCATCGTCATGCCGGGCAGGCTACTGAGAATCGATGGCCCGCGAGAGCGCAGCCAATCGCTGCGATGCAAACTTCGCCGCTGTACCGAACGACGGAAAGCCACGATCGAGTACTTCATCGCCCTGGCCTGCGTATTCGTCACCGTTCGCTACCTGATCCACCGGGCCTGGACTCTCTACCGATGGGACACACGCCCCCGCATCCGATGACCTATTGGCGGACGCTCTAAGCGGCCCGACCGCCTTCCGGCGCGCATCGTCCGCCGCTCGCGGCCCTTGCCGGACGAGCGTTTCAGAGTGTCGGCAGGCCGAGCGCGATGATGGTCGACGACAGCCCTTGCCAGGTGCGTACGTCCCAGTCGGTGAGTTGTTGCCAGCGTTGTAGGCGGTATTTCACGGTGTTCGGATGCACGTGCAGGACGCGGGCGGTCGCGCTGAGCGAGAAGCCGTTCTCGGCGAACCTGAGCACGGTCTCTGCCAGGTCGGGGTGTTGGCGCGCGGCCTCGCGGCGCGGTTCGAGCAGCACCGCGAAGCGTTGTGCGGTGGGCACCAAGGTGGCGAGGAGCCAGTGGTCGGCAAAGAACTTCGCCTGTCCCGGATCCGTCAGGGGCAGCGCCGCTCTCGCGTCCGCCATGCTCATCGCGGCGCCGGGGAGCCCGGCCCGCGGGAGGCCGATGCCGAAGCTCGCCTCAGCGTTCTGCCGCTGGGCCGCTTCGACCACGGCCTGCGGTGAGATGTCCTGGACCAGGGCGATCATGAGGTTGCCGCGGGTCGCGCAGCGCAGCGTGCCCGGCCACCGGCGGTGCCGCAGATCCATCATGCGCTCGTCGGGCCAGGCATCGGCCGGTGAGCACAGCGCCTGGAACTCGCCCGCCGGGTCGAAGGTGAGGGCGGCGGCCAGTTGCTCGAGGTCGACGCCCGCGGGCGCGCCGGTGGCAAGGCCGTCGAGGAACTGGTGGGTCAGCCTCAGCAGCGTGGCATCGGCGGCGCGGACGGCGACGCCGTACGCCTCGGCAGCCGCGCTGCTGGAATACTGCACCCACGTCCAGACCATCCCGACGATCGAGACGAGTTGCGCGCCGGCCCGGGTGTCGTGCGACTGCGCGCGGGCGAGCAGCACGTTCCACATCTCGCGGTAGCCGACGTGATACGCCTCGACGAGGGCGTGCAACGGCAGGCCGGTGGCGGCGCGTTCGGCTCCGAGCGCATGCGCGGCCTCGACCTCTTCGCGGGTGGGCGAGCGGCGTGCGGCCACGCCGGTCAGCAGTCCCTGGTAGTGGCGGGTGACGTCGCGTTCCTGCTGCTCGCGGTCCACGATCTGATAGCTCGGGATCTCAAGCCGTATGCGGTCAACGATCCTCGGGATCACCGTGGGCAGTTCCGCGGCGAGTGATTCGCAGAGCTCGACGACGGGCTGCCACGCCGCGACGGCGTCGGCCTGCGCCCCGGCCCCCTCGGTCACGGACTCCACCATCGCCCCTCCCGATGTGGATTTCACAGTGATCTCTCTCACGATTGTATGGCAGTTTCACTGCGAACATGCGTCGACGAGAAGCGATCAAGAACGCGCGTGCTGCTCAACGCCGCTGTGGCTGGCCTCTCGCTCGGGACGCAAGTCCGTTCTTCTCGGGACGCAAGTTCGTTCTTCATGGTCCTGATTCTTGGCGTGAAGGGTGTAGTTCTGGCTGGTGGCGGGATGTTTCCCAGGGGTGCCTGGTAGACGGTGAGCAGGCTGTAGCGGTGTCCGGCCTGGTGGTGGGGGGCGTGCAGGCGGGTGAGGCAGGTGTCGTCGGCCAGGGCCGGTGTTCCGGGCGTGAGGTGGCCCATCGGGCGGGCAGCGCAGGCGAGTTCGCCGTCGGAGTCGGGGTCGAAGGTGGCCGCGATGAGCGCGCTAGTGCCGGTCTCGGCCAGGACGATCAGGCGGAGCAGGGGATCGCCGAACTCGCTCTGCTCACCCTTGAGTTGGGGGAGCCGTGCGGTGACCGGCTCCCAGGCGTCGGCGGGCTCTGGACAGCGAGGAGGAGCGTGGCTTCGCCGAGGCCACCGCGCCCACCAGGGCGAAGTCCACGATCCGGGTCGACTCGCCCGAGTGTCCCGGCGTGAACACCCCCGGCGCCACCGTGCTCACTCGGTTAACGACGGACTTCTCCCGCAACGGGACTCCCGAGGATCTTCGAGCCGATCGCAAGATGATCTACAGGAGTCCCGTTGCGCATGTCATGTCCAGACGGACCTGACCAGCGGCTTCACTTCCTGACGCGGCGGCGTCGACATGCTGCTCTTTTGTGGAATCCGCAAAGGCGACGCCGGGAAGTTCTCGGATTCGGTTCTGGTCCCGCGGACCGGTCGTCGGCAGGCTGGACAGCGGACGCCGCGGGGGCTTGGTCCCAGCGATGGGCCGGATGGGGCGAAAGCATCTGGGTGCACTGGAGGACGCGTGGAGACTCCGATGGAGTTCAGTCATGAATCGGTCGTGGTGCGACGCGGGCGGCGGAGCCGGCTGCCGATCGTCGTCGCCGTGCACTCCACCGCTCTCGGCCGTGCGGTCGGCGGCTGCCGGATGTGGGCGTACGACAGCTGGGAGGGCGGCCTGCGCGACGCGCTGCGTCTGTCGGAGGGCATGACCCGCAAGTGCGCCGCCGCCGGACTGCCGAACGGCGGCGGTAAGACGGTCGTGGTCGTTCCCGCCGGGCGGAGCCTTACCGCGGACGAACGCCGCGCGGCGCTGCACGATGTCGGCGACATGGTGGCGGAACTCGGCGGCACCTACGTGACCGGTCCCGACGCGGGTACCGGACCGGCCGACATGGCGGTCATCGGCGAACGGACCGAGCACGTGTTCTGCCGGCCGGAGGCCGACGGCGGAAGCGGTGACCCCTCGCCGTTCACGGCCCTGGGCGTCGTCGCCGCGCTGCGCTCGACCTGCCTGGCACTGTTCGGCTCGCAGGCCCTGGCGGGCAGGAGATTCGCGGTGATCGGCCTGGGACACGTCGGGGAGCAGATCGCCCGGCAGTTGACGGCGGCGGGAGCCGACCTGGTCCTGAGCGACGTCGACCCGGCGAAGCGCTCGCTCGGCGCGGAACTGGGCGCGGTGTTCGCCGAACCCGACGCGGCGGCCACCGCCGAGGTGGACGTGGTCGTCCCCGCCGCGCTCGGCGGTCTGCTGACCCGGGATCTGGTGGCACGGCTGCGCTGCGGCGCGGTCGCGGGCGCGGCGAACAACCAACTCGCCGATCCCGGCGTGGCGGAGTTGTTGCGGGAGCGCGAGATCCTCTGGGCCCCCGACTACATCGCCAACGCCGGCGGTGTCGTCAACGCGGTCTCGCGTGAAGTCCTCGGCGACGAACCGGAGGACGCGGTCAAGCGCATCGAGTCGATCGCCGACACCCTGACCGGCCTGTTCGAGACGGCCGCGCGCACGAGGACCACGACAGCGCAGGCCGCCGACGACCTCGCGCGCCGACGGCTGGCCGCACCGGTTCCCACCGCGCCCGGACCGGCATGAACCCCCGCATCTACGTGCTGGCCCTGGCCACCTTCACCGTCGGCACCGAGGGCTATGTCATCGCCGGCGTACTGCCGGCGGTCGCGGACTCCATGCACGTCTCCGTATCGGTGTGCGGACAGCTGGTCACGGTCTTCGCGCTGGTCTACGCCCTGGCCGGGCCGCCGCTGATCGGCGCGTTCCGGAAGGTGCCGCCGAAGTCGGTGCTGATCGGGGCCATGCTGGCCTTCGCGCTCAGCAACGCCCTCGCGGCGTGCGCACTCGACTACGCCGTGCTCGCCGCGGCGCGTGTGCTGGCCGCGTTGAGCGCGGCCCTGCTGGCCGCGCCGGCCGCCGCCGCGGCAGCCGCGCTGTGCCGTCCGCAGGACATGCCCAACGCGATAGCGGTCACCGCCACCGGCAACGCGCTGGCGCTCACCCTGGGCGCGCCGATCGGCACCCTGATCGGCGGACTGCTCGGCTGGCGGGGCACGTTCCTGTTCGTCACGGTCCTGGCGCTGACGACCGCGCTGATGCTGGCGGTCCTGCTGCCGACGGTCCCGGCGGCTCCCGTCGGCACCGGCGGGGCCGAACTGCTGCGGAGCCCGGCCGTCCGGTGGAGTCTGCTGACCACCTTCGGGGTCTTCCTCGCCGCGTACTGCACCTACACGTATCTCGCGCCGATCGTCGAGCGGGCGACCAGGATGGAAAGCCGGGGTGTCGCGGCGCTGATGATCGTCTTCGGCGCGGGCGCGTTCCTGGCCGGGCGCACGATCGGCAGGATCCTGACCAAGGTGCCCGTGGCGCGGGTGCTGCGCGTGGCTCTCTCACTGATGGCCCTGCTCCTCGGGGCCATCGCCGTCGGCACCGCCTGGCATCCCCGCACCGCCGCGGAGATCGCCGCGTTTCCGGTGCTGTTCTGCCTGGGTGCCGCCTGGTGCTGCGGCGGCGTCTCCCAGCAGACACGGATCGCCGCCCTGGCGCCCGCGCAGCGGTCCCAGGCTCTGGGGCTGCACTTCTCCGTGCAGTTCCTGGGCGTCGCCGTCGGCGGCGCCTTCGGCGGGCTCGCCCTGTCGACGGGGGGACCCGTGGCCGTTCCGGTCCTGTCCGCGCTGATCGCGTGCGTATCGCTGCTCTCCGTGCGGCGGACCGTCCCGGAAACAGCCGACTCGCCGGATCGCGTGACGCCCGCGACCATCCCGCGGTGATCACCGCGCGGGAGTGAGCGGCGGATCGGCCCGGAGGGGCGCCCGCGGGCATGAGGACGGCCACCTGGAGCCGGACACGCGGAACTGCTGGACGCTCGGTGCGGCCCTCGGCTCGCCCCCCCCGCGTCCCGAAGAAGAACTCGCCCCCCCCCGCGTCCCGAAGAAGAACTGGACGCGCCTGCGAACCGGCCACGGCCTCAAGGGCGACCGCCACGGCGACTGGGTCATGCTCGGCGTCCACATCCACCCTGATGACACCACCGACGGGCACCGGCCCGAACACGTCACCCTCCTGGCCCGCCACCGCCAGCACCAAGCCGCCCGGGCCCACCGGAGAGACGGGCCCCGGAAAAGTTCGGTGAAATCCACAGAATGCCGAGTCTCAGATTTGCGAGAATTGCAACCGGCGATTCCGTGTTGCCTGCTCAGCGCGCGCGAGATGTGTCGTGAAACATGACTTTAACTTCGAGTTTCGTTGTGCTAGCGAATGCGCCATTGTCAAGCCGCCCGAGGGGGCTGTAGGTTCGGGTCGAGCGAGTAATAAAAGGGCCTGCGACTCTCCTCAGCCGAGGCGCAGTTGCCAATGGAGTGCGTCAGTCGCGGGTCGGGGCGTTCTGGGGTATTTCCTCTTCGAAGTCCCGTCTGATTTCGGTTGACTTCAGGTTGACTTAAGCGTTTGGAGAGCTGCCATGCATGCATTGCGTGATGCTCGGTTGGATCACGTCGAGTTCTATGTTGGAAACATTGACGCGACCGTCAAAGAGCTCGTGTCGAAATACGCCTTCCAGATAGCGGGAACGTCGGGCACGAGCATCCAGTCCCACCGCTCGATCGCGTTGCGGCAAGGGGACATGGTGCTCTTACTCACCCAGGGGCTGACCGCGGGTTCCCCGGTGTCCACGTGGGTCCGCACCCATGGCGACGGCGTGGCCAACATCTGGCTGCGCACGCCGTCGGTCCGTGCGGCCTTCTCGGAGGCCGTGGCCAACGGCGCCGAAGCCGTGCTTCAGCCGGTCGAGCGCGCCGGTGTGCTGGTCGCCGGCTTCGGCGCGTTCGGCGACGTCCAGCACGGCCTGGTCGAACGCGCGGACGACGCCGACCCCGGGCAACTGCCGCCGGGCATCGTCCCGACGCAGGAGTCCGCATCGCAGGAGTCCCCGACACAGGGGTCCCCGACGCAGGAGTCCGCGTCGCAGGCGCCCGCGGAATTCGGCGTGCTCGACCACTTCGCCTATCTCGTCGGTGCGGGCGACCTTCGGAACGCGGTGAAATTCTACGAATCCGTCCTGGGTTTCTCGGTGATCTTCGAGGACCGGACCATGGTCGGCGGTCAGGGTATGGATTCCCAGGTCGTCCGCAATGCCGCGGGCGACGTCACGTTCACCATCGTCGAGTCCGCCGCGGAGACGGGACAGGCCCTGGACTTCATCGCGGAGTTCGTGCAGAACAACGCCGGGCCCGGAATCGAGCACATCGCGTTCGGCTGCGCCCACATCGTAACGGCCGTCCAGAAGCTGCGCGGGCGCGGGGTGGATTTCCTCGACACGCCGGCCGCTTACTACGACCTGCTGCCCGACCGTATCGGCGGCCTGACGAGCCACGAGCTCGAACAACTGCGCGGACTGAGTATCCTCGCCGACCGGGACCACGGCGGCGAGCTGTTCCAGATCTTCACGCGCTCCACGCATCCGCGCAACACCTTCTTCTTCGAGGTGATCGAGCGGGTCGGTGCCGAGACCTTCGGCAAGGGCAACGTCAAGGCGTTGTTCGAGGCCAGGAAGGCGGAGCGGAACCAACGGGAGGAACGGTGACGGAGGCCGGGCAACCGAGTCGGCCGCAATCCGTGGCCGAGTTCACCGACGCGGCCCGCGCCGTGACTCCGCCCGCCGCCTGGGACTTCATCTCCGGCGGCAGCGGTGCCGAACTGAGCGTGGCCGCCAACCTGCGCGCCTTCGACAACCTGTATGTGGCGCCGCGGATGCTGCGGGACGTGTCGCACGTGTCGACCGCGTCCCGCCTGGTCGGCCCCGAAGCGAGCCTGCCGGTGGCCGTCGCGCCGATGGCCTACCACGGGCTGGTCCATCCGCAGAGCGAGGCGGCCACCGCACGCGCGGCGAAGACGGCGGGTGTGCCGTTCACCGTGGCGATGCTCAGCGGGACACCGGTGGAGCGCATCGCCGAGTCGGGTGCCGACCTGTGGTTCCAGCTGTACTGGCTGCGGGACCGGGGCGCCACGACGGAACTGGTGAGCCGGGCCGAGGCCGCGGGCTGCCAGGCACTGATACTCACCGTCGACGTGCCCCGACTGGGCCGCCGCCTCAAGGACCAGCGCAACGGCTTCGCGCTGCCGACCGACGTCTACGCCGCCCACTTCCGCGGCGAGGCCGCGATCGGAGCGCAACGGGCCTCGGCCCAAGGCTCGGCCGTCGCCTCGCACACCACCGAGATGTTCGACCCCTCGTTGGCGTGGAGCGACATCGAATGGCTGCGGGCGAGCACCCGGCTGCCGCTCGTCGTGAAGGGCATCCTGACGCGCGAGGACGCACTCAGGGCGGCGCGCGCGGGCGTGGACGCACTGGTGGTCTCCAACCACGGCGGGCGTCAGCTCGACGGAGCCGTGCCCGGACTCACGGTGCTGCCGGAGATCCGGGCCGCGGTGGGAGACACGGTCGAAGTACTCGTCGACGGCGGCATCCGATCGGGGGCGGACGTACTCAAGGCCCTGGCCCGCGGCGCCGACGGCGTCCTGCTGGGACGGCCGGTCCTCTACGGGCTCGCCGTCGGCGGCGAGTCGGGCGTCGACGACGTGCTGTCGCTGCTGCGCGAGGAACTCGAGACGGATCTCGCCCTGTCCGGCTGCCGTACCGTCGGCGAGGCCGCCCACCTGAAAACCTACGAATTCGGCGCTTCCAGCAGTACGGGGACTGCATCATGGTGAAGCAGGACGTGATCAAGACGCTCGGTCCGTCGGGGACGGACGCGCACGCGGAGGCCGTCCGCATCGGGGGCGAGAACATCGAGCTCTTCCCCTCCTTCCGCGCCGCCATCGACGATTCCGAGACTCACGGCGGCAGGGCGCTGGTCGCCGCCGGGTACCTGGACATGAGCAACGGATCAGTGGTCGACTCCTGGGTCGACCTTCATTTCAGCAAGCTGCGATCGATGACGATGGTCGGGGTCTGGGAGTCGCCGACCAAGCCCATGTGCGTCGCGGTCCACTCGGAGTTCTCCGGCGAGCTCGCGGACATCCGCACGGCGGCGTCCCACCCGGCCACCCTCCAGTTCGTGCGCGAGCACCTCCCGGACGACGTGGCGATCTCGACGGTGCGGGCGAAGCCGGAGGCCGCACGGCTGGTGAGCGAGCAGGTCGTCCAGGCATGCATCGGATCCGTGGACGTCGTCGAATCCATCGAGAACCTGAAGATCTTGAAGAAACTGGAGGCGACGATGGTGTGGTGCCTGTATGAGCATCGCTGACGTCGCCGCGGACGCGTGGGTCCGGATCGGGACCCTGCGGGTCGCGCGCGCGTTACGGGACTTCGTGGAACTGGAGGCCCTCCCCGGCACCGACGTGGCTGCCGGGGAGTTCTGGGCCGGGTTCGAGCGGCTGATCGACGACCTCGCGCCGCGCAATCGCGCACTGGTGGACCGGCGCCGCGAACTGCAGGACGGCGTGGACGCCTGGCACACCGAGCACCGCGGCGAGGACTTCGACGCGGACGCGTATCGCCGGCACCTGACAGAGATCGGCTACCTGGTCCCGACACCGGAGCCCTTCACCGTGGACACCGCAGGCACGGACGCGGAGATCACGCGGATCGCCGGTCCGCAACTGCTGGTGCCGGTGGTCGACGAACCCTTCGTGCTCGAAGGGGTCAACGCCCGGTGGGGGTCGCTGTACCGCGCCCTGTACGAGACCGACGTGATCCCTCCGGGCGACGCCGCCGAACGCCGCGAAGCGGTCATCGACTTCGCGCGGGGCATTCTCGACGTGATGGCGCCGCTCGACGAGGGCTCGCACGCGGAATCGACGCGCTATCAGGTCATCGACGGCGCACTGCGCGTGCGGTTGTCCGACGGCACGTTCTCCACCCTGGCCCCCACGGCGCGGCTGGCCGGATTCCGCGGTGATCCCGCCCGGCCGTTGGTCGTGCTGATCGAACACCATCACCTGCACGTCGAGATCCGGTTCGACCCGGACGGCGAGTTCGGCCGTCTCGACGCGGCCGGCATCCAGGACGTGGTCCCGGAATCCGGGATCACCACGATCATGGACTTCGAGGACTGTGTCGCCGCCGTGGACGCCGCGGACAAGACCGAGGTCTACCGTGCCTGGTTGCGTCTGATGTGCGGCAGCTACACCGCGCGGCACAGCGGCGGCGGAATGGAGCCCGATCGCCGGTACACCGCCCCGGACGGCGGCCGGACATCGCTGCCCGGGCGGGCACTGCTGTTCGCCCGGATCGTCGGGCAGCTGATGACCACGGACGCGATCCTCGACCACGAGGGCGCCGAGGTGCCGGAAGTCATCGTCGACACCGTGATCGCCACCCTCGCGGCGCTGCACGACCTGCGGGGCGACACCTCCCGCGTGAACTCCCGTACCGGCGCGGTGTATCTGGCGGTGCCGAAACTGCACGGGCCGGACGAGTTCGCCTTCGTCGACGAGCTGTTCGGCCGCGTCGAGCGCCTGCTCGGGCTGCCGGACCACACGGTGAAACTCGGGCTGCTGGACGAGGAGCGGCGCACCACCGTCAACCTGGCGGCGTGCATCGAGGCGGTCCGGCACCGAGTCGTCTCCACCAACAACGGCCTGCTCGACCGGACCGGCGACGAGATCCACACCTCGATGGCGGCCGGGCCCATGGTGCCCAAGGCCGCCATGAAGACCCAGCCCTGGCAGCTGGCCTACGAGCAGTGGCACGTCGACACCTGCCTGGCCCACGGCCTTCAGGGCCGGGCACTGATCGGCCTCGGCATGTGGCCCACGCCCGACCGGATGCGCGACCTGTACGAGTCCAAGATCGGCCAGCTCTCGCTGGGCGCGGGGATGACCTGGGTGCCGACCGCCGTCGCCGCGACGCTGCACGCCGTGCACTACCACCAGGTGGACGTCGCCGACGTGCAGCGCGAGATCGCGGCGGCCGGACCGCGCCGTTCGCTCGGCGAACTCCTGCGCCCGCCCGTCGCCGGAACCGAAACGGGAACCAGAACCGGAACCGAGGCCCGCACCGATCCGCGGACGGAGCTGGACGCCCACTGCTACACCGCTCTCGGCTACGCGGTGCGCTGGATCGAGCGCGCCGTCGCCAGTTCCCCGATGCCCGCCTTCGACGGCGTCGTCGTACTCGAAGACCGCGCCACACTGCGGATGTCGACCCAACTGCTGGCGAACTGGCTGTACCACGACGTGATCACCGTGCGGGATGTGGACGACGGTCTGCGCCGGACGGCGGCGGTCCTCGACGACCGCCTCCACGACGAACCGGGTTACCGGCCGCTGCTGCCCGCGGGGGAAGCCTCCCTCGCGTGGCGGGCGGCCCGCGAACTGATCATCCGGGGCGCAACGGCGCCGAACGGCTACACCGAACCGGTGCTGTACCGGTTCCGCCGCGCACAGAAGGCCCAGGCAGCGTGATGCGGTCGAACCGACGAGAGCGAGAAAGGGAGACCTCGTGCACGCAGTAGTGGTGACCGAGCCCGGCGGCCCGGATGTCCTCCGTTACCGCCGGATGCCGGACCCGGTTCCCGGACCGGGCGAGGTGCTGGTGCGGACCAGGGCGATCGGCGTGAACTACCGCGACGTGTACGTACGCAGAGGGGAGTACCCCGCTGAACTCCCCGTCCCGGGCCTCGAAGGAGCGGGCGAGGTCGTGGCGGCGGGCGCTGGAGCCGAGGCCGCCGTCGGGGACCGAGTGGCCTGGGCGTACGGCAGGGCTGGCTATGCCGAACTCGTGGCCGTCCCGGCCGACCAGTGCGTGCCGGTGCCCGACGGGATCGACTGGCAGGTCGCCGGTGGCGCGCTGTTGCAGGGAATGACCGCGCACTACCTCCTGGAGTCGGTGTACCGACCGACGCCGGGAGACTCGATCCTGGTGCACGCGGGCGCCGGCGGCATGGGCCAGCTTCTGGTGCAGTGGGCCGCGGCGCGAGGCGCCGAGGTGATCACCACCGTGTCCACCGACGAGAAGGAGAAGCTCGCCCGGGAGGCCGGGGCCCGGCACGTGCTGCGTTACGGTGCCGAACTCGCCGGTCGTATCCGGGAACTGACGGACGGCGAAGGGGTCTCGGCCGTCTACGACGGCGTCGGCGCGGCCACCTTCGAGTCGAGCCTCGCCTCGCTCCGGCCGCGGGGCACACTCGCGTTGTTCGGATCCGCGAGCGGCCGAGTGCCGCCGTTCGATCCGCAACGCCTCGCCGAACTGGGTTCGCTGTTCGTGACCCGGCCGGTGCTGCCGCACTTCGTCCGCACCCGCGCCGAGGTGCTGTGGCGGGCGAACGAGGTCTTCGGCGCGATATCCGAAGGCATACTGCGCATTCGGTTCGGTGGCACCTACGCCCTGCCCGACGCGGCGCAGGCCCATCGGGCGATCGAGTCCCGCGCCACGGCCGGTTCCCTCGTGCTGCTGCCGGCATGATCGTGGACCTTGGCTCGACTCTGCCGGGGATCTCGGAGACGGAACTGTCCGACGAGCTCGGGCGGGTGACGCCCGACGCCGTACGGGGTACGGGGGCCATCCGGACCGGCGGCCACATGGACGCCACGCGCCGCCCGCGGCCCCCGATCGCCCAGGGCCCTGCCCCTGGTGCGGCACGGCCTGCTCGTCTCAGCGGCGCAGCTGGTCGGTTCGCAGCTCGAAGTCGCCGTAGCTGTTGTCGGCGGGGTTGACCGTGACTCCGGGGGCGACGATCTCGTCGATGCGGTCGAGGACGTCGGCGGGGAGGGTGGTCTCGGCGGCGGGCAGGAACGCCTCCAACTGCTGCATGGTGCGCGGTCCGATGATGGCCGAGGTGACGCCGGGGTGGTTGATGACGAAGGCGACGGCCAGTTCGATCAGGGTCAGGTCGGCCTTGTCGGCCAGGACCGCGAGTTGCTCGACGGCGTCGAGTTTGCGCTGGTTGGCCGGGGTGTCCAGGTCGAAGCGGGCTGTGGGGCGGGCCGCGGACGCGGGGCCGGTGGCGGTGCCCTTGCGGTAGCGGCCCGAGAGCCAGCCGCCGGCGAGCGGGCTGTAGGTCAAGGTGCCCATGCCGTGGCGGCGCACCGTGGGCAGGACGTCCTCCTCGATGCCGCGCACCAGGAGGGAGTAGGGCGGCTGCTCGGTCACGAAGCGTTCCAGGCGGCGTTCGCGGGAGGTCCACTGGGCCTCGACGATCTGCGAGCCGGAGTACGAGGAGGAGCCGAGGTAGCGGATCTTGCCCTGGCGGACGAGGTCGGACAGGGCGCCGAGGGTCTCGGCGACATCGGTGTCGGGGCTGGGGCGGTGGACCTGGTAGAGGTCGATGTGGTCGGTGCCGAGGCGCCGCAGCGAGTTCTCGACCTCGCGCATGATCCAGCGCCGTGAGCCGCCACGCTGGTTGGGGTCGTCCTGGTCCATGGGCATGAAGAACTTGGTCGCCAGGAACACGTCCTCGCGCCGGCCCTTGAGGGCCTTGCCGACGATCTCCTCGGAGACCCCGCCGGAGTAGACGTCGGCGGTGTCGACGAAGTTGATGCCCGCGTCGAGGGCTCGGTGGATGATCCGTACCGAGTCGGCCTCGTCCTGGTTGCCCCAGGGCCCGAACATCATCGCGCCCAGGCACAGCGGGCTGACGTGGACGCCGGTACGGCCCAGCGGTCGGTAGCGCATGGAAGTGTTCTCCTTTGTCGTGGTGCGTTCAGTCGCCGGCCGGTGCGGGGGCGGTACCGGTGGTGGTCCAACCGGCGAGGAGGCTGAGGGCCCGCCGTTCCGGTGAGTCCGGTTCGGGGGTGTAGGCGTTGATGCGCAGGCCGGGGTCGGCGGGCAGTTCCAGGGCCTCGTAGGGCAGCGTGAGTTCGCCGACCAGCGGGTGGCGCAGGCGTTTCACGCCGGACCGGTGGATCTTCACGTCGTGGCGGGCCCAGCGGCGCGCGAAGTCGGCGCTCTTGGTGGTGAGCTCTCCGATCAGGTCGGTCAGCGCCTTGTCGTGGGGGGCGCGGCCGGTCTCGGTGTGCAGGAAGGCCACCGAGTCGTCGGCACCCTTGTCCCGGTCGGCCCAGAACTCCTGGCTCGCGGGATCGAGGAACAGGAAGCGGGCGGTGTTGACCGGCCCGCGCTGTGCGAACAGCGGCGAGTCGAAGACCGGCGCGTACAGGGCGCGCCCGAGCGCGTTGGCGGCGAGGATGTCGAAGCGACCGTTGCGCACGTACGCCGGCGTGTCGGCCATCGAGTCCAGCAGCCGCAGGATCGCCGGGCGCACCAGGGAGGCGGTCGCCGTGGGCCGCCGGCCCGAAGGGGTGGCCGCGCGCGCCAGGTCGTACAGGTGGGCACGCTCGGCCTCGTTGAGCTGTAGGGCACGGGCCAGGGACTCCAGGACCGCGTCCGAGGCGCCGCTGAGGTTGCCGCGCTCAAGGCGCACGTAGTAGTCCGCGCTGATTCCCGCGAGCAGGGCCACCTCCTCGCGCCGCAGCCCGGCCACCCTGCGGTTTCCGCCGTAGACGGGAAGCCCGGCCTGCTCGGGGGTGATCCGCTGCCTGCGGGTGCTCAGGAACTCGCGGACCTCGGCCGCCCGCTCCTTCCGGTCAGCCCCGGCCATGACCGCTCCCCGTGGGCATGACGGCGGTGCCCGACGGCGGCGCCGCAGTGCACCCGCGTACGGATGGAGGGCGGGTGTCCAGGAGCACGGCTGGTTCCTCCTGCTCGTGGCGGATCGGGTCGGCGATCTCACCGTAGAGCCGTCTCCCGTGCGCTGCGAGGTACTGCCGTTACCTGGAACAGCAGTGACTCCCGCCCGCGGGCGGGACGCGCTTCGATGGGGAGGAGGACCAGGCAGCGGCGCCCCGCGACGGAGCCTCGCTCCGCCGGGGTCCGCCGCCATGCGGAGTTCCGGGATCTCCCGGATGCTGCCGATCCGGCCTGCATCCCTGTCTGCCGCGGTGAGTTGCCCCCGGCCTGCCGGCGCTGGGCGGATCATCCTGATGGGCGGCCACAAGGCGCGCGGGGACGACCAGCCATGTTGTGGGCGCCCCAGGGACGGACTCGCGCTGCTGGAGGGCTTCGGGGCGGGGGTTCAGTCACACGGCCCAGGTGGTGGTCCTGCCGTGCCCGGGCGGCACTCAGGTGAGCCAGGGGCCCGTGAGTGCCTGTACGGCGGATCCGTCCAGGTCGCTGAGTTTGATCGCGGCGAGTTCGCGCGCCGGGCCGGAGGTCTGTACGCGGAAGGGCGGCCGCTCGGCGGTGAGCGTGGCGACGACCACGGCCGCCGCGTCGGCCGAACTCTGGGCCTGTTCGAAGAGGCCGCCGACCGTGTCGAAGTACGCCTTGAAGGCCGCCTCGTAGGGCCCCGCGTTCTCGATCAGCCCGGGCACGGACGGCTCCAGGTGGGCGACGAACTCGCTTGCCACCGGCCCGGGTTCCACCACCGAGACCTGCACTCCGGTGCTCGCCGCGACCGGGGCGAGGGACTCCAGGAAGCCCTCGACGGCGAACTTGGCCGCGCAGTATGCCTCGTTGAACGGCTGCCCGATCAGTCCGCCGAGGCTGGAGACCGTGATGACCCGGCCGCCAGTGGCGCGCAGGTGCGGCAGCGCCGCCCGGGTCAGTTCCACGACCCCGAAGAAGTTGGTCTCCAGGACGGACCGGAAGGCATCGACGCCTATCTGCTCGACGGTGCCGAGCTGTCCGATCCCGGCGTTGTTGACCACCGCGTCGAGACGGCCGTACTCGGTGATCACACCGGCCACGGCTGCGGCGACGGACGCGGGGTCGGTCACGTCGAGGCGCTCGATCCGGACCCGCTCGGCGACACCGGCCGCCTCGACGGCCGTACGCAGGGCGTCCGCCCTGCCGGTGTCGCGGAGGGTGGCGACGACGTTCCAGCCGGCCTCCGCGGCCTGGACCGCGGTGGCCAGACCGATACCGGAGGAGGTCCCGGTTATCAGAACAGTACGCAGGACAGTCATGGGATCTCTTCCGGTCGGCGAGAACGTTTCGCCCACCGTGCCATCGCCCCCGGGACCGGCCAACCCCTATCTTCCGGCCCTCCCGACCCTTAATTCGCGTACGCCTCCACCCGCCACCCGACAGGGCGTCGCGCGAGTGCGCCGGACCACGCCGCCGCACGTCAGAGGCGTGGGACGACCGGCCGCACGCCACGTGTCACGAGAGGGAAAGAAATACTCAAGTGATATGGAATGCTTATTAGTTGATGCTAGCGTGTATTCATGGGACCGGTCTTTGACATCATTGCGTTGCGCAGTCTGGTCGCCGTCGCGGACAAAGGCGGATTTCACCGGGCCGCCGAATCACTGGCACTCAGTCAGTCCGCGGTCAGCCAGCATGTGCGGCGGCTGGAGAAGACGCTCGGCCGGCCGGTGGTCGAACGGGCGGGCCGGGCCACTCGGTTCACCGAGGCGGGCGCCCTGCTCCTCGACGAGGCACGCTGGATCCTCAGAGTGCATGACGAGGCGGCGCGACGACTGCTCGGCTCCGAACCCGCCACCATGACCGTGGGTTCCGCCGAGCACGCCGCCGACCGGATCATTCCGAGGGTCACCGCGGCCGTCCACCGGACGCGCCCGCGCACCCAGGTCCGGTTCCGCATCGACCGCTCCGCCCGGCTCGTCGAGGCCGTGGACAGCCGGTCGGTGGATCTGGCGGTGTACGTGACCGAGGCGGGAGCCGTCGAAGGCATGCCAGTTGGCGGGCTGCCCCTGAAGTGGTACGCCGCCCCCGGATGGACCCCGATGCCGACGTCGGCCGTGTTACCGGTGGTGGCGATCGAGGAACCGTGCGCGGTCCGCCGCCGGGCCCTGGAGGTGCTCTCCGCCCACAACATCCCCGCCGCCGTCGTCTGCGACGCCGGCTACCTGGCCGGGGTGCTGGACGCGGCCCGCGCCGGGCTCGGCGTGGCCCTGCTGGCGGACACCGGCCGTGGTCCGGACGGTCTGGTCGAATACACCGGCCTCCCGCACGCACCCGCGATGCGGATGAGCGCCCATGCCCGTCCGGACGCCGATCCGGCCCTGGTCATGAACGTGGTCGAGGCGGTCCGTTCATTGCTGGTCGAGATGGACACACCCCGTCCCGAGGAACGACCGGACCCGGCCCAGGACCCCGACACGGCACGGGGCGACCTGACCGACGACGAATGGGAGTCGGTGCGCCCGCTGCTTCCGCTCGGGGAGCGGGGTCCCTACCCGGAGGGGCTGCGCAAACAGTTCGACGGGGTGATGTGGCTGTTCCGCACCGGCGGCGCGTGGCGGAACATGCCCCCGCGCTACGGAGCGTGGCAGACGGTCCATCACCGCTTCCAGCAGTGGGCACTGGCAGGGACCTTCCAGACCCTGACCGCGGCGGCGACCGCCGGGACCGGCGCGCGAGGACAGACACAGAGGATGCCCGTCGGCGCGGACTCCGCCCTGGCCGACACCGCCCGGGACACGGCCGCGACAGCCATGGACCCGCAACGGCTGGCCACCCTGGAGAAGGCCGTCGACGAGGAGAGACGCCTCCGCGACAAGGAACGGACCGAGTGGAGCGGGAGGGCCGGCCGGCCACCCGGCCAGTGACAGCCCGGAAGACGCCGAGGCCGCCGTGAAGGCCGCCGCCGACCGCTTCGGTCGCATCGACGTCCTGATGAACAACGCCGGGAGTTTCTTCGAGCGGGACACCCGCGTCAACGCCGTCAGCCCCGGGGTGATCATCACCCCGCCGGCCCTCGACGAGCTCTCCGGCCCGCGCCGCGAGTGGTTCAACAAGGTGCGCGAGACCTCGGCGGCCAAGCGGTTCGGCACCGCCGAGGAGGTCGCCGCCTTTCTGCTCGACCGCGAGGCCGGCTTCATCACGGAAGTCGACCTCCTGATGGACGGCGGTGTGACCGCTGCGCTGCGCGCCGGTGAGCTGACCACGCCGTAACGAGCCGAAAACAGGGACCGTGAATCCGCCGGGCCCGGGTACGCAGCCCGGACCCGGGCGGACGGCTGGGTCCCCACCGCCCGGCAGTACTCGCGATACCCACATCGTGCTGCCCCGGGGTGATGCGTTCGGTTCACCCAGGTCACCTCCGGAAGCGGATGGGGCCCTGCGCTGAACCCCGTCGACAGAGCGTGCTTCCGGACGGGGCGGCACGTCGCGTTTGGGAGGAGCGGCGGGTGGTGGCGCGAGAAAGATGGCCGATCGACCGAGGCGAACAGCTGTGATCGGCGCGAGGGATGACCGACAGTCCGAGGCGCACGCGTGGGGCGGGCGGTGAGAGTAGGTGCGGCGGCGGGATCGAGCCGACCACGGCACCTGCCCGGGCCCGCGGATTCCCGAAGCCCGCCGGGCAGAGGTGTTCCGCCCGGCGGGACACGCGCCGCGCTCCCTGTCTCCGGCCGCTGCCGAACCCCGCTCCTCAGCACCTGGAAACCCGCCATGGCCCTGCAAACGCCCTCCTTGCTGCCCCCCGCCCTTCCCCGCCCACCCCTACTACGCCGAGAACGCCGGTCGCCCATACCGCGGGCGCACCACGTCCCGCTTCTCGCGGTCGCCGTCGTCCTTCCGCTGTACGGGGTGTGGGCCCTCCTCCTGGCGACGGGCGGCGGCGATCTCGCCGCGCAGTACGCGTGGGCGGGGTTCTTCACCCGGCACCCGGGCACGCCGTACGGGCTCTTCTGGTTCGGCGGGGTGCACACCGCCAACTACAGCGTGCTGTCACCGCCGTTGATGGCGGCGCTGGGCATTCGTACCGTGTCCGTCCTCGCCGGGGTGAGCGCCACCTGGCTGCTGGCCCGGCTGCTGGAACGCACCGTCGCGCGGGGGCGGTGTGGCCGGCCATGGTCGGTGCGCTCGGCCTTTGGTACAACGTCGCGTTGGGCCGCACCACGTTCGCCCTCGGCCTCGCCTTCGGGCTCGCGGGCTTGCTCGCCGTGGCCGGCCGTGCGCCACGGCCTGCCCGGCTCACCCTCGCCGCCCTCGGCTCGCTGTCGGCGACCCTGGACAGTCCGGTGGCCGGGCTTTTCCTGCTTGTCGCGGGTGCCGGCTATCTGCTGGACCGGCAGTACGGCAAGTTCCTCGCCCTCGCGGTTCCGCCCGTCCTGGTCGTCACCTGTACGACCCTGCTGTTCCCGTTCCAGGGCGAGCAACCCATGGCCGCGGGCCGTATGGTCCTGCCCGTGCTGCTGTCGGCCGCCGTGGCGTGGGCGGTCCCGCGCGAGTGGCGGGTGGTGCGGGGCGGGGCCGTCGTGTACGCCGCCGGAGTCGTCCTGTGCTGGCTGATCCCCTCGCCCATCGGCTCCAACGTGGAGCGGCTCGCCGTACACCTCGCCCCGGCGGTACTGCTCGCGGCCGTGCTCCACCGCCGTTCCCCGGCGACCCGGGACGCCACACGCCGGACTCGTGCACGCGTGGTGGCGCTGCTGGCCACGCTGTCCGTGTCCTACCTCTGCCTGATGTCGCTGGGGAATCTCCACGGCCCGGATCCTGTCCCGGCCTGGGCCTCGCACAGCGACGGGGTGCTCGCTGAACTCGACCGGCTGGGCGCCGACCGCACCAGAGTGGAGATGCCGATCGACGCCGACCATCGTGGTGCCACCCTCCTGGCCCCGCACGTGGCATTGATGCGGGGCTGGAACCAGCAACTCGACGTCGAGCGGGGGCGGCTGTTCTACGACGGATCGCTGGACGGTCCGCGCTACCACGCCTGGCTGCGCCACTGGGCGGTCGGCTACGTCGTCGTGCACACCGGCACGCCCGACAGATGGGCGGCGGGCGAGACCGATCTGCTCGGGAAAGGCCAGGACTGGCTGGAGCCGCTCTGGCACGACCGGTACTGGAAGATCTACCGGGTCCGCGACGCCCGCCCGCTCGTCTCCGCCCCGGCCCGGGTACGGCACGCCGGAGAGGCGGACCTGGTCCTGTGGATGCCGCGCGCCGGGACCGTGACCGCACGGATCGCGTACTCGCCATGGCTGCACGCCGAGGGCGCCTGCGTACGGGCAAACGGCCCGTGGACCGAGGTGACCGTGCCCCGGGCGGGCGAATACCGGCTGACGTCCGGGTATGTCACCGGGCGCTCCGACGGACACGGCTGCTGACGACCACGACCACGATCAGAAGGTCGCCCTGCTCCGCGACCCCACCGTGCGCGACGACCTCCCGCCCGAGGTGCAGGCGGGCGCCTTCCGCGTCGTCCAGGAGGCGCCGACCAACGTACGACGCCACCGGGATCACCGTCCGCCTGAGCCTGGCCGACGACCGGCTGCACGTGTCGGTGACGGACGACGGCCGCGGTGGCACCCAGCTGCCGGACGCCGCGCGCGGTGGCGGCTTCGGTCTCGTCGGCCTGAAGGAGCGAGTGGCCGCCCTGGACGGCGAACTGCACACCGGCCCCCGTGCAGGCGAGGGCTGGGAGGTGAGGGCGAGCTTCCCGGCGGGGAAGACCTGACGCCTTTCCGCCTCGGGCCCTGCGAGAGCCTCGGGTTCGCCTGCTTACCTCCGCCCGGCCCGACCAGGAATCCGCACCGCCTTGCCGTCGAGCAGGTGTCGTGCACGAGGCCGCCGAGAGCGCAGGGCAGCCCGGTCACCCGGCGGCCTCAGCCACAGGACCGAAGCCGAAGCAACAGGCTCATCGGCCCACGGGGACACCCGCGAGCAACAGGCACAGGGCCCTCGGGCGGAAGCCACCCCACACGTTCAGCACGATCCGGCCGAACAGCAGCAGGCCGCGGTCAGGTACAGGGCCGCTCCGCCGCACGGGGCCCAGGCGTAGAAGCAGCCCAGCGGCGCCTTGCCGTCGCCGACGCGCACCACCCGGATCGTCCGCCAGCCGCTCGGCGTGCCGTCGGGACGCGATCCGCAGTTCCTCCGCGTGCTCGATGCTGTCGAGTTCGTCGCTCGTCCACGTCGTCATAGGCGTGGCTTATGGCGGTGTGGGGCTCGGGCGCCGGGGGAGCGGGCCGCCACTGGTGGCCGAGGGTGAGATCGCCGACCTCGGGGTGGTGGAAGGTCTTGCGGCCGAAGGAGTGCCCGGTGACGTCGTAGCGCTCCCACAGGCGGGCGCCGAGCCGCTGTCCCTCAACGTGTTCTCGCTGATCCTGCGCGGCCGGTCGTACGCCGGTTCGCTGATCGGCGGCATCCGCGAGACCCAGGAGATGCTCGACTTCTGCGTCGAGCACGGCATCGGCTCCGAGATCGAGGTCATCCCCGCCGACAAGATCAACGAGGCGTACGAGCGCGTCCTCCCCCCGACGTCCGCTACCGCTTCGTCGTCGACATCTCGACGCCGGCCCGAGCGACGGCCGCGTCCATCTGAGACCACCCCGTACGAGGGGCCGCGCAAGAGCCCTCGTACGGGGTGCCGGGAGGCTACTGGACGAGCTCCCAGTCCTGCGAACCGTCCGTGGCCGCGTTCTGCAAGGTCAGCGGTGCTCCGTCGGAGGCGCCGGTCAGGTACAGGTTCGTGTTCTTGACCGACTGGAGCTTGTAGAACCCGTCGCTGGTCTTGACCAGGTTCCAGCTGCCGGTGCCGCTGTTGTCGACCCACTGCCCGATCCGCCGGCCGGCCGTCGCGCTGCCCGTCCAGACGGCCGCCGCGCGGCCACCCGCCTTGTTCAGCAGGGTCGTTCCGCCCTGAGACTCGGTCACCACGTGCCAGTACTGGGTGTCCGGGTTCGCCGCCGAGCCGGGCTCCTCCAGCCGGACGTCGGGCACGTCGCCGTTGCCGATGTTCGCGTCGTTGGTCTTGTCGCCGGTGCCGATCACCTGGTCGGTCCTGCGGTTGACCAACTGGTAGTAGTCACCGGCCGATTGGCCGAGGTCGACCTCGGCGAACCTGAGCGTCGAGGTGCCCTGGTTGTTGAGTATCTCGATGCGGCCGGTCCCCTCGACGTACTGCAGGGTGCGGCTGTAGCCGGCCGCCGAGGTCGTCTGGTACTCCTTCCACGTGCCGTCGCCGCGTCCGCTCTCGTCGACCCAGACGTTGCCGCTGCCGGCCGCGTTGTACACCAGGCGCCCGCCGGGAAGCCTGATGATCACCGGGCTGCCGTTCCCCGTGAGCGGACGGGAACCGGAGTCGACCGGCAAAGAGGCGACGTCCGTGCCCGTGGCGGAGCCGAGGTAGAACTTCAGCGGGTCGTCGGCGAGCACGTATCTGGTGTTGGCTCCGCCGCCCCAGTACTCGAACGTCAGCAGCCACTTGCCGTCCGTGGTGCGGACGACGTTCGCCATGCCCGGCCGGCCGCCGCCGATCTCCGCCTTGCCGCCGCCCGTGGTCTGGGTCAGCCCGGCGACGTCGACGACGGGGGCGCTCCACGTCGCGCTGGTGCCGTCCCAGGTCTTGTGGGCGAGGATCTGGCCCAGCGAATCCGCGGCGGTGTCGTTCGCGGGGTCCGGGGTCGGGACGCCGGTGGTCGCGTTGAAGCCGGTGTAGTCGTTCTCGTCCGAGTAGTAGCAGACGAGTTGGCCCTTGTAGACCATCAGGTACGGCTCCCAGAGGGGGTCCACCTGCTTGTTCGTGTTGGCGTTCGCGATGTTCTGCCCGGTCGCGCCCGCGCTGCCGCCCTGCCGGCCGCCCGTCGCGACGATGTCGACGAGCTTCCACGTCGCGCCCTCGTCGGTGCTGGAGTACAGGGCGATGGCCATGTCCCCGCGGTCGCCGTCGTTGGACGGCGTCCAGTTCGGGTCGGCCGCCTTGTGCTCCTTGTAGTAGGAGTCGTCGCCCGACACCACGCTCGCCAGGAGCAGCGTGCCCTGCTTCAGGTTCCCGACGTCCTGCGGAAGGGTGTAGAGGTACGGGTTGGTCCAGTTGCTCGTGTACTTCGCGTACGTGGCGTCGCTGGAGAGGTACGCCGGAGCCTTGACCTCGGACAGCGGCTGCCACGACGTGCCGTGGTCGTCGCTCTTGTAGACGGGGAGGGTCTGTCCGTCGGCGCTGCCCGTCGCCGACACCACCGTGGACCTCTCGAACGACGCGACCAGCCGTCCGCTCGGCAGCTGCGCCGACTTCGGGTAGATCGCGCAGTTGCCCCGCCCCTTCAGACACGGCTCGTCTCCGAGCTGGTAGAGGGTTCCGCCCGTCGGGTTGTACGCCTGCGCGCTGCCCATCGGTATCGCCAGCATCGCTGCTGCCGCGACGAAGGTTCCCAGCGCTTTCCCTGCTCTTCTTCTGTGCATAGCCCCTCCTGGGGGATGGCCACGGTGGTGCGGGTACCGGGGTCGGATCAGGCGACGAACACGCGGACGTCCCAGGCGCCGAGCTCCAGCGCCGCGCCCGCGGGCTGGGACGTGCCGGTCAGGACGTCGGAGAGGTCCACCGGGGCGGGGACGCCCGCCGGCTCCCAGCTCCAGTTGTGGACGATGTGGACGCGGCGCCCGTCCGGTGACGTGCCGGTCGTGGCGGTGACGGATGCCGGGAGGTCCCGCCATGTGCCGGGGGAGCCCGGTGCCATCCAGGCGGCCAGTGCCCGGGCGAGGTCGCGGCCGGGCACGGTGCCGACGGTGGTGACGCGGCCGGCCCCGTGGCGGCGGGTGGTGACCGCCGGCCAGCGGCCGAAGTGGGGGTGGTCGTAGGTGACGAGTACGTCGGCGTCGGTGACGGTCAGGCCGTCCGCCCAATGGGTCGCCGTCGCGCTCCCGGGCAGGTCGAGCTGCCCGCCGGACGGGGCCCGTACGGGGACCTCCCGCACGAGGTTGCTGAACTCGTCGTAGGAGACGCCCGCGGCCTCGACGAGCCGCCCGGGAGCCGGCTCGTGCCGGGCCCGCGCCTCGTGGTCGGCGTAGCCGGTGCGCGGGCCGAGGACCAGGTGGCCGCCCGCGTGGGCGTAGGCCGCGAGCCAGTCGAGCGTCGAGTCGGCGGCGAGGTACAGCGCCGGGACGACGAGGACGGGGTGGCGCCGGACGGCCTCCTCGGGGGGCAGGTCCGCCCGCTCGCCGCGCGGGTCGTGCAACTGGCGGGCGTGGACGATGCGGACCTGGCGGCCGGCGTCGAAGGCACCCCGGTAGAAGGGGTCGAAGATGCGGTGGTAGGCGGTCGGGTCGGGTTCGCCGTCCGGCCTGGCCAGTGGCGGGTACTTCTGCATGAGCCACTTGCTGGGCGTCGAGTAGACCATCGTGATGTCGGCATCCGGTTCGAGTCCGGCGACGAGTGCTCCTGCGGTGTCGAACTCGGCGCCCAGCCGGGCGAGTTCGGCGTAGGTGCGGCCGGGCTGTCCGGTGTGGGGCAGGATGCCGCCCCAGTAGGTCTCCGCGCCGAAGTGCAGCGTGTGCCAGTGCCAGTACTCGATCATGCGGGCCCCGCGGCCGACCAGCGCCCAGGCGGCCTGCCGCCACTGGCCGTCGTAGGCGGGGCGGTTGTCCCACGGCATGCCGATGGAGCCGGCGTTGGTCTCGGTGACCAGGAAGGGTGCCTGGCGGGAGGAGAACATCCAGTCGGCGGTCTGGTAGAGGGCCCACACGCCGGTGGTCCGCCAGCCCTGTTCGAGGTCGTCCGGCGTGGGGTCGGGCAGCAGCAGGTCGTCCTGCATGCCGTAGTACGCGTTGCCCGTGGCGACGTCGAGGCGGTCGGTCAGCTCGTCGTCCTCCACCGCGGGGCGCTTGTAGGAGATGCAGGTGGTGACGAACTGCTCGGGGCGGGCGTACTCGCGGACGATGTCGGCCTGCCGGCCGATGAACTCGGTGCACTGGGCGGCCTGGAACTCCCGCCAGGCGACGTCGTACTGGGGCTGGGCGTTGCCGTCCGGCGTCCACAGGTCGGCCCACGTGGACAGGCGGTGGGACCAGTAGACCAGGCCCCATTCGCGGTTGAGGGTCTCGACGTCCCCGTACCTGTCGCGCAGGTGGTCCACGAAGCGCTGGAAGACGCCGTGGTTGTGGAAGAGCTCCAGGCCGGGTTCGTTGTCGACCTGGAAGCCGATGACCGCCGGATGGTCGGCGTACCGGGCGACGACCTTCCGGACGATCCGCTCGGCGTGGAAGCGGAACGCCGGGTGGGTGAAGTCGACTTCCTGACGGGCGCCCCAGCCGATCCGCTCGCCGGTGCGCCGCTCGCCCGTGATCTCCGGGTACTGGCGGGCCAGCCACGGCGGCACCGCGTAGGTCGGGGTGCCGAGGACGACGGAGATGCCGCGCTCGTGGGCGCCGTCGAGGACGGGCCGGAGCCAGTCGAGGTCGAAGCGCCCGTTCTCCGGCTCCCAGGTCGACCAGACGGACTCGCCGACCCGGATGACACTGACGTGGGCGTCCGTCATGAGATCGAGGTCGGTCTTGAGACGTTCCTCGGGGCGTTCGGTGCCGTAAGGGGGCCGGTACTCGTGGTAGTACGCGGCGCCGAAGAGCACGCGGGCAGGCAGAGCCGCCATGGACAAACCTCCGGAGAGTAGGGGGTGTTGGGGGCCGTCGGCGCGTTACTGCTTGACGCCGCCGGTGGCCAGGCCGCTCTGCCAGTAACGCTGGAGCATGAGGAAGGCCAGGACGAGCGGGACGATCGAGATCAGGGAGCCGGTCACGACGAGGGCGAGCATGTCGCTGCTGGCTCCGGCGCCGCCGTTCTGGGCCTGGTCGGCCCAGCGGGAGAGCCCGACGGTGATGGGGTACAGGTTCGGGTCGTTGAGCATGATCAGCGGCAGGAAGTAGTTGTTCCAGGTGGCGACGAGCGTGAACAGCACGACGGTCACCAGGCCGGGCGCCAGCAGCCGCAGCGCGATGGTGCCGAAGATCCGGAACTCTCCGGCGCCGTCCATGCGGGCGGCCTCGATGAGGCTGTCGGGGACGGCGTCCTCGGCGTAGATCCGCATCAGGTAGAGGCCGAACGGGCTGATGAGGGAGGGCAGGATGACCGCCCAGGGGGTGTTGACCAGGCCCGCCTTGGCGAAGAGCAGATAGGTGGGGATCGCCAGCGCGGTGGTCGGGATCATGATGGCGCCGAGCACGAGGTTGAAGGCGGCGCCGTGGCCGCGGAAGCGGTACTTGGCGAACCCGTATCCGGCGGCCGCCGCGAGCAGGGCGGCGCCGAGTGCGCTGACGCCGGCGTACAGGACGGTGTTGAGCAGCCAGCGGCCGAACACCCCGTCGTCCTGGGTGAAGGTGGCCTTGATGTTCGACAGCAGCCGCGGGGTGTCGGAGAACCACAGACCGAAGCTGTTGAACAGGTCCTGGGTGCTCTTGGTGGAGGCGACGACCAGCCAGAACAGCGGCAGCAGGAAGTACGCCAGGACGGCCAGCATGGCGATCGTGAGCGGGGTGCTGCGGCGGTGGACCGGCGACCGGCGCCGGGTCCGGGCCTCGGCGGGCAGCCGCTTCGCCTTCGAGGTGGTGGGAGCAGCGGGCGTCACGGTGGTCATGAGGTCCTCCTGCGGTTCGCGGTGAGCAGGAAGGCGTACGACACGATCACGATGACCAGCCCGAGGACGAAGGACACCGTGGCCGCGTAGTTGGTCTGCTGGCTGATGAACGCGACGGAGTAGGCGTAGAGGTTGGCGGTGTAGGAACTGTCGATGACGGCGGGGGCGACCTTCATCAGCAGGTTCGGTTCGTTGAACAGCTGGAAGCTGCCGATCACCGAGAACAGCAGGGTGAGGGTCAACGCCGGGCGCAGCGCGGGGAGTTTGACGGACCAGGCGATCCGCCAGGCGCCGGCGCCGTCCATGGCGGCCGCCTCGTAGAGCTCGGCGGGGACGGTGCGCAGGGCGGCGTACAGGATGATCATGTTGTAGCCGACGAACTCCCAGGTCACGATGTTGGCGAGGCTGCCGAGCATCCAGCTGTCGCTGAGGAAGTGCGGGGCCGGAAGGTGGAGATCGCGGCTGATCTGGGCGAAGGGGCCGAAGTCGGGGCCGTAGAGGTAGCCCCACATGAGGGTGGCGATCACGCTCGGGACGGCGTATGGGACGAAGATGCCGAGCCGGATCACGCGGGACAGCCGCAGCAGGCCGCTGTCCAGCGCGAGCGCGAAGGCCAGGGCGAGGAGCAGCATGACGGGGACCTGGATGAGGAAGAACAGGGCGACCCGGCCGAGACCTTCGAGGAGAAGCGGGTCCTTCAGGGCCGTCACGTAGTTGTCCAGGCCGACGAAGGCCGAGCCGCCGATGAGCCTTTCCCGGAAGAGGCTGAGGTAGGCGGCGTAGCCGAGCGGGGCGAGGAAGAGCAGCAGGAACAGCACCATGAACGGGGCGATGAACAGGGCCCCCGCCGTGCCGTGGCTCCGCCGGGACGGTGATGTGGTGCGGGCGGACGCTGTGGTGGTCGCCATCGTCAGCCTCCCTTGACCGTGAAGCCCTGGCTCTTGGCGAAGGTCGTGATGCGCGACTGCCAGGAACCGAGCGCGCGGACGGTGTCGGACCTGTCGGCGAGGGACTTGCCGACGGTCTCGGTCCAGTCGGTGGCCACCCGGTCGAGGAACGGCGGCCACTGGAAGGAGGGGTCGACCTTGGTGCTGATGTCCGCGAAGACCTGGTTGACCTGCTGGCCGCCGTAGAAGTCGGGCTTGTCGCCGAGGAAGGCGGAGTCGGCGAGCAGCGCCTTGGTCGCCGGGAAGAAGAACTGCTCGGTGGCGAACATCCTGGCGCCGGCGGGGTCGCTGTTGAGGAACTGCGCGAACACCGCTGCCTGGATGGGGTTCTTGGTGGAGCGGATGACCGCGGTGGTCGAGCCGCCCCAGTTGCCGGCGCTGGGTTTGGCGGCGTCCCACTGCGGCAGCGGGGCCGCCCGCCACGTGCCCGCGGTGGCCTTGGCGGAGCCGGAGAGGAAGGCCGGGCCCCAGGCCCCGGTGAGCCAGGTGGCGTACTTGCCCTTGTTGAGGGCGGCGTACCAGCCGTCGGTGAAGTCCGGCTCGACGCCGATCACGCCCTCCTTGGCGAGGGTGCCCCAGTACCCGCCGAGCTTCCTGGAGACCGCGTCGTCGACGCTGACGGCGATGTCGCTCCTGCCGGAGCTCACATACGGCTTGCCGCCCGCCTGCCAGAGCAGACCGTGCCAGGCGGCGGGCTGGTTCGCGGCGAGGTTGGTGAGGTACACGTCCGGGTCGGCCTTGTGCAGCTTGCGCGCCGCCGCGGCGAACTCGTCCCAGGTACCGGGGACTTCGATGCCGTGCTCGTCGAAGATGTCCTTGCGGTACAGCATGCCCATCGGGCCGGTGTCCTGCGGGATCGCCCAGATCTCGCCGCCGCTGCCGCCGACCTGGCTCCAGGTCCAGTCCACGAACGTGGACTTGAGCGCGGAGGCGCCGTACGGGCGCAGGTCCAGCAGACTGTCGGTGACGGTGAACGTCGGGATGGCCTGGAACTCCATCTGCACCATGTCCGGGGCGCCGCTGCCGGCCTTGAGCGCGGTGCGCAGCTTCGTGTACTGGGGCGTGCCCTGGCCGGCGTTGACGACCTTGACCTTGACGGCCGGGTACTTCTTCTCGAAGAGCGCGATCTCCTTGTCGATGTTCGGGACCCAGGTCCAGAACGTCAGCTCGGTCGAGGTCTTCATGGCCTTGTCGATGTCGGCCCGGCTGACCGGCGCGGCGGAGGCGGAGCCGCCCCCGGAGTCACCGCCGCCGCAGGCCGTGAGGGCGGCGCCGAGCGACAGCGCGCCCGTCGCGGTGAGGAACAGGCGACGGTTCATGGAGGAGGAGCCGGCGATGGATCCGGATGTGGGCATGGTGAACTCCCGCCGAGGTGAAGGGGACCGCACGCCGGGCGAGGGTGTGCGGAAAGGGATGTCGAAGGGGAGACGGGCGCAGGCGTGACGATCCGGACGTCGGGGCGACGGGTCCGGGAAGCGTGGCTACGCGGGCCGCGACCGGCGTACGGCAGACAGGTGTGTGCGGGACGGGCCGGCCGGCGCTGCGACCGTGCGGCTCGTGAGCCGCTGGGTGAAGGGGAGTGCGCGCGTCGTGCGGACCGCGGGGTCTTCCGCGGTGGCGGGGCGCGGTCGGAGTGGGGAGGGGCTGAGCTGTGGCCGGTACGGCGGCCGGCCCCTGGGATCACCCGCCGGGCCGGGGCTCCGCGGCCCGGACCGATCGGCGCTGTTCAGTGGTGGGTGGCCGGGCCTCCCTCCGGGAGCGGGATACCGGACGCCTCTCCTCGGGCCCGGGAGGCGCTGTGTCGCCGACGTCCCGGGGGCGTCCGGGGCGGCGGGGGCTGGGTCGAGGCACGGACGACGAGGTCGACCGGTGGGTCGCTCGTCGGCAGAGCCTCTGCCTCCGGGTTCTCGATGGCGTGCACGAGTCGCTTGAGCCCCTCCTGTGCCACGATGTCGAACGGCTGGCGCACCGTGGTCAGCGGCGGAGTCACATAGGCGGCGACCGGGATGTCGTCGAAGCCGACGACGCTGACATCCTCCGGCACCCGTCGGCCGGCTTCCGTCAGGGCCCGGATCAGGCCGATGGCCATGTCGTCGTTGGCGGCGAACACCGCCGTCACGTCGGGGTCGGCGGTCAGCTCCCGGCCCGCCGCGTAGCCGGACGCGGCCGACCAGTCGCCCTCGAAGACCGGCGGTTCGTCCCTGCCATGTACGGCCAGGGCCGCCCGCCATCCCCGGAGACGGTCCTTGGCGGCGTACCACCGCTGGGGACCGGCGAGGTGATGGACGGTCGCGTGCCCCAGGTCCAGCAGATGCTCCACGGCCGCCCGGGCCATCAGGTCGGCGTCGCCGCCCCCGGCCAGCACCGTGGAGCCCGTGAAGGGCGGTGGCGCGCCGAGGACCAGGACCGGCACGCTGAGGCGGACGGAGAGCTCGTCGGCGCCCGCTTCCTCCTCGATCGGCTCGGAGACGACGATCCCGTCCACACCCTGGTCGAGGAGCGAGTCGACGGCGCCGGCGAGCCCCGCGGGGTCGCCTTCCATCGTGTTGACCACGCGGAGCGCGTAGCCCGTGTCCCGGACGGACCGTTCCACGCCCATGAGCAGTGAGGCCGGGCCGTACAGGGCGGTGCCCAGGGTCACCACGCCGATCGAGCGGGTCCGCCCGGAGGCCAGCGCCCGGGCGGCGTTGTTGCGGCGATAGCCGAGCTGCTCGGCGGCTTCCAGGACGCGCCGGCGCACGTCGGCGGAGACGTACGGCTCGTCGTTGAAGACCCGCGACACCGTCTTCTGCGAGACCCCGGCCACCCGGGCCACGTCCACGCTGCGCGGCGCCCCGGGACTCCCGTCCCGCCCTGTACCTCGCGTCATGACGTCTCCCGATGGCCGCACGGTGGAGCCTGATTCTGTCAGACGCCGTGTGTCTGACTGCGCGGTCATGTCTACGCAGTCATGCGAGGTGCCGTCAAGAGTTCGGAACGTATCCGTAACGTTCGGTCCGAGGCGGGACACCGGCCTGCTCAAGGCGCGGACGGAGCCCGACCGGGGCTTTTCCCCGCTCGGCGCGGGCGGTGTCTGCCGGGGCCGCGGTGCCGGCGGGTGCCGGGGCCGCTCGCGGAGGGGGGACCCGTCACACCCGGGAACACCGCTCCACGGCAGGGCACGGCCCGTCGCGCGGCGAGAGCCGCGTCTCCAGCAGCAGGCTCGGCCGCTTCCCCCGGGCGGTGGGGTCGACGGCGGCCGTTCCCACGTCCCCGGGCCGCGGGCGTCGAACCCGTGGCAGTGTGGGAGGCGGGGGCGGTCGGCGGCGTCGTCGACGAGTACCCGAACGGGCCGCGGCCCGGCGTGCGAACCGTGCCCGCGCTGCCGGGGCCACCGCGTGAGCGAGCCGAAGGAGAGCCGGTCATGAGCACGTTCCCCACCGCGCGCGACGTCAGGACCACCCCCGAAGGGCTCCTGTGGGAGCCGAGCCCACGCTGGGTGCGCGGCCGCAAGGGCGAGGTCACCGTCGTCGACAGCAGGCACCCCGTCCTCGTCTGGGAGCCCGGCGTGCCGGTACCGCTGTACGCCTTCCCGCGCGCCGAGGTCCGCGAGGACCTGCTCCGCCCGGCGAAGAACCCCCCGACCGGCACGCACACCGGCTCACGGATCTTCTACGACCTCGAAGCCGACGGCGAGACGGTGGAGAACGCGGCGTGGACGTTCCCGGCCGCCGACCTCCGCGGACACATCGCCTTCGAGTGGTTCCGCCGCGTCGGCCGGGGCCTGGACCACTGGTACGAGGAGGAGGAAGAGATCTTCATCCACCCCCGCGACCCGCACAAACGGGTGGACGCCATCCCCGGCAGCCGGCACGTCCGGGTCGAGATCGACGGCACGGTCGTCGCCGACACCCGCCGCCCGGTCCTGCTCTTCGAGACCGGCCTGCCGACCCGGTACTACATCCCCCGTGAGGACGTCCGCCTGGACCTGTTCGAACCGACCGACCACAGCACCGGATGCCCCTACAAGGGAACGGCCACGTACTGGTCGTGGCGGGGCGCGGCCGGCACCGACGTCCCGCCGAACGTCGTGTGGAGCTACCCGGAACCGCTGCCCGCGGTCGGCGCCGTCAAGGACCTCCTGTCCTTCTACAACGAGGCGGTCGACCTCGTCGTGGACGGCGAACGCCTGGAGCGGCCCGTCACCCACTTCACCGAGACGCTCTCGCCGACGTGACGCGCCCGCCGGACAGACCCACGGCGCGGGCCCGG
>LJCV01000303.1 GCA_001298575.1 Actinobacteria bacterium OK074
AACCCCGCCCTGCGCCGCTGCGGGCATGCGTGCCGCTAGGGGCGGCACGGGTGGGCGCAGCGGCACCCCGCAAGCGCGGGTGAGCGGACCCTACCCCCGGCCAGCACCAACCCCCCGGGTGACCTGTAACCCCACAGCACTCCGCCAGCATCAGCCCCGGGTAACCAACAACCCCACCGCACCCCACCCACGCACCCCAACTCGGCATTCGAACGCCCGTACTTTAGCGCCAGCTTGTCCGTATTTGTCGACGGGCGTGTAACAGCGGTTAGAGGGTGGGAGGAGTGCGGGATACCCCCGTTCATGAACCACAACACCCCACTCTCCCCCCGCCCCCTCCGCCACCTCTCCGACGCGCAGCGACGGGTGCTGACGAGCGGTCAGCTTCGTGCTCATGGAGTGAGTGCCGCCGAGACGAACGAGCACTGTCGCCCGGGCGGCCCCTGGCAACAGCTGCTGCCGGGTGTCGTCCTGCTCCACCCGGGCCCACCCACCACCGAAGAACGCCTGCACGCGGCCCTGTTGTACGCCACCCGCGGAGGCCAGAGCGCAGGCAGCGGCGGCAGCAGTAGCAGCGACAACGCGGCGGCGCCCGTGCCCAACCCCGGTATTCCTCCCCAGCCCACCTCCGACGGGCCCCACGGCACCCCCGGCACCGCCAACTCCCCCACCCCGCCCCACTACCCGGACGCGATGATCACCGGTCTCGCCGCGCTCGCGCTGTACGGGTTCTCCTCCGCGCCCTCGCTCCGCGCGCTGGACACCATCGACGTCCTCGTGCCCCGGATGCGCCGGCTGCGTGACGTCGGCTGTGCGCGGATCATCCGTACGCCCGCGCTGCCGCACCCGGCGACGGTCACCGGCCTGCCCGTCGCCCCCGTGCCGCGGGCCCTCGCCGACGCCGTGGCCGGGCTGTCGGACGCGGGCGCCGTACGTCGGCTGCTGACGGAGGCAGTGCGCGGAGGACACTGCGAACCGGCAGCGGTCGTACGGGAGTTGACGGCCGCACGGCTGCTCTCCCGGCCGCACGTGGTGGACGCCGTGGACTCCCTGCTCGCGGAGGGCCGGGCCATCGCGGAGGGGCGGCTGTACCGGATGGTGCACGAGTGCGGGCTCCCCGACCCGGTGTGGAACGTGGACCTGCGGCTGCCCGGCGGCCCCCACCTCGGCGGTCTGGACGCGTACTGGCCCGAGCACGCCGTGGCGCTGGAGTTGGACACCCGCGCCCCGCGGCAGGACGACGACGCGCTGTGGTCGGAGTACGCGCGCAAGCGGGAGATCCTGGAGCGGCTGGGGATCACCGTCGTCCACGTCACGCCGAGGAAGCTGCGGGACGGGATGGAGCAGCAGGCCACCGTCGTACGCACGGCCCTGATGGCCTCGGCCGACCGCGATCCGGCGGCCTACGTCGTAGTACTGCCGCGATAGCGACAGCCGTAGCCGTAGCCGTAGCCGTAGCCGTAGCCGTAGCCGTTGGAAGGGTCGTTGCCTGGGCGTGGAGCCGGTGGCGGCCCCTCCGCATGCGGTCGCGTGCGGCCCTTCCGGCCCGGTGTCACCCTTGCGGGTCCTCGCCCTCGCCCCGGTCCTCGGTTCCGGGCGGCAGGCGGCCGGGGAAGTGGCGGCGGGGGCCGACGAGGCCCTGGTACAGCTCGTCGCGGGCGTCGGAGCCGTCCTCGGTGTCGTCCAGCGCGGCCTTCCACTGCGCCATGACCTCGCTCAGGTACGCGTGCCAGTCCCCACCGCCCTGGGCCCGGCCCATCTCCCGCAGATCGACGTAGCGTTCGTTCTTGCCGGTGCCGCCGGAGCCGACCTTGTCGGGCTTGTGGCCGTGGAAGGGGGACTCGGGGTTGGACGTGGCCTCGGTGGAGCGGACGTCGTGCTTGTAGCCGACGGGACTGGGGGCCCCGGGCTTGACCGTCTCGATGCCGACCATCAGGGTGCCGTCCTTCTTCCTGGTCGGCGGGGTGAAGACGAGCAGCATGTGGCCGTGCGATCCGGTCGGCAGGATCACCTCGCCGTTCCAGTCCTTCGCCCCGATACCGCCGACGGCCGCGTCCTTGCCCGACATCTGCGGGCGTTCCGCCCCGACGTGCGGGATGGGCGGCGTGACCATGTTCGTGAGGGAGGCGCCGATTCCGCCCTTCTCCTTGATCTTTCCCGGCGTGCCGTCCTTCGCGTTCTTGTCGACGGCGGTGCGGTGGGTGGCGAACCCGCGCCGGTCGAGGCCCTCCGCGCGCTCCTTCCCCTCGGTGACGCCCAGCAGGTCGGGCAGTTTCGTGCGCGACTCCCCCTCGGCCACGGCCGGGATGCGGATGGTGACCCGGCCGCCGTGGGCGAGGGCCCGGATGACGTCGCCCTGTTCGTAGTCGATGTGCTGACCGCCGCCGTCCTCGTCCGGCTGGAAGATCTTGAGGCCGTGCTGGAGGACGAGCAGGACGTTGGTGAGGATCTCGGTGGCCTTGTCGTTCGCCTGCGCGTGCTTCTCCCGGGCCTCGGCCGCGCTGGGGTGCAGGCGGTCGGCGGGGATCCGGGCCGGGTGCAGGGTGTCGAGGGCGGTCTCCCGGATCTGCTCGTCGCGCTCCCGCTCCAGTTCCTTCTTCTCGTCCTCCGGGAGGTCCTTGTTCTGGGTCTCCATGAACCGGCCGAGCGTGTAGTCCGGCCCGATCGGGGTGGGCCCGTCGGGGTCGCGGCGCCCGAAGGCGAGGGTCGCGGAGAGGATGCGCCTGCCCGCGGGGAGTTTCAGCCAGCCCTTGAAGTCGCCCTCCGCGTACTTCACGGCCTCGTCGTAGGTGCCGAGGCCCACCTTCCTCAGCCACCTGGGGTTCGCCTCCGAGAGGACCTTGATGTCCTCCAGTTCCTGCTCGTTGAACAACTGCCCGCGCACGACCCGCCGTTCGAGGGTACGGCGAAGCCGCAGCTCGCCTTCCATCAGCCACTTCTCCGGCCACCAGGTGCGCGGCGAAAGGAAGTTGGCCTTCATCTTCTCCAGCACGGTGTTCTCGCCGATCGACGCCATCAACCGCGTGAGCGCCTCCGCGCCCTTGCCGCCCTGGCCTCCGTCGGTGCCCTGCTCGGCGCCCTGCCGCTCGGTCTGCTCACCCTGTTCGGTCTGTTCGGCCCGCTCGGGGGCCGAGGTGCTCGACTCCCCCGCCCGCTGGACGGTCAGGGTCGCCGCGCGGTTGCCCGCCACGCGCTGGACGACCGCCATCGCGGCGGGGTTGGTCGGCGCGGCCTCCTCGGCGGACCGGGCCCGGTGCAGCGCCGGAGTCGTCTCCCGCACGGGTACGACCCGTGCCGGTAAGCCCTCGCGCGTACGCTCTCCCCCGCTGTCGCGCCTCCTGTCCATGTGCCCGCCTCCACAACGTCCACTATCCGCAAGCACGGGTTTCCCCGCCGTCGTAAGCCAACCACGCTCGTTTCCGGGCACATCGGGAGGAAGGGCCGGAAGGGTCGTGTCGGGGGCACGCCGTTGCCCCGCACGCCATCGCCCCGAGGCCCCGCACGCCATCGCCCCGGGGCCCCGTCCGTCCCCGCCCCGGGGCCCCGTCCGTCCCCGCCCCGGGTCCCTGCCCGTCCCCGTTCCCGCCCCCGGTAATTAATTGCCGCGCGCGACGGGCCTGCGTCGGGCTAACCTCCCCGGCATGTACTCCTTCCACCAGATCTACGGCTGACACGAGCGCACCCGAGCGGACGCGCGGAGAGGTCACTCCCCGCCGCCGTCCCCTCCTCCGGCACCCCACAAGTCCGTGCGGGTGCCGCCCAGTTGTGCCCTCATCGCCGTAGACCTGAAACGAGTACCCACCTATGCATGCCACACCCCGTACACCCCGCCGCCGCGCCCACATCGCGATGATCGGCGCCCCGATGGTCAGCCATGTCCGGCCCAGCCTCGACATCGTCCGCGAGTTGGTGGCGCGCGGGCATCGGGTGACGTACGCCAACGACCCCGCAACCGCCGAGCTGATCACGCCCACGGGTGCCGAACTCGTGCCCGTACCCTCGGAGTTGCCGTTCGCCGACGGTGACTGGCCGGAGGACCCGATCGCGGCGATGAGGCTGTTCCTCGACGACGCCGTCCGCGCGTTGCCGCGCCTGCGTGCCGCGTACGACCGCGATCCCGCCGACCTCTACCTGTACGACATCGCCGCCTACGCCGCCCGCGCACTCGCCGAGGCGCAGGGGCGGCCCCTCGCTCAGTTGTCGCCGACGTTCGTGGGCTGGGCGGGGTACGAGGACGAAGTCGCCGCGCACGTATGGAAGTTGCCCGGAGCGGACGCGTACCGGGCGCGGTTCACGGAGTGGCTCGCGGGGTCCGGGGCGAGCACCCTCGACATGGACGTGTTCGCCGCCCGGCCCGCGCACACCCTCGCCCTGATCCCGCGCGCGATGCAGCCGCACGCGGACCAAGTGGACACGGATACGGTCACGTTCGTGGGGCCCTGCTTCAACCTCCGGGAGGAGGAGGCCAGTTGGGTACGCCCGGCGGACGTCACGAACGTGCTGCTCGTCTCGCTCGGGTCGGCGTACACCCGCCAACTGGGCTTCTACCGGCGGTGTTTGGCTGCCTTCGGCGGGCTGCCGGGGTGGCACGTCGTGCTTCAGGTCGGGAAGCACACCGATCCGCGTGACCTCGGCCCGATCCCGTCGAACGTCGAGGTGCACTCGTGGGTGCCGCAGCGGGCGGTGCTGGCGCGGGCGGACGCGTTCGTCACGCACGCCGGGATGGGCGGGTGCGGGGAGGCGCTGCTGGCCGGGGTGCCGATGATCGCCGTGCCGCAGGGGGCGGAGCAGTTCACCAACGCCGACCGGCTGGTCGAGTTGGGGGTGGCCCGCCGGCTCGACACCGCGGACGCGACCGCCGAGGCGCTGCGCGCGGCCCTGCTCGCGCTGACCGGCGACCCCGAGGTGGCCCGCAACTCGGCCCGGCTGCGGGCCGACGCACTCGCCGAGGGCGGTACGGCACGGGCGGCGGACTTCGTGGAGGGCCTCATGGAGGGCCTTGTGGAGGAGGCGCCGGGCCCCCGGTAGCCGTCGGCGTAAAACCCAGCGGCACAGCAACGCAGCGGCACAGCAACGCAGCGGCCCGGCGGCCCAACCGCCGGGCCGCCCAACCGATCCGCTCGGACCGCCATAAGCTCCTGGCTGGTGCTTGCGGATCCGGGCCCGCTCTTTGACCGTGAGCTGGGGGCAGTTGAGCCTGCGCCCAGCGCCGGTTCATCCCCGGACCGCCGTTTGCCGCCCACCGGGAGTCGGCGGAACCGGCGGCGGCATGGCCGTGAGCGGTCGCGCCGCGAGCCTCGCCCGTACGGTCTTGCCGACCTCCGGACGCAGGAACCAGTCCAGTTCGGTGGTGAGTTGACGTACGACGAGGAGTCCGCGCCCGCTCTCCTCGTCGAACACGGGCACGGTCGCGGGGAGTTGGGGGAACGCCCGCACCGGGTCCGACACCTGGATATCCAGTCCGCCGCAGTCCAACTCCACCAGCCGCAGCCGGAGTTCGTGCCCGGCGCGCCGGCCGTGCGTGACGGCGTTGGCGACGAGCTCGGACGCGACCAGCACGGCGTCCTCGATGTCACCGCCCCACGCCCAGAGAGTGAGCCGACGACGGACCTGGATACGGGCGAGGGGGACACTGCGGCGGGTCATGGGGTAGCCCATGGTCCAGTCGTGGGTGAGGGGGGAGGGGTTGGGCACGGGGGTTCCCTTTCGTCGCGCTGGGCTGCCCCTTCACGGTGGCGACCGCCCCCACTCGAACGCAATCGAAACTCGGCTGATTAATCAGGGAGTTGAAAATTGGACTATGCCCGAGTCTGCACATTCCGCTGCGCGACCCGCACAGCGGATGTAAGACTCGGCACAGATCCACCTGCAACATGCACGGAGCACAAGGGAGTGCACACATGGCTGCCAAACGGGGGCGCACGGCCCAGCGGCTTGAACTTGGCCTACAACTGCGCCAATTGCGCGAAAACTGCGGCCTTGGGGATCGCGGAGGCGGCTTCACACGCAAGCAGGCGGTGGTGGGGTTGCGGATCTCCGAAGCGTCTTTACAGAGGATCGAGTCGGGGTCCCTGAACTTCCGGAACGTCGGCGATCTGCGCAAGCTGTTGGAGAAGTACGGGGTCACTGACGAGGAAGTCGTCGAGTCGTTCATCAACCTCAACCGCGAGTCAAACCAACAGGATTGGCTGACCCAATACCGGGGGCTCATGCCCGCCGGTATGCCTGGCTTCGTAGGGCTGGAACCCGAAGCGCGTGGCATGAGGGTGTATCACCCGACGCTGGTCTACGGGCTCCTCCAAACGAAGGGGTACGCGCAGGCCATCCACGAGGTGCAGAAGCCCATCGAGGAGACCACCAGCGAACTCATCCGCAGCAGCGTGGAGTTGCGCATGGCTCGCCAAGAGGTGCTCACGCGGGACGAGCCCGTCAGGCTGCGCGTCATTCTCGGGGAGGCTGCCCTGCGCTACCCCGTCGGAGGCCCCGACGTGATGCGCGAGCAGTACGCGAAGTTGGAGAAGCTCTCCAGCTGGGATCACGTCACCATCCAGGTCCTGCCCTTCCGTTGGAGCTACCGCGCAACCCACGACTTCGCGATCCTCGACTTCGGTGACGCTCTCCCACCCCGCGTCCAGACCGACAATGCTTGGGGAGCCCTCTCCACCTCGGACAAGCCCCGTGAAGTAGACAGGTTCTCCCGTCGATTCGACTCCATGGTGGCCTCGGCACTGCCGCCCGAGGACACCACTGATTTTCTGCACCGACTAGAACGAGAGCTGTAGGTCCATGCCGACTCACCCGCACGCCCCCGAACTCGCCCCCGAAGGAGCCTGGATCAAGTCCACCTACAGCGACGGCACCGGAAACAACTGCCTCGAAGCCGCCTGGATCAAGTCCTCCTACAGCGACCCCGGCCAGAACTGCGTAGAAGTCTGCCGCCCTGCCCCGGAAGCCATCGCGATCCGCGACTCCAAAAACCCCACAGGCCCCGCCCTCCTGCTCCCCCCCACGGCGTGGACCCCCTTCCTCACCCACGTAACCGCCTAGGCGCCCAAACGCCGTTACAACGGCTCCGGCAGGGGCGGCGGCACCGCCGCCCCTGCCCCCGCCTGCACCGCGTGTACGGCGTGCACCCGGTCGATCAACGCCCCGTACGCCGCGATCATCCGCGTCCGGCTGAACCTCTCCCTGCTCCGCCCCAGCGCCGCGCCGAAGTCCTCCCGGCCCGCGAGCGCCGCTTCCCAGGACAACGCAATCGCGAACGGGCCCGGGGGCGTCACAAGGCCGAGCCCCGACACCAGCGCCGCGCTGTCACCCACATCCGTCGTCACCGGTACCGCGCCGCACATCATGCCCTCGATCAGGCACAGCGGGGCCGCCTCGCCCGACGTCGACGTGAGCGCTACGACGTCGGCGGCGGCGTAGACCGTCTCCATGTCGCCCCGGACACCGAGGAGTTGGAGGCCCGCGGTCAGACCCTCCGGGCCGTCGTCGAACGCCGCCGCGATGTCCGCCCGGAGCATCGGGTTCGCCGTCGTCATGCCCGCGCCGCACATCAGGACGCGGCCCTCCGGTCGGCCCTCCAGCCATTTGCGGGCCGCGCGCAGGAACAGCGGGACGTTCTTCATCGTGGCGTAACGCGCCGCGAAGACGACGACCGGCGCGGTCTCCGGGATGCCCAGGGCCGTGCGCAGCGCGAGGCGGCGGACCGGGTCCGGGCGGAAGCGGAGGAGGTCGACGCCGTTCGGGATGACATGGAGGAGGTCCGCCGGGATGCCGGCCGCCGCGTACGCGTCCCGCGTGGACTCGGCGCAGCAGACGCACGCCACGACCGTGCCGTTCGCGATGGCCGCTTTCAGGTCGTCGAGGGCCGTGCCCTGGTTGTCCGGATCCGAGCGGTGCAGGCAGACCACGACCGGGCGGCGCGGCAGGCCCGCCTGGTTGAGGAGGGCCAGCGGTTGTTCCTTGAGGGAGAGGACGAGGTCGGCGTCCGCCATGGCGCGGGCGGTGGCCGCCAGGTCGGGGCCCGTGAAGCCGGTGGCGGCCTCGCCGGCGTAGGTGCCGCCCAGGGCCGTGACGCCGACGCCCGCGCTGGTCAGCGACCGGTAGCAGGCGTCGTCCTCCATCCGCTGGCGGGTCGCCTCGCGGTGCACCTCGCCGTGGATGCTCAGCACCCGGTGGTGCTGGCCGCCCTCCCCCAGCCCGAGGACGACGTCACTGTGCAGGATCCGGGCCCCTCCGGTGAAGAAGCCCTCGTACACCGACAGCACACGCAGTTCGCGTCCTGCACGCATGCCACCACCCGCCTTGCTCTCAACGAATCTCAACGAATTCGAGACATCCCCCGTGAACCGCGGGTTGGCTGATATAAAACGGTGAATGTTGCGTATAGATGAACGCGGCCCCAAGGACGGGCACACGATCGCCTACAGCAAGCAATGGGGGATGGAGAACGTCGGTCCGCCCGAGCGGCTCCCTGGCGATTGACCGGCTCTCGTTCCCAGGTTTCCCGCGTCGGCGCCCCGTCAGTCTTACCGCCGGTAACGCGCGTGTTACGCCTTTCTCAGCGCCCGCCGCACCCCCGCTTCGCCGTGCCCCCGCATAGCCGCACCCCCACTCACGCCTTCTTCAGCACCAGTTCCGTGTTCCGGTCCGAGGGCTCGCCCGAGAGGGTGTCGCGGTGGCCGGGGGCGTTGTAGCCCAGCTCGCGGTAGAGCGCCGCCAGGCCCGTCTGGGAGAGGTCGGTGAAGTCGGTGGCGTGCGGGGCGGCCGACTCGATGAGCGTGGTGAAGAGCGAGATCGTGCCGTCCTTGTTGTCCACCAGCTCGATGACACGGGCCAGTTGGGGATAGTCGACGTGCGAGGCCGTCGAAATCTCCCAGAACGAGCCGTTGTCGGGCGCCGAGTGCGCCACGATCTTGTTCTTGTGGCTGTGCCCGTTCACCCACGCCAGCACGTTCGGGTAGCTGCCGAGCAGAGCGACCAACTCGTCGCCGCCGTGCCGCTTTTCCTTGGGGTGGGCCGGGTCCGCGTTGGTGTTGTGCATGGTCCGGCTGGTGTGGTGGCTGAAGACGATGACGTGCGCGTCCTTGTTCTCGCGGATCGTCTTCTCCAGCCAGCGCAGTTGGGCCGTGCCGACCGAGCCGACGTAGTGGCCGCCCGGGTCGGTGGAGTCCAGGCTCACGCCGATGACGTCGTCCGCGATACGGAAGGCGTAGTACTGCGTGCCCTCGTCGATGTTGGCCTGCGAGTAGCCGTGCCCGACCGGGCCCTTGCCCGCGTTGGCCGGGTCGAGGTGCGCCTTGAGGTACTCGGCGGGGGTGAAGGGCGCCCGCGCCTCGTCCGCCGTGACCGAACGCATGTGCCGCGCCTGGGACTTGAGCATCGCCTTGAAGTCGACGCCCTTGGGGTCGCCGCCGCTGCCGACGTTCGCCCAGATCGCCTTCGCGGCGGCCGGGTCGAGGGTCATCAACTTCTTGCCGCCTACGGCCACTTCGGCGAAGTAGGAGTCGCCGGGGGCGTAGCAGCCGCCGGGGAGGGCGTCGTGGTTGCCGACCGTGGCGTACCAAGGGAGGTTCAGGCCGGGGCTGTTGACCTCGCGGATCGCGGCTTCGAGGAAGCCCTCGATGCGCGGGTAGCCGAGCTGCTTGTCGGCGTCGCGCAGGGTCGCGTCCGGCTGCCAGTACAGCTTGAGGCCGCTGTTCTGGACGCCCTCGTAGTGGCGCGGGTCACCGGAGTTGGGGGTGATCCGGCCGCCGCTCATCACCTTCAGGAACCAACTCAGTTCCGTCTTCGCGTTGTTGTCGCAGTTGTCGCCGGTCGTCATCACGAAGTGCAGTGGCGAGCCGGTGACGGGCGCGCCGCGCAGGGCGTTCACCCGCTCGACCAGCGCCGCCGCACCCGCCACCGACAGCGCCTCCTGCGGGCGCCACGCACTGGCCGTCTCGGCCCGCAAGTACTCGTAGCGCAACGGGTGTTGGACGTCCACCAGGTGCAGATCGGTGAACTGCACGAAGGACGCCAGCGCCGTACGGCGGCCCTCGCGGCCGGACTTGGCGGCGGCGAGGTCGGAGCGGACCACGCGCTGCCAGGCCGGGCCGCTGCCAAGCCGCCGGTACCCGGCGGAGCCGGAGACCGGGGCGGCGACCGTCGCCAGCGTCGTACCCCGCGTGTAGGGGGTCAGGGGCGCGGCGGGCGCCTGCCGGGACAGGGCGACGGCGCGCTGTTCGGCGGCGTGGGCGCGGCTGCCCGAGCCCTCGTGCAGCGCGAGGCCGACGCCCGCGGCGAGGGACGCGGCGCCGCCGGCGGCGAGCAGCGTTCGGCGGTCGAGTGCGGAGGCGGCGGCGGAAGCGGCGGTGGCGACGGTGCGTGTGCGCGGCATGGCGCGGTCTCCCCGAGTGCGAACGCGACTGAGTGGTCGCGGGGGTTCACCTGCGCGAACGCCCCGCTCACTCTGGATGGTTGGCAGCTGGGGTGGCCTGCACGTTAACGCCGAAGCAACCTCCGGCGCCGATCACCGTACGTGGATCTTGGCGCACCCTGTGCGTTCGCAAGCCCTTTCCGAACGGCCCGGGGGCGGTCACTCCGCGTTCATCTTGCGGGGTAGGGGTAGGGCCACGCGGACGGCATGGAGACGGCAACGGATGCGGCGTCCGAGTCGCGCCCCGCGCATCACAAACGGACAGCGGACGCACAGAAATGTCCCGCCCGCACCACTAAGTCCCTCTTGGCGCATGGCGGAATCCCGCCACCCTTCCCTCCCGACTCGGTCAACACTCGCCAAACAACTGCCCCTTGCGTAAAGCTGGACGATCGCTCGGGCACAACAACCGGACGATCGTGACCAGGAACGATCCGCCGCTCGGCTCCGGTCGCGTCTCTCTCGTTGCTTTACCTACAAGGGATACCGATGACCTCCGATCCCCAGAGAACCCCCATACCGGGTGTGAGACGTGCGGCCCGCATCGCCGTGGCCGCCGGTCTGATGGCCGCACTCTCCGCCGCCGGGCCGATACCGCTGGCCATGGCGGCCGACGCCCAGCCGACCGCGGCCGACCCCGCCGTCAAGTCCGCGACCGCCAAGCTCGGTTCGCACGACGCGAGCCTGCTCGCCGAGGCGAAGGCCGACGGCGACAAGAACGTCACCGTGATGGTCGCGACCACGCCCGGGCAGACCGAGGCGGTCGCCGACCAGTTGGACGCGGTCAAGGGCGGCTCCGTCGGCCTCGCCTACGACAAGCTCGGTTACGTCCGGGCCACCGTCCCGACGGGCAAGGCGGACTCCGCCATCGCCGCCGCCGAGAAGCTGTCGTCCGTGAAGGCCATCGACCTCCGCCAGGAGATCGCCCTCGACGACCCGACGCCGAGCGCCGACACCGCCGGCAGCACCAAGGCTGCGGCCAACTCCGCGACCACCGCGACGACTTACCCCGCGCCGGACAAGAACACCCCCGCCGAGAACCCGTACAACCCGTCGTTCGAGACGGGCGCCGTCGATTTCGTGAAGCAGAACCCGAAGTCGGACGGCCGCGGCGTCACCATCGGCGTCCTGGACTCCGGTGTCGACCTCGCCCACCCCGCCCTCCAGAAGACCACCACCGGCGAGCGCAAGATCGTCGACTGGGTGACGTCGACCGACCCGATCATCGACGGCGACCTGTCCTGGCGGCCCATGCTCAACGCCGTCTCCGGCCCCAACTTCACCTACGGTGGCGCGAGTTGGACGGCGCCGGCGGGCTCGTACGAGATCAATCTCTTCCGCGAGTCCGCGACCGCGGGCGGTGACGCGCAGGGCGACGTGAACCGGGACGGGGACACCACCGACGCGTGGGGCGTGCTCTACGACCCGGCGGCCGGCACGGTCACCGTCGACGTCAACGGCAACCACGACTTCACCGACGACACCCCGATGAAGCCGTACAAGGACGGTTACCAGATCGGGTACTTCGGCACCGACGACCCGGCCACCGACGTGGCCGAGCGGCAGCCGTTCGTCGTGCAGATCCGCAAGGACGTGCCGATGGACCCCTACGGCGGCGACTGGGTCGGCAAGAAGGCCGACTTCGTCAACATCGGCATCATCGCGAGCGAGCACGGCACGCACGTCGCCGGAATCACCGCCGCCAACGGCCTGTTCGGCGGCAGGATGAACGGCGAGGCCCCGGGCGCGAAGATCGTCTCGGCGCGCGCCTGCGTCTTCGGCCCGAGCTGCACCAACGTGGCGCTCACCGAGGGCATGATCGACCTCGTCGTCAACCGCGGCGTCGACATCGTCAACATGTCCATCGGCGGCCTGTCCGCGTTCAACGACGGCTACGACGCGACGTCCGTGCTGTACAACCGCCTGATCGACACCTACGGCGTCCAGTTGGTGATCTCCGCGGGCAACGAGGGCCCCGGCGTCAACACCATCGCCTTCCCGTCCCTGGCGGACAAGGTCATCTCGGTCGGCGCGTCCATCTCCAAGGAGACCTGGGCGGCCAACTACGGCTCGCAGGTGACCACCAAGTACCAGCTGCTGCCGTTCAGTTCGCGCGGCCCGCGCGAGGACGGCGGCTTCACGCCGACCCTGGTCGCGCCGGGCGCCGCCGTCAACACCACGCAGACCTGGCTGCCGGGCGCCCCGGTCGCGCAGGCGGGCTACTCGCTCCCGGCCGGTTACTCGATGCTCCAGGGCACCTCGATGGCGTCCCCGCAGGCGGCGGGCGCGAGCGCGCTGCTGCTGAGCGCCGCGAAGGCCAGGGGCATCGAGCTGCCGCCCGCGAAACTGCGTACGGCGCTGACCTCAACCGCCGATCACATCAAGGGAGTTCAGGCGTACGCGGAGGGCGCGGGCCTGATCGACATCGTGGACGCGTGGAAGGCGATCAAGGCCGACGCCACCGCCCACGAGTACACCGTGAAGGCGCCCGTCGACACCGCGCTCGACTACGCGCTGGCGACCCCGGGCTACGGCACCGGCCTCTACGACCGCGAGGGCGGCCTCAAGGCCGGCGTGAAGAAGTCGTACGAGATCACGGTGACCCGAACGACCGGTCCCGACAAGGCGGTTCGGCACGAGCTGCACTTCGAGAACAACGCCGGTGACACCTTCAAGATCGTCGGATCCGACGAGGTGAAGCTGGAGTTGAACAAGCCGGTCACCGTCAAGGTCGCCGCGAAGGCCGCCTCCGCGGGCGTCAAGAGCGCGATCCTGGAGGTCGACGACCCGAAGACCACCGGCGTAGACAAGCAGATCCTGACGACGGTCGTGGTCTCCACGCCGCTCAAGTACAGCTATTCCACGTCGGGTTCGGTGCAGCGCAACAGCACGACGTCGTACTTCCTGACCGTGCCCGAGGGCGCCAAGTCGCTGGAGGTCGCACTCGGCGGGATCAAGGGGCTGAGCCAGACCCGGTTCATCTCCCTGCACCCGTACGGTGTTCCGGTCGAGGACTCGGGCACGCCGTACTGCTACACCAACTACCCCAACACCAACGGGTGCGCGCCCGACGTGCGTTCGTACACCGACCCGCAGCCCGGTGTCTGGGAGATCGAGATCGAGTCGCGCCGCACCTCGCCGCTGCTCGACAACCCGTACACGCTGGACGCCACCGTGCTCGGCGTGGCCTTCGACCCGGAGACCGTGACCCTGCCCGAGGCCAAGGCCGGTACGCCGACCGCCGCTTCGTGGACGGTGACCAACAACTACGCCGCTTTTGAAGGCACGTTGACGGGCGGCGCGCTCGGCTCGTCCGCGTCCGACCGCCCGACCATCGCGGGCGGCGCCACGCGGACCACGACGGTCGAGGTGCCCGAGGGCGCCACCTCGCTCGACGTCTCCATCGGCGGCGTCTCCGACCTGGCCGCCGACCTGGACCTGTACGTCTACGACGCGGACGGCAACCAGGTCGCGCTGTCCGCCGACGGCGACTCGGACGAGTCCGTCTCCGTCGCGGACCCGGCCGCGGGCACGTACACGATCCAGGTCGACGGCTACTCGGTGCCCTCCGGGTCGACCGCGTACGACTACTTCGACGTGTACTACGCCGACTCCCTCGGCACCGTCACGGTCGCCGACACCACACCGGTCGCGCTCGGCACGGGCGACTCGGCGACGGTGGCCGCGGAGGTCACGGCGAAGGCCGCGGTGCCCGGCCGGCAGCTGTTCGGCCAGGTCAGGCTGGTCAACGCGCACGGCACGGTCGCGGGCAGCGCGAACGTGAAGATCGAGAAGGTCACCGAGTAGATCTAAAAGGTCACCGAGTAGCACTTGGTGCCCCGGTACAGGGGCGGGTGCTCGTCGTACGCGGCGGGCGCCCGCCCTTTTGCGTGGCATGTGTCACACTTTGCGGCCCGCGCCGGGCAAAGAAATTGGACAGCCGGGCCGGGATGCACCGCATGATGGAACGCAGCCGCAGGAGCGCGCAACAGCGCACCGTCACGCAGTAGCCAGCAGTCACGTAGTAGGGAGTCGCCGTGAGGGTCGGAATCGTCGGAGCCACCGGGCAGGTCGGCACGGTCATGCGCAGGATCCTCAAGGAGCGGTCCTTCCCGCTCGACGAGCTGCGCCTGTTCGCGTCGGCGAGGTCGGCGGGTTCGGTCCTCGACGGCGTGACCGTGGAGGACGCGGCGGCGGCCGACTACACCGGCCTGGACATCGTGCTGTTCTCGGCGGGCGGCGCGACGTCGAAGGCGCTGGCCGAGAAGGTCGCCGCCCAGGGCGCGGTCGTCATCGACAACTCCTCGGCCTGGCGCAAGGACCCGGCCGTCCCCCTGGTGGTGTCCGAGGTGAACCCGCACGCAATCGCGGACCGCCCCAAGGGCATCATCGCGAACCCGAACTGCACGACGATGGCCGCGATGCCCGTGCTGAAGGCGCTGCACGCGGAGGCGGACCTGGTGGCGCTCGTCGTCGCGACCTACCAGGCCGTGTCGGGCTCGGGCCTCGCGGGCGTGGCGGAGCTGCACAGCCAGACGCAGAAGGTGGTCGCCGACGCGGACAAGCTCACGCACGACGGCTCGGCGGTGGACTTCCCGGAGCCCCAGGTCTACAAGCGCCCGATCGCCTTCAACGTGATCCCCTTCGCGGGCAACCTCGTCGACGACGGCCTGAACGAGACGGACGAGGAGCAGAAGCTCCGCCACGAGTCCCGCAAGATCCTGGAGATCCCGGCCCTGAAGGTCTCCGGCACCTGCGTCCGGGTCCCGGTCTTCTCCGGCCACTCCCTCCAGGTCAACGCCCGCTTCGCCCGCCCCCTGTCGCCCGAGCGCGCCACGGAGATCCTGTCCGGGGCCCCGGGCGTGGTCCTGTCCGACATCCCGACCCCCCTCCAGGCGGCCGGCCAGGACCCGTCGTACGTCGGCCGCATCCGCGCCGACGAGACGGCCGACAACGGCCTGTCCCTCTTCATCTCGAACGACAACCTCCGCAAGGGCGCTGCCCTGAACGCGGTCCAGATCGCGGAGCTGGTGGCGGCGGAGCTGCGGGCGTAGGCGGGTTCTCGGCGGTTTTATACGGCCGTTCTATACGACCGTCCCATACCGCCGTTCTGTACAGCTGTCCTGTACGGCTGTCCCATACGGCTGTTCTGTACGACCGTTCTATACAGCTGTTCTGTACGGCCGTCCTATACGGCTGTCCTGTACAGCCGTTTTATACAGCTGTCTTCTACGACGACGGGGCGTCCGCCGGTGACCGGTGGGCGCCCCGTTCCGTACGACGACCGCGACGGCCCGCACGGCCGCCCCGGCACCCCGCCGCGAACGGCACCGCCAGCAGCGCCAGCCCCGCCCCCAGGCAGAGCACGCCCGTGGGCCCAGCCGCGTCCTCCGCCCGCCCGCCGGCGAACGCCCCCGCCGCGATGGCCGTGTTGAACACGGTGGCGAACAGCGCGGCCCCCGCCTCGCGCAGCCGCGGGTCGGCGGCGGCCGAGAGCAGGCTCTGCGCGGTCACCGAGACACCACCGTAGAGCAGCCCCCAGGCGCCGAGCAGCGCCGCCGACGCCGTACGGGATCCGGCGGCGGGGACCAGGAGCAGGACGGCCGTGCCGAGGCCGGCCGAGACGGTGAGCAGGGCGCGGCGGGGGTCGCGGGTGGCCAGGGCGCCGGCCGCGAAGGTGCCGACGACGCCGGCGACGCCGTAGCCGAGGAGCATGACGCTGATCAGGCCCGCGCCGCCGGTACCGGGCACGCGTTCGAGGACGGGGCGGACGTAGGTGTAGGCGGCGAAGTGGCCGGTGACCAGGAGGGCGACCGCGACCAGGCCGCGGCGGATGCCGGCGGTGCGCAGCAGCCGTGCGAACGCGCCGGGGCGGACGGGCCGTTCGGGCGGCAGCGGGGGCAGGGCCACGCGCAGGGCGGCGGCGACGGCCAGCGCGAGCAGGGCGGTCGCGGCGAAGGCCCAGCGCCAGCCCGCGAGCGCGCCCAGGAACGTTCCCGCGGGCACCCCGAGCACCGAGGCGACCGCGATGCCGCTGAAGACGACCGCGGTCGCCCGTCCGGCCCGGGCCGCGGGCACCAGCCGGGCGCCGAGCCCGGCGGCGAAGGACCACACCCCGCCGATGCACACCCCGACCAGCGCCCGCGCCACGAGCAGCACGGTGAGGTCCGGGGCCAGCGCGGACAGCGCCCCGGCCGCCGCGAGCAGCCCCAGCAGCGCGCACAGCACGGCCCGCCGGTCGGCGTGGCGCACGACGACGGGCAGCACCGGCGCGCACCCGGCGGCGACCACCCCCGGCAGGGTGAGCGCGAGCCCCACGGTCCCGACGGAGACCCCGAGGCCGCTGCCGAGCGGGGTGAGCAGCCCCACCGGCAGCATCTCGGCGGTCACCACGGCGAAGGTGGCGGCGGCGAGGACGAACACGGCGGCCCAGGGGCGGGCAACGGCCGGAGGCGTGAGCGGAGTTGTACCCGAAGTTGTGCCCGGAGTTGTGGAAGACATGCCTCCACTCTTTGCCGTGGGCCGCCGCGGAACAACGGCGAAGTGCTCAGCCTTGCCTGAGCAGGGCTCATTCGTGCCCGTGGTCCGAGGAGGTAACCGCCGTGTCCGGCCTGGAGATTCGTGAGCTGGAGTGTTTTCTGGCGCTCGCCGAGGAGCTGCATTTCGGGCGGGCCGGGGAGCGGCTTTACGTGTCGCCGAGCCGGGTGAGCCAGCTGCTTGCCGCGCTGGAGCGGCGAGTTGGCGGGTGTCTGGTGCGCCGGTCCAGCCGCCGGGTGGAACTGACGCCGCTCGGCGAGGAGTTGCTCACCCGGCTGCGTCCGTCGTACGAGGCCGTACGGGCGGCCGTGGCCGAGACGGCGGCGGCGGCCGGGGGCGTCGGGGCGCGGCTGCGGCTGGGTTTCCAGGGGACGGCGGACGTACGGCTGACGGCGGCGGTCGGGGCGTTCGCGGCGGCGCATCCGGGGTGTGCGACCGAGCTGGTGGAGATCCCGTTCGCGGACCCCTTCGGCGCGGTGCGGGAGGGTGCCGTCGACGCGGCGGTGGTGCTTCTGCCGGTCGCGGAGGGGGACTTGGTGCTCGGGCCGGTGTTCTCCCGGCAGCGGCAGACGGTGGCCGTGTCCGTACGGCACCCGCTCGCGGCCCGCGCCTCGGTCGGCGCCGCGGAGCTGGACGGCGTGCCGTTGGTCACGGCGGCGGCCCCGGCACCGGCGTACTGGCGGGCCGCGCACGCGGCCCCGGCGGCGCCCGGGCCCGCGGTGGCCACCCTCCAGGAGGGCCTGACCCTGGCCGCCGCGGGCCGCGCCGGGATGCTGCTGTGCCGGGCGACGGCCGCGTACCACCGCCGGGCGGACGTCGTCTTCGTGCCGGTGGACGGGCTGCCCGACTCGGCGCTCGGGCTGGTGTGGCAGCGGGGCGGGGAGACGGGGGCGGTACGGGAGTTCGCGCGGATGGTGGCGGGGCGCGACTGAGCGGGGACGACGGTTGCGGCTGGGCGGGGGCTACGGCTGCGGCTGGGCGGGAGGGGGCGACGGCTGGTGTCGGCCGGAGGGTCACGGCCGAACGTCGAGCGGAATTATCTATCGGGGGAAGGGCGGCCGACATGGAAGGATGGCGGAACCGACACATAACGATAACGAGGAGATGACCGCGTGCCTGGCACAAACCTGACCCGCGAAGAAGCGCAGCGGCGGGCGCAGCTGCTCGACGTTGACTCGTACGAGATCGATCTCGATCTGTCCGGCGCGCGGGAGGGGGGCACCTACCGGTCCGCGACCACCGTGCGCTTCGACGTCGCCGAGGGCGGCGTGGAGTCCTTCATCGACCTGGTGGCCCCGACCGTCCACGAGGTGACGCTCAACGGGGACGCCCTCGACCCCGACACGGTGTTCAAGGACTCGCGCATCGCCCTGCCGGGGCTGCTCGCGGGCCGCAACGTCCTGCGCGTGGTGGCCGACGCCGCGTACACCAACACCGGTGAGGGACTGCACCGGTTCGTCGACCCGGTCGACCAACAGACGTACCTGTACACGCAGTTCGAGGTGCCCGACGCGCGGCGCGTGTTCGCCTCGTTCGAACAGCCGGACCTCAAGGCCACGTTCCAGTTCACGGTGAAGGCGCCGTCGGGCTGGACCGTCATCTCCAACTCCCCGACGCCCGAACCCAAGGACGACGTCTGGGTCTTCGAGCCGACGCCCCGCATCTCGACGTACATCACCGCGCTCATCGTCGGCCCGTACCACAGCGTGCACAGCGTGTACGAGAAGGACGGCCAGACCGTACCGCTGGGCATCTACTGCCGGCCCTCGCTCGCCGAATTCCTGGACTCCGACGCCATTTTCGAGGTCACCCGGCAGGGATTCGACTGGTTCCAGGAGAAGTTCGACTACGCGTACCCGTTCAAGAAGTACGACCAGCTGTTCGTCCCGGAGTTCAACGCGGGCGCGATGGAGAACGCCGGCGCCGTGACCATCCGGGACCAGTACGTGTTCCGCTCGAAGGTCACCGACGCCGCGTACGAGACGCGCGCCGAGACCATCCTGCACGAGCTGGCGCACATGTGGTTCGGCGACCTGGTCACCATGGAGTGGTGGAACGACCTGTGGCTGAACGAGTCGTTCGCCACGTACACCTCCATCGCCTGCCAGGCGTACGCGCCCGGTTCGCGCTGGCCGCAGTCGTGGACGACGTTCGCCAACTCGATGAAGACGTGGGCCTACCGGCAGGACCAACTGCCCTCCACCCACCCGATCATGGCCGAGATCGGCGACCTGGACGACGTCCTGGTCAACTTCGACGGCATCACGTACGCCAAGGGCGCCAGCGTCCTCAAGCAACTCGTGGCCTACGTCGGCATGGACGAGTTCTTCCGGGGCGTGCAGGCGTACTTCAAGGCCCACGCGTTCGGCAACACGCGGCTGTCGGACCTGCTCGGCGCACTGGAGGAGACCTCCGGGCGCGACCTGAAGACCTGGTCGAAGGCGTGGCTGGAGACGGCCGGCATCAACGTCCTGCGCCCGGAGATCGAGACGGACGCGGACGGGGTCATCACCTCCTTCGCCATCCGCCAGGAGGCCCCCGCGCTCCCGGTCGGCGCGAAGGGCGAGCCGACGCTACGGCCGCACCGCATCGCCGTCGGCCTGTACGAACTCGACGGCGACAGCGGCAAGTTGCTGCGCGACGAACGCATCGAGCTGGACGTCGACGGTGAACTCACCGCCGTGGCCCAGCTGGTGGGCAAGCGCCGCCCGGCCGTGATCCTGCTCAACGACGACGACCTGTCGTACGCGAAGGTCCGGCTGGACGAGGACTCCCTCGCCTTCGTCACCGAACACCTCGGCGACTTCGAAGCCTCGCTGCCGCGCGCGCTGTGCTGGGCCTCGGCCTGGGACATGACCCGCGACGCCGAACTCGCCACCCGCGACTACCTTTCGCTGGTGCTGTCCGGCATCGGCAAGGAGTCCGACATCGGCGTCGTGCAGTCGCTGCACCGCCAGGTGAAGCTGGCCGTCGACCTGTACGCCGACCCGGCCGCCCACGAGGCGCTGCTGACCCGCTGGACGGACGCCACCCTGGCCCACCTGCGCTCGGCCCCGGCCGCCTCCGACCACCAGCTCGCGTGGGCGCGGGCGTTCGCGGCCACGGCCCGTACGCCGGAACAACTCGACCTGCTGGAAGGACTGTTGGACGGCACCCAGACGATCGAGGGGCTCGCCGTCGACACCGAGCTGCGCTGGGCGTTCGTCCAACGCCTCGCCGCCGTCGGCCGGTTCGACGAGAACGAGATCGCGGGCGAGTACGAGCGCGACAAGACCGCGGCGGGCGAACGGCACGCGGCGACCGCCCGCGCCGCCCGGCCGACCGCCGAGGCCAAGGCGGAGGCGTGGGCGTCGGTCGTGGAGTCCGACAAGCTCCCCAACGCCGTCCAGGAAGCGGTGATCGGCGGCTTCATCCAGACCGACCAGCGCGAACTCCTCGCCCCGTACACGGAGAAGTACTTCGCGGCGGTGAAGGACGTGTGGGACGCGCGCTCGCACGAGATCGCGACGCAGATCGCGGTGGGTCTGTATCCGTCGCTCCAGGTCTCCGAGGCGACCCTTGCCCGCACGGACGCGTGGCTGACGGAGGCGGAGCCGGTGGCGCCGTTGCGGCGGTTGGTGTCGGAGTCCCGGTCGGGCGTGGAGCGGGCACTGCGGGCGCAGGCGGCGGATGCGGGGGCGGGGTCCTGAAGTCGGTTCGCTGGCAAGGTAGTTGAGGACAGCGTTCGCGGTTGAGAGTCGCGGACGGGTTTGAGGGCGCCTGACAATCGTCGGGCGCCCTCGCGCTTTTGCTTTTAAGGGGCGCGGGGCTGTATCAATTTGCGGCTCCGCCGCGCGGGCGCGACCAGCCCCGACGGCGCAGCAGACGAACGCAGACACTAGGCACCCCAACAGACCCGCTTACGCGCAAACCAACCGCGCCGTGTCAAGCACAGTCCTCAATTGCAACCCCGTCTGCACAGCAACAGGCACCCACCGCAACTCATACGCCTTCCCCAACTCCCCACACCACTCCCGCACAAGCCCCCCCAGCACATCCGCACCCCCCGCATCCACACGAACCAACGCCCGCCGCATCATCGCAGCCGCACGCAGCGGAATACGCCGAGCAGAAACCCCAAGCGTCGCAAAGTGCCCCCGATGCCCAATGACTTCCTGCATGGCCCACGTCTCGGCAATGGACGGCGCAACCTCCACAAGCTCCCGAGCCGCATCCCGCAACGGCACCGACTCCTCCGGCACAGCGGCAAGTTCGCACTCGTCGAACACCGCCGCCAACTCCCGCGCCCGATCAAGGAGTACCCCACTCACCCGCGCCGTCTCCGCCGCAGGATCCGCCGCGGGCCGCGGGTCGCTGACCGCCGGGACGGACCAGGCGGGGGTCTCGACGAGCGCGGTCAGGGTGCCGTACCGCCGGGGGTACAGCCAGGTGCTCTCGGCGACGAACCCGCTCTGGTCGCGTTCGCCCGCGCCGCGGTCGGCGGGCAGCAGCAGGACGCCGGGCGGTTCGGGGCGCCAGTCGAGGCCGTCGAGGGGGTGGTGGGTGAGCGGGACGCGCAACTGCGCGGCCGTCCGGCGGAAGGCGTCCACGACACCGGGCACCGCACGCGTCAGCATCAGGAACGCGCCGCCGAACTCGATGCCGTGCAGGGTGAATTGGGCGACGGGTTGTAATTCGTCGAGCAACCGGACGAGTGCGGCGGACTCGGGCAGCAGTTCCCGCCGCTCCCCCGGCGCGGGCATCGACTCGGGCTGACAGCTGAACTCGGGCCGGTAGAAGGAGCGGTGGCACGCCTCCAGGGACGGCTTCGGCTCCTCCGGCTGCCAGCCCTGGGCGAGGTGGCCGCCGTCCGGGTCGAGGCAGAGCAGGAAGTGCCAGGTGCAGCCCAGGAGTTGGGGATGGGCGGGGCGACGGGCGAAGAGCCGGGCGAGGCGGAGCACGGAGGCGCCGCCGACGGGCTCGTTGGCGTGCGCCCCGGCGACGGTGAGGATCTGCCGGTCGCCGTGTCCGGCGGACAACAGCCACAGCGGGCGCCCGGCGCGGCTCTCGCCGACGGCACGCAGCCGCAGTACGCCGGGGGCCGCGGCGACCAACGCGCGGGCCTGCCGCTCCAGTTCGTCGACGCCCGGGTAGAGCGCGCCCGGAGAAACGGGGGAGAACGGAGTGGACTGTGCCCGCACGCCGGTCCCCCGATCAGGCGCCCTGGGAGTTACTGGGCCCCGTGGTCTCCTTCTTGTCCAGCGGCCGGATCACGATCTTCGTTGCCATGGATCAGCCTCCGTTCCCACCGCTACTGTCACCGGTGGTTTCCTGTTTGTCGAGTGGGCGGATCACGATCTTCGTCAGCATCGCCGACGTGGTCAGCCGCCCCCGTTCCCGCCGCTGTCGCTGGTGGTTTCCTTCTTGTCCAGCGGACGGATCACAATCTTCGTTGGCACGTCAACTCCCTTCCCCTGTAGAGGTGTTGAGTGTTCCGACGTAACCGGTGAGGACGTCTTGAAAAGGGTCGACCCGCCGGTCCAGAGTGTCAAGGACACGTCACCGAGTAGCGGGGGGCCGTAGTGACCGTCGGGACCGTCACGGTGGAAACGCTCAGCAGACCGCGCATCAAGCCGGAGCACCGGCCATACCGGACCGTCGACGGCAACGTCCGCGTCGGCAGCGTGATCTACGGCATCGGCGCGGAGATCGAGGACCCGAACGGCTGGATCTGGTCGCTGGTCGAGGCGTTGGACGGCACCCGGACCCCGGACGCGGTGGTCGACGCGGTCCTCGCCCGACACCCGGACCTCGCCGCGCTCGCGGAACTCGACGACGAGGACGTGTGGCAGGGCATGGCGGACCTGTTCGCCGCGGGTTTCGTCGAGGACGCGGCGGCCGAAGTCCCGCTGCCCGACCGCGAACGGCAGCGCTACAGCAGGGGAGTTCCGCTGCTGCGCTGGATGGACCGCGGCCCGCGCCCGAGCGCCTGGGACGCCCAACTCCGGCTGCGCGAGGCCCGGGTGCTGCTGGTGGGCGTCGGCGGCACGGGCGGTTACGCGGCCCAGAGCCTGGTCGCCTCCGGCGTCGGCCGCCTGCACATCGTGGAACCGGATGTGGTGGAACTGTCCAACCTCAACCGCCAACCTCTCTACCGCGAACCGGACATCGGCCGCCCGAAGGTGGCCGCCGCGCTGGAAACGCTGCGCGCACTGAACTCGGACGTGACGGTGACCGGGGAGCGGAGGGAGGTGCGGGGGCCGGAGGATCTGGCGGAGTTGATTGGGGCGGGGGGCTCGGCGGAGGGCGGTTCGGCAGAGGGCGCGCCGGGGCCGGAGGGCAGGCAAGGGCCGGAGGGCGGGCAAGGGCCGGAGGGCGGGCAAGGGCCGGAGGGCAGGCAAGGGCCGGAGGGCAGGCAAGGAGTCGCAGCCGCCAAGCCCACCCCCGGCACGGGTATCAGTACCAGTACCAGCACTGGCACTGGCACCGGCACCCTCCCCGCCTACGACCTCCTCGTCCTCGCCGCCGACAAACCCCTCCACATCTGGCGCTGGACCAACCGCGCCTGTCTCGCCGCCAACCTCCCCTGGACGGACGCCGGTTACCGCGGCCCGGTGGCGAGCGCGGGCGTCTTCGTGCCCGGGGTGGGCGCCTGCTGGGAGTGTCTGCGGGAGGGCGAGTTCGAGCGGCGCGATCTGCGGCTGGCGCCGGGGGCGGACGAGGAGGTCGCGTCGCCGCGGATGCCGTGGAACCCGGCGAGCGCGGTGACCGCCGGCCTCTCCGGCACCCTCCTGGCGCACGCGGCGCTGTCCCTGCTGACCGGAGTTCCGGCCCTGGACCCGGGCTTCCGCTTCGGCGTGAACCTGATGGTGCCGGGCGACCCGGTCCTGGAACGCTTCCCACGCCGAGCCGACTGCCCGGCCTGCGGACACCTCCCGTGACCACGAGGCCGACAGAACCCGCCCCCGCCGCCCCTGCCCCCACCCCCCTCCGTGTCCGCCTGCACGACCTCAACTCCCGCCCCGACGGCTCCGAATGGATCGTCGGCCGCATGGCCACGGGCCAGTTGGTCGCGCTGCCGGAGTCCGGCAAACGCGCCCTCGACCTGCTCGGCGAGGGCCTCACCGCCACCGAGGTGGCCGAACGGCTGCGCACCGAGACGGGCGAGGACATCGACGTACCCGACTTCGTCGAAGCACTCGTATCCCTGGGTTTCGTCGCGGAGTTGGACGGCCGCCCGGTTCCCGCCCCCCGACCACCGCGCCCGCCGCTGGCCAATATCCGCCCCCGGCAGGTGCGTTGGCTGCTCAGCCCCGTACTCCCGGTGCTGGTCGGCCTGTTGACCGTAGCGGCCCTGCTCAGCCGCCCGCCCGTGCCGCTGAACTACCGCACCCTGCTGTGGAGCGACCACGGCAGCGCGGTGCTCGCGCTCGGCGCGGCGTACGGCTGGTCGCTGCTCATGCTGCACGAGTGCGCCCACCTGTTCGTGGCCCGCGCCACCGGCGTACCCGGCCGGATCCGGCTCGGCACCCGGTTGCAGTTCCTCGTCGTGCAGACCGACATCAGCGGTATCGAACTCGCGCCCCGCCGCCACCGGTTGACCGCTTACCTGGCCGGCATCGCCACCAACCTCACCTTCGCGTCCCTGTTCGCACTGGCCACCCACACCGTGGACGGCACCCCGCGCCGCATCCTGGCCGCCCTGGTCCTCCTCTCGCTCCTCCCCCTCCCCTTCCAGCTGATGGTCTTCACGCGCACGGACCTGTACTTCGTTCTCCAGGACGTCCTGCGCTGCCGCGACCTGTACGGCGACGGCGTCGCCTACACGAAACACCTGACCCGACGGCTACTCGGTCGCACCGACGCGACGACCGCCGACCCGAGCCGCGAACTCCCGCCCCACGAAAGGAGATCCGTACGCGCGTACAGTGCGGTGCTGGTAACCGGAACGGCACTGTGCCTGACCTTCCTGGCCCTGGTGACCATCCCCGCTGACGTAACTCTCCTCTCCCGCGCGGTCGTTCACCTGACCCCAGGCCAATCACTAAGCAACTGGCTGGACTCGGCGGCGGTGGTGGTCACTCTCGGCGGACTGCATCTCCTGTGGCTGCGCACGTGGTGGAAGCAGCACCGGGCGAGACGCCCGCGCAAGACCCGCCCCGCGACGAGGTGGTAGAGGCAAGGGTCCCCAACTGCCCCTGCCGAAGCCCCTGTCCAACCACCGTCGCCCCGAACGCGAGCCCCATGCCCACGAGTTGGACGGCGGTGAGGGCCTGCCCGAGCGCGGCCCAGCCGACCACCGCCGCGGTCAGCGGGGACAGCGGGGCGAGGAAGGTGACTTGGGTGGCGGTCAGCCGTCCGATGCCGCGGAACCAGAGCCAGTACGCCACCGCCGTACCCGCGAGCCCGAGGTAGAGGTAGCCGCCGACCGCCCGCCCGTCCAGCGCGGGCGGCGCGCCCTCGACCAGCAGCGCGACCGGCACGATCAGCAGCCCGCCCGCGGTCAGTTGCCACGCGGCGAGCGCCAGCGGACCGACTCCGGCCGGGCGCCCCCACCGCTTGGTGAGCACGGTCCCGGTCGACATCGACGCGATGGACGCGACCGCCGCGAGCACCCCGAGCGGATCGAGCCCGCCCGCCGCCCTCAGCACGACGAGGCTGACACCGAGCGCCGCCACGAGCGCGGTCAGCACCGTACGGGCGCCCGGCCGCACCCCGAGCAACGGCACCGAGAGCCCCGCGACGAACAACGGCCCGACCGAACCGACGACGGCCGCCATCCCGCCGGGCAGCCGATACGCGGCAAGGAACAGCAGCGGAAAGAAGGCCCCGATGTTGAGCGCCCCGAGCACCGCCGCCTTCCCCCACCACCCCCCGCGCGGCAGCACCCGCGCGACCCCGAGCAACAGCAGCCCGGCAGGCAGTGCCCGCACGGCAGCGGTGAACAGGGGCCGCCCGGGCGGCAGGAACTCGGTCGTCACGGCGTAGGTGGTACCCCAGGCGACAGGGGCGAGCGCGGTGACGACGGCGACGGGTATGAGAGACGGGCGGTTACGGGACATGGGCAGACACCTTCACAAAGCGGGGCGAGGCGAAGCGGGCAGCCGGGGCCGAAAAGCTCGACAGAAACTAGCTTACTCCTAAGCAACTTACTATCAACCAACTTTCTTGCGGGCGACCCCGAATCAACCGATACTCGGCACATGAGCAGCACCCCTCCCCCGCCCCAGCCCGGCCCACCACCCCGCAGGGACCCCGTAGACGCGATCATCGGCCAGTGGGCGACGGCACGGCCGGACCTCGACACCACCGCGATGGAGATCTTCGGCCGGATCTTCCGGCTGACGCGCGCGATGGGCGACCGCCTGGAGCGGGTGTACGCCCAATTCGGCATCGCCCGCGGAGAGTTCGACGTACTGGCCACCCTGCGCCGCGCGGGCGAGCCCTACACCCTCTCTCCCCGCGAACTCTCCGCAACCCTGATGCTCACCACCGGCGGCATGACCGGCCGCCTGGACAAACTGGAACGCGCGAACCTGCTCCGTCGCTCCCCCGACCCCCACGACCGCCGCGGCCTCCAAGTAACGCTCACAGACCGGGGTTTCACCCTGGTCGAGGAGGCGGTAACCGCGAGCCTGACCGAACAGACAACAGCCCTGGACTCCCTGACCCCGGCCCAGTCCACCCAACTGGCCGACCTCCTACGCCAGCTACTCACGGCGACGACTGCCCCGACCGAGACGTCGCCCCACACGGGCCGGTAGAGCGGTGTACGGCGGTGTCGCGTACGGCGGCGCCGTGTCCGCCGGCCGGTAGGGCGGCGGCGGACGGGGGTGGCGTGGTCGGGGAGGGGGGCGTTCATCTGGGCCACCTGGTGGGAGTCAACGGCTGTTGGCCAACATCCGTTGACCAACAGTCGTTGGCCTACGCTTGTTGGCCAACACTCGTTGGCCTACGCTCGTTGACATGACCGAAAGCGCCACTCCAGCCACCCCAGCTACCTCCACCCCACCCCCAACCCCCCGCCGCTCCGACTCCACCCGTGCCGCGATCCTCGCCGCCGCGCGGGAGCGGTTCGCCTCCGATGGGTATGAGCGGGCGACGGTTCGGGTGATCGCGAAGGACGCGCGGATCGACCCGTCGATGGTGATCCGGTACTTCGGTTCGAAGGAGAAGCTGTTCGACGCGGTCCTCGACGTCGACCTGCGGATGCCCGACCCGGCCGGGCTGTCGCGGCAGGAGGTGGGGCGGGTCCTGGTGAGTCACTTCCTCGACCTGTGGGAGGAGGGCGACACGCTCACCGCGATGCTCCGGGTGGGCGTCACCAACACCACCGGGGCCGACCGGATCCAGGGCATCTTCCGCGACCAGCTGGTGCCGGTCGCCCGTGCCGTGTGCCCCGACCCCGAACAGGTGCCCGCGCGGGCCGCGCTCGCCGCGTCGCAGATGCTGGGGATGGCGCTGGCGCGGTACGTCCTGCGGTTCCCGTCGGCGGTGGAGCTGCCGCGGGCGGAGGTGGTGGCGTGGCTGGCGCCGACGGTTCAGCGTTACCTGACGGCACCGTTCCCGAGCCAGGCGTTCTAGGCGGTAGGGCGACGCAGCGGTGGGACCGGGGTTCCGGAAACACGTCGAGGGAGTCCGTGCCCCACGAGACGGGGTGCGGACTCCCTCGACGAAGCTCAGGCCCCGGAGGGGCTCAGCCCCCGCCCAGGCCCAGGCGCAGGCACAAACGCAACCGCAGTGCTCAGCTCTGCTGCTGCTTGTGGGACTTGTCCAGGATCAGCACGAGCCCGGCGATCACCACGAACAGCCCGATCGGGGCCGCGACGAAGAGACCCAGCGTGTCGATCACGCTCAGCCCCTTTCCGGGGTCGTCACCGTCGTCGCGGGCCAGCGCGAGCGCGGGGGACGACATGAGCAGCATCATCAGCGTCGTACCGGCGGCCAGGGCGCCGGCGCGCAGGGCGTTCTTCTTGTCCACGGTGCAAAAGTAGCGAACGCCCGAAGACCGCGCGCGCCCGGGGTGCCGTACGGGGCGCAGGCCGCCGCCGGGACCGCTTCCGGGACCGCCTCCGGGGCCGTCAGATTCCGCCCCGCCGCACCACCTCCACCAGCGCCCGCACCCGGGGCGAGGCGGCGATTTCCTCAAGGGTCACCGGGCGGCCGGTCGCGTCCGCGATGGGCAGGCGCCAGTTGGGGTACTGGTCCCAGGTGCCGGGCACGTTCTGCGGCCGACGGTCGCCGACCCCGTCCGGCAGCCAGATCCCGACGAGCCGGGCGGGAGTCCGGTCGAGAAACCGATGGAGGGCCTGAATCTCGACTTCTTCCGAGGCTGCTTCGGTGTTCTCCCCCAACAAGCCGAGCCGAGCCAGCACTGCCAGCCACTCTGCTACGTCGGTGGCGGCGTCGGCACGTTCTTCGGCCACCGGACGGGTCAACAACCCCAACCGTTCCCGGAGTTCGACGTGGTCGCCGGTGAGGCGGGAGGCGGTCGGGGGCAGGTCGTGGGTGGTGGCGGTGGCGAGGCAGTCGGCGCGCCAGGCGGCCGGGGGCAGCGGCTGTCCGTCGCCGTCCCAGTCCCGCTCGAACCACAGCACGGACGTGCCGAGCACGCCGCGCCGGTGCAGGGCCTCGCGCACGCCCGGTTCGACGGTCCCGAGATCCTCCCCGATCACCAACGCCCCGGCGCGCGAAGCCTCCAGGACGAGGATCGCGAGCATGGCCTCGGCGTCGTAGCGGACGTACGTGCCCTCCGTGGGCGGCCCGCCCTGCGGTACCCACCACAGCCGGAACAGGCCCATGACGTGGTCGATGCGCAGGGCGCCCGCGTTGCGCAGCAGGGCGCGCAGCAGACGGCGGTAGGGGGCGTATCCGGAAGCGGCGAGCCGGTCCGGCCGCCATGGCGGCAACCCCCAGTCCTGGCCAAGGGCGTTGAAGGCGTCGGGCGGGGCGCCGACGGACATCCCGGCCGCGAAGAACTCCTGTTGCGCCCAGGCGTCGGCACCGCCGGGATGCACGCCGACGGCGAGGTCGTGCACGAGTCCGACGGCCATGCCCGCGTCCCGTGCGGACCGCTGGGCGGTGGCGAGTTGGGCGTCCGTCAGCCAGGCGAGGCGGGAGTGGAAGTCGACGCGTTCGCTCAACTCGGCCCGCGCACGGGCGGTTTCGGCGGACCGAGGATCCCGCAGCCCCTCCGGCCACTGCTGCCACTCACCCCCGTGCACCTCGGCGAACGCACACCAGGTGGCGTGGTCCTCCAGGGCCTGCCCCTCCTCGGCGAGGAATTCGTCGTAGGCGGCCAACCGCCCAGCCCCGAGGGGAACTTCCCTCATGACCCCCTCCAACGCCTCCCGCTTCAGGGCCCATACGGCGTCGTGGTCGATCAACTCACCATCGTGGAGAACGGCTTGTCGCAACCGGGCGGCGCGCTCCAGCAACGCGGGGGCGGCGGGAGCGTAGGCGTACTCGGGGATCTCCTCGACACGGAGGTGGATCGGGTCGGGGTAGCGACGGGAGGAGGGCCGATAGGGGGACGGATCGGTGGGTGCCCCGGGAACGGCCGCGTGCAGAGGATTGACCTGCACGAACCCGGCCCCGAGCGTCCGCCCCGCCCAGGCGGCGAGTTCGGCGAGATCGCCGAGATCCCCCATCCCCCAACTCCGCTCCGAGAGCAGGGAGTAGAGCTGCACGAGCAGCCCGTACGACCGCCCGGGCGGGGCCGGGAGCTGGGCCGGGGCGGCGACGAGGTGGGCGGTGGCGGTACGGCCGTCGGGCGCGGTGACGTGCAACTGGTGCACACCGTGCGGGAGTTGACCAAGCCCGTCGAGCACCTCCCCGCCCTCGGCCTCGACCCGCACCCGGGTCCCGTCCGGCAGCGCGGCAATCGCTTCGGACACCTGCCCGTCCCAGCACACCACCGTGGGCGGCAACAACCGCGCCCGCACCTCCGCCTCCCGCCCGGTGAGGGAGCGGCGTACGGCGTCGGGTCCGGACACGTCGACACCGAGCGCGACGAGGGCGGCGGTCACGGCGCTGTCGGACGCCGCGACCGTACGGTCCGGGGAGGGTTGGTAGGAGGTGGCGACGCCGTGCAGCTCCGCGAGCCGGGTGAGGTCCTCGACCACGGGGTCTCCTTGTCGTCGTTGCCCGGTGTGCAGCATCGCACTGGGCGCGGGCGGGTTAGTTCAGCGACGCGGTGAACTTCGTCCAGGTGTCCGGGGTGAGGCGGAGTATGGGGCCGCCGGGGGTTTTGGAGTCGCGGACGGCGATGGTGGGCGGGATGTTGCGGGCGACTTCGACGCACTCGCCTCCGGCGTTGCTGTAGGTGGACTTGACGAAGACGAACTCGTGCATGCGTTCAGATCTCCTGGCGGATGGTGTCGATCAGTGAAACCGAGTCGTGCGGGGCGAGACTCAGTCGCGCCGTACGTTCGAAGAACGCACCGTACGCAGCACTTTCTGCCTCGTTTTCCACCCACACAGTAGACGCGATGGCATCAGCATGAACCACATCCACGGCCTCGGTTTCGGCGAACGAGATGACTGTGAACGGACCCGAGATGCACGGGTGGCCGCCGGCCCGGAAAGGCAGTACCTGAAGGCGCACGTTCGGGTACTCGGCCACTTCCAGCAAGTGCTCCAGCTGGACACGCATCGTCTCCGGGCCGCCGATCAACTGCCGTAGCGCCGCTTCCCAGATGACGGCATACACCTGCAATGGGCGTTCGTCGCGCAGCCGTTCCTGACGGCGCATGCGGATCCCAACGAGGCGCTCGATCTCGTCGGGGTCCTCCCACACGCCTACGCCTTCGGTGACAGTCACCGACCGCGCGTACTCGGCAGTCTGAAACAGGCCGGGAATCAGGGAGAGTTGCCAAGTGCGGATACGACTTGCGGCATCCTCCAGCGCGATGTATTCGGAGAGCGTGCCGGGATGAGGCGACTCCTGCCACCAGCCCTTCGCCTTACGACGCTCGCGGTCCAGCCTCGCGATGTCCAGCAACCGGGCCACAGCCTTGCGGTCCTCCAGACCGTAGAACTCGCACAGCGCGCGAATGTCCGGGTCCCGCATCGGTACCCAGCCCCGCTCCATCTTCACGATCTTCGAGTTGGTTGCACTGATGACATCAGCTGCCTGCTGTTGGGTCTTACTTGCGGCATCACGCAGACGCAGCAGTTCGGCGCCGAGCCTGCGACCGAGAACAGTTGAGGCTCGGTTGCCCAATTGCGAGGTACGGGTCATGGATCAAGTCTCGCTTGCGTGAACCCCACCCGTCACCCAATGGAGACAATTGTCTCCGAACCACTTGCACCCAAGACATGGTGGACCCTACCGTCAGTGTTCATCCGATCACTCCCGGAGGTGCACGCCCCCATGCCCAACCCGACCCCCGAACTCCCCCTCCACAAAGACCAGCTCGACTACACCCCCACCCCCCGCTGCGTCCCCCTCGCCCGCCACCGCACCGCACGCCTCGTGACCGCGTGGGGTCACCCGGACCTCGCGGGCGACGCCGCCCTCGTCGTATCGGAGCTGCTGACCAACGCCCTCCTGCACGGCAGCCTCCGGGACCGGCTCCTCCGGGTACGGATCACCGTCACTGCCACCGCCCTCCGCACCGAGGTCAGCGACCCGCGCGGCGAGCGCGAGCCGTGTGCGCGGACGGCGGCGCCCGACGACCAGTTCGGACGCGGACTCGCGCTGGTGGCGGCGCTCGCGGACGACTGGGGCGCGGAGCCACGGGAGGGCGTCGGCAAGACGGTCTGGGCGGAGTGGGCGCTGACGACCACCCCGCGCGGCAGCGAACCGCTCGCGCGGGGCCGTCGCGCCGTGCATGACATGCTCGGGTGAGCCAACCCCAACGTGGAGACGCCATGGCCGAGTTGACCAGCAGCCGGGAGTACGACGTCGAAGTGGACTTCTGCGGCTTCGGGTTGCAGGACACGGACAGCAGCCGGCTCCCGGAGCGCTTTCCGGCAGGCCACACGCCGGGCCCCTTCCTGACGGGGCGGACGGGCCGTCTCGACTTCACCAGCGCCGGGCACACCCACACCGCGTCGGTCACCGTCGAGGTCTGGGACGAACCGGCGCCCGTGCCACCGGGCTCCTGGGACGAGACGGCGACGGCGACACTCTCGTGCAGGTCGGGAAGGCTGCGGGCATGGGCGGTGACGGCGGGCCCCACGCCCGGCGAGATCCACCTGTCGGACGGCCCCGGCGAGTGGGAGGTCCGGGCCGTGTGCACCGGACGGCCGGAGGTGGCCGAGCTGACGCAGTTCGACGTCCCCGAGGGCGTGGAGCGCTACATCGTCCAGTTCTGGCCCCGGGCGCGGCCGTATCCGTATCCGTATCCGTATCCGTATCCGTATCCGTATCCGTATCCGTATCCGTATCGGCAACCGTCCCGGCTCAACTCTGCCTCCGCCACACGCACCACCCCACCCCTACTATTCACTCACTACATATACCGAGTGCATAATGACCCCATGAGCACCCGCCACATCCTGCTCGGCCTGCTCGCCGCCGGCCCCAGCCACGGCTACGACCTCAAGCGGCGGCACGACGAACGCTTCCCGCAGGCGCGGCCGTTGGCGTACGGGCAGGTCTATACGACGCTTCAGCGGCTGGTCCGGGACGGGCTCGCCGAGGTCGACGGGACCGGGGCGGACGGCGGGCCCGAGCGGACGCTGTACCGGTCGACCGGCGGCGGCGGGCGCGAACTCGCCCGCTGGGCAAGCGAGATCACCCCGCCCACCCCCTTCGTCGCGAACGAGATCTTCGCCAAGGTCGTCGTTGCCATCCTCGCCGCCGCGAACCCGGCCGCGGACCCGGCCGACCAACGCGCCACGAACCCAGCCGCCTACCTGGACGCCCAACGCGCCGCGCACACCGCGCGGATGCGTGAGCTGACCGCGGTGAAGACGGCGAAGGACTCCGACCTCGCCACCGTGCTCTCGGCCGACTACGCCCTCAACCACCTTGACGCCGACCTCCGTTGGATGACCACCACGGCGGCCCGGCTCACCACGCTGACCGCGGAGGTCGACGGAACATGACGAGCACAGCGACACAGCCCCCGCCCCTCCTCAGCGGCACCTCCCTCAGCAAGACCTACGGCGTCACCCGTGCCCTGCGCGGTGCGTCCGTCACCCTGCACGCGGGCGAGGTCCTCGCGATCACCGGGGCCAGCGGCAGCGGCAAGTCCACGCTGCTGCACTGCCTCGCGGGCATCGTCCGCCCGGACAGCGGCACAGTCGTCCACGACGGCGAACGCGTTGACGCCCTCCCCGAGTCCCGGCTCAGTGAACTGCGGCGGACCGAATTCGGCGTGGTGTTCCAATTCGGGCAGCTGATACCCGAGTTGACCGCCCTCGACAACGTCGCCCTGCCCTTGCTGCCCGCCGGCACCACCCGCCCCGCCGCGCACGAGCAGGCGCACACCTGGCTGGAACGGTTCGGCGTTGCCGGGCAAGAGGCCCTGCGGCCGGGCAGGTTGAGCGGTGGTCAGGCCCAACGCGTCGCACTGGCACGGGCGTTGGTCACCGGACCGAAGGTCGTGTTCGCCGACGAGCCCACCGGCGCCCTCGACTCCCTCGCCACCGAGCAGGTCATGACCGCCCTGGTCCGCACCGCCCGCGAGGCCGGCACCGCCGTACTCCTGGTCACCCACGACGCCCAGGTCGCGGCGTACGCGGACCGGGAGGTCGTGCTCCGCGACGGAACCACGACAGCAACGTCGACCGCCGAGCCCGCGACCGCGGAGGCCACCGCCCGATGAACCCCCGCCACATCAGCCTCCGCACCAACCTCCACCTCGCCCTCCTCCTCACCCGCGGTTCCGACCGCCCCGAGTGGTGGCGCGTCGCCCTCACCGCCCTCGGCGCCGCGTTCGCCACCGGGTTCGGGCAGGCCGCCGTCGCCGTGGCCGCGCTGGACGGGCAGTACAGCATCCCGTTCGCCCACGGTCTCCTCGACCAGCCGGGGCAGCGGTCCGGCGTGGTCCTCGCGCTCGTCCTCCTCCTCGTCCCCGTGCTCGGGTTTCTCGGGCAGTGCGCGCGGATCGGGGCCGTGCACCGGGACCGGCGGCTGGCCGCGCTGCGGCTCGCGGGGGCCGCGCCCGGGCAGGTGCGGTGGATCGCCGCGCTGGAGGCCGGGCCCGCCTGCCTCGCGGGCTCGGCGCTCGCCACGGCCGTCGCCGCCGTCGTACTGCCGCACGTGTGGCACGGGGCGCCCGCCGCCGTCTGGGCCGCGGCGGCGCTGGTCGCGGCGGCCGTGCCGGTGCTCGGCGCGCTGGTGGGCGTGGTCGCGCTGCGCCGCGTGGTCGCCTCACCGCTGGGCCGGGTACGGCGGCTGCGGCCGGACCGCGGGCCCAGTGCCCTCTTCCCGGCGGCTGCCCTGGCGGTTCTCGTCGTGGGGCTGCTCCTGGCCCCGCACGCCGTCGGCGGCTTCGGCACGGCACCCGTACTGGTGTTCGCGATCGTGGCCGTCACCGGCCTCGGCGCCGTACGGCTGTGCGGGGCCGCCGCGCGAGCCGTCGGCCGGCGGCTCGCCGAACGTACGAGCGACCCGGCGACCCTGCTCGCCGCCGAACGGCTGCGCGACGACCCGTGGGCCACCGCCCGCACCCACGCCGCGGTCCTGCTGGTGACCGTGGTCGGCACCGGGTTCGTAGGCGTGCGCGAGGTGCTCCTGGCCGCACTCGCACGCGACGAGAACACCCTCGCGGCCGACCTGTCCTTCTACACCACCGGCATCGACCTCACCGGCGCCGCCGTCCTGACCGCCCTGGCAATCGCGCTGAGCGGCCTGGCCGTCGGCACCGCCGAGTCCCTCGCCACCCGCCGCCGCACCCTCGCCGTACAGGCCGCCGCCGGGGTGCCGCGCGCGGTGCTCGGCCGGGCGCTGCTCCTGGAGACCGCGCTCCCGCTGGCGCCCGCGCTCGCCCTCGCGGGCCTCGGCGGCATGACGATCAGCACCTGGTACGCGGGGCTCGCCGCCGAGGTCGACTCCGTACCGCTGCTCCCGCTGCTGGTCCCGCTCGCGGTGTACGGCGCCTGCCTGCTGGCCGCGGCCGGCTCGCTGCCCCTGCTGCACCGGGCGGTCCGGCCGGGCGAACTGCGGTACACCTGACGTTCCCGCCGCCGCCCTCTCGACCCAGGACACACAAAAGCCCGGATCGAGGCTCAGGCAGAAATGCCGTCGATCCGGGCCATCGCATCCTCCGCGCCATACGGCTGTAGATAGGGCAGCCAGCGCGGATCCCGATGCCCGGTGCCGATGATGCGCCAGGCCAGGCCGGTCGGTGGTGCCGGTTTGTGGCGCAGGCGCCAGCCGATCTCGACGAGGTGGCGGTCGGCCTTCACGTGGTTGCAGCGGCGGCATGAGGCCACCACGTTGTCCCAGACGTGCTTGCCGCCGCGGCTGCGCGGGATGACGTGGTCGACGCTGGTTGCGACGCCACCGCAGTACATGCACCGGCCGCCGTCACGGGCGAACAGAGCGCGCCGGGTAAGAGGAACGGGCCCCCGGTAGGGGACCCGCACGAACCGTTTCAGCCGCACCACACTGGGCGCTGGCAAGGTCACGGTCGAGCTGTGCAGATAGGCGCCGGACTCTTCCAGGCAGACGGCCTTGTTCTCCAGAACGAGGACGAGCGCGCGGCGGAGCGGTACGACGCCGAGTGGCTCGTACGACGCGTTGAGGACCAGGACATGCGGCACGGACGCCTCCTTGTGCGTCGGCGGCGCGTGGCTCGCGCCGGGACGAGTCGTAGTCAGTGTCTCCTCATGCCAGGTGGAAGCGCCACCATGTCCCGGTAACGGGCTGGGAGTGTTTTCGACCACACGTGATACATCCCCCGGATCAGGGGGTCTTCATGCCTGTGCCGTGCCTGTGGTCGGGCGGGAGGCGGGGGAAGGCGGGTCCGGATGGCCTGTCGGCCCTGTGGGGCATGGGGCGTGTGGGGTTCGGGAGGTGCGCCGCGCAAGCCCCGGATACGCCCTCCGTGCGCTCCGCGCGCCCCCCGGCGCGGCGTGAGCACCGTCTCTCCTTCGAACATGGCGCCGATCCCCACACGATGCCCCGTTAGTGTGGTGGGCCTGCCCGCACGGTGACCTTTCCGTGACCTTTCCGTGCCGGGGGCAGACGTTTGTGCACCTGGAGGTACCTGCCGTGTCCCTGTCCGTCCTACTGGCCGCCGCCACCCCGACCCCGTCGCCCTCGGAGTCGGGCGAATCGACGGTCAAGACGCTCCAGGACGCCCAGGAGAGCGCCACCAACGCGGCGAGCTGGGTCGAGCAGAACTGGTCCACCTGGCTGGCCATCGGGCTCCAGGTGCTGCTGATCCTGGTGATCGCGTCGGTGCTGCGGGCGGTGGTGCTGCGCTCGCTGACCAAGCTGATAGACCGCATGAACCGCACCGTCCAGGCCGCGGAGGGCACCGCCCTCGGCGGACTCCTGGTCAACGCGGAACGGCGCCGGCAGCGCTCCCAGGCCATCGGGTCCGTACTCCGCTCGGTCGCGTCCTTCCTGATCCTCGGCACCGCCGCGCTGATGGTCCTCTCCGCGTTCGAGATCAACCTCGCCCCGCTCCTCGCGTCCGCCGGTGTCGCGGGTGTCGCGATCGGTTTCGGCGCGCGCAACCTGGTGACGGACTTCCTCTCCGGCGTGTTCATGATCCTGGAGGACCAGTACGGCGTCGGCGACACCATCGACGCGGGCGTGGCCTCCGGCGAGGTCATCGAGGTCGGGCTGCGCGTGACCAAGCTGCGCGGCGACAACGGCGAGATCTGGTACGTCCGCAACGGCGAGATCAAGCGCATCGGCAACCTCTCGCAGGGCTGGGCCACGGCCGGCGTGGACGTCACCGTCCGCTCCAGCGAGGACCTCGACAAGGTCAAGCGCACCCTGGACGACGTCACCGAGCGGATGGCCGCCGAGGACCCCTGGAACGAGTTGCTGTGGGGCCCCATCCAGGTCCTCGGGCTGGACAGCGTGGCCCTCGACTCGATGGTCGTCCGCGTCTCCGCCAAGACCATGCCGGGCAAGGCCGTCACCGTGGAACGCGAACTGCGCTGGCGCATCAAACACGCCTTCGACGCGGCCGACATCCGTATCGTGGGCGGCGAAACGGCCACCGTGCCGGAGGCACCCGCCGACGCGACGGAGGCCATGGCCGCCCCGTCGGCCCACTCCAACCCGGACTCGGCCCAGTCGGCGGCGACCACGCCGATCACTCCGGCGCGGTCCGGGTCGGCGGTCCGGTAGGGCCTCCTTTAGCGGCAACTCCCCCCTCCCTCCTCCCACTTGGTCGGAGGTGATTGGGTGGTGCCCGGCCGTACCGACCCAACCGACGTTCAGGAGAACCCCGCAGCCATGAGCAGCCCTTACGCGTACGAGTACAAGGTCGTCACCTTCCGGGAGTCGCTGATCGGCGACGCCCTGGACAGCGACAAGCTGGAGAAGGTCCTCAACAAGCACGCCGAGGACGGGTGGGCGCTGAAGGCGATCACCGCCGCGGACGTCAAGGGCCGCATCGGCCCCGGCTCCGTCGAGGGCCTGCTCCTCACGCTGGAGCGCCCGCGCCAGTAGCCCTCACGCGCATTCTGCGGCGGGGCGCCGTCTCTACGACGACGCCCCCACCAGCCCCGCCGTACACGCCAGTTGGCACACCGCGATGAACGGGCCGCCGATGTTCAGGCCCGCCGCACCCGGCACCCCCTCGCCGTCGCGGACGTCGAGGCGGACGGCGTCCGTGGTGGTGTCGAAGGTCAGGGAGCCGTAGACCGAGCGGTCGGCGCGGCCGGGACGCCAGCGGAACCAGAGTTCCTCCCGGCCCTTCTCCGCGACCAGGAAGGCGCGTTCGGCCGAGCCGACCTCGCCGCGCACCCGCTCCCGCCAGTCGGCCGTGCCGTCCGCAGGGCCGTCGGTGCCCTCGTCGTGCGCGAACGGCCGTAGTACGTACGACTGTTGCTCCCCCAGCGCGCGCCGCGACAGCGGCACCCCCGCCTGCCGGGCCCGCCGGGCCAGTGCCGCGTACGCTACGGCCGCCCAGGCGAGGCTCACCAGGGCCCAGGCAAGCAGGCTGGAAGCGACCGCCTCACCCGAATCCGACCAGGAGAAGCCGTCGTTGACGACGACGATCCCCACGTTCGTCACGGCGAACGCGACGCAGTTGACCGCGGCGGCCCGCCAGCACGACATGAGCAGCAGCACTGTTACCGCGCCCTTTCTACCTCAATTTCACAAGATCTCGACAGATACCACAGCTCCCGCCAGACCCGAGCGAGCGTGATCAAAGACCGCCAACCTGTGAACACCCTGTCGAGACGGGCCCGTTCCCTCTATCGTTAGGCACTCGTGACGCACCCGCCGAGCTGCGACAACGCACCGTGGACCCGTCAACACGCTTGGCTCACACACCCGTTGCGCCATAGGGTCGACGGGCGCCAGGGCCCGGAGGCGCCACGGCCTCCGGACCGGCCACGGCCCTCGGGGCGCCCCGCCAGACAGAGCCAGACGGAGAGTGTGACCTTCGTGACCAAGTCCCCCGCCCCTCGCGCGGTCGTCGTCGGCGGAGGCGTCGCCGGGCTGCTCGCCGCCGCCGTACTCGCCGAGTACGCCGACGTCACCCTCGTCGAGCGGGACACCCTGCCGGAGGGGCCCGAACCCCGCCGGGGGCTGCCGCAGGCGCGGCACGCGCACGTCGTGGGGGACGGCGGCGTCACCGCCCTGGACGCGCTGCTGCCGGGGATCGTCGACGAACTCGCCGCCGCCGGGGCCCGGTTGACCGGCGTACCGGAGGACTGCGTGGTCCGGGGGCCCGGCGCGGTCTGGCTCCCCCGCCAGGCTCCGCACCTCTCAACCGCCCGCTCAACCGCCCGCTCACCTGCCCGCCGGGGCCTGCTGTGCAGCCGCGATCTCCTCGATGCCACCCTGCGCGACCGCGTCCTCGCCCTCCCCCGGGTCGTACTCCGCCAGCACACCGTCGCCGTGGGGCTGGCGGGGGACACCGGCCGGGTCGGCGGGGTGCGCGTGCGCCCGGCGCGGGGCGGCCGTACCGAAGCCGTCGAGGACGAGGCCGCCGGTGAACTCCTCCCCGCCGACCTCGTCCTGGACGCCTCCGGCCGCTCCTCCCGGGCCCCCGACTGGCTCGCCGACCTCGGGCTGGCCCCGGTCCGCGAACGCGAGGTCGACGCCGGGGTCTGCTACGCCACCCGCGTCTTCCGCGCGCCCGGCGCCACCGCCGAGCACGGCTTCCCACTGGTCCACGTCCAGGCCGACCCCGCGCGCCCGCCGGGCCGCGGCGGCATCATCCTGCCCGTCGAGGACGGCCGCTGGCTGGTCTCCCTGTACGGCACCGAGGGCGGCGAACCCAGCGGCGACGAGGACGCGTTCGTCCCGTTCGCCCGCGCCCTCGACGACCCGCTGCTGGGCCGACTCCTCACCGACGCCGAGCCGTTGACCGGCGTCTTCACCACCCACAGCACCGCCAACAGGCGCCGCTACTACGAACAGCCCAGCCGCCGCCCCGAGGGGTTCGCCGTCCTCGGCGACGCCGTCGCGGGCTTCAACCCGGTCTACGGTCACGGCGTCACCGTCGCCGCCCAGAGCGCCCTCGCGCTGCGCGAGGTGCTGCGCGGGCACGGTCCGGCCGCGCCCGGCACCGCCCGCCGGATCCAGCGCGCGGTGGCGGGGCCGGTGGCCGCCGCGTGGGACCTCGCGGCCGGGCAGGACGCGGGCTACCCGGGCGCGGGGCAGCCGACGACCGTGCTGGGACGGCTGCTCACCGGGCAGGTACGGCGCGCGGTGGCCACCGGCGCCCGCGATCCGCGCGCCCTCGCCGTCCTCCTCGACGTGCTCGCCCTCTCCGCCCCGGCCACCCGGCTCTTCTCCCGCGAGCTGCTCCTCCCGCTCGTCCTCGGCCGTGCGCGCCAACAGCCGTCCGCGGAACCGCCGTTGACGGAGGCGGAGCGGAAAACGGTGGGGGGCCTGACGGCGTCGTAGCCCGTCCCCTACATCGACTGCATCGCCGTCGGGCGAGGTCGCCCGACGTAAAGATTTCGTCTGCCCGCCCGGAGCCCGTTGACGGCCCGGGCGGCTCCGCCTACCTTCCTCCCATCGATAGGAAACCTTCCTAACGAACGAAAGCGCACAAGCACGACAGGTACGTAGATCCCATGGCAAAACCCACCACACCCTCCGGCACCCCGGGCACGCCCAGCGTGCTGCGCGCCATGAACGACCGCGCCGCCCTCGATCTGCTGCTCGCCCGCGGCCCCCTCAGCCGCACCGAGATCGGCACGCTCACCGGCCTGTCCAAGCCCACCGCCTCGCAGTTGCTCGCCCGTCTCGAAACCGCGGGGCTGGTCCGGGTCACCGGCACCAGCGAGGGCGGCCCCGGCCCGAACGCGCAGCTGTACGCGATCGAGCCGACGGCCGCGTACGCCGCCGGACTCGACGTCACGCCCGGGTCCGTCCGCGCCTCGGTCGCCGATCTCACGGGGCGGACGGTGGGCACGTACGAGGTGCGTACGGCGGGTGCCGGTACGGGAGTTGAGGCCGGCGTCGAGGCGGGGGCCGGGGAACACGGCCGGGGCGGGACCGCCGTGCGGCAGGTCACCGAGGCGCTCGGCGGGGCCCTGCGCGCCGCCGGGCTCGGGCTCGACGACGTGCGGCACACCGTCCTCGGCACGCCCGGCGCCTTCGACCCGCGCACCGGCGAACTGCGGTACGCCAACCACCTGCCGGGCTGGCACTCCCCCACGCTGCTGGGCGAGTTGGCCGCCGCGCTGCCGATGCCGGTCGCGCACGAGAACGACGTCAACCTCGTCGCCATCGCCGAGCAGCGGCTCGGAGTGGCCCGCGGGCACGAGGACTTCGTGCTGCTGTGGAACGAGGAGGGGCTCGGCGCCGCCCTCGTTCTCGGCGGCCGGCTGCACCGCGGCTGGACCGGCGGCGCGGGCGAGGTCGGCTTCCTGCCGGTGCCGGGCACACCGCTGGTGCGCGACGTGACCCGCGCGAACGGCGGCGGTTTCCAGGACCTCGCGGGCTCCCAGGCACTACCGGTCCTCGCCCGCGAACTCGGCGTCCCGGACCTGCCCGAGATGCCCTACGTCCAGGCCACCCCGCTCCTGCTCGCCCGCGCCGCCGACACCACGACAGGCCCGCTGCGACAGCTCCTCGAGACCTACGCGACCCGGGTCGCCATCGGTCTCGCCTCCCTCGTCTCCGTCCTCGACCCCGAACTCGTCGTGCTCAGCGGCGCCTCGCTCACCGCCGGTGGCGAACCGCTGCGGGCCCTGATCCAGGCCGAGTTGGCGGAACTGGCCGCCTCCCGGCCGCACCTGCTCCTCGGCGACGTACGCGAACACCCGGTCCTGCGCGGCGCGTTGGAGAGCGCGCTGGCGGTCACCCGCGACGAGGTCTTCGACACCTCCCGCGGGGCTCTCTCACCACGCCCCTGAACTCTCCAAGCGCTGTACACACCCCGAGTCCCGGCACCCCGCACGCCGTACGCCTCCCTTCTCCCCTCCCCCGTCCTCCTCCTAGGAAGACCGTTCCCATGACCGAAGAAGCCTCCCGGTCCGCGGCCACCAACTCCCCCGCCCACCAGCCCACTTCGCGCTCGCGCGGCCGGCTCCGGTCCGCCGCCGTGTTCGTCGGGTGCTGTGCGGTGCTCGCCACCGCCTGTACCGGACAGTCGAGTTCGGGCTCCGACGACGACGCGTCCAAGGACACGACCATCAACTTCTGGCACGGCTGGAGCGATCCAGGCGAGGTCAAGGCGGTCACGTCCCTGGTCGCGCGGTTCGAGAAGGCACACCCGAACATCCACGTGAACGTCGTCGGCAACGTCACCGACGACAAGATCAACCAGGCGTTGCGCTCGGGCGGCGACAAGGCCCCCGACGTGGTCTCCTCCTTCACCACCAACAACGTGGGCAAGTTCTGTTCGTCGGGCGCCCTCGCCGACCTCAACCCGTTCTTCAAGAAGGACGGCATCGACCCGGCAGCCATCTTCCCGAAGACGATGAACGAGTACACGCAGTACGACGGCGACCGCTGTGCGGTGCCGCTGCTCGGCGACGCGTACGGGCTGTACTACAACAAGGACGAGTTCAAGAAGGCCGGGATCACCAGCCCGCCCAAGACGTGGTCCGAATTCGCGGCGGATGCCAAGAAGTTGACGGTCACGGACGGCGACTCGTACAAGCAGCTCGGGTTCATGCCGGACTACCACGGCTTCGAGACCACCACCGAGCACTACTTCGCGCAGTTCTCGCCGACCTACTTCGACAAGAACGGCAAGTCGGCCATCGCCACCGACCCCGGGATCGCGGCCGGTTTCACGGAACAGAAGAAGCTCGTCGACGGACTCGGCGGCTTCACGAAACTGGAGAAGTACCGGTCCTCCCTGGGCGACGAGTGGGGCGACAAGAACCCCTTCCAGACCGGGCAGTTGGCCATGTCCATGGACGGCGAGTGGCGGCTGGGCATGGCCGTGGACGCGAAGGTCGGCTTCGACATCGGGGTCGCCCCGCTGCCGGTCCCCGACGACCAGGCCGACCAGTACGGCAAGGGGTACGTCACCGGCACGATCGCGGGCATCGCCGCCACCAGCAAGAAGCAGAACGCGGCCTGGGAGTTCGTGAAGTACATCTCCACCGACACGGACGCGGTGGTGTCGTTCGCCAACGCCATCCACAACGTGCCCTCCACGCTCGCCGCGCTCAAGTCGCCGAAGCTGGCCTACGATCCGCGCTTCAAGACGTTCCTGGACATCGCCAAGAACCCTGACTCGACGTCGACTCCCGCCTCCGTCAACGGCGGTGTGTACCTGGTGACCATCCAGCAACTCGGCTACGACTACGAGAGCGGCAAGGTCACCGATCTGAAGGCGGGCCTGAAGAAGGCGGCCACGCAGATCGACACGGACATCGCGCAGGCGGAGTAGGCGACCGCCATGACCACTCTCGCATCCCAAAAGGTGCCGCCGGTAAGGACGTTGGCGGCCAAGCGGCGCCGTTCCGCACTGCGCACGCTCGCCTTCCTCTCGCCGTGGCTGATCGGCTTCGTCGTCTTCTTCGCCTACCCGCTCGCGTCGACCGTCTACTTCTCCTTCATGCACTACGACGGCTTCAAGCCGCCGACCTGGAGCGGCGGGAAGAACTGGGCGTACGTCTTCGAGCACTACCCCTACTTCTGGTCCGCGCTGCGCAACACCCTGTGGCTGGTGGTGGTGATGGTGACCCTGCGGGTCGCCTTCGGCCTGGGCATCGGCCTGCTGATCACGAAGATCAAGACGGGTACGGGCGTCTTCCGCACCCTCTTCTACCTGCCGTACCTGGCCCCGCCGGTCGCGGCGACCATGTCGTTCGTGTTCCTGCTCAACCCCGGTACGGGGCCGGTGAATTCGATGCTGGAGAAGATCGGCATCCCGGCGCCGGGCTGGTTCACCGACCCGCACTGGTCCAAGCCGGGGCTGACGCTGCTCGCGCTGTGGGGCATCGGCGACCTGATGGTCATCTTCATGGCCGCGCTGCTGGACGTGCCGGCCGAGCAGTACGAGGCGGCCCAGCTGGACGGGGCCTCGCCCTGGCAGCGGTTCCGGTTCGTGACGCTGCCGAACATCTCGCCGATCATCATGTTCGCGGTGGTCACCGGGGTGATCCAGACCATGCAGTACTACACGGAACCGCTGGTCGCGGGGAAGGTCGCCTCGGGGACGATCCAGGGCTCGGGCAACCAGTTCGAGCCCGGCTACCCCGGGCAGTCCACCCTGACGCTCCCCCAACTCGTCTACAACCTGGGCTTCCAGCGCTTCGACTACGGCTCCGCGTGCGTGGTCGCACTGGTCCTCTTCGCCCTGTCGATGGCGTTCACGGCTCTGCTGATGCGGCGGCGGGGCGGACTGATCGGGGTGACCGACTGATGGCTCAAGTACTCGACAAACCACTGGAGTCGAAGACGCCGGTGACACCGGCTGAACGAACGGCCCGCCGCCGGGCACTTTTCGAGTGGGTCGCCGTCCACTCCCTGGGAGTAGCAGCCGCCCTGTTCTTCACGCTCCCCTTCGTGTTCGTCTTCCTCACCTCCCTCATGACGGACAGTCAGGCGCTCAGCCGCGACCTGATCCCGCACACCTGGGAGTGGGGCAACTACCGCAAGGTCTTCGACACCCCGGGCTTCCTCACCTGGTGGCGCAACACCCTCGTCTACGCCGGGCTGGGCACCGTCCTGACGGTCGTGTCGTCGGTCCCGGTGGCGTACGCGCTCGCCAAGTTCCGCTTCCGGGGCCGGAACCTGACCATGATGATGGTCGTCTCGATGATGATGCTGCCACCGCAGGTGATCATCATCCCGATGTACCTGTTCTGGGCCAAGCAGCTCCAACTGTCCGGCACGCTCTGGCCGTTGATCATCCCGATGGCGTTCGGGGACGCGTTCTCCATCTTCCTGCTGCGGCAGTTCCTGATGACCATCCCGAACGAATACGTCGACGCCGCCAAGGTCGACGGCTGCGGCGACCTGCGCACGCTCCTGCGGGTCATCCTGCCGATGGCGAAACCGGGCGTGGCCGCCATCGCCCTGTTCCAGTTCTTCTACGCCTGGAACGACTACTTCGGCCCGCAGATCTACGCGTCCGAGAACCCGGGTGCCTGGACCCTGAGTTACGGCCTGGAGTCGTTCAAGGACGCCCACCACACCGACTGGAACCTCACCATGGCAGCGACGGTGCTGGTCATGGCCCCCGTGATCCTCGTGTTCTTCTTCGCCCAGAAGGCGTTCGTCGAGGGCGTCACCCTGACCGGAGTAAAGGGTTGAACTCACTATGAAACTCACCGTGGTCGGCGGAGGCTCGACCTACACCCCCGAACTCGTCGACGGCTTCGCCCGGTTGCGGGACACGCTGCCCGTGACCGAACTGGTCCTCGTCGACCCGGCCGCCGACCGCCTGGAGGTCGTGGGCGGCCTGGCCCGGCGGATCTTCGCCCATCAGGGGCACGGCGGGCGCGTGGTGACCACCACCGACCTGGACGCGACCGTCGACGGCGCCGACGCCGTACTGCTGCAACTGCGCGTCGGCGGCCAGGCGGCCCGCCAGCAGGACGAGACCTGGCCGCTGGAGTGCGGCTGCATCGGGCAGGAGACCACCGGCGCGGGCGGCCTGGCCAAGGCGCTGCGTACGGTGCCGGTGGTGCTCGACATCGCCGAACGGGTCCGGCGCACCAACCCGAAGGCGTGGCTGGTCGACTTCACCAACCCGGTCGGGATCGTCACCCGCGCGCTGCTCGAAGAGGGCCACCGCGCGGTCGGGTTGTGCAACGTGGCGATCGGCTTCCAGCGGCGGTTCGCCCGGCTGCTGGGGGTCGCGCCCGCCGAGGTCCACCTCGACCACGTGGGCCTCAACCACCTCACCTGGGAGACCGGGGTGCGCCTGGGCGGCCCCGAGGGCGAGAACATCCTGCCGAAGCTGCTGGCGGAGCACGGCACGGCAATCGCGGCGGACCTGCGCCTGCCGCACGCTCTGGTGGACGGTCTGGGCGTGATCCCCTCCTACTACCTGCGCTACTTCTACACCCACGACGAGGTGGTCGAGGAGCTGCGCACCAAGCCGTCGCGGGCGGCCGAAGTGGCGGAGATGGAACGGCAGTTGCTCGACATGTACGCCGACCCGGCACTCGTCGAGAAGCCCGCGCTGCTCGAACGGCGGGGCGGGGCCTACTACTCGGAGGCCGCGGTCGACCTGGTGGCGGCGCTGCTCGGCTCGGGCGGCCACCCCTACCAGGTGGTGAACACCTACAACCGGGGGACGCTGCCGTTCCTCCCGGACGACGCGGTCGTCGAGGTGCAGGCGGCGGTCGGCGGGCAGGGGGCCACGCCACTGCCGGTGGAGCCGGTGGATCCGCTGTACGCGGGGCTGATGGCGAGCGTGACGGCGTACGAGGGGTTGGCGCTGGACGCGGCGGTGCGGGGTGGTAGGGAGCGGGTGTTCCGGGCGCTGTTGGCGCATCCGTTGGTGGGGCAGTACGCGCGGGCGGAGGCGCTGACGGATCGGCTTCTTGCGCACAATCGGGGGCATCTCGCGTGGGCGTGAGTGTGGTGGGGGGTGGTGGTCTGAGCTCGGTGGGGGGTGGCTCTGTGGCGGGTGGCTCTGTGGCGGGTGGCTCGGCTGCCGGCGGCTCTGCGGCGGGTGGCTTGGTGCTGGCCGTGGATGCCGGTAACAGCAAGACCGATGTGGCGGTGGGGGGGTTGGGGGGGGGGGGGGGAGGGGGAGGGCTGGGGGGGGGGGGTTCCACGGCGGGGGTGGGGGGGGGGGAGGGGGGGGGGG